>NZ_JASBOD010000003.1:0-399715 GCF_047459735.1 Corynebacterium sp. c25Ua_89
TGGAGAGCGATGCGCGAGCCACGCTTATCGACGCCTTCTCCGGCGAGCGCCGCCGCATCGAACGGGAGCTACACGACGGCCCGCAGCAGTACCTCACCGCGCTCAAGCTCAACCTAGCCGCGGCGAAAAGGGGAGACACCGCGGCTCTCGACGCCGCCGACCACAACGCCAGCCTCGCTCTTGCCGCATTGCGCGATACGGTCCGCGGCATCGCGCCACAGGTCCTCTTCGATAATGGCCTGATTCCGGCTCTCGAAGAACTCCTCGTCCATTCCGGGCTGGAGACCACCCTCGAATGCAAGGGCGTAGAACGCTCCCTTGATGAAACCAGCGCCTTGTTGGCCTATCACTGCGTGGCAGAGGGGCTAACCAACGCCGTAAAGCACGGTGAGGCCACTGCAGCGACTGTGAAGCTGGATTACCGAGAAGGAATAAAAATTTCCATCACCGATAACGGGCACGGGTTAACCGCAGGCGAGGGAACCGGCATCGCCGGCCTGGAAGAGCGCGCCATAGCCCTGGGCGGAAGCGTGAAACTAGAAGACACTGATCAGGGCGCACGGTTAAGGATGAAACTGCCATGAAAATTTTGCTTGCTGAAGACTCCGCCCTGCTGCGTGCGGCAATCGAACAACTCCTGCGTTCCTTGGACCATGAGGTCACCACGGTCGAAGATGCTGATCAATTGCGTGCTGCGGCAGAAGGATTCGACATCATTGTCACCGACGTCAGGATGCCGCCGCTTTTGCAGGACGACGGCCTGCGAGCAGTCAATGAGATTCGCAAACGTACGCCCGAGCAGCCCGTCGTGGTGTTGAGCCAATACGTCGCCGCCAGCTACCTGGACGGACTCATCGAACACGGGGGATTCGGCTATCTTCTCAAGGAAAGAATCGCCGATGTGGATGAGTTCATCCATGCACTGGATACGGTCTCTGCAGGTGGCACCGTGGTAGATCCGGAAGTCGTGAGTACTTTGCTCTCCTCCCGGAAGATGGGCGTCGATAAGCTCACGCCCCGAGAACGCGAGGTACTAGCCTTGATGGCACAAGGCGCCAGCAATCGCGAGATCGAAGGCAAGCTCGTGCTCACTGCCGGTGCAGTAAGCAAACACGTGGCGAATGTTTTCATGAAGCTCGGGTTCAGCCCCGAAGACGAAAACCGCCGCGTCAAGGCAGTCCTGGCATGGCTGCGCACCAAGCGAGAATGGAGATTGGAATGAAAAAGATTCTGGCGGCATCTGCAGCAGCAGCGCTTTTGGTTGGCGGCGGCACTGCTTTCGGTGTTGCCACGCTTGCGGCATCTCCGGAGCAAGCAGATTATTCCGTCGAGAGGTCCGCAGACGTCAAGGTCGAGATCATGGATCCCGAAGATGTCTTAAACCCCGATGACGAAGCACGCATGCGTCGTGACGTTGAGCGAATCCACTTCGCAGCTCCGGTCAAGCAGCTGAACTACCTTGTCTTCAAAAAGAACAAGGACGAGGTAGAAGATTCCGTCGAAGAGTATCTACGCGATAATCACCCAGACCTCATTGGCGATGACCATTTCACCGATGGCCAGCTCTTCGTTGGCGTGGGCCTCGATCCACGTCAGGCTTTCATCTTCGCGGGCAACGATGTGGCGAAGGACCTGTCCCTGGAACTCGATGATGGCCATTTGGAAGACGCAATCGAAGAGATCAAACCGGGCGTGAAGGCAGGAAATATCCCGGCAGGTCTTTTCGCTGGCGCTGACTATGCTGCCGATGCAGACAAGGTCAGTGAGGAGCTTTATTCCGATGCTAAGGCTAACCGCGGTCTCGGTATTGGCTTTGGTGGTTTCGGCGCAGGTGCGGCTGCCGGAGGAATCGTGGCTGCGGTGGGCGCTACGCGGCGTCGGAAAGCGCAGCGTATTGCGACCGCCCGTGAGGATTGGAAATACGTTTCACGGGCTTATGGGGATATCGCTCAACGCTTGAATGCCATCGACGTGCGTGCGCACTCTTTGCAATCAGCGCTTGTCGACGCCCGGATGCGCGAGGAATGGGAGCAATTGCGCGACGAGTTCCTCAATCTCGACGATAAAGTTAGCCCTTTTGCCAGCCTGAACGAGCAGTCCTCCGACGAGGACTTCGAACAAGCGGCGAGTGGAATCGAGGAAGCGAAATCCATCTGTGATCGCGTAGATACCGCAGAACACAACATCGACCGTCTGTATGCCGTCGAGCATGCTGACGTTAACGCGCGCCGCAAGGAACTCTATGAGCTACGCAAGGACCTGATTGAGGCGCGCACGGAATCCACGGGCGGGGTCGCGGAAGAAGCATCCCGGCTAATTGCCGTTTCCGAGGAGATCGATGCGGCCGCGCCTGAATTTATGGATCGTTACCTCGAGCTAGTGGAGCGCGCAGCCACGCTCTTTGGGCAGATCCAAACGCAGTTACAAAAGGAAAACGAAGCGGATGAGTTGGCGGCGCGCCCGCGTATTGACGAGTCTTCCTTCTATCCGGGAGTGGGTTATCACGGATTCGTACCTTTTATGGCGATCAGCTCATGGAATAGCGCTTCCGTAGCTTCTTCACCCAATGTGAGCAGCAACTTTAGCTCGGGGTTCTCCGGCGCTGGTGGTGCCTCGAGTTTCTGACACTTTGAGTATTATCCGAACGTACACACCCGGCCACCCTATCTTGAATAAAATCCGTGAGCAGGGTCTATTCTGTGGGGCATGCGTCGAATTACCACCTTCCTCACGGCTTCTTTTCTAGCCGCTACCGTGTCCATCGCACCTGCTCAAGCTGCTACTTTTGAGACCTCAGTGCCAGAGAGCTACGGCATCAACGATCCGAGCTGCGTTTCTGAGGTTGAGCCAGTGGTTCTCATTCATGGCACCAGCGACAATTCCTCGGCGTGGACGGATCTGATTCCGCGGCTGCAGGAGCAAAACATGTGCGTGTGGGCATTCGACTACGGCGCGGACGATGTCACGTTGCAGAATGCTATCCCGGCCATGAAGGCGATTGGGGATCTTGATGCTTCTGCTCGCGAGATTGCAGAGCAAATCGAGTATGTTCGGTCCGCTACTGGCTCTGACAAAGTCAACCTCGTGGGCCATTCCCAGGGCGGGCTGCACACCAAGACTTTCACGCAGCTCTACGGTTCCCCAGAGGAGGTCTCCCGTGTTGTCGCAATCGGTGGCAACTATCACGGCACTACGCTGAGCGGTATGGGACCTGCGTTGAGTGATATTGCCAAGGTTATGCCGAAGCTGGCTGCCTTCTTGGGCACTACGGCCGGCATTCAGCAGCTGCAGGGCTCGGACTTTATTGAGAAAATGAACAAACTGCCCGATACCGCGCCGGGGGTTAAGTACACCTCGATCTATAGCCCGGCGGATACCACCGTCACGCCGAACGAAACCTCGAAGCTTACTGCGGTACCAGGCGCCGACGTTGAAAACGTCAGCTTGGGCGACGTCTGTGAGGCCCCAGCAGCGCATCCAGATCTGCCGCACGATTCTTGCGCGCTCGATCAGGTTATGTGGGGTCTTACCCGCTAATGATTCATGGGGCACTCGCTTGTCGACGTCGTGGCAAACAAGTGCGCTACCTGCCGCGAGTGGTTCGGGTCCTATGCCCCGCGATGAGCAGGCCGTCATGTGCGGTGCATGCGGCACGCAGATGGACTATGCCACCTATACCGCCACGTACAAATGCGTCCGCTGCGGGCACACATTCAATACTGGATGTGCGCTGCACGCGGACGAGTACTTTCTGTCCTCCTAGAAGGAAGAAAGCTGCGAAACCTGGGACTGTGCCTGGGAGAAGAGATCCTGGATGATCTTGTTGATGTCCGGAATGCGGAAGACCTGCGGGCCAACCGGCACATCAACCGTAGGCTGGCCAGGAACCACACCAACCGAAATCACGTTTGCTGGGGCAGGTGCTGGTTTTGGAGCTGGAGCTGGTTTTGGAGCTGGAGCTGGGGCCGGAGCGCCACCATTTAGACCACAACGCGCGATTGCCTCATCCGCGCGCGCGATGGCATCGCGGATTTCGCCACCACGCGGGTGGAAATTAGCCGCGGCGAGCGCCTGGGACTTCTTGGAGTTGTAGTCGGAAGCGTTGGTGTAATAGCGGCTTGCCTGATCGCAGGAGATCTGGCCCGCAGGAACCTTCGCGAGGTAGTCATCCACCATGTCGGCGGAGGCGGCTGGAGTGGCAAGGGAAACGGTGATTGCGGTGGCTGCAGTCAACAGTGCGGACTTACGTACTTTGCTCATGCAGGCCATTGTGTCATGAAAGTGCAGTAAGTGGAAGGTTTACGCGGCCAAAGACAGCAACTCCAACATGTCGCTCTATGCTGCTCGTGACCGCAATCTAACAATGCTTCTCGCGTAGTGCAGGGGTTTTCAGAAGCGGTGCGAGTTCAACGTGAGGTTCGGCCAAATCTACCCATGCGTACTCGGCAATCTCCGCTGCAATGTTTGGGATGACAGGGGATGGATAGCTGAAGACATCTGCAATGACCTCATGATTTTTCTCGTTGGCGGCGGCTGCGCGGAAGGTGCCGCGTGGGCTAAGTAGGGCGCCATCAAGCGTGACGCCAATTTCCTCTCCAACCTCGCGCACTGCAGCTTGGAGGGGTGTTTCGTCGGCGTCTGGCTTACCGCCCGGAAACTGAAACGCGGTGGTGTTTTTCTTTCGCACGCAAAGGACATGGCCTTCTGAGTTGTGGAAAATGACAGCGCTTACGTGAATTTCTGGTGTTGGCATGCGGTGAGCTTATCAACAGTGAAGTCACCCCTTTCAGTATGTAGTACATGTGCTACTGGTCCGGACACCTATCGCGGTGGATCTCGGATAATCCTGCGCAGTGGGAGTACGGCGGAGAATTCACCCCTGTGCTAGCTGTGGGGGTTCTTCTTACTTGGATCATCGTTGGATTTATAGTTGTTATTGCCTTGCTACGCTATAGCTTCCGCAAGGAGACTTTTGGCTCCCTCGCCAATATCCAATCCAAGACTCGGGCCCAAATCGGAATTTAGAAATGACTGAAGATATAGTTCACAACCGCATCGCTGTGATGCGTACTGACCGGCGAATCAGCCGACGTGAACTCGCCGAGGCCCTAGGCATTCACTATCAGACGATTGGTTACCTAGAGCGCGGCGAGTCTGCACCGTCGTTGCATCTTGCTTTGCGTATTGCGCAGTATTTTGGAGTGCCGGTGGAATCCGTTTTTTCCTTGGATGAATTCTCGCCGTTGTCTTAGCGGTTTGCCACCTTATTTACTTGCTTTTCCATGAGCTGGCGGAGTGCTTGTTCATCGTGCGAGCTGACGCTGACGACGGCGTCGTCGACAAGCGCGTGCGCCACGAATTCGCTCTCGCCAGGTTCACCGACTAGCGGGTTCCCAGCGTTCTCGATGGTTACCTTTGCGGCTTGCAAGTTCTCGACGCCTTCTATCTGCAAATCGAGCGGTGTGGTGGAGTAATCGCTGACGATTCCGCTGACGTCATTGGAAAAGGAAGCGCACTCCGCGAGGTCAGCGGGGAAGGGGAGCGTCTCTGGGTTCGTGCTTAGAGAGACCGTGGCATTGATATCTCCAGCGTTGAAATCGGCGGCGGAGAATGTATCCGGATTCTTGTAAATCTTGGCGATGAAATCCATCGCTGAGGTGGCAAGCGGTGCGCATTGCTCGGGGGTCGTGGTCTTTTCGGAGTCGCTGGAGACGAGGTCCTCGGTGAGAGCTTGGTCTTCGGTGCTCACTAGCTCGTTGATGTTTGAATATTCGTATCCTTCTGGCGCATCTTCTGCGGAGAGAATGTGATCATGGGCGTCAACTGGCGGCTTTGGTGCTGCGGGTTCTTGCTGGGAGCAACCAGAGAGAAGTACGGCGAGAAGAATGAAAGAGATCTTTTTCATGCAAAAATTATAAATGGAATTTTTGTTTTAAGTAGAGATCCAAATATTCATTGAAATTAAGGCAACAAGCACGATGATTCCGCCAATGAGGTTTGTTCGCAGCGGTTCTTGTTCAACCTCGCTCCACCGGCCGTGGAAGATGAAACCCATCGGGGCGAAGGTGAGCACGCCGAAATCGGAAATGCAGACGAGGATCTTTTCGCCGATGCTCAGCGATGCGTCACTAACAGCAACATAAAGTAGCTGCAGCGCGCACATCGCTGAGGCGCCAATGAGCCACGGCCAGAATGCCATTGCCCATTGGGCTTTGCGGTCATCCCCGGCGAAGCGCTTGATGTACGGCGCAAAGTGCCAAGCGGTGGCGAACATGCCTGCCACACCCACCGCGCACATGACTAATTGCACCCATGCGGGCCAACCGAGTGCATCCACAACCGTTGCTGTGTCACCAGCGCCAGCGGGCGTGATGACGAAATAACACACGCCCTCCATGATGGAAGCAAAGCTGAACCAGATCCATACAAGGCGTCTTGGTTGTAGCAGCGAGCAGATGATACCGCTGAGCAGGCTAAAGATAGGCCCCGCGGCAGCAATCAAAGCGGTGTGCGGGTCATGGTTGTGACTAGCTCTTTATCTCCTCCTTTAAAGCAGCGGCCTGCTCGTGGGCACGGCGACGCCTACTTGCGATGGCCTGCGCGAAAGTCTGCGCCCAGTTCTTCTCAGCGATGGGCCCGGTGGGCTCGGTGGATTTCCACGTCCCATCTTCGAAGAGCCAGAAGATATCCCCGGTGTATGGGTCCATGATGTAGAAGGCTGTGCCATCCGTTTTGATGTTGTGGTGGTGCTGGCACAGGCAAGCAAGATTTGCGGGGGTTGTTGGGCCACCGTCGGCGAAATTGACGCGATGGTCCGTCTGGCACTTATGGGCCGGATGGTTGCAGCCCGGGTAGCGGCAGGTGCCGTCGCGGCCCTCAACATACTTTCGGATATTCGCCGGAGTGACGTAGTTCTTGCTTTCGGCGTATGGGTCGACCTCGTGGACCTCCGAAGGGGAAACGGGAGTACGGGACCAACCGTGGCCTTGGATGAAGGTTGGCGCGCCGGGGATGTCAGTTGCTTGGTAGGTGTGCAGGATGACCTTTGGTTGGGCCTCGCCGAGGATGAGGCGCGTCATGGCCTGGGCGAGTGGAATCTGCTCGGCCTCGGCGAAGGCGCGTACCGCCTGGTCGACGCTCGCGATGGTTTCTGGATCTGCTTCCAGCGTTACGGAGAATGGGTCGGTGCTGTATCGACCACGGCGGCGCGTATCTTGCAGGGCAATCGTGTCATCTTCGGCGCTAATGAGCTCATTGAGTTTGCGTTTGATATTTGCTTGCGTGGGCGGGACTTGGTTCGCACGCTTTGGTGTGAGGTACTTGGTGATGCCTGCGTCGATGCGGGCGAGGGCGCCGGCAAGCGGTTCCCCAAGCTTGTCTAAGGACTCGTTGATGGCGATAAGCCGATCTAAATCTAGGTGGAGATAGCGCTCTTGGAGAGCATGTAGTTCTGGCATGGATTCGAGGCGATCTAAAGCCATGAAAATTTTGGAAATGCGCGTAGGGCTAACGCCGGTGGCAGAAAACATTCTCTGCACCGCGAGCTCAATATCGTTATCGAATTCCGGCAGATGCTCGCGCCAGAAGCGCAGCTCTGCATGCCGGATTTGTGCGGCGGCTTGGGCTATTTCGTCTTCGGGGTTGGTGTGAGAGTGGTAGGGCACTTTCATAGCAAGAGGTTCCTCACCGTTAAAGTGTTTCGAACTAACTTACGAATCACACTTTAAAACATGCCCCGGACACGGCTTGCCGACGCCGACTTTTTCCAGGTAGTGGCCTACTTTTCGGAAGAAAGGAACCGCGTTACAAGTGAGTCATAAGCGCGCACTGTAAGCTCCAAATCCTCGAGATAAAGATGCTCGTCGTGGCTGTGTAGCTGGGAGTTGGCGCTCGCCATATCGCGGGCTTCGGCATGCATGGCAAAGCCATAGGCGTTGCCGCCCATACGGCGCGCGAAACGCAGATCGGACCCACCCGTGGCGTGGACTGGAACCACATCTTTATCGGGGAAGAACTCTTTGGAGGTTGCCTCAATCGCGTGCCAGAGCTTCGAATCGGTGGAAGATTGCGTGGCGTCTTCCGTAATCAGGTGCTCGATTTCTACCTCGTCAGCAAGATCTCCTAGTGCCTCGCGCAGAAAGTCATCGAGCTCATCCTGGGTCTGGCCTGGGAAGGGGCGGATATCCATCTCCAGGTAGGCGTGGGAAGGCAGCACGTTGATTGCGCCGCCAGCACGTAGGACGGTCTCGGCGATGGTGGTGTGGCTAAACGCGTGAGCGTAGGCGGCAAGATCGCCGAACTTCGAGTAATCGCCGGTACCTGCAATTAGTGCCGCCTCTGTTTCTGGATCGAACTTGAAGGTCTTGACGAATCCCTCCCAGATCTCATTCGAAGCAACGGGCGGTTCAGCAGCGGCGATGCGGCGTGCGACCTCGCCGATCTTCAAAATTGCAAAGTCCTTGCCATAGGGCGTGGATCCGTGGCCGGCGTCGCCATGCACGTGGATGCGGCGCTGGCCGGCGCCCTTTTCGCCCACATTAAAGCCCACCGCGTCGGGTAGGTGGCTGCCGCCGGTCTCGGACAGGCAGTTCTTCCACGAAAACGCATCCGGGTGCTGCTCCGACATGAACTTCACGCCGAGCCCGCCGCGGGCTTCTTCGTCGGCCATGCCTACGAATGCAAGGGTGCCGCCTGGGTTGCCCTCCTGGGCAATCTTGCGGGTGACCGCCGCCATGGAGGCGGTAATAAAGAGCATGTCGACGGCGCCACGGCCGTAGAGCTTGCCGTCTTCAATGAGGGCGTCGAAAGGCGGCTTGGTCCACTTCGGCTCGTCAACGGGAACCACATCCGTGTGTCCCATGAGGGTAAGCGGCTCCTTTTCTGGATCGCCTGGGACGGTGACAACGATGCTCACTCGCGAGGGGTGGGATTCATAACGCGCGATGGAGACGTCGGTGCCCGCAAAGAACTTCTCCAAGGTGTCGGCGTTGCGCACCTCGTTGCCGGAGTCCGGCGTGAGGTCATTGACGCAGGCATTGCGGATGAGTTCTTGCAGTAGTTCCAGGGTGTCGTCGTAAAGCGTCATGCGTTTAAGGGTAGCCGCCGGGTGAAATTTCGGTTCTTTTAACAAAAATTGAACGACGTTCAAGTACGCTGCTCTCCATGAGCATTATCGATATCGCCCGTGATAAAGCCTTAGGCCAGGGAATTGGTCTCAGCCAAGAAGAATTGCTGGAAGTGCTGCAGGTTCCGGATGAGCAGCTCGAGGAAATCGCAGACATTGCGCACCAGACTCGCCTGAAGTGGTGCGGCCCGGATGTTTCCGTGGAGGGAATTATCTCGATTAAGACCGGCGGTTGCCCTGAGGATTGCCATTTCTGCTCGCAGTCCGGTCTTTTTGAGTCCCCGGTGCGTGCTGCCCGCCTGAACATTCCGGAGTTGGTGGAGGCCGCCAAGAAGACCGCCAAGACTGGTGCGACGGAGTTTTGCATCGTTGCCGCTGTAAAGTCGCCGGATGAGAACTTGCTTTCCCAGGTCGCGGAGGCAATCCCGGCGATTTTGGATGAAGTCGATATCGAGATTTCTTGTTCCCTTGGCACGCTGACCCGCGAGCAGGCGCAGCGCCTGAAGGACATGGGTGCCCAGCGCTATAACCACAACTTGGAAACCTCTCGTTCTTTCTTCCCCAACGTGGTGACTACGCATACCTGGGACGAACGCAAGGAGACCCTGGAGAACGTGCGTGCGGTGGGCATGGAAGTATGCTCCGGCGGCATCATCGGCATGGGTGAGTCCTTGGAGGATCGCGCGGAGTTCGCGTACCAGCTCGCGCAGATCGAGCCTTGTGAGGTCCCGATGAACTTCCTCGATCCTCGTCCTGGCACCCCATTCGCGGATTACCCGCTGGTTCCGCTGGGTGAAGCGCTGCGCGCCGTTGCCGCTTTCCGCTTGGCGATGCCGTCTGTGACCTTGCGCTTTGCAGGCGGCCGCGAGCTTTCGCTTGGCGACGACGGCACAGAGAAGGGACTGCTCGGCGGCATCAACGCGATCATTGCGGGCAATTACCTGACCACGCTTGGCCGTCAGATTGAGAAGGACGTCGACATGCTGGGCCGCATCGATCTGCCGATCAAGGCTCTGTAATGGATGAGTTGGCTGCTGCCGTATTGGCAGGGGAGGAGCCAATCTTCCATCCGAATACCGGCGAGCCGTTTAAAGACGCGCACCTGCATCCAGCGGCGGCCGCCGGCTTGGACGTGCCGCGTTTTTGCCAGATCTGTGGCCGCCGCATGGTGGCGCAGGTCCGACCCGATGGATGGAGCACGAAGTGTTCACGCCACGGAGAATTGGATTCGGATTGGCTCTACGTGGAGACGCTGCCTTCTTCTAACTAATCAATCAGTTCTAGAAGAGTGCGCACGATGGCGTGGACGCGTTTATCAAGCGGCATGTCTTCGTGCATGACCACGGCGCGTTTGTCGAAGTCTTGGACGTAGATGTTGCGCACGGTGCCGTCTGCTACTTTGCTGCCGTCGAGGAAGCAGGTCTCGGGCGGCACTACGACGGCATCGTTCTTGGTGGCGATGCAGGTATAGCTGACGCCGGGCTCTAGATCGCCATCGATATTTGTATCCAGCAGCACTTTGCTGCCGACGATCTGTTGCATGCCGGCGGGACCGAACCAACCATCGATGATGGAGCGCATGACGGATTCTTGACGGCTGCCGCGGATGAGCCGGCTTACGATGCCGCCTTGGGTGGTGCCGTGGTTGGGCGAGCTCAAGCAGATGAGGTGCCGTACCTTTTCCGCACCCCCGGTGATGCGCATCCAGTAGCGGGCGAGCAGGCCGCCTTGGGAGTGGCCGATGAGGATTACTTTTTCGGCTCCGGTGACGGAGAGGATGGCGTCGATGTAGGCGCCCAATTGTTGGGCGGATTCGGGGATGGGCTGGGTGGCGCGGTGGCCGTAGTCGGGGGCGAATACCGCCCAGCCGTCCTCACGTAGCTGGGTGCCTAAGATTTGCCAGATGCCCTTAGTGTCGCAGGTGCCGTGGATTAAAACCACTGGCCAGGGGCGTTCGACGGTGGGGCGAGCGGACCAGTCATCTTCGAAGACGCCGCGGGGTTTGATGCGCGCGCCAAGTGGCAGGGTGGCGGCGGTGTCGGCCTCGAGTACTTTTTCTCCCGGGGTGGTAGCGGTCTGGGCTTGCAGGCGGGAAGCGATTTCTTGGGAGACTTCCTCGCGCAGCGCGATGGCGCTGGCCGGGGTGGCTATTCCGTAGCGTGGGGAGTCCTCGCTAGGGCGCCAAAACTTCCCGAGCTGCTCGGAGATTGAGTTTCGCAGTTCAACGATCGGATCCGGTGCCATGAATTAACACTCTACCCCTTGACCATCATTCAAAAGGTTTATAAACTAAGGCTTGCCTAATCACGGGTGGCTACTTGAAGGGATGCGCTCCACTTCCTCTTTAAGAGCCGAAGATTAGTCATGGGGAGAAAGCCCGCCAGTGCGCAGCTGGCGGGCTTTCGCATTCCAAGTAGACTCGCTGGCATGACTGACCTGCAGCGCGTCCATTCCGTTGACGAGGCAGTGCGCCGCCTCATCCAGCTCTATGACAATTCTTGTGCGATCGCCCGGGCAGGCGACGTCGAGAAGCATTCGCAGGTGCTCTATCCCAAGATTGTGGTGGATGTCTTGGAGTGGCGGCCCATCGACCGTTCCGAGCCTTTTGGATACGTGGACGGAAAGGGGCGCTATTCGGCGGTTATCTCTAAGCCGCATCTTCTCCGGAGCTATTTGCGGGAGCAGCTCACCCGATTAACGGAGAATTATCCGTGCGAGATGTACGTGGGTTATTCGGGCCGTCGCATTGCGCCGGAGTACATTTCCGGGGTGGATCCTGATAATCGTGGGGAACTTCCGCGGCCCACGTTGGACGAGGTCAATGACGCGATTATCGACGGCGAGTGGGAAGCGTTCCACGGCGCTGAAAAGCCGTTGTTCCACTTTGGGCCACAGCGTTTCGATATCGCCTGCGCGCGCATCGAGCATTACACGGGCATCGAGGTCGATACCGTGCAGAAGTACATTCTGTTTACGAATTACGCGATGCATACCACCGAGTTCGTGAAGTTTGGCTTGCGCGAGCTGACGAAGGAGGACTCGCGTTATACGGCACTGGTGTTGCCTTCCGGGGAGACCATTCATTCCAATGACGCGGTGCTTGTCGATGTCGATGAACTCATGCTTACTTCCCGCTATCAGATGCCGCGTTTCGATCTGATCACCGCGGGCGGGGATGGAATCACGATGATCAACATTGGTGTCGGTCCTTCGAATGCCAAGACCATCACCGATTGCCTTGCGGTATTGCGCCCGGAGGCATGGATCATGATTGGCCACTGCGCGGGCCTGGATGGGCGCATGCGAATAGGTGACCTGATTTTGGGCAATGCTTATCAGCGCAAGGACAACATTTTGGATAGCAAGGTAGATCCTGGAAATCCGATCCCCGCCATCCCCGAGGTGCAAAGGATGCTGGAGGCCTCCGTGCTGGAGGTATATGGCGATGAGAATCCGCTGATGCGTACCGGCACCGTTTTGTCTACCGATGACCGCAACTGGGAATGGCGCACCTCGCAGGATCTCTGGCAGTGGCTGCAGCACTCTACTGCGGTCGCAGTAGATATGGAATCGTGCACGCTCGCCGCGAATGGGTATCGCTATCGCATTCCTTATGGAACACTGCTTTCTGTCTCGGACTTGCCCCTGCATGCAGTGCCAAAGCTACCCGCGGGAGCCCAGGCCTTCTATTCCAATTCCAAGGAGGCGCACGTGATGTGTGCGGTGCGCGCGGTGGAACAGCTGGCTGAGAACCCGGATCGCTTGCGTACCCGCAAGCTGCGCCGGACTTTGGGCGAGGTTCCCTTCCGGTAGGTGCCTTTTCTTTGGCAGGCATCGCTCGTTAAACTACAAAGAAAGCCCATGACGCAAAAGGAGCCACGCAAGCGTGTCTGAAAATTGGATCCACCCGGACCGAGAAAACCTCACCTGGGAGGTCTTCGGCGAGGCGAGCCGTAACCTGTCGGAACAGATTGTGGAATCTGGTTGGTTCCCAGACCTCATCGTGGGCGTCGCCCGCGGCGGCCTGATCCCAGCCGGCGCTATTGGTTATGCCATCGGCGTGAAGGCCATGGGCGCAATCAATGTGGAGTTTTATACCGATATTGGTCAGACTCTGGAAGAGCCAGTAATTCTGTCCCCCCAGCTGGATACAGATTCGCTCAAGGGCAAGAAGGTACTGGTAGTCGATGATGTTGCGGACTCGGGCAAGACCCTGGATTTGGTGGTTAACCTGCTCAAGGAAACCGCAGACGATGTGCGCTCGGCCGTCATTTATACCAAGCCAAAGACCATTTTCGAGCCGGACTTCTCGTGGAAGAAGACCGATCAGTGGATCAACTTCGCGTGGTCTGTGTTGCCCGTCATCACCGCAGATGGCTCATTTAAGGAAGGCTCCTAAAGTCCACTAGTATGTGCAGGCGTGATTAAAGAAGAGCCTGCTCCGACCAGCGTTATCGCCAGTTTCCGCTATGCATTTTCTTCGCCTGCGCGCCTGCGCATGGAGGTCTTTGGTGGTCTCGCGGTAGCGCTAGCGCTGATTCCGGAGGTGCTGAGCTTTTCCATTCTGGCTGGCCTCGATCCGCGGGTTGGCCTTTTTGCTTCGGTGATAATGGCGATTGCCATTGCCTTTACCGGCGGCCGCCCGGCCATGGTTTCTGCCGCGGCGGGCGCAGTGGCGCTGGTTATCGCGCCGCTTTCGCACAGCCACGGGCTTGATTTTGTGGTTGCCACCATCTTGTTGGCCGGCGTGCTGCAGATAGTTTTAGCGCTGCTGGGCGTCGCCAAGCTCATGCGTTTTATTCCGCGCTCGGTGATGACGGGATTTGTTAATGCGCTTGGCATCATGATGTTTACAGCGCAGTTGCCGCATCTTAAGCATGTGCCGTGGATGGTATACGTTCTGGTGGGCGTGGGTCTTGTCAGCATGCTGGGCCTGCCGCGGCTGACCACCGTGATTCCGGCGCCGCTGATGACCATCCTCGTGGTGACTGTGCTGGCCATCGCGTGCGGCTGGGAGGTGCCGGACGTGGCGGACCAAGGCGAGCTGCCAACGAGCCTGCCGGGACTGTTTATCCCAGACGTGCCTATGAACTTCGAAACGCTGGAGCTGATTGCCCCGTACGCGGTCGGCGTGGCGCTGGTGGGCTTGATGGAATCTTTGCTCACCGCGAAGCTGGTCGATGACATTACGGATACCCATTCCGATAAAACGCGCGAGTCCTTTGGCCAGGGGGTGGGCAACATCTTGTCGGCGCTGATTGGCGGCATGGGCGTGTGCGCCATGATTGGCCAGACCATGATCAACGTGAAGGGCGCGCAGGCACGCACGCGCTTGTCGACGTTCCTCGCCGGCGTCTTCCTGCTCATCCTCGTCGTTGTGCTGGGAGAGACCGTCGGACGCATTCCGATGGCAGCGCTCGTGGCCGTGATGATCATCGTTGCCGGAACCACCGTGGACTGGCATTCGATAACACCGCGCACGCTGTGCTTGATGCCGCTTTCAGAAACCGTGGTGATGCTCGTGACGGTCGCGGGCACGCTGCTCACGCATAACTTGGCGGTTGGTGTCGTGGCTGGCGTGCTGACGGCGTCGGTTGCCTTCGCTCGCCGCGTGGCGCATTTGGTCACGGTGAAGCTAGAAGGAAATACCTACTTTGTGCGCGGGCAGCTTTTCTTCGCCTCTTCTAATGACTTGGTCTACTCGTTTGATTACACGCTGCCGGTGGAGAAGGTTGTCATCGATATGTCGGGCGCGGAGATTTGGGATGCCTCTACGGTGGCAACTCTCGATAGCGTGCAGGAGAAGTACCGCGACCGCGGCGTGGACGTGGAGTTTTGTGGCCTCGACGGCGCTAGCTTGCAGCGGCTTGAGCGCTTGACCGGTAAGTTTGCTTAAGCAAACCTTGCTAGCGCTAACTAAAAACTTCTGTATTCTCGGGGAGGTACTTAATAATTGCCCTGGTTTGATAGGAAAAAAATTAGGGCCACGTCCAGAAGAAAGGTTCCTGACATGGACGAGAAGCTGCAAACCCTCCTGAACAATCAGGTCAACAACGAGCACGGCGCTGCTCTTATCTACACCCAGCTGGCATACGAGATGGATAACCTCTCCTTCCCAGGTATGCGCGACTGGTTCTACGCGCAGGCAGAAGAGGAGCGCGCGCACGCGCAGAAGTTCGCGCAGCACCTGCTGGACCGCGGCTACCGAGTAGAGCTTTCTGACATCCCAGTTCCTTCCATCAAGGCAGCTACCCCGCTGGATGCTTTCGAGGCGGCTTTCGCGCACGAGCAGAAGGTCTCCGAGCAGATTCGCGAGATCGCGCGCACCGCTGATGCGGCCGGCGATCTGGATTCCCGCTCCATGATCAACTGGTTCCTGGAGGAGCAGATCGAGGAGGAGTCCACCGTCAGCGAGATCATCGACCAGATCAAGCTCGTGGGCAACGATGGCTCCGGCCTCCTGCGCATCGACGCAGAGCTTTCCTCCCGCGGCTAAGCCTTTAGCTCGAGCGGCACGCGCAGCAGGGGATCGAGCGCAATTGCGCGGGTAATCGCCCCCACGATCTCCTGATGTGAGGGGATGAGACGTAGCTGGGTGGACTTTCCGGCTTTTTCTCGTACGACTGCCGCGAAGCGTTTCGGCGCTGCAGGGTCATCAAGGAATGCTCCACCGGCGAGCACAACAGTGGTGGGCTCATGTTCCTTGATGAGCCGTGCCGCGACAAGGCCTAGATGGCGAGCGCGTTCATCGAGTATCTCGCGGTGTGCGGAGGTATCGACGCTGTCTAGCCTTTTCTGCACGGCGGCGGTAGTTAAGGTTTCCTCTGGGTGGGGCACCTCTGCGACGGAAGGCAGGGGGATGATCTGGGAGACTTCGTCGCCGATGGAAAGCGCGGCGCCGATTGAGTCATCCGCAAAAAGAACTAGAACTGGATCAGTATTTCCAAGTTCCGCGGCTTGGGTTTCGGAGCCCAAGATTGCGGGCACGGCGGAGGAAACCACAACGGGCACGCTGAACTGATAGCGCAGGCGCTCTGCGATATCGACGTCGACCCAGCCCAGGTTTGCGGCGGTGACGCGGCCCGCGGCGTCGACAGCGCCGGAGGTGGTAATGCCCGCGGAGACCAGTTTGCGGTCGAGGCCTGCGCTTAGACGATGGACGCCGGCCATGATGTGCTCGATGAAGTCCTCCTCGCTCAGCTGCGCGACGGGGGTAGGTACGTCATCTTCGCGGATGGTGCGCCCGAGCGTGTCGTAGAAGCCGATGTGGGTCTGCGAGGTACCCACGGCGATTCCGGCCAGGATCCAGTCATTTTCGGCAACTTCGAGTGGAACCGTGGGGCGCCCGCGGCCGCGGGAACGGGTGAGATCGTTTCTTTCCTGGACGAGGCCCGCCTGGAGCAGCGCCGCGGTGGCGCGGGTGATGGTGGGCTGGGAAAGTCCTGTTGCCTCGACGAGCTCACTGCGTGTGATGATGGGGTTTAAACGCACGAGGTGAAGGCACTTAGCCGCTGGGGTGCGCGGGCGAGTGAACACGGGGCCAGGTTTGAGCATAATTAGAAGTATAGATTTGCTAGACCGTATTGTCTAGCATGTATCCGTAGGATTAGACAACATTGTCTAAGAGCTTCTTTCTATAGTGTGGTGTCCATGGATTCAATTGCGGTTTATTGCGGTTCGGCCACCGGTAACTCGGAAGCATATATCGAAGCAGCCCGGCAGCTGGGTGGGCAGCTGGCAGATCGTGGAATCAACTTGGTTTACGGCGGCGGCAACGTGGGGCTCATGGGCGTGGTAGCGGATGCATGTCTGGCAGGAGGCGGAACGGTAACCGGCGTGATTCCCGAGCAGCTGGTGGACCTAGAGCTTTCACATCCTGGCCTGACCTCACTCGAAGTGGTGGAGACCATGGCGCAGCGCAAGACCCGCATGGAGGACTTGGCAGATGGCTACGTGTGTCTGCCGGGCGGCGTGGGCACCCTCGAAGAGCTCGCGGAGGTGCTGACCATGCAGCAACTAGGCCACGTCGACGGCCCCGTTGGCTTGGTGGACGTCGCCGGATTCTGGCGTCCTTTCGTGGACATGTTCGCGGGCATGTCAGAGGCGGGCTTCGTGCAGCGCCGCTTTGTGGATGCGATCGTGCTTGAGCCAACGCCAGCGCAGGTTCTGGATGCCTTTGCGGGTTGGACTAATCCCGGGATGAAGTGGGATAACAAGTAGCTAACAAGCTGACAACGTTTGGCGCCTGGGTTGGCCCTGGGCTCCAGGTAGAGGATAGACTTCACCCTCATGAGTTCAGAGCCAAACCAGAGCCGCCATCCTTCCCTCTTGGACGCGGCCTGCGATAACTTTGTGCACGATCTTGCGGAGCTAAGCCCTACCGAAGCAACGGCGTGGGGCATCCCGGGATTCGAAGGCGAGCTGCAGGATTTCTCGCCGGAGTACTACGCGGCTATTGCTGACCGCACCCGTGACATGGTCGCTGACGTCGATGCTCTGGATGACACCACTGACGAGTCCGATGACGAAGATGACTTCGACGATGTGGATTATGTGACCGCAGCCGTCTTGCGCGATCGCCTTTGCCTGGAGCTGGACTTGCACCACCACGGCGAGGATATGCGCAACCTCAACAACATCGCCTCCCCAGTGCAGACCATTCGCGATACTTTGCTGCTGATGCCGCAGGACACCCCTGAGCAGCTTGATGCTATTCGCTCGCGCCTGTCCAAGGTTGGTGGCGCACTAAGCGGATACAAGGATTCCTTGCAGGAGTCGGCAGCACATGGCCTGATTCCGCCGCATCGCCAGATCAATGAAGTCTTCGTCCAGTGTGAGCGGCTTGCCGACGCCGGTTCCATGTTGGAGGGCCTTGGCGTCGAGGGTACTGAGGTCGAGGCGGCAAAGAGCGCTTTTGGGCAGTTCGCTGATTGGCTCTCCAATGAACTACAGCCGCAGGCTTCCACCGAGGATGCGGTGGGCCGTGACCGCTATGAGCGGTTTTCCAAGCTTTTCGTCGGCGATACCGTCGATCTTGATGAGGCCTACGAGTGGGGCCTGGAGCGCGTCCAAGAAATCCGTGCTGAGCAGGAAAAGATCGCGCACGAGTTGTATGGCTCTGAATGCACCGTGAAGGCCGCGATGCGCAACCTCAACCAAGAGGAGCGCTACGTGCTGGAGGGCACCGATGCGCTCGTGGAATGGATGCAGGGCACGGCGGAGAAAGTCATCAAGGATTTGGATGGCACCGAGTTCGACATTCCGGAGCAGATCCGCGATATCGAATGCTGCATCGATCCTGCCGGTACAGGCGGCATCTTTTATACCCCGCCTGCAGATGATTTCTCGCGTCCCGGCCGCATGTGGTGGTCAGTTCCGGCCGGCCAGGAGCGTTTCCACACCTGGCAGGAGCTGACCACGGTTCACCACGAGGGCGTGCCGGGCCATCATCTGCAGCTGGGTTCTGCGCTGGTCCAAGATGATCTCAACCTGTGGCGCCGTGCGGTGACCTGGAACTCGGGCCACGGCGAAGGCTGGGCGCTTTACGCTGAGGCGCTCATGGCGGAGCTGGGTTATATGGAGGATCCGGGATTCCGCATGGGGCTTCTCGACGCCCAGCGTTTCCGCGCCGCCCGCGTTGTGGTGGACATCGGATTGCACTTGGGCAAGAAGCTGCCGGACTGCAGCAACTCTGGCAAGTGGGATAAGGCCCACGTGAAGACCTTCATGCGCGAAAACACCGCGATGGATGACGCGAACCTCAACTTCGAGGTCAACCGCTACCTGGGCTGGCCGGGGCAGGCGCCTTCCTATGCGTTGGGCGAGCGCCTATGGCAGCAGACCAGGCAGGAGGCCGTTGAGCAGGGAATGAGCGTGCGGGACTTCCACTCCGAGGCCCTGGCGCTCGGCTCTGTCCCCATGTCCGTGCTGCGCGAGGCTGTACTGGAGACTGACTAAGGGCGCAGACGCTTTGCCAAGCGTAGGAGTTGTGGCAAATAACCAGCGACGACGAGGACCGCTATGAGGCGGGTGAGCTGGACTGCGATGACCGCGGGGCCGGCCCCGCCCTCGGCCGAGAGTGCGAGTACGGTCTCCAGCGCGCCGGGGCTGGTGGCCAGGTAGGCCTCGAAGTAGGAAATGTGTAGCCACATGGTCAGCGGCCAGGCGGTGGCCGCGCAGATGCCGATAATGACCACGATGAACAAAATTGTGGCAGGCAGCTGCTTGGCAAAGGCCTTGAGCGCCGGCAGCGAAAGCCCGCCGCCGCAGACCCAGCCGATGGACAAAAACGCCATCACCTTAAAGGCGTAGAGTGGCTCGAGCGTGTGGCCCTCCGGCAACACGAAAGAGGCTAGCACTGTCAGCAGCAAGGGACCGAGCACCGCGGCTGCGGGGAGGTGGAGGAACCTGCCTACCTTTTCGCCGATGAAGGCAATGGCGATCACTAGGGCAACTATCCACCAGGTGGTTTCGCCGTCGACCGAAAGATCCGCTCCCTTGCCGGCGGGCGTGTCCAATAGGGCGACCACGGCCGGTAGCGATACCGAGACTACTAAGAGGCGCAGGTATTGGGTGAGGGCGACGTAGCGGAAGTCGGCACCGAGTTCGTCGGCAAGCGCGGGCATGAGCGAAGCACCACCCGGCAGCATAGATAAAATACCGGTTTCGGAAGAGACATCCTGTGGCCGTGCGCGGTGTAAGAGTTGGCCGCCGATAACTCCCACCATCAGAGTGACAAGGGAGATCGTCAGGGCGGCAGGCAGGAAGCCAAGCAATTGGCCCACCGGAACCACGGTCAGCGGGATGGCAGCCATGATGCCAATAAAGCCGCGCGACAGGCTATAAAAACTCCGGTTTACGTGCAGATCTTCCCCGGTAAAAAGCGCCATGGCGCCGGAGGAAAGGATCGCTGCCAAAATCCAGGCCGCAGGTACGTGCCACATGCTAAAGAGCCAGCCCAGTACGACTGATGCTGGAATAACAATGGCCCACCGTGCCACGGTACGGGCACTAAGCCGGGTGCCTTCCTGTTGTGCGGCCATGCGAGCCTCCCGGTTCTGCTGCGGAAAAGTATAATGCCTGCTTTTCTCCACTACGGGGAGGGCAGTAGGCGGGTTATCACCTTACATCATTCAAGATTTATGATCGGGGGCGTGGAAATCGATGTGGTGCAGTGGATAATTCTCTTCTTTGGTACTGCGGCCGCGGGATGGGTCGATGCGGTCATCGGCGGTGGCGGATTGATCTTGATCCCGATGCTGCTGGCGGTCCTGCCGGGCCTTGCTCCGGCCGCTGCTTTGGGCACTAGCAAGCTCGCCGCGGTGACCGGCACCGGATCCGCTGCCGTGACCCTCGCTCGCAAGGTGAAGCTGGACAAGGCAGAAATGGCGCGCTTCATCCTCATCGCGCTGGTCTGCTCCGGATTGGGGGCCAGCGTGGCCTCGAGCCTCGATAAAGACATCATGCGCCCCATCATCATCGTGCTCATGGTGGCCGTGGGCATCTTCGTTGCCTTCAAGCCAGATTTTGGCAACAGCGACTCGGCCGGTATCCGTGGCGGGTGGCGGACCGTCGTGGTCTTGGTGCTCTCCGGCATCATTTCCTTTTATGATGGCATCTTCGGTCCGGGTACCGGAATGTTTTTGATCATGGCGTTTACCTCTATTTTTGCGCAGAATTTTTTGACCTCTGCGGCCATGGCCAAGGTAGTCAATACAGCTACCAACCTCGGTGCGCTTATCGTATTTATTATTGGCGGGCACGTGTGGTGGACGCTTGGCATCGTGCTCGGTGTAGCCAATATCGCCGGCGCACTCCTCGGCGCTCGTACCGTACTTGGTGGCGGCGCCAAATTCATCCGCTACGCGTTACTTACCTTGGTCGTGGTCATGAGCTGCTACCTGGGCTGGCAGCAATGGGGCTAACTACATTCGGTTTTTGGTGCGCGCGGTAGCAACCGCGTTCCACGGGTCCTCCGGCCACGGGTGTTTGGGGTAGCGCCCGCGCATATCGGCGCGCACGCCAGCATAGGGGCCGGACCAGAAGCTGGCGAGATCATCGGTCACCGCGAGTGGCCGCCCGGCGGGGGAGAGCAGGTGGAATTGCACGCGGTGGCCGCAGTATTCGGGAGATGCGGCCAGGCCGAAGCATTCTTGTAGCTTGATGTGAACCACGGGGCGATCGCCGGACCAGTCGATTCGTGCGTCCCGGCCGGAGGGGACTGGGAGGCGTTCAGGGGCGAGCTCGTCCAGGTGGGTGGCTTCTGGCCAGGGCAGAAGGCGTTGCAGCGCGGGGTACATGTCGAGCTTGGCGGCGGGGGTTCCTTCCGCGATGCGGTGGAGTTCGGATCCGAGCCACTCGGCGGGATCCGCCTGCTCCACGTCTGGCCACGGCTCGCCAAAGTGGGCGTGCAGGTGGCGCAGGCGGTCTTTTAAACTTTGGGCCTTCTCGCTGAAGGTAAAGAGGCCTAGGCCTTCTTCACGGATGCCGGCGGCAAGTGCCCCCTCGGCTGCGGGGCCGGTGACTTTGACAGGGGTTTCAGAAAGCGTGATGGCGCCCGCGGCCTTGACTTTGACGCCGCGCACACGGCCATCGCGCAGGAAGGCGCGGGTTTCTTCGGTGACGCCGATGGCCGCCAGAGCTGCGGTTTCCTCGATGCGGGCGGCCGAGCGGATGATGGCATTGCCCGCATTAGACAGGGAAACCTCCGCGATGGCGAGCCACGGGGAACCGGTGAGGCCCGAGCTATCGAGCAGGCGCGCGCGGGTGCCGCTAGCCAGCAGGTAGTCCTCGCCCATGCGCTTGGCCACCTGCTCGGGAAAGGCGGTGGCGACGACCTCCCCGGGATCGGCGGGGCCGAGATCGTCTACGAGACGTGCAAGCCGCTTGACCTCTTTTTGAGGTGGGCGGTGACGGGTGAGATCGGGGGTTAAGGGGGCGTCGGCAAGCGAGGCGATAACGGGCGCGGCCTGGCTGCCGTGGCGGAGCAAGGAGGCGCCGAGGCGCGGATCGGTGGGCAGGAGGGCAAGCTCCTGTGTGGCACCAATGCGCTTGAGCGTTGCCTGCGCGGATGCGAGGGCCTGGGCTGGGGGCGGATCGAGCAGCGGGAAATCGGGGCCCGCGCCCCAGCAGTCCAAAAACAGCGCGGCCTGGGTTAGGTCCGCGGAGAGGATCTCCGGAGTAGTGTGTGGGGAAAAGTGCTGATAATCGTCCTGCGAATAGCAGCGAATCACGGTGCCTGGTGCCTCACGGCCAGCACGACCAGCGCGCTGGTCGGCACTCGACTTTGAGGTAGACACCGTCACTAGCCCGGACATGCCGCGTTGGGTGTCGCGCCGGGGAACGCGGGAAAGCCCGGCATCTACCACCACGCGCACGCCCGGCACGGTAAGCGAGGACTCCGCGATAGAGGTAGCTACGACGATGCGCTGTTCATCGGTATATAGCGCGGCGTCTTGCTCCGCGGTGGTCTGCTTGCCGTGCAGCGGGAACACATTATGGCCCTGCAGCGCTTCACAGACGAGGTTTACTTCGCGCACGCCTGGCACAAAGACCAGCGTTGATTCCTGCTGACAGGCTGCCTGCTTGGCGATGTCCCCGTAAAACTCCCTCGTTCCCGCCGCCCTGCCCGGCAGGGGCGCGTAATGGATATCAAGCGGATGGGTCACCGCCTCGGTCACGTGCACGGGTGCGTCCATAAGTTGGGAAAAGCGCTGTGCATCCACGGTGGCGGACATGGCGATGACGCGAAAGTCCTCACGCAATTCGGTCAGCTCCAGGCACATGCCTAGCACCAAATCCGTATCGAGCTGGCGCTCGTGGACCTCATCGATGGCAACGGCGGACACGCCCTCGAGCTCCGGATCCTTAAGCAGGCGGCGCAGCAGCACGCCCGGCGTGACGAACTCGACCTCGCTGCCCTTGCGGGACTCGCCTCGGATGGCGAAGCCGACCTTGTCCGGGGTGCCGCTAAGCGTGCTTAATCGCTGCGCGGCCGCGCGCACGGCCACACGACGTGGGGCGGTGACAATGACTTTGCCACCTCCTGCCGCATGATTGGCTAGCGCCGGTGGCACGAGTGTGGTCTTACCCGTGCCGGGCGGGGCCTGGATGACGACGTTTCCGGTTTCCGGCAGCGAATCGATGGTCTCGGCGACGGGCAGACCATCGCCGATGCGAGCGAGATCAAACATTTACTTGGCGGCTCCAAAACCTTCGACAGGACCGTTGAGATCCTGGCGTTCCCAGACCTCTTCATTGTCTTCCAGCTCGCGCACCACGCGGCCGGGTGATCCCAGGACCAGCGAATTATCCGGGATATCGGTGGTAATAAGTGTGCCTGCGCCGATGACACAGTTCTTTCCGATGGTGATGCCTGGCAGCACAGTGACGTTGGCACCGAGCCAGGTGTTGTCACCGATGGTGATGGGCTTGGCTATCTCCCACCCACCAGCGCGCATCTCATGATCGTTTACCGGATGCCCCACCGTAATCAGGGAGCAATTGGGGCCCACCATGACGCCATCACCGAGCATCACCTGGGCCTGGGCCAAAATGGTAGCGCCAAAGTTAATGAAGACGCGCTCGCCGCATACTAGATTGCAGCCGTACTCCAGATTCAACGGCACATGCAGGCCTGGCACCGCGGAATCTTCCGGCAGTATCTCGTGCAAAATGCCTTCGGCACGCTCCTGGTCCGTATTGTGCAGCTCGTTGAGCTGCTTTACCAAGCGAAAAGTGCGCTGGTGCTCTTTCTTCGCCTCCGGCATGCTCGGCAAGAACCACTCCCCACCGGTCATTCGCTCCCATGAGCCGTAGCGTTCCAAGTCCTGCCGCTCCTGTGCATCCATGGTGGTCATTGTAGAGGGTGAGTGGATCGATTTATTGGGGTGCTCGGATTAGGGTGAGGTCATGCTTTTTGATTCGCTGCCGCGGCCGAGCGTGCGTGTGGCTCCGGGGGTGGGGCATGTGCCGGGATGGGTGGGCGTCGATAAGCAGAAAGCCTTGGTAGAGGAGATGCGCGGCATTGCGCGCGAGTATGCGGCGACACCGATGGCGATGGTGCGCCCGCGGTTGAAATCCGGCGGGCAAATGAGCGTATTTCAGCTGCATTTGGGCAGGTATTGGCATTATCCCAGCTATCGGTATGTAGATAATATGGACGGCACGCGGGTTCCGCCGGTTCCGGAAAGCCTGCGGCGGATTGCTCCGGGGGCATTGCGCGCCGCGGCCGAGGTGGCACCCGAGCTGGAGCCATGGGTCGAGACTTTCGTGCCGGAGATGGCGCTGGTGAATTACTATCCACCGGGATCGGCCATGGGCATGCACGTGGATGCCTTTGAGGAATCACCTGCGCCGGTGATTTCGCTTTCCATTGGGGATGAGGCACTTTTCCGTATGGGGCATACCGAGGCGCGCACGCGGCCGTGGGACGATATCACGCTGTGTAGTGGTGATTTGGTGGTCTTTGGCGGACCGAAGCGCTACGCCTACCACGGGGTGGTGCGCGTCAATGACGGCACGCTGCCGGAGGGCTGTGGGCTTAGAGAGGGACGTATCAACATCACCATCAGACAAGTATCTGCACGGTCTGTAATCTAGAGATGTTACATAAAGCTTGAAGAAAAGAAGGTTTTCTCATGTCTCGTATTGGCATCATCATCGGCAGCATCCGCGATAAGGCCGTCGGCAAGGTAGTAGGCGAGTGGCTCAACGACGTGGCCCAAGGACGCCAGAATGGCGTGGACTACACGTTGCTGGATCTCAAAGAATTCGATATTCCGGTTCTGACCACCGAAGTTGTACCGGCTGCCGCTAATAAGCAGTACGAGGACGAGAAGGTCCAGGCATGGTCTGATGCAGTGGACGCCTGCGATGGCTTCATCTTCATCACGCCAGAGTACAACCGCTCCGTGCCAGGCCCGTTCAAGAATGCCTTTGACTGCTTGGCCGCAGAGTGGGCGGGCAAGCCCGTTGCCTTCGTTGGCTACGGCCCATCCGGTGCCGTTCGCGCGATCGAGGCATGGCGCCCTATCGTGGTGAACTTCTCCATGCCACAGCTGCGCAACCAGATCGAGTTCTTCCTCGCCACCGACTGGGCGGAGGGCGAATTCCGTCCGGTCGATTTCAAGGTGGAGCGCACCACTTCCTTGCTGGCTGAGCTGGAAGACGCCGTTTCCGCATAATCAGTGCCCGTTGGCCGCATATAAAAAGCCAGCCCCCGCGCTCTTTCCGAGCAGCGGGGGCTGACTTTTATGTGGCCGGCTTAGTTACTGCAGGCCAAACTGATCCCAAGCGGCAGGGGAGAGGTTCTGGTACACGTGCTTGTGCTCCTGGTACTCGGCCAAGCCGGTGGGGCCAAGCTCGCGGCCGTTGCCGGACTGCTTGTAGCCGCCCCACTCGGCCTGCGGCAGGTACGGGTGGAAGTCATTGATCCAGATGGTGCCGTGGCGCATAGCGCGTGCCATGCGCTCAGCCTTGCCGGCGTCGCTAGTAAATACGGCGCCTGCCAGGCCGTACTCGGTGTCGTTCGCGGTAGCGATGGCTTCTTCTTCAGTGGTGAAGGTCTCGATGGTCACGGTCGGACCGAAGGCCTCGTCGTGGACGCATTCCATGTCCTTAGTGGCGCCATCGATGATGGTCGGCAGGTAGTACATGCCCTTGCCCAGGTCCGTGTTGCCGGT
The DNA here is from genome assembly GCF_047459735.1 of Corynebacterium sp. c25Ua_89. Lineage (NCBI taxonomy): Bacteria > Bacillati > Actinomycetota > Actinomycetes > Mycobacteriales > Corynebacteriaceae > Corynebacterium > Corynebacterium sp. c25Ua_89. The sequence continues at coordinate 25,807 of NZ_JASBOD010000003.1, forward strand.
GCCGTGCTGGCCATTGGTGTCCTCGCTGGTAGCAGCGCGGCCGCCGGTGAGGATCTTGGCGCCCTGCTCGCGGGCCTTGTCCACGTAGGCGGCGACCTTCTCGCGGTGATCGGCGGAGATGAGCGGGCCGGTCTCGGCCTTCTCATCGGTCGGGCCACCGATCTTAATCTTATTGGCGCGCTCTACTAGGGCGTCGACGAACTTGTCGTGCAGGGATTCTTCCACGATGATGCGGGAACCCGCGGAGCAGACCTGGCCGGAGTGGAAGAAAGCGCCGTTGAGGGCGTTGTCCACGGCGACGTCGAAATCAGCATCGGCGAAGATGACGTTCGGGTTCTTGCCACCGAGCTCCAGCGCGGTGCGCTTGACAGTTTCCGCAGCGTTCTTTGCGATGATCTTGCCGGTGACTAGGCCGCCGGTGAAGGAAACCATGTCGACGTCAGGATGCTGCGACAGCGGGTTGCCGCAGTTAGCACCGGCGCCGGTAATCAGGTTGCCTACGCCGTCTGGCAGGCCACATTCCTTGAGGGCGGCCATGAGCAGCATCGCGGTGTGTGGGGTAAGCTCCGCCTGCTTGAGGACGAAGGTATTACCGGCGGCCAGGGCCGGGCCGACCTTCCAGGAGACCTGCAGAAGCGGGTAGTTCCACGGGGTAATCAGTCCACAGACGCCAACGGGCTCGGCGTCGATGCGCGATCGCAGGTTGGGATCCTGCGGGTCGACTACGCGGCCGGCCTGGTGCTGGGCCAGGGTGCCGAAGTACTCAAAGGCGTTGGCGATGTCATCCATATCGCCCAAGGACTCCTCATAGCGCTTGCCGGTATCAGCGGACTCGGCGGAAGCGAAAAGTTCCTTGTGCTCGCGGATGAAATCGGCCACGCGGATGACCAGCTTGCCGCGCTCTGCGGCCGGGGTATTAGCCCACTCGCCGCTATCAAAGCTTTCACGGGCAACCTTGATGGCGCGCTCGGTGTCCTCGTTGGATGCCTCGGAAACTTCGCCCACCGTGGAGCCGTCTGCCGGGCAAATGATGGTGCGGGTGTCGCCGCTTTGGGCGGCTTCCCACTTACCGTTGATGAACAGGGACTTCGGGGCGCCATCAGCATGTACGCCCTTTAGCAGCTCGGTCTGGGTGGGGTCGAACAAAGTGTTCTGGGTGCTCAAGTGAAAAGCAACCTTTCTCTCATAGAGGTAGTTGTAGTGGCCAGCTTAGTTATCTTCGCGCCAGGTGCGCTCGGGCTCGGCGCCATCAGAGACATCGGAGTCACCCGGCTGGGTCTGCTGCATGTAGAGGAAGGCCAAGTGACGCTCATAAAGATCCAGCACATTGTTAATGATCTGGTTCTCGGAATAGCCGTAGACGTCATAGCCCAGCGAACCGGTCATATCGTAGACCTCGAGGCGGTAGTACTCGTCGCCTTCGCCCGCGCTGAAATCGGGGCGCTCGGCCGCAACCGGGAAGAGCTGGTAGCGGAACATGCGCTCATTGTGCAGCTTTACTTCTAGGTCGAGCTGGGGCAGTTCGACGTCGGGAAGCTCACTGGTGAGCAAGATGGCGTCGTAGCCGCGGGTACGCATGTGCGTTGCCACCTGCTGGAGGGCGTAGGTAGCGGTTTCGCGCAGGTAGGTATCCATCTCCTGCTTGGAGGGGAAGGTATTGGCCCGGTCGAGGCGGTTCTTCCAGAGGTCGGCATTGGCCGGTTCGCGCTCGGTACGGGAGGAAATCACTCCGTGCATAGCGGTGGTGCGGGCCTCGCGCTGCACGTTTTCTAGGCGCAGGGACTTCCACAGGGAGAACATAATGAGGTAGACCACGAAGGCGAAAGGCAGGCCCATGACCACGGTGGCGGACTGGACTGTGGTGATGCCATCGATCTGCAAAAGCGCCAGGGTTAGTGCGCCCACGGTGACGGACCAGAAGATGCGCATCCACTTCGGGCCGTCCTGGCGGTTATCCGTAATCTTCGAGGTGAAGTTGGACATCACCAGCGCACCAGAGTCGGCTGAGGTGATGTAGAGCAGCAGACCGATGAACGTGGTCAAGAAGATGACGATGGATGCGCCGGGGAACTCGGCCAGCATGTCGTAGAAGCCTTGCTCCGGTGTATTGATCGCGGCTTCGGCAAAGTCGGGGTATTCGCCGGAACGAACCATGTCCAAAGCGGTGTTGCCGAAGAAGGACATCCACATCAGGATAAACAGGAAAGGGAAGGTCAGCACGCCGAAGATGAACTGCCGCAGGGTGCGGCCGCGGGAAATACGGGCGAGGAACAGGCCGACGAAGGTAGCCCAGGCAATCCACCATGCCCAGAAGAAGAGGGTCCAGGACTGCATCCAAGTGTCTACGTTGGCTTGGTCTTCGGCGAAGGCGAAGGTCTCCATGGTCCAGGATGGGAACTTCGAGACGTAGTCACCGATATTGGTCACGATGGCATCGAAGAGGTAGGCGGTCTTGCCAAAGACCACGACGTAGACCATCAGCGCGATGGCCAAATAGACGTTCAGCTCGGAGAGGAAGCGAATGCCCTTATCCACACCGGATACAGCCGACAGTGTGGCAATGGCCACCGCAATAATGATGAGAGCGGACTGCAGGCCAAGGCCCTGCTCGATGCCGAAGATGAGGTGGAAGCCGTAGGACAGCTGCACCACACCGATGCCCAGGGAGGCGGTCACACCGAAGACGGTGCCCAGCATGGCAGCGATATCGACTGCATCACCAACTGGGCCGTGTACGCGCTTGCCGATGAGCGGATACAGCGCGGAGCGGATAGCCAGTGGCATGTTGAGGCGGTAGGCGAAGTAACCGAAGGCCATGCCCATCAGTGCATAAAGCGCCCAACCGGTGATGCCGTAGTGGAACATCGCCCACACCACGGCCTCCTTGGCGGCCTCCATGTTTTCGCCTTCCCCGACCGGTGGGGTGACGTACATGGTCACGGGTTCTGCGACGGCGAAGAACATGAGGTCCACGCCGATGCCGGCGGCAAAGAGCATGGAAGCCCAGGAGAAGGTGTTGAATTTCGGCCGCGAGTGGTCCGGGCCGAGGCGGATATTGCCGGCATTGGAAAAGGCAATATAGAGCACGAAGACCACGGCGATGGTGGCGGTGAGGACATAGAACCAGCCGAGGTTGTGGCCGATCCAGCCGGTGACGCTGGCGAGGGTTTCCGCCGCGGAATCGCGGCCGAGCCCGGCATAGAGCGCCATGGCAATAATGAGGACGCCGGAGATGATAAATACCGGCCAGTTTGTCTTGGGAGCAGGGACCTGATCCGCGCCTACGGCATCGCCGGTTTCAGCCTTGTAGCTGCCGACGAGGGCACGAACTTGGTAGCGTGGGCTGCGCTTCTTGGGCTCTCCAGAGGGGGTTGCGAGAGAGGTGTTTTTACCCCCTTCTTGGGGGGCTTTATTTGAAGTGTGAGACTCCTCAGGATCGTGAGGGTCAAAGTTAGCCATCTACTTCTCCTAATGTTGGTTGGTTTGGGCCGAATCTTTCGCACGGGTGCCCCAAAATGCTCACAAGATCACAGGGAGAGAAAGGTGAGTGAAATGAATCATATTCGGACAACCTATGTGCAAAGACTTCGGATTTCATCTCCAGAGACATCCATCCGGACAAGGTAAATATACATTAAGATGGGCAAACTTCTAGAGGGATGTGTACTCTGAAGGTAGTGCCCGCACATGAGGCGATGTGAATAAATGCAGACTTTTGTATAAATTACAATATTTTCACTTCCAGTGGGACAATCTTGACGTGTGAAATATTTCACAGAAAGAAGGGGATTTATGGGTTTTATGGACAAGCTGACCAAGAAGCGTTCCGCTAAAAAGGTCACCGATGAAGTAAGCGACGTAGTTGTCGTTGGCGGTGGCTCCGCAGGCTCCGTCATCGCCGAACGCCTGACCGAAGACAAGAACACTCGTGTGCTGGTCCTTGAGGCCGGACGCAACGATTCCCTCTGGGATCTCTTCGTCCACATGCCTTCCGCATTCTCTTTCCCGATTGGTGCAAAGAACTACGACTGGATGTACGAATCCGAGCCGGAGCCAGAGATGAACGGCCGCCGCATCTACCACGCCCGCGGCAAGCTGCTCGGTGGCTCTTCCTCCGTCAACGGCATGATTTACCAGCGTGGTAACCCGATGGACTACGAGAAGTGGGCTAAGAACCCGGGCATGGAAAACTGGGACTTCGCGCACTGCCTGCCATACTTCAACCGCATGGAAAACGCCGCCGCGGCAGAAGATAACGATCCGCGCCGCGGCCACGACGGCCCGCTCTACCTTTCCCGCGGCCCGGCAACCAGCGAGCTCTTCCAGGCCCTGTTCAAGTCCGTGCAGCAGGCCGGCTACCACCTGACCAACGACGTTAACGGTTACCGCCAGGAAGGCTTTGCTCCTTTCGACCGCAACATCAAGCACGGCAAGCGCTGGTCCGCCGCGCGTGCATACCTGCACCCGAATCTAGACCGCGAGAACCTCGAGGTTCGTACCCGCGCGTTTACCACCAAGGTCCTCTTCGAAGGTCAGAAGGCCATCGGCGTGGAATACGAGTGGAAGGGCGGCGTCCACCGCGTATTCGCGGACAAGATCGTTCTTTCCGCTGGCGCCATCAACACCCCGCAGCTGCTGCAGGTCTCCGGTGTCGGTGACGAGGAGCTGCTGCGCAAGCACGGAATTGACGTCGTCAAGCACCTGCCGGGCGTCGGCGAGAACCTGCAGGATCACCTCGAGGTCTACATCCAGTACGAGACCACCAAGTCCACCGCTTCTTCCCAGCCTTACCTGGACAAGTGGCGCTGGCCATTCATGGGCCTGCAGTGGATTCTCACCAAGAAGGGCCCGGTTGCAACCTCCCACTTCGAGGGCGGCGGATTCGTTCGTTCCAACGAGAACGAGGAATACCCGAACCTGATGTTCCACTTCCTGCCGATGGCAGTGCGCTACGACGGCCAGAAGGCCGACGTCAAGCATGGCTTCCAGTGGCACGTTGGCCCGATGTTCTCCGATACCAAGGGCCATGTCCGCATCAAGAGCGCCGATATCCACGAAAAGCCGGAGATTCTCTTCAACTACCTGAAGACCGACCAGGATCGCCGCGAGTGGGTCGAGGCAGTGCGCGTTGCGCGTTCTCTGCTGGACACCGAAGCCATGGCTGAGGTGGGCGCCCGCGAGTTCAGCCCGGGCCCTGACGTACAGACCGACGAGGAGATCCTCGAATGGGTACGCAACGACGGTGAGACCGCACTGCACCCGTCGTGCACCACCAAGATGGGCTCCAAGGATGACCCAATGGCGGTTGTGGACCCAGAAACCATGCAGGTCTGGGGCATTGAGGGCCTCTACATCGCTGATGCTGGCGTCTTCCCGTCCGTGACCAACGGCAACATCTACTCGCCAACGATGATGGTGGGCGAGAAGGCCGCCGATCTGATTGCCGGAAAGAAGCCTTTGGCACCGCTTAACGACGTAACCTGGTACAAGGCCGGCGAGGACATGCCGCTGTACGCCCCAGGCGAGGCAGTGCGCGATCACAAGCAGGCCGTGAAGGGTGCTTACTAAGAAATAACAAAGGGGTCGAATGTCCGGAGCTGCTCTAGTCACGCTGCTTGGAGTATGGGTGGCCATGATTGTGGCTCCGGGCCCAGACGTAGTGCAGATTATTCGCGTTGCCCCGCGCTCCACGCGTGCCGGAATCATGTGCGCGCTGGGCATCTGCACAGGCATCGTCGTCTGGCTCACCGCCTCCCTGGCAGGGCTATCTGCTCTTATCGCCGCTCGCCCCAGTCTGCTCGGCTTGCTGCAGCTGGTGGGCGGCGGCTTCCTTCTCTGGATGGCCTATGGCTCCATCCGCTCGGGCCTGGCGCAACGGCGCTCTGCCCTTAACTCTGCCCGCAGTACTTCACAGGACTCAGCGGAAAACGCCGTAGAAAGCGCGGGAAGTTTCGACGAGGAGCACATCGAACAGGCAGTGAGCACTGGCGACGTCGAGGACATCACCGCTGGCCGCGCCTACAAGCTGGGCATGCTCACCAACCTTTCCAACCCGAAGGCGCTCGTCTTCTTCGGTGCCGTCTTTGCCCAGTTCATTCACCCTGACATGGGGCTTGAATGGACCGTGTTCATCGCCATCCTCCTGACTGTGGTCTCCGTGGCGTGGTTTTCTACCTTCGCGCTCATCGTCCGCGCGGCGGCGCGTTTTCTCACGAAGTATTCGGCCCATCTCGATATCGGCTCGGGCCTCATCTTCGGCGCCTTGGGCTGCGTGATGATTTATGAGGGAATACTCGCACTGGTTAGGTAAACCTAAAACGCGTACAGTGACCGGCATGAGCAATTCCACCGCACGCGTTTCAACCGATCGCCCGGCACGCTACGGCAAGCAGCTGGCATCACACTTCTCTGCCAAGATTGACGCCCACTGGGCACCAGAAACCGAAACCGGCCGCTGCGTCTTCGAGCGCGAAAACACTCGCGGCACCCTCGACCTTTCTGTTGAGCCCAACATCCTCCTCCTCAACGTCGAGGCAGACCCAGAAAGCATCGAGTCGGTCGAGCGCGTTGTGGCCCGCCACCTCGTGGCCTTTGGCAAGAAGGACGACTTGAAGGTCGAGTTCACTCGCGCCGGCGGCACGCCGGGCGTGCACTTCGGCGTCGCTGATCTTCCCCCAGAACGCAGGTAGTCTAGAGCTCATGATTTTCACCACCACCAACAACGTCGATGGTCACGAAATCACCGAGTACATTCGCGTCATTGCGGGTGAGACGGTGACCGGTATTAACTTCCTCAAGGACTTAGGCGCCTCCTTCCGCAGCTTCACTGGCGGCCGCTCCGCTGGCTATGAGGAAGAGGCAGTCAAAGCCCGCGAGGCAGCGCTTAACGAGCTGTGGAACCGCGGCCAGGAGCTGGGCGCCGACGCCGTCGTGGGCATCAGCTTTGACTACTCGCCTATGGGCCAGGCCAACGACATGCTGATGGTCACCGCCACCGGCACAGCAGTAAAGCTGCGCGCTCTCTAGATAGGTGCGCAAGTATCTTTTAATAGCGCTGTGCCTAGGCTTGAGCGCGTGCTCGCACGTCGATGAGCCGGGGCACGGCCCTTATGATTATCCCGCGGACATGGAAGCGGCCTCGGAAAAGGCCGAGCTTCCTTCCCAGGGCGCAACGCAGACCGGCCACTTTCGCACGATCGAGCTGCCTAGCGGCAGAAGCTTCATCGCGCACGTACCCGATAACTATGACGCAGCGCAGCCCGCGCCGGTGGTCATGGTCTTTCATGGATATAACAGCGATCCCGCGACCATCTTCCAGGACACTGAGCTCTATGAGGCCAACGCCATTACCCTCTTTCCGGCGGGTATTGGGGAGGCTTGGGCGCCTGCGCCTTATGCGCGGACTTCCTTGGGGGAAGACTTCGCTTTGGTGGATGACACCTTGGCCTGGGTTAAACAGAATTACAACACCGATGGCCGCGTCTTTGCCGCAGGCTTTTCCAATGGCGGCGGTTTCGTGCGCGCCCTAGCCTGCAACCGGCAGTTGGACGGCGCCGCCACGGTTTCCGCGGCGAACTACGATGCCGTGGATGAAAACTGTGAAGGTAAGCCCACCCCTTATTTTGCGGTGCACGGCACTGCCGACGTCGTTATTAATTACGGTGGCGGCACCGCCCACGGTGGCCACTACCGCGGTGTGGAGGAGACCATGGCGGAAGTCGCCGAGGACAATGCCTGCGATCCTTTCCCCGCCGAGCACCGGGAAGACGCAGTCACCCGCTTTACGTGGGGTTCCTGCGCGGTGCCCACCGTGAATTACAAAATTAAGGGCGGCACGCACACCTGGAACGGTGGCGTAACGGATCGCAGCGGGCTTGTCCCGCACGATTGGGCAACCAACTCCATTTTGGACTTCTTCAAGGTTGAGTATCCCGGCAAGGTGCCTTCTCGGTAAGCTATGCCGCATGTTAGAAGTCTCAATCAAGGGCGATTCCATTAAGCTCGGCCAGTTCATCAAGCTGGCCTCCCTCGTTGCCACGGGCGGTGAAGCAAAGGAGCTCATCGCGCAAGGCGAGGTTCAGGTCAATGGGGAAGTGGTGACCCAGCGCGGCGCCACCCTGCACCCCGGCGACGAGGTGAGCATCGCTGGCACCAGTGCCCGCGTGGCCGCAGCAGATGAGGACGAGGACGATTACTTCGATGAGGCCACAGCAGACGATGACTTTGATCCGGAGAAGTGGAGGAACATGTAATGCCTGCTTTCGAAGCTGAAGTAGGCATGCCCTACTGGATCGACCTGACCACCTCCGAGCCGCGGAAATCCGTGAACTTTTACGAGCAGGTGCTGGGCTGGGAAGTAGATTCCACCAACGAGTACCGCGTGGGCCGCGTGCAGGGCCTGCCGATTGCCGGCTTCATTCCGCAGCCAGAGCAGGCTTCCATGCCGGATACGTGGGTGACCTATTTTTTGAGCAAGGACATCGACGGCGATTGTGCGCATGCGGAGCAGCTTGGCGGCCGAGTGCTGGTGCCGGCAACGCAAGTGCAGCTGGGCCATATGGCGCTGCTTGTCGACGTCGCCGGTGGCATGTTTGGCCTCATTCAACCGGCGGGCGCGGACCAGTTCGTGGCCGGCGGCGAACCAGGCACGCCGGTCTGGCACGAACTGACTGCCACTACCAGCTACCAGCAGGCCTTGGACTTCTACGGCCAGCTGTTTAACTGGGAGGTCCGTGGCGGCGATGCTTATGCCACCGCGGAGGAAGATGGCGCGCCTTTCGCCGGCTTTTGGAACGCGGAGGGTCAGTTCCCGCCGCAGGTGCCAAGCTTTTGGCAGACCTACCTCGGCGTGCGTGATCTCGAGGCGGCTGCTGCCAAGGCAGTAGAGCTTGGCGGTGAGGTTATCCGCGAGCCGTGGGATTCGCCTTTCGGGCGCCTGTGCCTGCTGGCTGATTCCACCGGCGCTACGGTCACTCTGGCCGAGGTCGAGGACGCGCCGGAGGAAGAGCCGCGTGAGTCAGACGACGTGCTCAACCTCGACTTTTAGATGAAAGACAAGGTAGAGGAAGTAGCGGAGGTCGTTCGGCGCATTCCGGCCGGCAACGTCTCTACCTACGGGGAAGTGGCTAAAGCGGCGGGCTGCCATGCCCGCTACGTGGGCTGGGTGATGAAGAAGGTCCCTGGCTTGCCCTGGTGGCGCGTGGTGCGCGCCGACGGCACCTCGCACGCGCCTGAGCGCTCAATCCCACGCTGGGAAACCGAAGGAATTACTCATAAAGACGGCCGCGTAAACATGCGTCGCCATGGATTAGATGCCCGCGACTTGGAAGGGTTGATCGGTTGAGAGCTTAGTTCTTTCTCTTGCTGGCTGCAGTGCCAGCATGCATCACGCTGTATGTGGTGTCCTCCCGCGCGAACTTGTTGCCGCGATAGACCAGGTAGATGTTCAGTGGGTAGAGCACCAGCCCCACCAGCACGTATTGAACTGGCACCAGCGTGGTGTTATCCGGCAGGTAGTTCCAGCAAAAGTGCAGGCCAAAGGCTAGCAAAAGGAAGCCAAAGATGGAGCCCAGGCGCCACCACACTGTCTTGTTCGCGCTGAATAGCGCCCAGCCTATTCCCCAACCCGCCAGCGCGGTGAGCAAGACGTGCAGCGCCGGACCCGCGATGAGGCGCAGACCCCACATCTGAAACATTCCGGTCCAGTCAGAAAGCGGGTGCATCGTGCCGCCGACGACGCTGTACAACACGTTCTCGAAGGTCTCAAAGCCTAAGCCCACGGTGGCGCCCACGACCCAGCCGTGCCACGGCCGGTTGAGCTGCCGGAATGACAAAAGAATGAAGAAGACTCCGGTGGCCTTGGAAATCTCCTCCGGGTAGGCACCTGCCCACGACATCGTGGCGGCCTGCCACCCGAAGGATGACGCCAGCGTCATCAGCGGAGTAGAGGAGAGCAAAGCCATGCCCACCGCGGTGCCGCCACCCCACAGGAGCGCCGCCCAGACCCATCCGCGCGCCGGGAACATGGGGCTTAGGCGAAGCAAAAAGAGGACGAGGGCCACGTAGGCGCCGCCGATGAGCACGCTGGGTACCACCAAAGCAGGAGCAATCAGCAGGTAGCCGATTAGGTTAGCCATGATGCTCACCATGCCCAGAGCCAGTAGTACCCACAGCGAGTTGCGGAAGAGTTTGCTCATGATGCCACTACTCCCGTCTCCGCTTTCACCGGCAGCTCGCGGTGTCCAAAGGCCTGCCAGATGAGTTCCGCGGCGTGGGTGAAATCGCCGCCGGTGAGCACCACGATGTAGTCAAAGTCGGTAAAGTCGCCCTCTCCGTCGCGGGAGAGGACGATTGCGTCGGCGGGGGCGTCGTAAAGCGCGAGTGCGTCGCCCTCCCTGTGGATCTTTGCCGTGGAAACTTCGCCGTAAGCATAGCCGCGGACGGCGCGATGCATCGCCACCTCCTCGTCGACACCGTCGAGGCCCTCAGTGCTGACCACCTGCACGAGCGTCGCACCGCAGTCCCAGGCTTGGTTCGCCATGGTCTCCGAATTAGGCGTGCAACGCAGACCCGGGACCTCAATGGTCCAGGTTTCATCCTCGCTGAAACCTGTTGTCGCAGAATCAAGCACCACCTCCTCGGTCTTCGGCTCGGGCGGGGTCACCGTTGCTGCGATAAGCGTGGGGATGACGAGCACTACCAGCACGAAGCTAACGACCGCGAGAAAATATCCGCGGAGTTGTGATGGTGGGAACCGATAAGTTGGCATAACCCACACCTTATAGACCGTGATTGACATAGAGTGGCTGGCATGAAAGATCTCTACCAATTTGTCAACGGACCATGGCTACAATCCCATGTCATCCCCGATGATCGTGGCGTTGATGGCACCTTCCACAACCTTCGTGACGAGGCGGAAGAGCTCGTGCACGAGATTGTTAAAAATGACACTGGGCGCCCAGGAGCGCTCTACGCATCGCACCTTGATACCGAGGGCGTAAATGGTGCAGGCATGGCGCCAATCGACGCCGACCTCGACCGCCTCACCGCAGCCGACCCGCAAGAGCTGGCGCAGCACCTGGGTGAGCTGGAGCGCGAGGGAGTCGGCGCCCCGGTGACCTTCTGGGTGGAAAAGGATTCCGGCTCCGAGGAAGCCGTGGCCTACGTCATCCAGTCTGGCCTGGGCCTGCCGGACGAGGCTTATTACCGCGAGGAAGCGCACGCGGAGACGCTGGCTGCATACGAAAAGCACATGGCGCAGATGCTGGGCTTCCTGGATCCTGCCCGCCTGTTCGGCTTGGGCGCCGACGTTGCCGCCACGCGCATCGTGGGTTTGGAAAAAGAGCTGGCTGCCGGTCATTGGGATGTCGTTTCCACGCGCGATGCCGTGAAGACGTATAACCCGATGCCTTTCGAGGAGCTGCCGGAGTTGGCACGCGCCATCCTTTCAGGTGGCGGCCTGGAAGCACAGCGTGTAGTGAACATGATGCCTTCCTACCTCGAGCACTTCGAGACGCTTTTCACCGCGGACCGCATGGCAGATTGGCAGCTGTGGGCCACCTGGCACATCCTGCTTTCCCGCGCGCCGTACCTGCCGGAGGAAGTCGGCGCGAAGAACTTCGAGTTCTACGGCACCCGCCTTTCAGGTGCTACCACTCAGCGTGACCGCTGGAAGCGCGCCGTGGGCCTGGCGGAGTCCCTGGTGGGCCAGGAGATTGGCAAGGTCTTTGTGGACCAACACTTCCCGCCGGCATCTAAGGCGGAGATGGACACCCTGGTTGATTACTTAACCGCTGCCTACCGCGAGCGCATCTCCCAGCTCGAGTGGATGACGCCCGCTACCCGCGGGCGTGCCTTGGAGAAGCTTGCCCAGTTCAAGGCCAAGATTGGCTACCCGGATAAGTGGCGCGACTACTCCGATCTTTCCTTCAGTGCGTCGGGCAAGGACCTGATTGCGAACGTGCGCGCCGGCAACGCGTGGGCACACGACTTCGAGCTGCGCAAGATCGGCAAGCCGGCGGACCGTGACGAATGGTTCTCCACCCCGCAGACGGTCAACGCTTTCTACAACCCGGTGGTCAATGACATCACTTTCCCGGCCGCCATCCTGCGCGCGCCGTTCTTCGTGCCTTCTGCTGAAGGTGGAGACGTTGCAGAGAACTTCGGCGCAATCGGCGCGGTCATCGGCCACGAGATCGGCCACGGTTTCGATGACCAGGGCTCGCAGTACGATGGCCAGGGCAACCTGAACTCCTGGTGGACCGAAGAGGACCGCGCGGCATTTGAAAAGCTCACCGCGAAGTTGGTGGAGCAGTTCAACGGCCGCGTGCCTTCCGTTCTGGAAGGCACTGATTCCGCGGGCGTCAATGGCAGCTTCACCCTGGGTGAGAACATCGGTGACCTGGGCGGACTGGGCATCGCAGTGGTGGCTTACAAGAACTACTGCGCGGACAACGGCCTCGACGTCGCCGGCCAGGTGGCCCCTTTTGAGGTAGAGGACGCATCTCCTGCGCTTTACGACGCCGAGTACAACGGCCTGCAGCGCCTCTTCCTGTCCTGGGCGCGTGTTTGGCGCACCGCAATCCGCCCGGAGATGGCCACCCAGTACTTGGCCATCGATCCGCACTCCCCGGCGGAGTTCCGTTGCAACCTCATCGCGGCGAATGTGGCGGAGTTCTACGAGGCCTTCGAGGTAGAGAAGGATTCTCCGTTCTACCTGGCCGAGGAAGACCGCGTCACAATCTGGTAAGACGCGCTGCGAGGTAGTCGGTTCCGGTCTCGGAGTCGACTACTCGTAATTGCCCAGCCTCCGGTGGGGTGACGGTAAGGGTGGGCAAGAACTCGATTTCGCCAGGTAGTCCGCCGGTGCCATAGGCGTGGAAGCGCTGGGGGCCGGTGGAGTATGTGGCGGAGGTTTCCTCGTTTTGTACAAGATGGACCCATTGCGTGATGGCGACTGGGTCGTCTTCGGCGCGGGCCACCGAGCGCTTTCCGAGCACGGAGTGGTCCATGGCGCACAGTGGTTTGTTGGTGGCATTGTCGGCGGCGCGGTAGGTGACGGGGAATTGGACGATGTTGCCGGCGTAATCGTGGCCGAGGAGGACCTCGATGCCAACTTCGTCATCAGGATCTACTGCGCGGTAGCTTCCAATGATCTCGTCGATGTGGGCGTACTTAGCTGCGATTTCGGCTTTAGTGGGGGATAGTTCGGCGGTGGGGTGGAGTTTGGCTACCTTCGTCATGGCCGCCATAGTAGCGGTAACCTCGAATGCATGACTTCGATTGAGCAGTGGCAGATTGGCGGACAGGACCGCCAGTTGAGCGAGGAAGAGCAGCTGGAACAGCTCTATTCCTACATGCAGGTCCACTACCCACTGCCGGATTTCCGTCCGCCGTGGGCTGGCGGCGGCTCGCCGGATGCTGACCGCTACTGCGCGCTTTTGCCGGATCGCATCACGCAGGCTTCCATGATGGTCTTGGGCACGGCAGTTGACCACGCGTTGCCGGGCACCAAGTTCACTGATGGAATCACGCAGCGTGACACTGAGGCCGGCGCCATCTTTGAGCCCACTGCGCCGAATGGCAAGTGGGCAGTCTCCCTCCACTCCGGCGGCTGGTGGCGCGGTGATGGAACCGCGTTAGAGATGCAGTGGCGCCCCGAAGTTGCCGCCGCAGCACAGTTGTCCGGCACCACCATCATCGACGTGGACTACCCGCTAGCACCTGAGCACACCGTGGCGGACATGGTGGAATCCGTCAACAAGGCCATCGCTTATGCCCGCGAACAAGGTGCGAATTCCGTGACCGTGTGGGGCTACTCCTCGGGCGGCGCCTTGGCTGCACTCGCGCCCGCCGATGTACTCATCCTTACTTTCCCTGACTTCGCCGCGCTTTCCAATCTCCCCGAGGAGATCCGCGCCGGCTACGAGCTGCCCACCGAGTACCCGCGCACCCTGGTGCAGACTGCGGCGCAAGACGAAATCGCCGAGCGAGTCACCATCCCCGGCGCCGAGACCGCCGACTACGTCTCGACCCACCGCATCTCCACTCCGGCAGTGGCCCGCCAGCGCATCATGGACACTGCGGACTTCCTGCGCTCCGTCTAAGCTGCCTGGTTTTAGCGTTTAGCGGTTTGGTCCCATTGGTTGGATCCCCTTGGGGGTAAAGCTACCCAATGGGGCATCCCGCACGGCTTCGCTACTCGTAAAGGGACCATTAGAGGGGGACCCAACCAGGGAAGCCAAACCGAATTGAGGGCAACCTGACTACTGCCGGCAAAAGTTCCCGCGATTCGAAAGGATCACAAGAAAACTTTATCGGGAACTATTGCTAATAACGTCGCGACTATTCACCCATGAGTATTTCCAATCATGGTGCGATGTCGCGCTTACACAAGACAGCTGGTGTCCTCATAGCGCCGTTCCTCATCGTTGCAGCGCTGAGCGGGTTCTTCTACGCCTTGGCCCCCAGCATCGAGTCGGTGGTGTACAAGAATGAGATCGTGGCGTCAGGAAGCGGTGAAGCACACAGCCTCGATGAGCAGATCGCAGCAGCCCAGAAGGTCTATCCGGATCTCGCAGTAAGTAAGGTGCAGGCCTTCGACGACAGCGCGAAGAACACCCGCGTGCTCTTCGCGGATGACGCACTGAAATCCTCCAGCTACGCCCACGCAGTGTTCGTGGACCCCGCCACGCTCGAAATCAAGGGTGACCTCGTGCAGTATGGTTCCTCTCGCGCGTTGCCGTTGCGCAGCTGGATCTCCGAGGGGCACCGCCGCCTCTGGCTTGGCGACGCCGGCCGCATCTACTCCGAGCTCGCCGCCTCATGGCTGGGCGCACTGGCGATCATGGGCATCTACCTGTGGTTCAAGCGGCGTCGGAAAGCGGGCAAGATGCTCACCCTGCACTCCAAGATCGGCGCGTGGCTGTTGCCCGGCTTCGTGTTCCTCACCATCACTGGCCTGACCTGGTCCTTGGTTGCTGGTGAAAACATCTCTACCCTGCGCGAGAAGATGGACTGGATGCAGCCCAAGCCCGCAGCAACTGCCGCCGCGGACCCGCATGCCGAGCATCATCACCATATGGACATGACGGGGGACATGAACGTGATGGGCGGCGCAGACGCGTTGGCGGCCGCGCGTTCGGCGGGGCTGACCGGCATCCTCGACATGACGCCGCCTTCCGCGGAGACGCCAGCGTGGACCGTCACTGAGGCACGCCAAGACTACAAGCTGAGCTACGATGCCATCGCTGTCGACCCGCACACTGGCGAAGTGGTGGACCGCGTGGACTTTAAGGACTGGCCGCTCATGGCCAAGGTGGTCCCATGGCTCATCCAGCTGCACATGGGCACCTTGTTCGGAATCTACAACCAGGTTGTGCTCGCGCTTCTCGCGCTAGGCCTGTTGGCGGTCAGCGTCATGGGCCTGTGGATGTGGTTTAGTCGCCCGAAGCGCGCGCTCCAGCACCTGAAGCTCTCGCCAGCGCTGGTCGTGGGCGCGGTGCTGTATTCCATCATCGCTCCGCTCTTCGGCGCATCCCTGGTGCTGTTCTTCCTCGTGGATTGGGCAGTGCAGCGCGCTAAGAAGGCGAAACAGACCGAGCCACGCGAAACCCAAGAAGGGGAAAGCATCAAGCAACCTGTCTAGAACGATTGCCATAAAGTAACGAGAAGGAGGACCACCTGGTCCTCCCTCTCTCGTACTCGCTGGGTGTCTCACCCAGCATTATTTCTTCTCAGAGCCCTCCGGGCGAATCTTCATCTCGGATTCCTTCCAGAGTCCGGAGCGCGAAACGATCTCATGATCGATGTTCGCCTCGGCAGGTGCCTCGCCCTTGGAGTTGGTGCGCAGCTCGTACTTTTCGATTGCGCCCCAGTCTCGAGCCCAATCATTGTTGAGGTAGCTCGGAATCTCGTAGGAGTAGTTGACTGCCTCAGCCGTGGCCATCGCGCCACCGCCCGAGAAGGACTGGAAGTCAGTCAAGGATGTCTGCGCCGCAGCATCGGGCAGGATGCGGTATTCCGGAATCTCCGTAACACCGGCGTAGTGGTCGAAAGTGCGCTGGCATGGGAACTGCAGAGCCACAGACCAGTCCAGCAGCGCCGGGGTCTGCGAATCGAACTGTGAGTTGATGGTCGCAAGCTCCGGCACGCGCGGCGGAGTGAAGGCGAGCCATTCGTCCTCGTCAGTGGAATCATCCACGGCCACCAGGCGGACCACGTTGGCCTCAGCCGGCAGCTTGTCCAGCGGGATGCGCAGGTTGCGCCACTTCGGGGTAGCGCCGACGTCGGAAAGCTCTGCTTCGCCCTTGTTGGTGGCCTTGCCGTCCTTGTAGGTGGCGTACTCCAGCTTGAGCTCCATGCCGTCCTGCTCGATGCCGTTGACATCGTGGTGGTAGATGTTGCCCGCCGCAGAAACAGCCAGAATCGGGGCGTTTTCCTTGGCCTCAGGCAGGTTGTACCACTGGGTCGTCACGGTAGAGGTAGAACGCTGCTTTTCATCGTAGGAGCCCAAAACCGGTACCTTGTTGTAATCCAGGTTGAAAGGCAAGTGACGGGTCGAGCCGTTTACGCCCTTGGTCCCACGCACGCCGCCGCTTTGCTCATTGGCGGACTTTTCGCTGCTTTCCTCCGACTGCGCGGCATCGGCAGAGTCAGCATTTTCTGCCTTCTCGGTTGAGGTATTCGCAATTGCGCCAACCGACGCCGAGTTCAGGTTCTCCGGCTCGATGGATTCCGGGATGTTATCGGGGCCAAAGCCGAAGGAATCTTCGCTTGGGTCCTCCAGCGAATCCTTGAGCTCGCCTTCAACCGGGCTGAGGAAGGAGTCGTTGGTGTTGGTCTCGACCATCGTGGCGTCGGCAAGCGAGCACTGGTTGCCCTTCAGCGAGGCCAAGTTGCCCTTGCCCACGGAGTAGGAATCCTGCTGCGAAGCATAAGCCTTAGCGAAAGATGCACACGAGAAGGCCACAATCAGCGCGCAGGCCAAAGCCAGCGGCGCGGACATGATGCCTGCCCAGCGCGAAACTTTGGCGGCAGCCTGTGCCTTGAACTCCTCGAGGCGGCCTTCCTCTTCTGCTTGAGCCTTGCGGTAACTGTGGAACATCGCCTGGACGACGCCGACGGCAAGGACCACCAAGCCAATAAACAGCAGCACAGTGTTGGCCTCAATGGCCTTGAGCTGAACCGTGCGATCCCACCACGGGATGCCGAAGGAGGAGACGTACCACCAGGCATTCCAGCCAGCCATGGAGATAGCCAGCAGGAAGATGACCGATGCGAGGGCGAAGGTGCGTGCGCGTGGCGAGCGCATCGCGATCTGGGAGAGGACAACCGCGCCCAATGCCGCAATCACGCCCGCGACGCCGGCGTAGATACCGAAGTGGTGGGTCCACTTGGTTGGGGTGAACATCAAGAAGAAGGTGCTAAGCCCAACGATGAGCAGCAGGCGCTGGGTTGGGCCGACCGCTGCGCCGACGACGCGGCGATCCTTGATGAAGGCATAGATGATTAGCGCCAAGCAGAAGATCATGGTGAACATGGCGAAGCGGCGGGTCATCGAGCCGTCCACGGACTGCTGGAAGAGCGTGGTGTAGCGTACGTATTCTGAGTACCACGGCAGCGAAGGGCCGACCTCAGAGCGCACGCGGGTGGACTCCATGACCGAAGCTAGTGTCTGATCACCAAAGGCTGCGACCATGATGGCGGTGCCGGAAGCGAGGAAAGGTGCAATCATGGCGAGCCAGCCCACGTGCGGGGCGCGCTCGGCCATGAAGGCAAATAGCTTCGGCAGTGATACCAAGAACACGCCGACGGCGAAGAGGCCGGTAGGGCCAGCGCCCAGCGTCAAGGTTGCGGCGATGGTGCCCACGGCTGCTGGCAGTAGGCGGCGGGTGGCAATAGAGCGCTCGAAGGATGCCCAGGTCACCATGACACCGAGAGCCACGATCGGCTCTGGGCGGGTGCCGTTGTTATATGGCAGCCAGAATGCCAAGAACATGAAGGCGGCGGTCCAGTGCGCCACGCGGCGCTTATTCACCAAGTCACCAAAGCGCGGCAGAATCTCGCGCGAGAGAATGAACCAGACGATGAATGCGGAGATGAGCGCAGGAAGACGCACGAACATTGACGTACTGGAAATCTCCGACAAGAAGGCCACGAGGTCGTAGTACGGGGAGCCGAACGGGGCCTCGGGAACGCCGTACCAGCGGTAGTAGTTCGCCATATAGGAAGCGTGACCGGAAACGCGGCCCATCGTCAGGATGAAGCCGTCATCCGAGGTATTTGAGCCGAAGATATGCCAGAAGACGAGGACGGCAGCAACCACGCCGTCGAGCGGGCGGATCTGCTTCCAGGTGGCAGGCATAAAGCCCAGCTTGCGCCCGTCTAGACGGTCAATGCGCCACAGGCAGACAAGGCTCAGGATGGTCATGGCCACGCCCAGCCACATCGCAATCTTCTTTAGCAAAGAAGGCGAGGAGGTAAAGCGTGAGTTGATATCGACGTGGACGTTTAGCCCTTCGTCGACAAGCTGTGCGGCATCCTTATCTTCTAGCTCGGTGTAGACGCCGGTGACCTGCGGACGAACGTCGTCCTTCGTGGTCTCGGAATGCTTATCCACGCTGACCGTGGTGCCGGAGCCGGAGGAGTCGATCTTGAGCACGGCGTCGTCAGGCAGTGCGGCTACTTCCTTGGGGGTAAGGGCAAGCAGCACCTCGTCCAAGGAGACGACGGACAGGCCTTGGTCGCTCACGCGGACGAACATGCCGCGGTTGGAGGCCTTGGTGGATTCCGGCGGGATGGTGCCGTAGAGCAGGTCCTGATCATTATGGAGCTGGTCTGCGGCGCTCAGCGGGATCTCGGCCTTGATGTCCTCCGGCGCCACCGAAATCAGCGGGGCGTTTATGGACTGCAGTGAATTATTCTGCGGCCAATCAAAAGAGGACTGGGTTTGGTTCACCGGAAGTAGCGGGGTCGCTACAAAACAAATGAAGCCAATCAGGCCGGCAATAATTGCGGTTAGCCGCAGCGAACGCGGGGCGTCCGCTATGGCTAAGCGGGTATTTTCGGTACTAGGAAGGCTAACTGACACGGCGATCAGTTTACGGCACGGCCCCTAGAGTTAGTGAGAACGCACCGCCACCACGAATGGGCCGACCTGCTTGGTATCCCAGCCTTCCTCGAAGACATCTGGGTTGAAGAAGACCGCACGGTAACGCACGTTGGGCTGGTTGGGATAGATATCCTCAGCCAGGTGGATCTTGAAGCCATCGCCCGGCTCTTCGAGGCTGCCGCGGAAGATGACAACATCGGGACCATTCCACTTCGCGGAATCGATCGCCTTCTGGAACTCGGCCGGCGTTTGCTCCCAAGAGTCCTTGCCCCAGGCTTCGATCTGCGCGTTGCGGGCGCTGAACTCACCCAGCGGGTTGGCGTAGTGGCTGGTAAAGGCGTTGAAACCCCAGTATGGGTGATAAGCCATAAACAGCTTCTCGTCCGTCATGACCGTGGTCGCATTCGGCGCGTAGCCGTGGGAGTCGATGAACTCACGGATCTTCAGGTAGTCCTGAGAGGAATCGCTGGCAAAGCGGTCGGCGCGCTCGCCATTGCCGTCGGTATCGGTATAAGCGTGGTCGAGGGCATCCTCGTTGGCTTCCGGGATGTGCTGCGCGTAGTAGATTCCGCCGAATACCAAGAAGACGGCGAACACTGCCGTGATGCGCTTGTTGGTGGTCTCACTAAAGCGCGCCGGGTACAACGTGGGAATGCCCAGCAGGCGGATTTCTGCCAGACAAAGAACGCCGGCGGTGGCGAAAAGCAGCACGATGATGCTCTCCAGGCGGAAGCCCAGCAGGGTGGAGCCGGCCAGGGTGACCACCATGGACATCACGACCCAGAGGTAGGTACCCAAGGTGGCGATGACGAGGGCGCGTACTGCGGCGTCTTCCAGGCGCATGGCCATGTAGATAAGGCCGATGAGGCAGAGCGCGCCGATGATGCTGAAGGAGAGGAAAGGCACCGGAATTTGGGTTCCTTCCTCCGGCAGGTAATGCTGAGCGGCGGACTCCAGCGGCGCCTCTGCGTGGAGGGTGGCGAGCAGATAAGGCGTCCAGGCAATGGCGGCGATGGCCAGCGAGCCGACGCCGATGACCACCAGGTGCACGAGGGGGCGCAGGGAGCGCTCGTAGATTGCGGTGACGATAGCAACCAACGAGACCACGGTCAGTGCGATGGCGCCAGTGAACAAGGTGTAGAAACAGGCGGAGAAACCCAGGTACAGGGCCACGCCTAAGGTAGAAAGCCAGGAGCCGTTGAAGGCGCGGGCAGCCAGCACAGCTACTGCCGGAACGCCCATGGCGATGACCGCGGAATAAGGCTCCTCAGCGTTGACCGTGAGCGTGACGGCGGTGGTCACGAGCGCGATTGCGGTGGCAACTGGAAGCGAGCCCACCAAGCGCTGCCAAAGCGGAACGAGCAGGCAGCCACACATCGAGATGGAAATCAGCGCCCACGGCTGGAAGACCTCCCAACCAGGCATGTGCAAAAGGTTGGCCAAGCGGCCGCCAAGCCAGAACCAGCCCATGGGGTAGAAAGTGGGAAGGCCCTCGTAGTTCATGTCGGCGTAGCCCATCTGATCCGTGGTGCGGGTCAGGAACTGGGTGCGGAAGACCTGGTCCACCTGCACGCCGTCCAGCCACAGCTTGGAGGCGGAAAGCGGCAGACCGATGGCAGAAAGCACTAGCAAGGCAGGCGAGAGATAGCACGCCGCGTAGGTCAGCCACGTTCGCCACTTAGGCCGCGTGAAAGCAGGGCGGTGGGTGTCATAAATCCACTTCACGCAGAGCACGCCGACCAGCAAGAGGGTCAAAACAATGCCGACCGTGCACAGCGCACGGGTGACCATGGAGGTACTAAAAGCCGGCAGGGAGACCGTCTTGAAGGCATAAAAACCGAGGAGAGCGACGACCGCCCCGCCAAGGGCAGCCGCCGCTATGCCCAGCAGAGCCGACTTACGTGAAAGCTCGTCGGCGTTGTAATCCGTGGCACGGGTGTGTTCAGTGTGCATGGAGTGCATGGTTGCTGGGCTAGTCATGCACACTAGTTTCCCACATTCGGGAGGATTGCTGGAACTAGAAAGGCAGCTTTCGGAAGATGGATTGTGGGATGAACTTGAAGGCCAAGGAGACGTACTCGAACAGTGGGTGTACGTAGATGGACTGCGTGCCGTTCAAGATTGCCTTGACGGTGGCCTTGGCAACATCGTCAACGTTGACGGTCAGCGGAGCCTCGCCAGCGTTCGCGGACATCTTGGTGCGCACCTGGCCCGGACGAACCACGAGGACGTTGGCGCCGGAGCCGCGCAGTGCCTCACCTAGGTTGATGAAGAAGCCATCCACGCCGGCCTTGGAAGCGCCGTAGACAAAGTTGGAGCGGCGCACGCGCATACCCGCCACGGAGGACATGGCGACGATGGTGCCGTGGCCCTGCTCCTTGAACTTCTGGCCCAACAGCACGCCCAGGGAGACCGGGGCGGTGAAGTTGGTCTGTGCGGAAGCGACGGCCTTGGCCTGGTCCTGCCAGAGTTCTTCCTGGTCACCCAGGGTGCCGAAGGCGACGATGGCAACGTCGACGTCGCCGCGGTTCCATGCCTGCTTGACGACGTCCGGGTGGGCCTCGAAGTCAGTTGCGTCAAAGTCGATGACCTCGACGTCAGCACCGCGGGAGGTCAAAGCGGCGGTGGCATCGGCGATGCGCGGGGACTGTGCGCGGGCAGCGAGGGTGACCTTGGCCGGGCCACGCTCCAAGAATTCCTCGACGATGCCGAGGCCGATTTCGGAGGTGCCGCCAAGGAGAAGGATGTGTTGTGCTTGGCCTACTGCATTGAGCATGTGGGTTATTCCTTAAAAATCTTCTGCGTTGTGTTCGGTGCGGACGTTTAGCGCAGCTCGAGGCGGCGGGACATGTCGGATGCGAAGACGCCGGTTGGGTCGATGGCGTTGCGGGTGGCAAGCCAGCCCTCCATGCCCGGATACATCTTGTGGAAGTTCTCCGCAGAGGTACGGGATTCCTTGGCCAGGTAGAGGCGGCCGCCGAATTCCATGACGCGCTTGTCCAGATCATCAAGAAAGGCGCCGAGGCCTGGCTTGATTGGGAAGTCCACGCAGACGTTCCAGCCCGGCATCGGGTAGGACAGTGGTGCCTTGTTGCCTGGGCCGAAGAGCTTGAACACGTTCAGTGCGGAGTAGTGGCCGGACTTTTGCATGTCACGGATGATCTCCTTGAAGGGCTCAACTGCCTCGGTCGGTACCACGAACTGGTACTGCAGGAAGCCGTTGGAACCGTAGCCGCGGTTCCACTCGCCGATGAGATCCAGCGGCTGGTAGAACTGCGTCAGGTTCTTGATCTTGTTACGAGCCGGCGCGCCCATGAGGTAGTAAGCCTCGCCGATGGCCATCAGGGAGAGCTTGTTCATGGTGAAGTTCGGGAAGATATCCGGCACCGTCATCAGCTGTGGAGCGTTGAACTTCAGCGGATCCTTCGCCAGCTTTGGTGCGAGCTCTTCGAGCTGCGCCAGGGTGGCCAGGCTGCCGCGGGAGATGGTGGAGCGGCCGAGCTTTGGCTCTGGGGAGATGACGTCGAACCAAGCAGAGGAGTAGGTGTAGTTGTGCTCGGAGCCATCCGAGTGGAAGGCTACGGTCTCATCCAGGTTCTCGGTGCGGTCCGTGTCCGCGATGAAGTAGGCGGTCTCGGTCTTGGTCATGCGGATCTGCGCGCGCAGGATGATGCCGGTCAGGCCCATGCCGCCGACGGTGGCCCAGAAGAGCTCTCCGTCTGGATCATCCTTGGAACCGTTAGGTTCCAAGTGGAGTACGCGGCCGTCTGCCACGAGCAGCTCCATGGAGGTGACGTGGTTGCCAAAGGAACCGGCGGAGTGGTGGTTCTTGCCGTGGATATCCGGGCCGATTGCGCCGCCGATGGTGACCTGGCGGGTGCCTGGCAGAACCGGGACCCACAGGCCGTATGGCAGGGCGGCCTTCATCAGCTGATCCAGGGTTACGCCACCGTCTACGTCGACGATTGCGGTTTCCGGATCGATGGAGTGGATCTTGTTTAGCGGCTGCATGTCGATGACCAGGCCGCCGCCGTTTTGGGCAGGGTCACCGTAGGAACGGCCCATGCCGCGGGCGATGACGCCGCGGCGCAGGTGTGCTGGTTTGTCGGAGTTATCTTCTGCAACCTGTGCGACGGCCTTCTTGATGACCTCGACGTCTTCGGTGGACAGTACGTGGGCAGTCGTCGGCGCGGTGCGGCCCCAGCCGTGCAGGGACTTTTCGGTGGTATGTAGTTCCATCTCTTACTCTTTACTCGACGTGATATGTCGTTCCTAGCCTACTCACCAACACGGACACGTGACGTGTGTGACGTTAGTGATATTTGGAACATGTTCGGGCATCGGCCGTGCCCGAACATGTTGATTTGGCGTCCTAATCCAGATCTAATACAGATCCATGAGCTCGCGAATCTCTGCTGGGAGCTGCTCCTGGGAGGTAATCTCCGGGCCCTTGTAGGAACGCAGAATCTCATAGACCCGACGGCGCGAAGTGGAATCGAGGATGGGCAGCTCTTCAGCCATAAGGCGCGTCATAAATCCATCGAGCGGGAGATTGGTGTGCTCGGTGGCCAGGAAGTGGCCGTTGTACTTGTCGTCTTCAGCGCGTTCGTCTTGGGCTGCGCGCTGGGCAGGGGTGAGGTGCTCTTTCTTTGAGGAGTACATGCGCTTTAGCTTAGTGCCGCATAAAGTAATCCCCATGACTGAGCAAGACTCCGCACAAGAAACCGAGCGCGTCGACCGCTACGCACTCGATGACACCCTGGCTGGCCGCATAACGCAATCGCTGGCTTTGGGCCTTATGACCTCCTATCCAGATTGGATCAAGAACAAGAAGGCACTCGTCGCCGCTTATATCGGCTCGTTTCTGGGCTTCGGCGCGCTGGTTGCGGTGACCAATGCACAGCGCGAGCAGGAAGAACAGCAGCCGGTACAGGCACAAGAACAAGAGATGGACGTGAAGGCCTGGGCAGCATTTGTTGCCGTAGTACTGGTTCTCATCGCCGGTGGTTTCATCAACGTCAAGGTTGCGCAGGCCATGGTCAAGCCCCTGCGCAAGCGCGGTGTGCAGAAGCCATGGACCACTCTGGGTGCCATCGGCGCAGGCCTGCTTTTTGTGGTGAGCGAGCTGGAAGCACGCGACATCGCCAAGCGCGCGGCGTAGCCTCACGCGCTTGCCTCCACAACTTTGACCCGCAACTTTGCGTATGGTGGGGCTCATGAGCCTCGGGGTCACAGATTTGAGTACGGTACGCGCCAAGCGTGACAACTCTGTAGTGACCCTGCGCCGCGAGCCTCTCACCGTCATCTGCCAGGTTTCCAACGTGAGCGCGGACGTCGAAGTCCACCGCCAAATCGGGTTTTCTGACGCCCTTACCTTTGAGCAACTCCACCACGTGCTCGAAGTCTGCTTCGGGCTCCCCGATGAAGATTCGCCGTGGCACTTCTTTGAACACCATGAAGCCCGCGGGGCCCGCATCGATCCCAAACATCAAGTCTCCGAGTTTTTGTGGCGTGAGGGCGTGCAGCTGGACTATGTCTGGGGGTTGTGGGACTTTAGCCTGGTTGTGGTTGACATTTACCCGCGCGATTCCGGTACCCCTGAATCATTGTGTGTAGGCGGATCGGGCGCCTTCACGCAGCCTTTCGATCTTACCGCCATCAATGCGCAATTAACTGGCCAGGAGACCATCGATGAAGTGCTCAACATCGTGGCCCCGCCGGTGCGCGCGCTCATCCAGCGCAGCAAACTTTTCGATTTCGTGCCGCTGCTGCAGGCGCTCGATTTAGAGCGCAGCGATTCAAACGCGCCTTTATCAGTCCTAGATTCTTTGCCGCGCGAAGTTACCGCAGAAGGCCAGGACTCGTTTTGGTCCATGGTTTTAGCGCTGACCTGCATGGGTGGGCGGGAGCTTAGCAATTCCGTGGCAGAGTCCACGATGGATGCCTTGGGTTGGGTCTCTGATGAAGGCAAGCTCTTAACGGGCGAGGAAATACGCGAGTTGTGTAGCGCTTCGCTTTCTGTGCTTGCAAGTGTGGGCGCCTATGGGGATGAGGCACTAGCACCGGTGGATCGTCTTGACATTTACCGTGCCCTGCTGCGCAGGTAGGCTTTTTAGCCGTGACTGATAAGAATCCTTCTGACGCGGCGCCCCGCGACGTCGAGGTGCGCCGCACCTCGCTGGCGACGCAGCTTTTCCGTTTCGTATTCGTGGGCGTGTTCACAGCGGCAATTGACTACGGACTTACTTTGTTACTGACCCATTTTGGCCTGCACCGTTCTGCGGCAAAGGCAATCGGTTGGGTCTTTGGCACTATCGCTGCCTACGTTGCCAATGCGCGTTGGACATTCGGCGCGCAGGTCTCCGGCCGCACTGCGGGTGCCGTGGCGGCGTTGTATGCCTCGACCTTTGCGGTACAGAACTTCCTGTATTGGGTGCTCAACGAGCCGCTGATTTCTATGGGCTTTGAGGGAGCAATCAAAGACACCATCGCGTTTGTCATCGCGCAGGGCGTGGCCACCGTAACCAACTTTGCCATTCAGCGCATCTTCATCTTTAAGGGAGATTAATGGCGACCAGCGCAGAGAAACTCTCACGCTCGAATTCCCTGCAGGCGCAGGGAACCAAGTTTGTTATTACGGGCGCAATCTCTGCGATCGTTGATGCCGGCCTAACGTGGCTTCTGCAGCTGGGCTTGGAGCTGCTTGATAAAGACGGCGCCCGCACCGTTGGCTTTATCTTTGGCACGCTCGTGGCGTACTTGCTCAATCGCCGTTGGACGTTCAACGCCAAAGCCTCCAAACGCCGCCTTGCGGCAGTGGCGGCAACGTACGCCCTGACTTATTTGGTCAACATGGTGATCTACCGCCGGGCTTTTAACTTCTTTGACGAGGACCTGGCTTGGTCATCCACGTTAGCGCTGGTCGTGGCGTATGTTCTTGCGCAGGGCACGGCCACCATCATCAACTTCTTCGTGCAGCGCTGGGTAATCTTCCGCCGCACCCGGAAATCCTTCGTGGTGGAGGATTAGTTAGGGCCGGCGGAAGTCTTCCTTGCGGCCCTGGTTATGCAGACGAAGCCACTCCACAAAGCCTTGTGGATCGCGTTTTTGGACGAGGAAGAACCAGCCAAAACGTGCGAATTCTTGGGGCAGGAGCTTGCGCATGCCGCGCTGCCAGAGCAGATAGCCGCGGTTGCGGTAGGTAAAGAACCTCTTGAACTCGCCGTCTGGGTACTGGGTGTGCATCTTGCCGCCAAGAATCGGCTTGAACTCGTCGGAGCCATCCGGGTGTAGGTAGCTGGTGGTCAGTGCGGTGCCGAACTTGAGGCCCGAGCCTGCTAGGCGGCGGTGGTATTCCACCTCGTCGCCACGGATGAAGAGGCGATAGTCCGGTACACCGATTATCTGCATGGCTTCCGCCGAAATCAGCGCGCCGTTGAAAAGCGATGCAATACCTGGCAGGAAGTCTCCCTCGAGCTCGCTCATGTAGCGGCGCCACACGAGGCCCTGGCGCAGCGGGAAGGCTAGGCGGGCTGGTTCGTTGATGTTGCACACGGCAGGGGAGACCTCGTGCAAGCCGTTGGCTTCTGCCACGCGGTAGAGCTCTGCGAGCACGTTTTTATCGGCGGGGCGGCCATCGTCGTCGGCGCACCACACGGCGTCGGCGCCCAACGAAAGAGCCGTGAGGAAGCCAAGGGCGAAGCCACCCGCGCCGCCCAGGTTTGTCTGGGAAGGAACGTAGACGGCGCGGTCGCCGGCAGTCTCATTGACCAATTCCTCGACTGCGGTCTCGGCCCCATTGTCCACCACGATGATCCACTGCACAGGGTGGGTTTGGTGCGCTACCTGCTCCAATGAGGCGCGAAGCAGTTCCACGCGCTGGTGGGTGACGATTACGGCGGCCGTCGAACCGGCGGCGTTCAAGGTGGCAGTCATGGGCTCTATTCTGCCACCCGCGGCGCCGCGTATAGGCTTTGGACATGGAGTTAGAACAGATGTGGCCGCCGTTTGCTGTGCGGATTGATGCCAGTGGCTTTACGACGACACCGGCTACACCATTGAAGTAGAAGGCGTAACCGGTGAGTTAAAGAAGATGCTTGGGGCTTAGTCGTCTTCGTTGTCGAAGCGGCGGCGCAAGTCCTTGACGTATTCGCCTACCTCGGGGCCTTCGTATTGGCCCACGACTTCAGAGACCTCGCCGGCAGAGCGGACGGTGCCGTGGTCAATCCACAGCGCGGTGTTGCACAGCTGGGCCAGGAAGTCATTGGAGTGGGAAGCAAAGACGAGGATGCCGGAGCGCTTAACCAGCTCCTGCAGGCGCACGCGGGCCTTGGCCATGAAGGCGGCGTCGACTGCGCCGATGCCCTCATCGAGCAGCAGGATTTCCGGCTCGATGGAGGTAACCACGCCGAGCGCCAAGCGTACGCGCATACCGGTGGAGTAGGTGCGCAGCGGCATGGCGAGGTAGTCACCCAGTTCAGAGAACTCGGCGATCTCATCCATCTTGTTTTTCATCTGCTTGATGGTCTGGCCCAAGAACAGGCCGCGGATGATGATGTTGTCGTAGCCGGAGACCTCCGGGTCCATGCCCACGCCCAAGTCGAAGACAGGGGCGACGCGGCCGCGAACGTCGGCAGTGCCGCGCGTGGGCTCGTAGATACCAGAAAGCAGACGCAGCAGCGTGGACTTGCCGGCGCCGTTGTGGCCCACGAGACCTACGCGGTCACCTTCGCGGAGGTGAAGGTTGATGTCTTTGAGGGCCTCAACCACGACGGTTTTGTCGGAGTTTTGGCCAATCGCACCGCCGGCTGAGGAAAGTACAGCCTTCTTTAAGGAGCGGGACTTGGCATCAAAGATGGGAAAGTCCACGCAAGCGTTATAAGTATCGATAGAAACCATTGTTGAAGATCCTTTCGTGCAGCTTGCGCTATACCCAGTAGCTCACGCGGAAACGCCATTGGCGCATGGCCAGGCCGGCGACGAGGAGGCCCACGACGGTACACGCGATGACGATAAACCAGTGGTAGCCCGCGACGGGCTCACCGATCATGGGGGCACGCACGATCTCCATGTAGTGATACAGCGGGTTGATCTCTGCGATGCGAGCGCGGTTGCTCACGGCACCGCCTTGCTCCTTCAAAGTGTTGGTCATCCAGACAATCGGCGTGACGTAGAACAGCAGCTGCGTGAGTGCCTCGAGCAGTGGCGCAATGTCGCGATAGCGGGTTGCCACGATGCCGAAGAACATTGCTACCCACACGCCGTTGACCAGTAGGAGGCCAAGTGCCGGGATGAAGAGGAAGAACTCCCAACCCAGGTGACGCGGGAAGATAAGGATGAGTAGCAACCAGATGATGAGGTTGTGGCCCAAGAATAGCGTTTGGCGCCACACCAAGCGGTAGACGTGCACCGATAGGGGAGCCGGGAGCTGTTTGATGAGGCCCTCGTTGTCAATGAAGACGGTAGAGCCTTCCTTGATTGCGCCCGAGATGAAGTTCCACATGATAAGGCCCACGGTGACGTGAGGCAGAAACTCCGCGACTGGGATCTGGAAGAGCATGGAGTACAAAAGGCCCAGTGCTGCTGCCATCACACCGGTGGCGATGGTGATCCAGAAAGGTCCTAGAACCGAGCGGCGGTAGCGTTGCTTGATGTCCTGAATGCCCAGCATGAACCACAATTCGCGCTGTTTGGCGCCTTGGATAAGATCGGCAAAAGCCGCCTTCATGGTCATGGACTGGGAGGCCGGTACCGCGCTTTCCTCCGGGGTGGAGGTCATGCGGGCGATGTCGGCGCGCAGTTGGTTGTTATCTTGCACGTCAAAACACCCTAGCGCGCGTGCTGGACAAACGGGTATCTACACGCCGTCTGTACTGGGGGAATGGCTGTAACCTGCACAAATTCCTTTTTAGGAAACCAAACCCAAAGCCGTATAGAGTAGGGAGTCGACTGCCCCACAGCGGCCCCTACAAACGTTGCGTTTGGGTACCAATGAAAGGCGTAGAGGAAGGTTTTATACATGCCATTAGGCTTGCCAGCACGGTATGACGTCGCCAGTGTGCGAGGTCTTTACACTGGCCTATCGGACGGGTGGACCTACCTCAACGCGAATGCTGCGCCGCAGATCTCTGAACGAGTAGCGGCCGGCGTAGCTCGCTCGTTCCGTATGTCCCCAGCAGTGGCCCCGCAGGAAGATGCCACGGGCGCGCACTCGGCCAATAGCGCGCCGGGCCGGTTGGAAGGTGCGGCGCATTACGACGCCGCGCGCATGGCGATTGCGGATCTTGTTGGCTCGAAGGCCAGCCGCGTGGTCTTAGGTCCTTCGCTGCCGGCTTTGTACCAGACCTTAGCGCGCAGCCTGCGCCCGATGTTGCGTCATAATTCTTCGGTGGTTCTGTCCAAGTTGGATCCGCCGGCGCTGTACTCCGCGTTGTCGGAGCTTGATGCGGAAGTGCGTTGGGCACAGCCGGATCTGGGCACGGGTGAGCTGCCGGCTTTCCAGTACGCCGAGCTTGTCGACGGCTCGACACGCCTCGTTTCTTTCTCCGCAGCGCATGAGCTGTTGGGCACGGTAGCACCCACGGCGGAGATTATTGAGAAGATTCGTTCGCGCTCGCGCGCGTGGACGCTTGTCGATGTCTCCGCGTTGGCGCCTTATCGTCCCCTGGACTTTGATGAACTCGGAGCGGACATCATCGGTATTGATATCGGAATGCTCGGCGGCCCGCAGCTGGCGGCCTTGGTATTTCGTGATGAGGCGATGTTCCGCCGCGTCGATGCGCATAGCCCGGTGAAGGCTTCTAATTCTGCGGAAAAACTAGAGACCCCAGTATCTACCGGCTTGGCCGGTGGCGTTGGCCCTCTAGTTGATCACTTGGCAGCGTTGGCTGGCGGTGAGGCTGGTTCGCGCCGCGTGCGCGTGCATAAGTCGATGGAGGCGCTGAATGAGTACTTGGGCGATCTGACCAATGACATGTACACCTACTTGGAGACCTTGCCGGCCGTCCACATCTTGGGCGTGACGGGTGAGGCCGCCGCCGGCGCTTCAAAGGACCGCCTGCCGCGGCTTACCTTCGCGGTGCAGAACGTACCGGCAGAAACAGTGCACCGCCGCCTCATCGACAACGGCCTGGTCACCACGTTGGCGCTGCGCACCCCGCTTCTTACGGAGATGGGCGCCGACGAAATCGGCGGCGCCGTTACCGTGGCACTGGGCCCGTTCAACACCCGCCACGATATTGAACACCTCACGCGCGTGGTGGCGTCTTTGGCCTAAGCCAGTAGCTTAGACCCAAGACGTTTAAGACACCGTCAGCACCAACTTGCCGGTGACCTCGCCAGCGTTGAGCGCCTTGTGCGCTTCCGCGGCCTCTGCCAGCGGGTAAGTGCCGTGGAGATGGTGTTTGACGGTGCCATCTTCCAGCCATGGCCATACGTTGGCGACGGTGTCTGCCACGATTGCGGCTTTGTCCTCAATGCTGCGGGAGCGCAGCGTCGTGCCCTGCACGGTGAGGCGCTTTGCTAGAACGATGCCCATGTTGAGCTCTTCCTTCGTGCCGCCTTGCAAGCCGATGGTGACCATGTGGCCGTCGGTAGCCAGCGCCTTCAGGTTCTGTTTGAGGTACTTCGCGCCAATGATGTCGAGGATGACATCGCATTGGTTCTTTAGCTCTTCGGCGAAGTCTTGTTCCTTGTAGTTAATAAGGATGTCTGCGCCGTAGCTCTTGCAGGTCTCCAGCTTTTCCGCGGAGCCGGCCGTCACCGCAACAGTAGCGCCCAGCGCCTTGGCCACCTGGATGGCGAACAAGCCGATGCCGCCCGCACCACCATGAATGAGAATGGTTTGTCCAGCGTGCAGGTTCGCTTCCATGGCGAGGTTGGACCATACGGTGCAGGCCACCTCGATGACTGAGGCGGTATCGGTAAGCGAAAAGCCCTTCGGAATGGGCAACAGCTGGCCCGCTGGTACCGCGACATATTCGGCGTAACCACCGCCGGCAAGCAGCGCGCCAACCTGGGTGCCTTCTTTCCACTCGGTGCCATTTGCATCCACGATTTCACCGGCCACCTCCAGGCCGATGGTCTCGGAAGCGCCTGTTGGTGGCGGATAGTGTCCGCGCGCTTGCAAGAGATCAGCGCGGTTCACACCTGCAGCATGGACCTTTACTAGAACTTCTCCGGGGTGGAGCAGCGGCTTTTCGACGACGCCTAGCTCCAGCGCGCCGGGATCTTCAGGGTTGGTCTGCACGATAGCTTTCATGCCCACCCAGCTTAACGAAAACTCCGAGGCCGAATATGATCTGCATCGCTAGGTTTAGTAGGCTTAGTGGGTCGCAAGACAAGGAGACGTGGCAGAGCGGCCGAATGCACTGGTCTTGAAAACCAGCGTGGGTCAAACCACCGCGGGTTCAAATCCCGCCGTCTCCGCCGTGTGAAGTCTCGAGACATCGTTCCTTTGGATGGTGTCTCGAGATTTTTGTTTCCTTCAAACGCCCTTCGCATTGCCAGGCGTGGTTTCATGTACCGATATATGTAAATAGCGGCCAGAAAACCAGTGATTTAGGCACGCTATATACACACAGAGGTACATACGCCGTGGACTGTCTTCGGTGTCCTTAATATGGGGCGCCTACGCGGTATTCTGCTCCAGCCAGGCATTGATGCCGCCGCGCAGGGAATAGACCTGCGTGTAGCCGCGCTCGCGCAGTGCGGCTACGGCTTGGGCGGAGCGGATGCCGCCGGCGCAGTGGATCACGGCGGGTTCGTCGTGGCCGAGCCGGGGATTCTCACCCGCCAGGATGCGGTCCAAAAGGAAGTGCTCGGAGCCGGGAATGGAATGCTCCGCGCGTTCTTCCTCGGTGCGCACATCGATGATGCGGTAGCCGGAGGGGACGGTGCGTACTTCGGGGGCGTCGGCAGGCTGCGTGGGCGTTGCGCCGCCGGCAACCACCGGAATGTACTCCCAAGTGCAGGTCAGCGCATCGAAGTATCCAATCTTTCCGGTCAGCAGCGTGCCCGTACCCGTGAGGTACTTGAGTGCCTCCAATGCCATGGCAGAACCCACCGTGCCCACCACGGGGCCCAGCACGCCGGCTTGGGAACACGAAGGCACCGAGCCAGGGGCAGGTGCCGTGGGAAAGACGTCCTCGTAGACCGGACCGTGCCCAGACCAGAAGACGGAAAGCTGCGCATCGAATCCTAAAATCGAGGCCCACACGTGCGGAATACCCAGCTCGTGGCAGGCCCAAGAGCACAGGTAGCGGGCTTCAAAATTATCGGTGCCGTCCAAGAGAACGTCGGCTTCAGCCAAGTGCGCAAGCGCCGTGGCGGAGCTTAGGCGCGGGTACTGCAGTACCTGTACCTCCGGATTGAGCTGATGGATCGTCTCCGCGGCTGACGCAGTCTTCGGCCCACCAATATCGTCCATGCCGTGGATGACTTGGCGTTGCAGATTGGATAGGGAGACCACGTCGTCGTCGAAAAGCAGGATGCGTCCCACACCTGCGCCTGCGAGGTAGAGCAGGGCAGGCGAGCCAAGCCCGCCGGCACCGATGACCGCCACCGTTGCATTAGCTAGCTTGGCCTGGCCCTCTGTACCCCACAGGGCCTCCTGGCGTGCGTAGCGATTACTCATTCCAAGCCCACCCAGTTGCTAAAACCATCTGCGTAACGTTGTTCTTTCCAAATCGGCACCTCCGCCTTCACGCGGTCGGCGCACTCTTCCGCAGCCGCGAAAGCATCCCCGCGGTGGGCCGCGGCAGCGATCACCACGAACGCTGCCTCGCCCACGCGCAGATCACCGGTGCGGTGTGCGCACCACAGGCGGGTATTAGGATGCGCGGCGATGACTTCGTGCGCCACGCGGGAGATCTCGGATTCGGCAGTGGGGTGCGCGGTATAGCGCAAGAGCTCCACGCCGCCGCGCCCGCCATCATGGTTGCGCACGATGCCGTCGAAGGTGACCACGGCACCCATCGCCGGGGTGGAAATATCGGGCTTTTCAATGGGCGAGCTCGTCATTATTGCCCCGATTACCTTTCCGGTATCGGCGCTGACAAAGGCGGGATCAGTGCTCATGCCTTCCTTCCAATTGATCGACGATGTGCGGCAGCAAAGGTTCCAAAACCTTACAACCATCCTTCACCCCGCCCGTGGAACCGGGCAGCGCCATGGCGAAGGTATGCGCGTTGACGCCGGCGACGGTACGCGAGAGCGCGGCGGTGGGCACGCTTGCCGACGCCGCGTAAAAAGCATGCGCTATCCCCGGCAGCTCCCGTGCCAGATGCGCGGAGACGGCCTCCACCGTGGCGTCGTCAGGCGAAATGCCCGTGCCTCCGGAAGTTAAAATGACGCTGGGCTGGGCGGCGAAGACCTTATCGAGGGCCTCGGCGATTTCGGCATCGGGTACCACGAGCGCATCCGGGGTATCAAAGCCCATCCGCCGCAGAAACTCCACCGCGATGGGGCCGGAACGATCTTCGTAGATGCCCGCCGCCGCGCGGGTGGAGGCAACCACTACTACTGCACGTCGCGCCATTAGAACGGGATGACCTCAACGACATCGCCCGGCTGCAGCTGTGCGCCGGCCGGGATGCGGATGAGGGCGTTGGCGCTCATGGCCTGCGAAATCAGGTGGGAACCAGTGCCGGCAAAGAGCTCGGCCGTGGCGATACCGTTTTCATAGTCGATGATGCCGCGACGGAACTGGTCACGGCTTTCCAAGCCGGTAACCGGAACGGTGACCTGCGCGGTGTGTGCGGCCCTGGCGCGACCCAGCGCGGGTCCTACGTAGATACGGAAGCTGACCAGCGTCGAAACGGGGTTGCCGGGTAGGCAGATAACCGGGACGCTGCCGAGCTTGGACAGTCCCTGCGGTCCGCCGGGCTGCTGTGCCACGTGGCCGAACCAGCCGTCTTCTTCGAAGACCTGGCGCACGACTTCGAACTTGCCGTGGGATACGCCGCCGGAGGTGACGATGGCGTCGGGCTGGTAAACGCGGACCACGCCTTCCAGATCGGAGCGCAGGATGCCTGGGTCATCGTTGGTGCGTACAAAGGCGACGACCTCAATGCCGTACTCGCGGCAGAGAGCAGCAATCATCGGCGCATTCGCATCGGGGATGCTGGCCGCACCTTGACCGCCGATCTCCGCGCCACCCGTGGCGACCACGATGCGTGCCGGGGCATAGACCTCGACTTCAGTGATGCCTTGGGAGGCCAACGTGCCGATGATGGCCGGGGTCAGCCGCGTGCCTTCCTCCACCAGCACCTTGCCAGCCGCGATGTCGGATCCGGCCTCGCGGATGAACTGGCCCGCCGGAGCCGCCGGAATGGTGACCTTTTCACCCTCGCGCGGGAACTGCGGTGGCTCGCATTGCTCCACCGGGACGATGGTCACGGTGCCCTCTGGAACCTTGGCGCCGGTCATGATTGGGGCCGCGATGCCATCCTGTGCCGCGCTGGGTACAGCACCGGCAGCTACCGTCTGGCCGACGGTGAAGGTGCCGCCTTCCGTCGTGGTGATGGCGTAGCCGTCCATCTGCGAGTTATTAAAGCGCGGCATGTCATAAGCCGCGGCGATGGTGCGCGCGAGGATCAAGCCATTGACCTCCAGCAGTGAGCGAGTCACCACCGTCGGCGCAGGTAGTGCCCCACGGATAGCTGCTAGGTGTTCTTCGTAACTGCGCATGCTGGCGTGCCTCTCCTTATGTGCCTGGTTAACCTCTTCAATTTTAACGGCACTTTCAATGCAAAACTGGCATAGTGGCAGACATGGTTGAAATTCACTATTTCGCCGCTGCCCGCGCAGCGGCAGGCTTAAGCCATGAACAGACTGCAGCTCCTGCAACGCTCGGTGAGCTGCTGGACACCGTGGCTGCAGAGCATTCCGGCACCACCGAGGCCGGCATGAGCTTGGGCGAGGTGCTAGACCGCTGCACCTTCCTGGTGGATGGCAAAAACGCCGAACGCGCCGCCACCCTCACGGGTGCGACGCGTGTTGACGTGTTGCCGCCTTTTGCAGGCGGGTAGGGCTGCTGGTCTAGTGTCCTGTATCGGACCTCAGGGCATTTACGTCCGACAACAAACTCTGCCGAGTATCAACTAGCCTCCAACAAAGTTGGTCTGGTCTGTTCCTAGGCGTTTAGCACTTCAAGGAGCTGATTCCGGTATTGCATTGTGAGGGTGTCTGTTTCAGTACAACTAGGGGGAGCAGTTTACTTACTTCTGTGGTGTGCAAACATAAGGGGGGTTCATTCCTGGGACAGGATTTTGCCAAAGGATGATTCCCTGGTCATTCCAGTCGCATAAAGCTCCTGCTGCAACAAGGGCCCCTAGTCCTACTGCAACCCATCCAGCAACTGAAGCTGCGAGTCCTTCTGCAATGATTTCTTTTGTCACCGCGCCAGCGGCGCCTCCGGCAGTGAAAATTTTAGTAGCTTTAGAAACCACATTGTGACTCAGATAAACTTTTACGACTGGCCCCCAGTGGGACACCTTTGTTTCATTTCCGTATGTGGTAAAAGTAGGGTGTCCAGCCGGGTCGACGGCTGAATTATTCTGTTGAATAAATTCATCGATCCTGGTAGCGCCGTCTTTATTTGCTGAGCGAACATCCGCGGGGATAACCGCAGTGGCGAGTCCTTTTTCGTCATACTTGATATATTGGCCGAGCTTCTCGAAAGCTTCACGATCTGCTTCAGATCGGTATTCGACATAGGTTTTATCGGACTCTTCCACTGGCAATTTCGATGTGGATGCTTTCGTTGTTTGATTATGCGTTGCTTCAGTAGCGGGAGCAGTGTCTGCCTGTGCCAATGGTGTTGCGCCAATTGCAAGACCGAGCATCACAGTCGACAAGAGGACTCCTGGATTGCGCAAAGATTTCATGGAAGTGAACCTTTCTGGTTGATAGACGAGTTCCACAATGCTGGCTAATGGAACACGCCCACTTTCACCTACATGATCTAGTCAAACCACAAAATCCGAGAAGAGTATACGAAAGTATCCGATTTAGAAACAGGACTCATTGGTGGGAAAAGAATTGTTAGTCTAAAGGGCGATTCTTAAGTTCAGTTGATGACGAAAATTGTAAGGACGATGCGGAAATGAAATTGCTTAAAGTTTTTACCCTTGTCGTTCTCATTGCAGGGGGTTTGTTGTGCGTAGCGGGCCTATATTGGGAAAATAAGCTTACCAATCTTGGGGTTCCCATAGCCTTGCTAGGCATCGCTCTTTCGGTTGCTATACCTGTGAAAAAGAGAAGCGAAGGGGAAAAACACGCTTAGCACAGATAGTGAAATGAAGAACGCTAAGTTTACGTGTTTCATTCATCAATGAGTCCCGTTTGAAGTGTCTTCGGGAGCCGAAAATTATAAAGTCCATGTTGCCCGATAAACCGCGCAAGATTCTCACTGCCGATGAAGTCTACGACGCTGTCATTGATTGGTTCAGAGCCGATGATGATTGGGTCAATCTTGTCTACATCGTCCAAGATACCGGCTACGATGACGACGCACTGACTAGTGAGCAGCTTCAGGATGTCATTGAAAAAGTCATGAGCTTTGATGACCTTGCTATATATGACGCTGCAAGCCCTTCATCAAGTGAGATTGGAACAAACTTTGGTGGCAACCCACTGCCTAGGGACGCGGACGCAGCGGCATTGAGCCGATTCATCATTGAAAAGGACCGAGCTGGCCTGCTGATGGCGCTTATGGTTGTCCCGCATCCGGATAAGCACAAGATGCCTTACGAATACGACGAGGAATAGGAGTATATCGCGGCTTGCGATATATCGCTTCGCTAAAAGGGGGTGCCGCATTGGTGGCAACCCCTTTCGGTGATCTTTTACCCGCTTTGCCGCTTTAGACGCCGAAAGCAGCCTCCCACGCCTTGAGGAGTACATCGGTCTCCTCAGCGGTGGTGATGGAGATGCGCACGCCTTCGTCGAAGGCGCGAACCAGCACGCCGTTTTCGGCGAGCTTGGCAGCGACTTCTTGTGGGGTGCCCAGTTCGGTGATGTTTGCTGCCGGGAACCAGATGTGGTTGGCCTCGGAAGAAGGAACGCCGAACTTAGCAAAGTGTCCGGTGACGCGCTCGCGCTGGCGGACGGTCTCATCAGTGCGCTCACGCAGGGAATCCTGTGCCGCCAGAGAGTGCAGGGCGCCGACCTGAGCCACCGTGTTCACGGAGAACGGGATGGCTACCTTGTTCAATGCCTCAATGATCTCTTTGTCGCCGAAGGCATAGCCCACGCGCACGCCCGCTAGGCCGTAGGCCTTGGAGAAAGTGCGCAGGCCCACGACGTTGCGGTGCGTCTTGACGTAGTCGGTGGCCAGCGGCAGGGAGTCGTTGCGGTTGTACTCGATGTAAGCCTCGTCCAATGCCACGATGATGTCATCCGGCACGGCCGCCAGGAACTCGTCGAATTCCTCGCGAGTGATGATCGAACCGGTGGGGTTATTCGGATTGCATACGAAGATAACCTTGGTCTTTTCCGTCACGGCCTTGGCCATCGCCGGCAAGTCCACGCGGTGCTCCTCATTCAGTGGGACCGGAACCGGCGTCGCGCCAACCACGTGGGCGAAGATTGGATAGGCCTCGAAGGAACGCCACGGGAAAACCACTTCATCGCCAGGCTGGCAGGTGATTTGTACCAGCTGCTGGCAGATGGCAGAAGAACCCGTTCCCACGGCCACCTCATCGAGCGTCAGGCCAAGGTGCTCTGCGAGTGCAGTGCGCAGCTCGACGACGCCCATGTCTGGGTAACGATTGGCGTCGCCAGCCGCGGCCTCCATGGCCTTGAGCGCCTCCGGAAGCGGAGGCTGGGTGGCCTCATTGGAAGACAGCTTCAAAGCAGTCTCGTTGCGGGCACCGGGAACATAGACGGGCAGGGAGGAAAGATCGGATCGAATCATGGCAACCACCTTAGCCCTGGGAAGAGGTTTCCGGGTTGCGCGGACCGCGAGGGCCGTAGTCAAACTCCGCCGTGAGTGGGCCGAACGCCTGCAGGCCCTTCGGTGCATCAAAAGCGTCGAGCTGAACCTCAAGGAAGGCGCCGCGTTCCGGGTGCTCAGAAATGTCCGCGAGCGCCTTAGCCAGCTCGCCCTCGGTCTTCGCTGCGTAGGACTCCATGGTGGTATCTGCCTTGAAGACCTTCGGCAGCTCGTTGTAGTTCCAGTTCTGGATGGCGTTGTACTCCTGCTCCATGCCCAGGATGTAGCGCTCGATGGTGTAGCCATCGTTGTTGACCAGAACGATGATGGGCTTGAGCTCCTGGCGCAGGATGGTAGAAAGCTCCTGGGCTGTTAGCTGGAAGGAACCATCGCCGATGAAGAGCACGTGGCGGCGCTCCGGGTTTGCCAGCTGGGAGCCCAGCACGGCAGGCAGGGTAAAGCCGATGGAACCCCAGATGGTGGAGTTGATGTACTGCACGCCCTCCGGCATACGCAGCGGGCCCAGGCCGATGTTGGAAGTACCCGCCTCGGCGATGACCACGTCGTCTTCCTTGAGGAAGTGAACCATCTGGTTCCAGATGCGCTCCTGGGTCAGCGGTGCTGACTCGTCTTGCTCAAAGGCCGGCAGCTCAAACTTCTCGCCCGCGGCGGCTTCCTTGGCTGGGATGCGCTCGACGAGGACGTCGAGAAGCTCAAGCGTATTGATGCCCACGAAGTACTCGCCGTCAGCGTTGAGGTGCTGATCGCCAAAGTTGAACACGTGCGCCTTATCCAGATTGTGGGTGAAGGAACCGGAGTTGACCTCGATGAAGCGTGGGTTGGTGGTGACCAGGAAGTCGGAGTTTTCGATGCGCTCCTGAACGCCCGGGGCGGAAGCGGCGCCGTTGTAGGTGCCGATGAACAGCGGGTCGCGCTCGGACAGGATGGCCTTGCCGGAAGAAAGCTGGGAGTACGGCAGCTGGGCCTTGTCGATGATGGCGCGGAACTTCTCGGTAAAACCGTGGCGATCGGTGTCTTGGTCGATCAGGAAGATGGGATCCTTGGCCGCAGCCAGCGCCTCGAGCACGCGATTGGCGGCGGCGTTGAGGCGCTCCTGGTCGGAGGTAGCCAGCTCGGTGCTGAACGGGGTATCCGGGACCTCGATGGTCAGGTGCGTGATATCGGAAGGGATCTGGATGTGCACCGGGCGCTTCTCGCGCAGGCAGGTGTGCAGGGCGCGGTCGAATTCCTCGACCACGTTCATCGGGGAAACGCGGGTGGCTACCTCGGTAAACGGTGCGATGGCGTCGAGCATGTTGGCAAAGTCGCCGTCGGCAAGCGAGTGGTGCAGGTTCCAACCGAACTCGGTGGCGTACTGCGGCGGAGCGCCAGCGATGGAGACCATCGGAACGTGCTCTGCGCGAGCACCCGCGATGCCGTTGAGCGCAGAAAGCTCGCCCACGCCGTAGGTGGTGAGCAGACAGCCGACGCCGCGCTGGCGGGCGTAGCCATCAGCGGCATAGGCCGCGTTCAGCTCATTGCAGGCGCCGACGAATCGGATGTCCTTGTCTTCGTCGATCTGCTCGAGGAAGCTCAAGTTGAAATCACCTGGGACACCGATGATTTCGGTGATGCCGATGGCCTTCAAGCGATCAAGGATAAATTCGCCGACAGTAGTCTGCATTGCGAGTCCTTTCTTTTGTTAGCGATAAAACGTGCTTTTCCGATTATCGTAGGTCACATTTTTGTTGTCATTAGTCAAAATAGAGAACTATCTTTGACATATGTCGAAACTGACGGCGCCGAACCTGGCACGGATTCAAGAGCTAGCCGATGACATCGCGCGGCAGTTGCAATGCTCCGTGGAGGTAACCACTCCTTCTATCAACGTGATTGCGGCAAGCGCGCAGTTGGGCGCCGTGGATAGTCACCGCGTGGCCTCGATTCTGGAGCGTACCCCGCCGCCGGAGCCGATCCCGTGGATGCTCAGTTATGGCATTCAGGAATCTTCTGCCCCGGTGCGCCTGCCGGCGAATGCGGAAT
Organism: Corynebacterium sp. c25Ua_89; assembly: GCF_047459735.1. Lineage (NCBI taxonomy): Bacteria > Bacillati > Actinomycetota > Actinomycetes > Mycobacteriales > Corynebacteriaceae > Corynebacterium > Corynebacterium sp. c25Ua_89. The sequence continues at coordinate 65,895 of NZ_JASBOD010000003.1, forward strand.
ACGACATGCTCCCGCGCGTGGTTGTTCCGTTGCGCCACGGCCCTGACCTGGTAGGGCACGTGTGGATCATTGATGAGCACGCGCTTTCCGACGCCGCTCTTGCCTCCGTTTCCCCGCAACTGAGCACGCTGACCAAGTTGGTAGACGAGCGCGATGCTTATCTGGCCACTCGTGCGCAGCAACTTGGTGACTTAACCCGTGACATCGTTGCGGGTGATGAAAGTGCGCTGGCTATAGCCCGCGAGCGCGACCTTTTGCCGCGTGATGGGGACGTGCTCATTCATCGTATCGACGTAGACGGTGATTTAGTTCAGCTGACGATGGAGCTCGCCCGTCCGCTGCGGCGGCGTCCGTTTCTGGCCCTGGACTTGCATGATTCGCTCATCATCGTGGAATCCCCGCGCGACGAGCAAGACACGAAAACGCTGATTGAGGAGGTTGCTTCCGCGGCCCTTACGGCGGGAACGCGAATTGGTGCGCGGGGCAGTGCGCCTACTGCGCGTCGGGCTCGTTTCATGGCCGACGTTGCGCGGCTAACCGGGAAACCTGCGATGGACTGGGCTGCGGCTGGCGCTTGGCGCGCGCTGTTGGGATGGGATCTGAGTCCGGCTACCGTGCGCGCGCTGAGCCCCGATGCCGCACTGCTTTTAGACGCCGAGCGCAATAGCTACTGGGAAAGTCTGCTTTGTTATTTCGAGCATTCCCGCAACGTCAATGACACAGCCGCCGCGCTCTATATTCACCGTGCTACTTTGCATTATCGCCTAGACCGCGTCCGTGAGATCCTGGGCTCGGCTGCCCTCGAAGATGGCTGGCGCTGTGCCGCTTTGTATGTGGCATTGAAGCTGCATGCGGCGCTTAATCGCCGTTATAACTTGAGCAGTTAGACGGTAGTGAGGGGGCTGTTTGGCACGCGTGGAGGGGCTCGGGTAAAGTAAGCGAAGATTCATTGCGAATCGCTGGAGACGTGCCAGAGCGGCCGAATGGGGCTCCCTGCTAAGGAGTTGACTTGCTTGCGCAGGTCCGGAGGTTCAAATCCTCTCGTCTCCGCCACTTGAGAAGTCTCGAGACATCGTTTACTCGCTGTCTCGAGACTTTTTGCTTAGACCCCGATGTGGGGCAGTGCGGTTATTGCCAGGCTGAGCCTGGAGCTCACCGCGAAGACGGACATTAGGTGGGAAATCTGCTTCTTAACGGTCGATTGTGCGTAGTGCATCGACTTGGCGATCTCTGCGTTTGAGCGCCCTTCGCAGATGTAGCTCAAGATTTGCTTCTCAGTATCGGTGAGTAAGGCGTACTTCTCATTGAACTCGATAACGCTGGATTCTTTGTCGTTATCGCCCTCTGCATGGGAATCGGAATGGGGAAGGTAGTCAACCAGGCGGGTTAGCGCGTGCGGCGATACGGCTGTGCCACCGTTTACCGCCTCGCGCACAGCGGCATACATTGTGGCCGGCTTGCTGCTTTTTACAACGTAGCCGGCCCCTCCGTTGGTTAAGACCTCGATCATTGTTTTGTCAGTGTCTAAAGCGGTGATTGCTACGAATGCCGGTGGGGTGGGCCGCTTCTTGGCCTCGCGCAAGAGCGTTATTCCGTCCATCTCGGGCATGTGAATATCGGCGATGATGACATCGATGTCGATTTGGTCGAGAAGCGAAAGGGCTTCGACGCCGGTGCTGGCCTCGGCGACGACGTGAATGTCGGCAGTGCATGAGAAGTAGGTCTTCAGCGATGAGCGGACAAAGGGATCGTCGTCGACGATCAATGTTGCAATGCGGCTATTGGTGTCAGCGGCGGTCATTGATCGTGGCTCGCGGACTTCAGAAATAGCCATAGGTATCTACTTTCATAGTTAAAACTCTTATTTATGCACACTTTATTTTTACCATCATTGAGCTCAATTAAAACCTCGTGCATTGGGCACGCGCGAAGGAGGATACTAAAGTATATTTCGCCTGAATATAAAGCTAAATTTGGGCCATTTTCGGTGGTCGAAGCGTGGTTAGGGGTAGCTTACTTACGGTAGCGGAAGTATGGTCCTAGGTGGATTCAGGCAAAGCCCAGTTCCACTTGTTAATGACCCTTTTACAGTTAGGACTCCATCATGGAAATCGCATCCACCGTTCTCGAAATCCTCGGCGGCATCTTCGAGGCAATCGCTGAAGGTCTGCAGAAGTAAAAGCTTCTAAAACCTTCAAACGCTCCCGCAGGCTAGTTCAACCGCACGGCCTCCGGGAGCGTTTGCATGTTTTGCGTGGGATGTTGCGCTTGGACTCTTTATCGGTCTTAGGGGCGTCCTTGTGCTGCACCGTGGTTGCCGCTAGGTGGTGAGGGTTGCCGCTAGGTGGTGAGGTCTAGATGGTGAGGAGTAAATGGTGAGGTCGCCTAACAATAATCACAGCGTTTAACACGAACCTCAGTGGTTACGTGGTGACCTCACCATTTGTGGCCGCAGTAAAAGATGAACCCCCGCCCCACCAGTGATGAGCTGGCAGGACGGGGGTGCGGCTCCGGAAGAGCGGGCTCGGTGTACTTACATCGCCGGGGAGAGGCCCGCGTCGTCCTGGCCGCTGACGCGGTAGAGGTGCTCGTTGACGAACTCGCCCACGCCCCAGCGCTCGAGCTCGCGGCCGTAGCCGGAGCGGTTAATGCCGCCGAACGGGAGGCCGGCAGCGGTGACGGAAGCCTCGTTGACGAAGGTCATGCCGTCGTTAAGCTGCTGCGCCACCTCGAAGGCCTTGTCGAGGTCGGAACCCCACACGGAGCTGGAGAGGCCATAGTCAGAGTTGTTGGCAATCGCGATGGCCTCGTCGATGTCCTTTGCCTTGTAGATGACTGCGACTGGACCGAAGATCTCGTTGCAGGCGATCTCGGCGGAAGGATCCACGTCGCTAAGCAGCGTTGGCTCCATGTAGGCGCCGTCGCGGTCTACCTTCTTGCCACCCACACGGACGGTGGCGGTGCCATCGGCAACAGCCTTGTCGAGGCGCTCGATGATTTCGTCGCGGGCACCGATGGAGGACAGTGGGCCGATGTCGGCATTCTCGTCGTCGTATGGGCCGACCTTGAGGTTGCCGATCTTCTCCACCAGGTAGTCGAGGGTGCGATCGTGGAAATCCTCCAACACAATCAGGCGCTTTGGGGCGTTGCAGGCCTGGCCGGTGTTGTACATGCGGATAGGTACGAACTGATCGAGGGTCCACTCGAGCTTCTTGTCATCGATGATGATGAATGGGTCGTTGCCACCGAGCTCCAGCACGGACTTCTTGTAGTTCTCACCCGCGGTCTTTGCCACCGCAGCGCCGGCTGCTTCAGAGCCGGTGAGGGAAACGCCCTTGATGCGCTTGTCCGCCACGAAGGCATCCATCTGGGAGCCGGAAGCGTAGATGTTGATGAAAGCGTCCTTCGGCAGACCTGCCTCTTCCAGGAGATCCTGGCAGGCCTGGGAAGACAGCGGGCAGATGGAAGCGTGCTTGAGCACGATGGTGTTACCCAGCAAAAGGTTTGGCGCCGCGAAGCGGGCAACCTGGTAGTACGGGAAGTTCCATGGCATAACGCCCAGCAGCGGGCCGAGCGGCTCCTTTTTAACAACAGTCTTTTGCGCGCCCTGGGCCGCCAAGTACTCGGGCGCGAGCAGCTCGTGAGCGTGCTCGGCGTACCAGCGGTAGATGTCAGCGACGATTTGAATCTCGCCCTTTGCCCAGCGCGTGAGCTTACCCATCTCACGGCCGATGTGCTCGGCTAGCTTGTCTGCATTTTCTTCATAGAGTTCTGCAGTGCGGAAGAGGATGGCTGCACGCTCCTCGATTGAGGTGCGGGACCAGCTCTTGAAGGCTTCCGTGGAGCGGTCCAGGATCGCGTCACGGTCAGAGTCATTGATGCGGTCAAAGGTCTCCTCAGAGACGCCAGTGTTTGGGTTCTCAAGTGCAAAAGTACTCATGTCCCCTGTGTACCCGCGATGTGCCGAGCCTTCAAGAAAAATGACTCACTTATAAAATGGTAAATCGCCCTAACAGGTCTAATATCCCTATTTGTGAAACGAAGATCTTTGCAGAACCGAAGCCGCATCTTTGGCCCTGCACGCGTGACAGCTTTGGGCTTTTTTCTGCTCATCATGCTGGGGGCATTCCTGCTGATGCTGCCATTTTCTACCGAAGGATCGCAGTGGACTCCTCCTTTACACGCTTTCTTTACAGCGACTTCCGCTGTTTCTCTGACTGGTCTCATCGTTGAAGACACCGGCACGTACTGGACTCCCTTCGGCCAAGTGGTAATTATCGCCCTCATCCAGCTCGGCGGCTTGGGAATCATGTCGCTTGCCTCCTTATCCGGCATGCTTTTAACCGGACGCATCAGCTTGAAGGCGCGGCGCTCGACGGCCGCCGAGGGCCGCCCCGTAGCCGGCGGCATTCGCCGTACTCTCTTGTTTACCTTTCTCGTCACCCTCGTTTGCGAGGCTGCAGTTGCTGTCCTCTTGGCCCTACGCCTGCATTTCGCACATGGCGTCCCAGTGCTGCGCGCGATGTGGGAGGGCGTCTTCCACGCGATTTCGGCATTTAACAACGCGGGTTTTAGTACGTACTCGGACAATATGATTGGTTTTAATACCGATGCGTGGATTCTGCTGCCGGTGGCCTTTGCGCTCATCGTGGGTGGCTTGGGCTATCCCATGTTGGCGGAGATAGTGCGCCGTATCCGCGGCCGGATCAAGCTCGCTCTGCGAGGGCGTGCGCCGCGCGTGCACCACATGTCCATTACCGCGCGGATGACGCTGGTGGGAACTGCCATTTTGCTCTTCGGCGGCATGGCGTTTTTCTTGGTGGCCGAGTGGTCCGGCGTGCTGGCGGACATGTCGTTTGGCACCAAGCTGCTCAATAGCTTCTTTATGAGTGCTTCGCCGCGTACCGCGGGCTTTAATGCCATCGACTACGGGCATGCGCATTCCATTACTTTGATGGCCTCGGACATCTTGATGTTCATCGGCGGCGGATCCGCCGGTACGGCCGGCGGCGTGAAGGTGACCACCACCTGCGTGCTCGTTGTGGCGATGGCGGCGGAGTTCCTGGGCCGTGAGGACACCACCATCGGTAAGCGCCGTTTGCCGTATTCGATTACGCGCCAGGCGCTCGCCCTGACTGTGGCCGGTGCGGCGGTGGTGATGTTCGGAGTTGGAAGCCTGGTGGTTTTGAACCCGCAATTCTCCACCGACCAGATCACTTTCGAGGTGCTCTCGGCTTTCGCTACCGTTGGTCTGTCCACAGGAATTACGGCCAGCCTGACCGCGCCTTCTCAGATTATTTTGTGCTTCATCATGTACCTTGGTCGCGTCGGGCCGACCACGTTGGTGGCCGCTTTGGCCGCGCGCACGGTAACTCGTCACTATCGCTACCCAGTAGAAAGGCCGTTCATTGGCTAACATCTTCGGCGCGCTGCGCCGCGAAAATCAATCCATCGACATCCCCGCAGTGGTGGTCATCGGCTTGGGGCGCTTCGGTTTTTCCCTGGCACGTGAACTTATGGATCATGGCGTTGAGGTGCTTGGCATCGACAATTGCGAGAAGTTCGTGCGCGATTATTCGCCGGTTCTCACCGAGGTAGTACAAGCTGATACAACCGACGCCGAGGTCTTGCATCAGCTGGGCATCGACGAGGTGGACCGCGTGGTGCTGGCCATCGGCTCGCACCTAGAGGACTCCATTTTGACCGCCTCAAATCTGGTGGAACTCGGCGTAAAGGACATTTGGGCGAAGGCGGACTCCGACGCGCATGCACGCATCCTGCTGCAGCTGGGCGTACACCACGTCATCCGCCCAGAACGCGACACTGGCCGCCGCATTGCGCACTTGCTCGGCGGCAAGTTCGAAGATTTCGCCGAAATCGCCGAGGACTATGGCGTTACCAAGCTCACCCCGCCCGCGCACTTGGTGCAAACCCCACTAGATCCGCAGAAAACGTGGGAAAAACATCGCGTGCAGCTGGTCTCAGTGCGCAAGGACTATGGCTGCTGGATGCCTGTTGAGAAAGGTCAGCAATTGAACCCGACGGATCTCATCGTGATTGCCGGCAGCCCCATCGCCTTGGAGAAGTTCTCCGAGGCTGGGTCTTAGGCTTCTTATTCCCCTGCCTGGCGGTATCCGCGGCGCAGGTCATCGACCACATAAGGATGATCGAGCGTGGAGGCCGGCAGGTTGCGCGGTTGGTTATCTAAACCGAAAGATTGCGCGGCCTCAAGAGTCGCATCATTGAGGTAGCGCAGCGGGGGAGCGAAGCTGGGCATGGAGATTTTCTCCGCGCAGGCCACAAAGCCCCAGTCACCAAAGGTGGGCACGTGCACGTGATAAGGCACGGTGGGGCAGCCGGCGGAACGCAGTGTGGAATCGATACGCCAGAACACATCGGGAGTACTAAAGGCGCTGGTTGCCTGCACGACCATCTTGCCGCCGGGAGCGAGCATCTTGTGCGCCATGGAGTAGAACTCTTCCGAGTAAAGGCGGGCCATGGCGGCGGAGTCGGGGTCGGGTAGATCGATGAGGACGGCGTCGTAAAGCGTGTGATCACCACCCGATCGTAGCCAGGTAAACGCGTCCTCGTTGAGGATCCGCACGCGCGGATCTTCCATGGCGCCCCCGTTGTCCTCGCGCAGGACCGTGTTGGCCACGTTCACCACCTCGGGATCGAGCTCGACCTGGGTGACCTTAAAGTCCATCTTGAGCAGCTCGCGCGCGGCTAAGCCATCGCCGCCGCCAATGACGAGCACTCGCCCGCCCGGCTCGGCAGGCAGCACGGGATAGACTAGGGACTCGGTGTAGCGATACTCATCGCGGGAGGAATATTGCAGGCCACCGTTGAGATAGAGGCGTGAATCCTTGCCGCGTTTGGTCACCACGATGTCCTGGTAATCCGAGGTATGGGCGTAAATGACAGGATCTTCGTAGAGCGATTGCCGGGCGGTTACCACTATGGATTCGCTGCGGATGATGAGAGTAAGCAGCAAGGCGATAGCGCCCAGCAGCGCGAGGACATGCATTAGAAGCTGCTTGCCGGAGAGCACCGTGCGCAGTAGAAGCAGCGCAACCACGAGTGCGGCGATGAGGTTGACTAAGCCGGCCGCAGCGGTGCCACGAATCATGCCCAGCCACGGCAGCAAGATAAATGGCCATGCCAAACCGCCCAGCAGGCCGCCGACGTAATCCGCGAAGTTGAGGTTGGCCACCACCGAGCCGGAATCCTCAGCATTCGAGGTACGCCCGCGCTGAATCAGCGTCATAAGCAGTGGCACTTCCATACCCACCAAAACGCCAATGAGCAGCGTCGCTACGACCAAAATGAGGGTGGACTGGCCGACAAGCGCGAAGACCATGTAGAGCACCACGGCGCTCACGCCGCCGCACAGGCCAAGCAAGGTTTCGACGATGAGGAAAGAACTCGCCGGCCACGACAAGAATGGCTTGGCCATCAACGCGCCCAGGCCTAAGGAGGCGACGTAGCCTGCCACGATCAGTGAGGTCTCTACGATGCCGCCGCCGTTGAGGCTCGTGGACAGCGTCAGCAAGGCCAGCTCGTAGACCAAGCCCGAAGCTGCGCAGATACAGACGGAGATAAGCAGAGCTATCCGCCAGGCGCGCGAGCGGACCAGCGAATCTGCGGCGGGGGAAGCGTTTAGGTCAGGCATGCGGCATTGATTGCGCCGATGACGATGAGGATGACGCTCGCGCAAAAGGTGCCCGCGCGGGGCTTGGTATCTTCCACCAGATCCCGGAAACGGCCGGGGATAAGCGCCTCCAAAATGACCAACGCTAGTGCCTGCAGCACGATGCCGACTAGGCCGTAGACAGCGGTTTCTAGCAGGTCAAAAGAGTGCACGATGGCGGTAACCAGCACCGCTCCCAGGGCAATCTGCTGGGCGGAAGCGATGACCGCAGCGTTGACGTGATGATCAACGAAGACAGCGCGGTAAAGCTTGCCCGGGGTGAGCAGATCCAGAACTACGAAGCCGGCAAGTAGCAGTACCGCTGCAACGCCGAAATAAGCAAAGGTGGCCAGGATTGAATCGAGCATGAACTAAAGCCTTTCTATTTCACGCCGCCGGAAGACCCGGAGGAGCCGCCGGAAGAACGGGAAGGGGAGGAGGGACTAAAACCGGGACCTAAGAAGATATAGGTGCCGTCGTGGAAGTGATCGAGATTTTCCACGCGCACTGAACAGTTCTGCGGGCCAGTGGGCTCGACCTTGACAATTTGCTTGCGGTAGCGCAGGTACTCCGTGCCCGTTGCGGGATCGAATTGGCGCGCCTTCGGCTTGTGCTCTGCTGCAAGGCGGTTGGCCTCTGCCTGAACATTGTTTGCCTGACAGGCGCCTGACCTGATGGGAGCGCCAGTAACGCCGGGTGAAGTCAGACCACCAATCACTGCGAAAAGTACGGCGAAGACCAGTGACCATTTCCAGCCTTTGTCATAGTTCATGGAATCCACCTACTTGTAGTCTTCACGATTACTTCTTCTGCAGGGTACATATGCACCGTTTCCCACCCGAAGCCTGCGCAGTCTTCGGGTGCGGTGCCCTTGAGGGCGGTGACGTGGTACTCGCCCTGCCCAGGAAATTGCGCCGAGTGCCAATCCGTGCCCGATACCCGCTGAAATTCTGCGGCGAAGCCATCCGCCCCATGCTTGGCGACGTCCGTCTTCAGCTCGTAACCCGTCATCTCACTGTAGGCCTGCGGCAGCGGACCTTCACAGTGGCAGGAGATCTCCTCGCGGAAGAGTAGTGTCTCGCCGCGATAAACGCTGGCAGTATGCGAAGCGCCGATGATATCCAGCTCAAGCCGCAGGCCATCGGAACCGTGAAGCATGGTCGTGCTCAACGCCTGCGGGCGCGGGCCGTTTAAGCGCAGCCCCAAGTCAGCGGCACTGACGTCAGCGCTGGGGCAATCTAGAACCTCCACTGCGGCTTATGCCTTCGGAGCTGGGTACACGGTGAACTCACCCGGCAGCATGGTACGGCCGGTGGATACCTCCCAGCTGTCATTGTTAGCCCAGCCCTCAAAGCCCAGCAGCTTTTTACCCGCGGAATAATCTACGTAGCGCATCTCGCCGGATTCTGGCAGGCCGGTGGTGCCGGTGGAGGTGTAGCGCGCATGGCCACGCTCGTCCTCACTATATGTAACTCCCTCGAATTCCACGGTGCCGTGATCTGGCGTGACGCCGGCGCCCTTGCGGGAGGTCCACCAGGTGAGATTGAGCTGGCCTTCATCGACCTCGACTCCCAGCCAGGAGGAGTTATCTCCACCGTCGAGCAGGTACTCGTACCAGTAATAAGGGCCCTCATTTAAGGTCAGGGTGCCGCGGACGACGTAGTCGGTGGCGCCGTAACGGATGATTGCACCCGGACCAAGGTTTTCCGGATTGAACTCGTTTTGGCCTTTGGCCTCGGCGAAGTAATCCTTGGAGAAGGTATCACCCGTCTCCTGCGCGCTAGCCGCCTTGGCTTGGCGCGATTTAAAGAACATGTAGATGGCCGCGATTAACAAAACCACGGCAAGCAGAAAGAAAATCTTGTTCATGACTGGCCCTTTAATTTTTTTGCTTAGCTTAGGTCTGTAGCAGTCACCTTAGCCCACGCCTTGGACGTCTGATAGTCCTACGCATTAAGCTGGGGAATTGTCGTTTTAAATTCGATGGATTTTAGGTCGGCGTATGGACGAAAAAGAGCTTATTTCTATTGCGAGCGATGCTGCAGCAGAACTCATTGACGCTGAGTCCTATCCCTTCGTCGAAGGCTGGCGAGCCTGGCGGGTGCGCGGAAAGTGGTTCATGCTGGCCACCACAATGCCTGCGAATAAGTCCTTCGGTGGAAAGAAGGCCATCATTCTCAAAGCCCCGCCGGAGGATGTCTCCGCTTTGCAGGCTGGTTATGCCGACATCGGCCCTGCGTATCACATGAATAAGCGACATTGGTACACCGTGTATCCCGGGGATTCGATAGACCCCAAGTTAGTTCGGGAGCTCGTCCAGGAATCCTATGCCGCGGTGGTGCAAAAGCTGCCTAAGGCGCAGCGCCCTGCCGGGTGGCAAGAGGCAGTGCGTTAAGGAAGTATAAGACGCAATGGATAAATCTAATGGCCGGTTCCCACGCTTTGTCTATGAAAAAGGCACAGAGCCCGATCCGCGTTTCAGCATGGCCAACGAGCGTACGTTCTTGGCATGGATTCGTACCTCGCTCGCTTTCATCGCAGGCGGCGTTGCACTGCAGGCTTTCGACCTCCCGATTCACGGCACGCTGACCCTTATCATCTCCGTGATCATGCTGGTGGTCGCCATCGTCTTGCCGGCGGTGGCGTGGACGCATTGGGCGGCGTCGGAAAGCGCGATGCGTGAACAAAAGCCCCTGCCGCCGAATGCCGCGATGCCTCTGCTCGTATTGGTGGTGCTGCTTATCGGCGTGCTGATCCTGGTAGGTCAGCTCGTGGGCGCGGGGGCATAAATGTATGACCCAGGGCTGCAGCCGGAGCGCACCCGGCTGTCGTGGCAGCGCAGCCTTTTGGCGTTCGTGCTGGTGGTTCTGGTGGTTTTGCGCAGTGAGCTGCCGTGGAACATTGCGGAGCTCATCGCCTTCGTAGGCGGCGCGAGCGCCTGCGCTTGGCTGGGTTGGCGGGTGCGCCGCCGTAACGCGCTTTACGACGCCGCCCTTCACACCGGCGGCGCCCTCCCCGGCGCCGCGGCGCTGGCGGGCCTAGCCGTGGCCGTGATGCTGCTGGCAGTGCTGGCTCTGGTGGGCCTTGGTGGGGGTAACCGCGTTTAAAAACCGATTTTTTCTTTGGTTCAAAGTTGTATGGTGTTCGCAAACGTGGGTATTGCATGGTTCACATTTTGCTTATCCCCGCGTGCTAGAAGGTTTGGCAAGGAGAACTGAATGACGACCCCGCAAACACATGAATCAACAGCACACGTAGAAGGCGAAGAAGATCACGGCGTCGACAAGCGCGAATGGCGCCGCATGCTTATAGGCGTGTTCCTAGGCTTGGCGCTGGCCGCCCTGGTGTGGTTTATTTTTCCGTCGAATGCGGTGGATACCGTGCTGCAATCCTCGGGCGCGGACCCGGAGGAAACCTATACTTATGGCGCGATTCGCGCGGTTGCGGCGGTGACCATCCTGATGGGCGTGTGGTGGATGACCGAAGCAATTCCGCTGGCAGCTACGGCGCTTTTGCCTTTGGTTATCTTCCCGCTGGCCGGCGTGGGCACCATTAAGGAAGTTGGCTCGCCTTATGCTTCGGCGACGATTTTCTTGTTTATGGGCGGCTTCCTCATTGCGCTCGCGTTGCAGCGTTGGAACTTGCACCGCCGCATGGCCCTGGCGGTGGTGAAGGTGGTTGGCACTTCGCCAAAGCGTATTGTGCTGGGCTTTATGCTGGCAACCGGCTTTTTGTCCATGTGGGTCTCAAATACGGCGACCGCGGTGGTTATGCTGCCTATCGGTACTTCCGTGCTGGCGCTGACCGCAGACACTGTGGGCGGCATGGCCAAGCAGAAGAAGTTTGCAACGGCGCTGATGCTTGGCATTGCGTATTCTGCGTCTATCGGCTCCCTGGGCACGCTGATCGGTACTCCGCCGAACGCTCTGTTGGCCGGATATATGAAGGAATCTCACGACATTGTCCTCGGCTTTGGCAAGTGGATGATCGTGGGAATGCCGCTGGCGGTTATCTTCCTGTTTATCGCATGGCTGTTGTTGGTGACCATCTTCAAGCCGGAGATGGACCGTATTCCTGGCGGCAAGGAGCTCATCGACAAGGAAATCGCAGCTCTTGGTCCGTGGACTGCTCCGCAGATTCTCACCGGCATAATCTTCCTAGGCGCAGCTATCGCCTGGGTGGCCGTTCCTTTCTTGGTTGGCGAGGACTCCAACTACGACGATGCCATCGTCGGTATTGCTGCCGGCCTGCTGCTGTTTATCATCCCGGCCGACGCTAAGACCGGCGTTCGCCTGCTGGACTGGAAGACCGCGAATGAGATGCCGTGGGACGTCCTGCTTCTTTTTGGTGGTGGCCTGTCTCTGTCCGCGATGTTTAACAACTCGGGCCTATCTCTGTGGATCGGCGAGATGGCTAAGGGGCTCGGCGGCCTGCCCACGGTGCTGCTCATCGCGGCAGTTGCGCTGCTGGTTCTTTTCCTGACCGAAATTACCTCCAACACGGCAACGGCGGCGACCTTCCTGCCCATCATGGGCGGTGTGGCCGTGGGCATTGGCCTGACTGCCAACGGGGAAATCAACATCCTGTTGCTGACCATCCCGGTTGCTCTCGCGGCAACCTGCGCGTTCATGCTGCCGGTGGCAACCCCGCCGAATGCCATCGCATACGGATCGGGTTACGTGAAGATTGGCGACATGATCAAGGGCGGTGTCGGCCTCAACCTCATTGGCTGCGTGCTGATTACTCTCACGGTCTACCTGCTGGCCGTGCCGGTCTTTGGGCTGGTGCTTTAAAGGCTGGTGTTTAAGTGCAGCTATCGCCAGGTTAACAACGCGTAAAAACGTGTGTTGGCCTGGCGATTTGCCGCCTTTAAAGAACGGCACTATAGTTAATCCACGTTGCAGCGAGAGATTGCACAGCAATCAAACGCAGTAGCGGTAAGCGCCCGTAGCTCAACGGATAGAGCATCTGACTACGGATCAGAAGGTTGGGGGTTCGAATCCCTCCGGGCGCACAAAATTTTCTCGCGGTTTCCTTCTTGGAGGCCGCGAGATTTTCGTTTTGTATGGGTGACGCGAGGAGGCGCTTGGTGGCGCTTGGCGGTGGCGCGGAGCCAAATGGTGAGGCCGGCCAGTCAAATGGTGAGGTGTAGATGGTGAGGTCACCGCTCACCAGTCACGGGCGTTAACACCAGCCACTTCCGTTGCGGGGTGACCTCACCATTTGCGATTCGCAGCCGCAGGGGGGCCGTGCAGAGAACCTGGTGCCGTGCGAAGGACCCGCGGGGCACGGAAGCTGCTGCGAGAGAGGCCGCGGCGTACGATGAGCCCGGAACAGTTTTAAAAGACCTAATTTTTAGGTGCTTAGCTTCATGACCAGTAAAAAGTTTGCCTTCGCTACGGGAACTAGAAAGGTGAGCGTGAACAACAACAAACTCGTGCCCTGCTTGGTAGCGGGCGCAATCCTCGGCGTGGTGCTGTGGGTTGCCTCGGGAATGCTGGTGCTTTTCCCGATTGGGCTCGCACTGGGCTTTCTGGGACTTCCCATCCTTGCGGTGAGCAGAGATGAATCGAAGTCCCGCAAGCGGCGCGACGATACGTTCCGTGACTAGACGGGGCGGGAAGCCTAGACGGGCCTAGAAGCCTAGACGGGCCTAGAAAATCTCGATTCGCCCGCCCAAAGACTCCGACTGACGCAGCTGCGCCACCCAGTTCGGGCCACCCGGGTGCAGGCGCAGTACCGGCCGCGAGGAAATCTTGACCGGGGAGACCGATTCCTTGCGGGCGCCGGAGCGTGCCTCAATGCGGGTGCGGGCGCGGAAGCCATTCTCCGCGAGTTCAGCAACAGAGGGCTGCTCAGCGGCGAGAGAGTCGCGCGCGTCCTGGAGGAGCTGCAATGCTTCATCGAGGGCGTCGACAAGCGCGGGTGCGTTGGTCTCACACATCTGCCGCACCAGCTCCGGGGTGGTACCGGCCACGCGGGTGCCGTCCTTGAAGGAGCCCGCGGCCAAGGACTGCGCGAGGATGCCGCCGTTGTCGCCCACCACGGCAAGGGTTTCAGCGAAGACGTGCGGCAGGTGAGAAATGCGCGCCACCGCGGCATCGTGATTTGCCACGCGCACGGGGACGGCCTCAGCGTGCACCATCTGCGTCATACGCACTACATCGGAGAAGGTCTCAATCCACTTCTTCGGGATGCGCTCCCCGCGGGCCTCGCACTCGGCGGCGTAGTCATAGGTAATTGCCCATGCTGCACGCTTAAAGAGCTTGGTCTGCGAGTGGTCCCAGCCTGAGTTTTGAGTGCCGGCCATCGGGTGGCCGCCCACGTAGCGCGATTCCATGCCGCGCTCCAAGAAGAGATCGCGCACCTCAGTCTTCACGGAAACTACGTCCGTGATGCCACAGCTCGGCGCGTGCTGTTGAATCTCGTCTAAGACCGAAGCGACCGCTTTCATCGGGGTAGCGATGACGATTAGTGCATTGTCTGCCTCCGCGCGGGTCAAAATTGCCTGCAGGTCATCGGTGACGTCATAGCCCGCTTTTATGGCGCTGCGGGCACCGGAAGTCGAGTGATTATAGCCATATACTGCGTGTTTGCTTGCCACGAGATCGCGCAGCAGGGAACCGCCAATAAGGCCTAGGCCGATGATGCATACGGGTCGTTGAACGTCTTGAGAACTCACGGTGACAATTCTGGCACAACACGACTAATCTCACGAGGTATGAGTGATGACAACATCTCCTTCGCAGTTACCGTTGCCCGCAATGAGGGGCAATGGATGATTCGGGAGTTTGATGACGACTTCGAGGACATCAACACCTCCATCAGCGCGGTGCGCGCGCTGCGCTCCGAGGGCGCGGCCTTCGCGCTGCTGTGCGTAGAGGATGATTACTTCGTTGTCGTACGCCCAGTGCCGGGAGATGTGCGCATGCTGATCTCTGACGCCACATATGCCGACGAGGATGATTTCGCCGCAGACTTCTTGGAGCTGCGCGACCTCGATTTCCCGGAGATCGACGAGGACGATGACGACCCTGATCCATACGGCGACGGCGACTTCGATATCTTTGCTGATCTTGGGCTCAGTGAAGATCAGTTGGGCTACATCATCGACAATGATGAAGATTGGCCCTCCGACATGCTCCTGCGCATCGCGGGCGATTTAGGCTTCGGCGACGAGCTCGAAGAGATCATTGCTTAAATCCCAAGGCTTGGCCCGCGCCGAGGCGCGCATGCGCCGCGCGCTCGAGGTGGCACGGCAGACTCCGGCGGGAGACATCCCGGTAGGAGCGGTGCTTTACGACGCCGCCGGCAACGAGCTTTCCACCGGCGTCAACCGCCGAGAGCAGCGTGGCGATCCCACCGCGCATGCGGAAGTGGAGGCGATTCGCGCGGCCGTCGCCAAGCATGGCGATGGCTGGCGCCTAGAAGGCTGCGAACTTGTGGTCACCCTCGAACCGTGCGCGATGTGCGCCGGGGCCATCCAGGGTGCCCGTGTGGCTTCCGTGGTCTTTGGTGCTTTCGAACCGAAGACGGGCGCGTGCGGCTCGCTTGTCGATGTCCTGCGTGCTCCCGGTGCCCTGCACGTGCCCGAAGTGCGCGCCGGGGTGTGCGAGAAAGAATGCGCCGGACTGCTCACCGGCTTCTTCGGCGAGCTGCGCTGAAGTTGCGTAGGATGGGGTCATCGCAAACAAAAAGGAGAATGAACATGGGTGATTTCGAAAACAAGAAGGACGACCTAGTAGGCAAGGCCAAGGAAGCTGCGGGAAACGCAACCGACAATGAGGATCTTGCTAACGAGGGCAAGGCAGACCAGGTTACTTCCCAGGTTAAGGACAAAGTTTCTGACGCTGTCGAGGGTGTAAAGGACAAGGCCAACGAGGTTATTGGTGGCCTGAAGGACAAGTAAATCCGGCGGGATTTTGTGCCGCGCGCTTCAACACGTAACCTAGACCACGGTGGCGTGTCCGAGCGGCCGAAGGTGTTCGCCTCGAAAGCGAATGTTGGGTAACCCCCAACCGCGGGTTCAAATCCCGCCGCCACCGCCATAGCGAAAGCCGTGGGGCAAGCAATTGCTCCACGGCTTTTCTTGTTTTAGCTGCCAGCGGCTGGCCGCTAGACTGGGCGAAGTTAATCAACGAAACAGAAGGTAACTCCTGTGGCAAAACTCTTGTACCGTCTTGGGCGCTGGTCCTTCCTCAACAGATGGAAAGTGATCATCGCATGGCTTGTGATCTTTGTGGCCGCCGTGGGCGCCACGATTGCCTTGATGAAGCCCATGACTTCGGAGTACTCCATCAAGGGCACACCGGCGATTGACGCTACCCACCGCGCCGCCGAGCTCTTCCCGGAAAGCGGCAACCTGGCCAGCGCGCCTTCTGTGAACCTGGTCTTCCAGGCGCCGGAGGGACAGAAGCTTTCTGACCCGCAAAATAAGGAAGCGATGCAGCAGGTGGTCGATCAGATCACCAACGAGCTCGGCATCAAGGACCAGCAACGCTGGGGCAACCCGCTCGACGTATCGCCGGCTTTGCAGCAGCAGGTTATCGATCAATTCACCTCAATGGGCCTGCCGGAAGAGACCGCCCGCAAGGATGCGGATAACCTCGCGATGGTTAATGAGGACGAGACCATCGCCTACACCACCTTCAACTTCGATGCGGAAAGCTCCTACACCGTTGAGCAAGAAGACAAGGACGTCGTCACCGCGGCGATGGAGCTGGGCCGGGAGAAGGGGCTAACGGTCGAGGCCGGCGGCGCGGGCTTTGGCGATGAGATTAAGGTCAACTCCACCTCGGAGATCATCGGCCTGGGCGTGGCCTTCCTCGTCCTTATCTTTACCTTCGGCTCCTTGGTTTCGGCGGGCATGCCGCTGATCTCGGCCGTCGTGGGCGTGGGCCTGGGCGCGCTCGGCGTCATGATTGCCACGCACTGGATTGAGCTCAACAACTTGACCCCGGTCCTGGCCATCATGATTGGCCTGGCCGTGGGCATCGACTATGCGCTGTTCATCATGTCGCGCTACCGCCAGGAGCGCTCGCGGATGGATGGGCCCGAAGCCGCCGGCATGGCGGTGGGCACGGCAGGTTCCTCCGTGGTCTTCGCCGGCGCCACGGTCTTCGTGGCACTCTTTGCCCTCATCGTGGCCAAGATTGGCTTCCTCACTGCCATGGGCTTGGCCGCCGCGGGCACAGTGTTCATGGCGGTGCTCGTCGCGCTGACCCTGGTGCCGGCGATGCTTGGCCTGGCTGGCGATAAAGCCTTTGCTGGTCGAATCCCCGGCATCGCCGGCAACCCGAATAGGAAGGGAAAGCGCCGTAAGGGCGCCACCATGGGCAACCGCTGGGTCCGTGCGGTGCAAAAGGCCCCGGGTCTGGTCATGGCTGTGGTCGTGTTGGGTCTTGGTGCGCTGAGCGCCCCGGTGCTGAACATGGAGCTCGCGCTGCCGGCGGATACCAGCTCGAATCCGGATACCACCCAGCGCAAGTCCGCGGACCTGCTGGCAGAGGGCTTCGGCGCAGGCGTCAATGGTCCATTCCTGGTCATCGTCAACGGTGAGGAAGCTAATCCAGACGCGCCGGCCCTCCAGCCGCTGATTCAGGGTCAAGAAGGCGAAGACCAACAAAAGAAGGCAACTTTTGCCTCCTTCATGTACGCGACCCAGCAGCTTAACCAGGTAGGCGGCGTTAAGCACGCGCAGATCGTTGGCCTCAACTCTGATCAGACTGCGGCACAGATCATGGTCGCACCGACCACCGGCCCGACGGATCCCACGACCGTCGGCACGGCGTCGGCACTGCGTGCGGAAAACGAGCGCTTGGGCGAGGTCACCGGCGCGGAAATCGGCATGACTGGCCTGACCGCCGTGCAGCTCGATATCACCGAGCGCTTGGAGGCCGCCATGCTGCCTTATCTGGCCATCGTGGTGGGCCTGGCCATCCTGTTGCTCTTCCTAGTCTTCCGCTCGGTCTTGGTCCCCGTGGTGGCTGGCTTGGGCTTCCTGCTTTCGGTGGGCGCGGCCTTCGGCCTTACGGTTCTGGTGTGGCAGGACGGCCTCTTCGGCCTGGTCCCGGCGCCTGGCCCGCTGATTTCCTTCATGCCTATCTTCCTGATCGGCGTGACCTTCGGCCTGGCCATGGACTATCAGGTCTTCCTGGTCACCCGCATGCGCGAGCACATCGCGCGTTATCCACGCGGCAATGGCACCAAGTACAACGCTGTGGATGAGGCCACCATCGCGGGCTTTACCGAAGGTGCGCGCGTGGTCACGGCCGCAGCCATCATTATGATTTCGGTCTTCGTGGCGTTTATTAACCAGCCGCTGCCGTTCATTCAGATCTTCGGTTTCGCCCTTGCCGCAGGCGTGCTTTTCGACGCCTTCCTCGTGCGCATGTCCCTCGTCCCCGCCACGATGTTCCTCTTGGGCCGCGCGACCTGGTGGCTGCCAAAGTGGATGGATAAGGTCATGCCTTCCCTCGACATCGAAGGCACAGCTCTGGAAGAAGAGTGGGAGCGTGAGCATGGCGGCGCATCGGTGGATGAGCCGCAGCACGTAAACTAGCCTCTATGATCGAGCAACAGCCGCCTTTTCCTGCACCCAAGCTAGAGACTGACCTGAGCTTCGACGTGCGCACGCGCCTCGACCAGGCTGGTCCTGGCAAGCATGGTCGCAGCGGCACCATTCATACACCGCACGGGGATATTCAGACCCCGGCCTTTATTCCCGTGGCCACAAAGGCCACGGTCAAGACCCTGACCCCGGAGCAGATCCGGCAGACGGGCGCGCAGGCCATCTTGTCCAACGCTTATCACCTTTATCTGCAGCCGGGCCACGACATCGTGGATGAGGCTGGCGGCGTCGCGGCCTTTGAAAACTGGCATGGCCCCACCTACACGGACTCCGGCGGATTCCAGGTGATGTCGCTTGGCGTGGGATTCAAGAAGGTCCTGGCCATGGACGTTGCGAACCTCACCGAGGGCGACATCCGCGCGGCCAAGAAGGAGCGCATGGCGCAGGTCGACGAAGACGGCGTGGACTTCAAGTCCGTCATTGACGGATCGAAGCACCGCTTTACCCCGGAGGTCTCCATGCAGATTCAGCATGGTTTGGGTGCTGACATCATGTTCGCCTTCGACGAGCTGACCACGCTCATCGATAGCCGCGCTTATCAGGAAGAGTCGGTCGCGCGTACCCATCGCTGGGCGCAGCGTTGCTTGGATGAACACCACCGCCTGACCGAGGAGCGTGGCCCGCAAAAGCCACGCCAGTCCCTATGGGGCGTCGTCCAGGGCGCGCAGTATGAGGACCTGCGCCGCCAAGCCACGCGTGGGCTCGTGGCGCTTTCCGACGCCGCCGAAGCTAACGGCAAGCGCGGTTTCGGCGGCTTCGGCATCGGCGGCGCGCTGGAGAAGGAGAACCTGGGCACCATCGTGGGCTGGGTCTGCGATGAGCTGCCGGAGGATAAACCGCGTCACCTGCTGGGCATTTCTGAGCCCGATGATTTGTTCACCGCGGTTGAGGCAGGCGCCGACACCTTCGACTGCGTTGCGCCTACCCGCCTGGGCCGCCGCGGCGGCGTGTACACGCTCGATGGCCGCCTGAACCTCAAGGGCGCGCGCTTCAAGCGCGACTTCACGGGCATCGACGAGGAGTTCGGCGGCTACGTCTCGGAGAACTACTCCCGTGCGTACATCCACCACCTGCTCAAGGCCAACGAATTCCTGGCCGGCACGCTGTGCACCATGCATAACCTGACCTTCATGATCAAACTCGTAGACAACATTCGCGCCTCCATCGACGGCGGCTACTACGAGGCTTACCGCGACGAGTTCATGGGGCGTTACTACGCCCCCAAACCTTAAAAAAAGCAAAGATTTCTGAACTGGCAGGGAAATCACAGGAAGAAAAGTGTTCTATCTCACACACCCCAGCCCTTAGTCAGCTGAATTTACGATTGTGATCCAATAGGCATAAATAAGAATCTCCAGGTAGAAGGGGTTAAGTAGCGCATTTTAGCCCCTTAGATGCTGAATATTTCAACCTTAATAAACATGTAAGAATGGCAATTTGGCCATGCTGTGTTAAGGTTTCTTTAAACCTTGTCCCTGTGTGTCCCTAGCGACGGTAAAATCGCCGTGAATTAAGGGGGCCATACTGCTGATAAAGGTTGAAATTTGCTCAACTGTGCCCCTTCATTCAGGGGCTTGACTCATTAGTCTGGCGGTTCCCTGTGCCGCTAGGGATGGAGAAACATGAAAACCAACTTTAAGCGGGTGCTTGCTGCGGTTGTTGCTTCGGCGACCGTAGCTGCAGCTGCTCCGGTGGTAGCAAATGCTGCCGAGGGTGATATTTATCGCGCTTTCGACGCGTCCGAATTTGTACGCGGAAAGACTTCCAGTATCGGAGATCTCTTTGTAGTCCCAAAGGAGACTGCAGAGAGCTCGACTACAATGCCGTCTCTTGATGCAGCGGAACTCGTGTACTGTTTTAATGAGAACTGGCAGTTTCCTACTGCCTGGTCGACGAAGAATGACGAATGGAAGAGTAAGCCAATCCATTTGGTTGATTACAAGAAACTTCCTAACGCTGGCGGCGACATCTTCTACAAGTTGGCAAGTCAAGATGCTTCCGACGTTAAATTTAAGTCTGTAGATAGTAATGGGAATATTATCGACAGCACCAAGAGAGGGTTGAGACCCAATACTCCACGCGTGCCTGCGGCTGAGTTGAAGAGCAAGGTGCTTGACGTTATCTACAACGGCTTTGATCAAGCCAATGCAGACCGTGCAGGTATTCAAAAAGCTCTTGGACTGAATAATGCAGAATTCCACGATGCTACCCAGCGAGCTATTTGGTACTACACGGAAAGCTCCCAAAAAGCCATTTCTAATGCAGAAGAGTATCTCCCTTCTGAAGGAGCGGTAACTGCTTACAAGCTACTCATCGGAAAGATCGACCCGTCAGAGGTTCCGGGGGTTGAGCTGAAAAAGGCTTCGGACAACGCTGAAGCCACTTTGAACCTCTTTGAAAATAGCAATATGATTGGCTCGGGTGGGCAGCCATTTCAGCACCTGCTAAGTGGTAAGTTTGTCAAGCCGGACGGAGAAACTCCGATCGAGGAGGGCCCTGCTCCGGAACCTGACCCGCAGCCGACTACGGAGAAGGTAACTAGCACTACTACCGCTGCTACGGAGACTGAGGTCGTTACCACGACACCTAAGACGACCGTCACCGAAACTGCTCCATCGACCGTTGAGACTGTGACCGAAACTACTGGTGTGACCACCACGACTGTGACCGTTCCTGGCGAGCCGGTTACCACTACGGAGACTGAGCCGGGCAAGGTTGTCACCACGACCGCTACTGAGCCGGATTCCACCACTACGGAGACTGAGCCGGGCAAGGTTGTTACCGAGACCGCTACTGAGCCGGATTCCACCACTACGGAGACTGAGCCGGGCAAGGTTGTTACCGAGACCGCTACTGAGCCGGATTCCACCACTACGGAGACTGAGCCGGGCAAGGTTGTTACCGAGACCGCTACTGAGCCGGATACCACGACTACGGCTACCGAGCCGGGCAAGGTTGTCACCACGACCGAGACGGCTCCACAAGAGACGGTCACTGAGACAACCACTCCGGCAGAAGCTACGGTAACCACCACTGTTCCAGTTGTTACTGAGGTAGAGAACGCTCCGTACATCGGTACCAAGGCGACCGATAAGGCTGACCAGGACAAGTCCTTCACCCCTGAGGGTGGCGTTCTTGTTGATACCATCGAATACCTTGGCCTCAAGCCAGGTACCGAGTACACCGTATCCGGTGAACTCATGGAGAAGGACAAGGATGGCAATGCTATCCCAACCGGTATCAAGGCTGGTGCAACCTTCACTCCGGAGACTGCTGATGGTTCTATCGACGTAGAGTTCACCATTCCGGAGGGCTTCGAGGGCAAGACCCTGGTCGTGTTCGAGGAATTGGAACTTGCAGGCAAGGTTGTTGCCGAGCACAAGAACATCGACTCTGTAAACCAGACCGTTGTTGTTGGCGAGAAGACCCCGCTCATTGGCACCATTGCTCACGAGAAAGGCTCTGACAAGACCGACAAGATTGTTGAGTCCGGCAAGGTTATTGACGAAGTTGAGTACATCAACTTCATCCCTGGCGAGGAATACACCGTCAAGGGTGAGCTGATGGACTACGCAACGGGTAAGGGTACCGGCATCGTCGCCGAGAAGACCTTCGTTGCCGAGGAAGCTAACGGCACTGTAGAGCTTGAGTTCACCATTCCTGCCGATTTCGGCACCAAGGTTCTGGTGGCCTTTGAGACTGCATATGATGCCAATGGTGAAAAGGTTGCTGAGCACGTAGACCTCACTGACAATGCACAGACCATTGCTACCGGCGCTGAGCCTAACGACGGACCAAAGCCTTCGAACCCAGGCGACAATGGTTCCTCCCACGGTGGCTGGCTCTGGGGCCTGATTCCGGCGGCGGGTATCCTCGGATTTATCGGTGGCTCTTCCCACGGTTCTTCTAACGGCTCCTCCCACGACGGTGTCGTAGAGTCCCCGAAGCACGAAGCACCTAAGGGCGAATCCGCACAGGAAGCACCTAAGTCTGAGCAGCCTCAGGAGGCACCAGCAAAGGGTAAGCGAGCAAACCTCGCTAACACCGGTGCTGATGTCTGGATGATTGGCTTGGCAGCACTGCTCCTCGTGGTAGCAGGTGGCGCACTGGTTCTCCGCAACCGTCGCGAGTCCTAATAGCCCAAGCTTGCTGAAAAGCTGACGAGTCAAAAGACTCCTTTGAGAACGCTCCATCCCCTTCTCTGGGATGGAGCGTTCTCCCCGTTTTAGATGAGTTATGGGCCTGCAGCACTGCGCTCGTGGCTTAAGAATAAAGCGGCTTAAGCAACGAAGGTCACTAGTACGCAAGTCTTGATGCCAAAACAAAAGCGCGCTAACTGTTCTTCTGGAACAGGCAGCGCGCTTCTATCTAGTCCTGCGGCTATGGTTCTTAGGCCAAGTGTCCCTCGACGATAACGTTGTAGCCTAAGTCTGTCGTGCCATCGACAGAACACGCAATGAGTACGAGACGCCCAGGAACTGATGTATCGATCAGATGAGTGTCGTATGCGGCGGTATTTTTGTCTACCAGGTACGCGGTATCGATAACCCATTCACGGGCATTGCCATCTGGGGATTCCATACGCACGGTGGAACCATTGAGCACGTCGGTGCTGAAATGCTCAACGCGCATGCCCTCATCGCCGGCAACGACTTCTGGATTGTTGAAGTCTACATTGGCAGTGACGGTCTCTGAGATCGGGTTAAATACTAGTGGCATTTGGCCCCACGCATGCCCCAGCACGTAGGTGGTTCCTTGTTCTGCCGTAGCAGGGGATTGCCCCCATCCTTCGACCCACCGGACCATGGTTTGCTGCGGGCCCGCGGGGTTAAGAGGCAACACATAGGGCATCGAGTCGTATGTTGCCCCAGTAATTGTCGCGGGGCCGTCCATGGAAAAACTACCCACAAGCGCAGGGGCTTCGCCTTCATTCGCCGGAGGGGCTGGAGGTGGAGCAATGCTGGACGTTGTAGGCGGCGGGGTGCTCTTCTTAGCGCTAGGGCGCACTGAAGGTGTCTTGGAAACCGATGTTTGGGTGACTTCCTCCGCTTGATCTTGGTTGTCACCGTTGCATGAGAACAAGATCGATGCACCCAGAATTGCACCTGCAGATAGGGCTGCAATATAGCGGAATGGGACTTTGGGGCGGGGACGGGTCATGCACCCAATTCCACCATGGTTGGGGTCCTAAAGCGAATGGACTGCGGACTATTTCACGGCTACTGACATATAGTTCGCGGTATAGTTTTCGCGACTCTTGACCCACTTGATAACAAAGGTGGTCAGCGGAAGCATCACAACTTCAATCAATGTCTTCCAAATAAAACCGACAACCACATAGTTAAGGAATCCGCCGAACGTCGTGACACCAATGACTGGGGCGGCAACGGCACAAAACAAGACGGTATCGCCGAGCTCCCCGACGACGGTGGAAGCGACGAGGCGGCCAATTAGCCCCTTTTCACCTGTTTTTGCTTTCATGCGTGTCAGAGTGAAGGAGTTGAGCAGCTGTCCCACCACGTAGCCAATTAGCGAAGCAGCGAGGATCTGCGGCATTAGCCCCAAGGTAGCGGCGAAGGCCTCTTGGCCCTTGTAGAAGTCCGCTGCGGGGAGCCAAATCGCAATATAGAAGCACACAGCGGCCAGAATCGCCATGACGAATCCGATGTAGACTGCGCGCCGCGTGGACTTGAAGCCATAGCATTCGGACAGGACGTCGCCTGCGATATAAGCCAGCGGGAACAGGAAGAAAGCGCCATCGGTAATAAGCGGGCCGAGCTGGACGCCCTTTGTGGCATTGATGTTGGAAATGAGGAACGTAACGACGAACACCGTAACCAACCACGGGTACAGAGTGGACTGTACCGGGATGAATCGGATGCTCTCGCCACTGGAAGTGGTTGCGGTTGCCGATTTTTCTGTCATGGGCTTATCTTGCCATGTCGTCTTATGGTGCCGCCTTATGGACTGAGAAACCAGAAATGCTCACACATTTTAGGGGAGACTGGGGAATGATCCTCAAGGCAGATCCAGCGAGATATGTGCAGTTGAATCCGGCTTTATTGATGTGGCGCTGGGGTAGTGGAGGGTAAATCCCAAGGAAGAGGCGAAATGAGGCCTTAAGTATGGCATTCTTTTGCTTGCAGCACTTGTGCCTATTTTGTTCCCTTTGGTTTCCCTGGCTGCTCTCTTGGCTGGGGGAGCGCTATTTGAGAAAAGGTCATTAGTTATGACATTTGGTTCGCCTGGCTCATCGCCCCAGTTTGGCGGTCCGCGCCCCGGAGCGGGTAGCGGGCCCAACAGTGGCCCCAATAATGGCCCTAACAATGCAGCCGGCCCGAGGTTCGGATTCCCAAGTTCCCCTAGCTTCGGTTCGCCGAATCAACCAGGAGGAAGCGCGCCGTCGTTTGGCGCAGCTGGCCCCGCGCAAGGTGGCGGCCAGGGCTTTGGCGCACCGGGCGGGCAGCCCAGCGCGCCGCGTAGCTCGCGCCCAGCCACTCCAGCCGCACCCACCAAGGGGCCGTGGCCTTTGCTCATCGCCGCTGGTGTGGCCGCCATTTTGTCTGCAATCGTCGTGATTGCTGCGCCGTTGGTTTCCACTGCGACCCAAGGCCTCTTCTTTGGACTGGCAATTACCGGTTGGGTGTTTGCAGGCATCGTCGCCTTCGTGCTCCTTGGCCTGTACACCCTGCAAAACACCAGGCGTCAAGCAGAGAGCTTCTACATTGAGGACACGCGCCAGACGCTGGTCTACCGTCTCGTCATGATCGGCGGCTTCTTGCTTGTGATCGCTTCCGCGGTGGAGATCGCCTTCTACGTAGGAAAGGTGATGGGCGCCTAATGCGAAAACTAAATCGTCTCCTCGCTCTTAGCAGCGCTGCACTGTTGTGCGGTTTCGCAGGTTCCTTGGGAGCTTCCGCGCAAGATGCGCCAGCGCCTGCTCCGGCGCCTGAGGCGGCTCCGCCGGCAGAACAAGCCCCACCAGAACAAGCTCCACAGGCCTCCGAAAGCAGCCTCTCTGAAGCCTCACAGAAGAACCTCGCGGACTTCAGCTCATGTATCGCGGATAAGAAGTCCGCGGACCTCTTGTTCGTGCTCGACCAGTCGCAGTCGCTCATCGGTTATGAAGGCGAACCCGCCACCGATGGCTCCCACTTCCGTGTTGATGCCACCAAGGACATCGTCAATCAGCTGGCCAACCTAGGCAAGGACGCCGGCGCGGATATCAATGTCAAGCTTGCCGGTTTCGGCTCCGGCTATTACTCCGAGGCCGGCGAGTACGGCGGCTGGACCAATGTTTCCGGAAACGCCGGCGCTTTGGACAAGGAGATTGACGCTTTCCGTAACAAGGAGCGCACCTCCGATCTGGAAACCGACTACGGTTTGGCCTACTCGGGCGCGCTCAAGGAATTCGGCGATCATGATGGCAGCGATTGCCGCGCTATTGTCTTTTTCACCGACGGCGCCTACGTAGGCGTTGAGACTGGCAAGGACAACGCAGCAGCCCGCAACATTTTGTGCACCCCGGATTCCACGGTGTCCGCATTCCGCCAATCCAATATCCGCCTCTTCAACGTCGGCCTTGTACCGGAGCGCGATGCGAAGGAGCAGACGGAGCTTCTCACCGATTTGGCTGAAGGCGAGGGCTGTGGCCAGGGCGAACCGAACGGTGCTTTCTTCAACGGCGGTGAGGATCCCGCCGCATTGTTTGCGGCTTTCCGTAACCTCATTCCTACCTCCGGTGGCTTGAACAAGGAAGGCACTTTCACCGAGCAATTCGATTTCTTCCTGGATAACTCGGTCGACCCGGTCCGCTTGTCCGCGGTTCCGAAGACCAGCGTGGAAGAAGGCAAGATCATCCCGACCCTCACCGGTCCTGATGGGCAAACGGTAGAGCTGAAGCCGGATACCAAGAAGGTCGCCGGCGCCGACGTGGAGATCACCACCAATGACCGCCTACCGGGCATGGTCGACGTCGCAATGAAGAAGGGCGGCGAAGGCTGGGCCGGCAAGTGGACCTTTGGCTACAAGCTGGAGGGCGGCGCCGAGGGCGAGTACCAAGCATCCATGGTGATGATTCCGGGGCTGAACCTCAACCTGCAGCGCGAAAACGGTGAGAAGCTAAGCGGCGGCATCAACTCCGACCAAGTTATTAAGGCACAGCTTGTCGACGGCGGCGGTCAGCCGCGCAAGCTCGAAGGCCAAGGCACACTGCGCGCGGAGTTCGTTCCCGAAGAGGGCGAGCCAGTAACGCTGCTCGAAAACGCCCCGATCGTGGACGGCAACGCGGTGGATATCCCGTTGGACAAGGTCGAAAACGTTGCCGCGGGCAAGCTGATGACCAGCGTGGACATCACCACGAAGGGCGTCGATAATCAGCCGGGCTCCAAGCTCAACCCCATCAAGAGCGAAACCCCGCTGACGATTACCCCGGTCAACATGCCTTCCGTTGGCTCGGCACAGGTGGTGTCGATGACGGAAAAGGAAGTCACCGTTGATGTTCCGGTAACGGGCCCAGGCAAGGTGTGGCTGGCGGAGCAAAGCTTAGGCGCTGACGAGGCCACGCTGCCACAGGGTGTTGATGCGCTCAAGGTTACGTCCAAGCACGATTCCGCCGACAACGCGCTTGAGCTGGACAAAGGCGAAGAGGCGACGCTGCCTGTGACCCTTTCTGCCGAAAACATGGAAGACGGCGCATTGGCTTTGAAGCCAGAGCTGAGCTTGCAGTCTGCGGAAGATAACCAGGAAGCGCAGCTGCCTTTGCAACTCAAGGGCTCGATGACCACGCCTTTGAGCAAGAGCGCTTTCGGCCTTGCCTTCGTGCTGGCGGTCCTCTTGGGCCTTTTGATTCCGCTGGCAGTTCTTTACTTCATGAAGTGGTTCTCCGGCCGCATCCCTGAGTCCCCGCGTATGTTCGCGAAGACGATTCCGGTTAAGAAGGAAGGCACGAGCCTCATCCGCACGGATACCGGCAAGCCTTTCGCGGTCTCCAAGGAGGAGTTCCAGGGCGCAGTGCCTGTCGACGCCGCGCCGCGCCGGGCAAACCTGGGCCTGTACGAGGCGAAGGTAAAGATGGGCCTTAGCCCATTTACCGCGGCCCATGTGGAAGTTGAAAAGGATGGCTCCATCTCCGGCAAGGGCAAGCAGTCCGGCGGCCGCGCAATCCTGCCGCTGGCAGTTCAGAACAACTGGTTCTTCGTGGGCAACCCGAATGACAAGGACCGCGGCGAAATCGTCTTGACCATCGACACGATGGCGCATGCCGAAAAGTACGACGAGCTTTCCGAGGAGATCAACCGCTCCGCACCGGTGCTCTTCGAGCAGGTGCAGTTCCCAGCGCCGAAAGAGCCGAAGGCGCCAAAGGGCCCGAAGGGCGAGCAAGGCGCACAAGGCGCACAGGCACCGCAGAACGCGCCGGGTGCTAACGCTCCAGTGCAGCAGTTCCCGGGACAGCCGGGCCAGCCAGGTCAGCAGCGTGGCTTCGGTCAGCCAGGTCAACAGGGCGGCTTCGGCCAGCCGGGCCAGGCGCCGCGCCCGAACCCGCAGCAAGGTGGCTTCAGCCAGCCAGGTGGCCAAGGTGGCTTCGGTCAACCAGGTCAGCAGGGAGGTTTTGGCCAACCGGGTAACCAAGGCGGCCAGCCAGGCGGCTTTGGGCAACCGGGCGGCCAGGGCGGCTTCGGCCAGCCGGGAAACGGACCACGCGGCAACAACGGAGGATGGCCGCAGGGCCCTTCCTTCGGAAACAACTAGCCCGAACCATAACGCAAGCAGAACACACAAGTTGAACACTTAAAGAGACATCCCGAAAGGTATTAAGAGCAGATGAAGAAGTTCCTCGTAGTTGGCTGCGGTGGCTCCGGCGCCAAGACCTTGGCCTTTATCATGGACCAGCTCAAGGCGGAGCTGCGCACCATCGATCCAGACATCACCGAACTGCCCAAGGCGTGGCAGTTTGTGAACATCGATGTTCCCCTCGAAGAGGAGGCCGGCCCGCAGAAGCTGCCGAACGTTACCCAAAGCGGCGGTCAGTATGTGGGTATCGGCTCACGCCAGCATTACAACCAGTTCGATGCTGGTATCTCTGAAACGTTGGGCCGCTCTGGCAAGCTTGGTGAGATCGCCACGTGGGCTTCGCGTACGCCGCAATCGAATGACACGAAGCTTGCCGACGGCGCCGGCCAGTACCGCGCCATCGGCCGCATCCTGACTTTGCGCCACCTGAAGGACATCCGCAACGCATTGAACGCGGCGGTGTCTGAGATGTTTACCCAGGAAGCTATCCAGGAGCTCAACGAGCTCAATTACAAGCAGTCAAAGAAGCGCACCGATACTGGTTCCTCCGCGCCGGTTGTGCTGGTTGTTTCCTCCATGGCAGGCGGCGCAGGCGCTTCGATGTTCCTGGATGTCTGCCGCGTTCTGACCACCATCAAGAATCTCGATCCGACCAGCACGCTGGTCTTCATGTACACCCCGGAGATCTTCTCCGACAACAAGGCAGAGGACATGGCCGGCGCATGGCCCAACTCCCTGGCCATGTTCGGCGAGGTCGTTGCATCCCAGATGGGTAACTCCACCGCGCATGACCGCGCCATCTTCGAGGCCTTTGACATGGGCACCCCGCCAGAGGGCCCGACTTTCGGCCGAATCTTTCCCATCGGTTCCAAGATGGGCACCACCGGCTCCCGCTTTGGCGATGGCTCCGCGATGCCGATCTACCGCGGCCTGGGCCGCGCGCTGGCCGGTTTGATGGCCTCGACCCGTGCGTCTGACAACCTGGTCTCTTATGCGTTGACCAACACTCCTTCCGGTGATGGCGGCCGCCGTTTCTTTGGCTGGGACCGCGATCAATCGCAGGGCGGTACCCCGTGGGCCCGCCTGCCGTGGGGTTCGCTGGGTTATGCGCAGATTTCCATGGGCCGCGATCGCTTCGCCGAGTATTCCGCGCAGCGCCTTGCCCGCAGCTCCTTTGAGCGCCTGCTCAACGGACACCTCGATAAGGCCAATCCAGAGGCCGGCGAGATGCAGATTGCAAAGCGCCTTGATGAACGCCTGCCGGGCCGCTTCCAAGACATGATGTTGGATCCGAGCTGGGCGATGGGCGGACCTATCGATCCGAACTCCGCGTATAACTGGCTGAACACCGTATTCGGCGGCATGGGCCAGCCAGCTGCCGAAAACGCAGCGCGCAGCCTGCGTAACTTCATCCCGGTAGGGGAAGGGCGCAACGTTAACGAGTGGCGCGCAGAGCTCATGCAGAACCTGAGCGATCCACAGAACCAGCAGTACATCGCGGGAATGCTCCAACAGGCAGCGTATGACACCACCTATCGTTTCGCTAACTTCTTCTCCGACAAGGTCTTGAGCACGGTCGAGGGCGAGTTGGCGGCAGTGGGCCTGCCTTATGTTCGCGAGATGCTCGATCGCGTCAAGGACGTCTTGGCCAGCGGCGACCGCCTGCAGCCGCAGCTTAATGAGTTCTCTAATTCCTTCCAGAACTTCGCCGTGCTTGCGCTTCCGCAAGGCGCGGAGCCGATCCTTAGCCCGCTGACCGGCAAGGGCCAGATGACGGATCCAACGCCGACTGTCAACGCTCTACTGGGCCTTTATCACCAGCAGTTCTACCACTACTTCCTGTTGGCTACGGCGCATATTCTGCAGGACGTTCTGCAGGATTACGTCGACGAGAACCTCTTCCATCTGCAGCGTGAGCTTGGCGACGCCCATGAGGTGCTCGAGAAGGCGGCACAGTCACGCCCGGAGACCAACAAGCTGGCAGACGTTCGCACCAACGAGGTCAACGCCTGGCCGGAGGAAGTAGACGAGGTCGTTGAGTCTCGCTTCAAGGGCGCGGAAAACGAAATCATGTTGACCGACGTCAACGCGTTTATCACCGACTACCAAACCCAGATGTTGCGCACCATTCAGGGCCAGCAGTCCACTGCCGATGTGCAACATTACGATCAGGCTTATCCATTCGCGGTGCGTGCGGTCATTCGCGGCGAGTGGGATTCGCTAGATGCCAACAAGGCACCGCGGGATACGCTGGCGCCGCAGAAGCGCACCAACGATGAATACAGCAACCGTGCAGGTTGGGTATCCAAGCACCTGTCGCAGCATCCGCAGACCGGGGAGCGTCGCGAGTCCCAGCGCGCACAGTACCGTTCGCGCATCCGCCCGGCAGATCTGCTGGAGCGCTCCCGTGCGTGGATTAACCGCCGCGACTATGAGTTCTACAAGTTCAACTCCGTGGATTTGCGCAGCTACCTGACGCTGACCCCGGATATCAACGAGGTGGAGCACTCCCAGCGCATTGACCGCTTCGTCAGCGCCTTCCAGATGGCGCTGAGCTACGCCCGCCCGTTGGCTGCCGTGTCCAGCGACATGGTCCAGCGCATCCACGGCAAGGACGTGCAGTACACCTACTCCTTCTCTGATATTCCTTTCGAGGCTTTGGGCAGCGAAGAAACCGGCATCGTTCCACGCCTGGGCGAGCTGCTTGCTACGCCTTCTATTGACGAGCCATCGCAGGTGGCGTTGCGTAACTCGCTGAACATGTCCGAGCAGGTACAGCACATCGAGATCTTCGGTTCCTACCCGAACTACTCGCCGATCGTATTTTCTTCCATGTTCGGCTACATCGCCGAGGACATCGATAAGCAAGAAAACTTCGATGGTTCCTACTGGTCGGAGCGTCGTACCCGTCCGCTCGCGGCGGCTCTGCCGCTGACTGAGACCGAGCGTCAGGCCATGGTGGCAGGTTGGATCATCGGCCGCATTACCGGCCGGATCCACATCTCCAACCCGGATTCCGATAACGCCGCGGCACATATCTACGACGACACCGCCAATGGCGTAGGCGATTGGGTACCTTTCCCGAACCCGATGCTGATTTCCCCGCGCCGCATGGTTAAGAAGTCCGACTGGATGTCTTCCGTGCTTGAGTCCATCTTCATCGCGTACGCGAGGGTACAAAAGAACGGCGCATACGGCTTTGCCTCTTCCTTGTACCCGTACCAGTTGCTGCGCGGGCTTTACGACGACGGCCAGGACTTTGCGCACTCTGGTGCTTCGACGCACCCACTGGTCCACCGTCTGGCGGCCTTCCTGCGTGATGGCACCGTGCCGGGCCGCGGCGTCGTCGGCTCCAGCATCCAGGATCGTTATGAATCCTTCGTTGCGGAGCTCGATAAGTTCGTCCGCGGCGCAGATCACTTCATTCCGGGTGGAATGAATTCTCTGCCGGGCCAAGGCATGGATGACAAGCCATTTGCAAACATTCGCCGCCGCGACGTCGCCTCCGCTACGCCGTACTACCGCGACCTGGCGCCGGACGTCGTCGTCATGGCGCAGCGCATCCGCGATCTGCTGGGCCAGGCAAAGACCGTCGCTGAAACACCCGTTACTTTCGAGGCTCCCGCGAGCCGGGATTCTTCCAGCCAGACCCCGCGCTTTGAGCCTGAATTCAACCTCACCGACTTGGATGACACCTTCTAATGACTAACGTACTGTTCTTTGGACACGGCGCCACGGCCGATGAGATTCGTTCCCGCCTTTTCGACCTGCGAGCTGTTGGCTTGCTGCAGAACTTCATGTGGGTGGACTACACCCAACCGACGTCGGCAGCCGCAGTACGCTTCTTCGACGCCGAGGGAAACCCACGTATTGCCACTCTCGATGAGTCTCTGCGCAACCACGAAGGCGATATGCTCCTCGTGGTCATCGATACGCTGGATGAAAGTGATTCCTTGCAGCCAGACGCTTTGTCGCGGTGGGCGGCGGCCGTGGATTCGCGCATCGTCCAGGCCTCGAACCAGCGCGTTCGCCTGTTGCTGACCACCTTGCCTTTGCAGCCGGCACACATTGAGCCGCTGCAGGTGTGGGAGAACCTGGTGCTTTCCCCAGAAGAGGGCGGCACTCCTTCCGCTTCGCATATTCGCCCCATCATGCGCAGCGAAGATGGCTTTGCCTTGGCACAGTTCGCAGCTCCTGCCGTGGCATCCATCTTCGGCCTGTGGCGCGGAATGCCGGAGGCAGCTGTATTCGAGGCCGAGTCGGGCCGGCTGATGGAAACCGGAAATTGGGAAAACTTCCGCCTCGTGCGTGCTTTCCACCGCACTATCGATGCCAGCGAGGTCGAAAATGAGGTCAAGGACCGAGTATTCAATCCGAATAATCGCCTGCCGCGTACCCGCGTGAATAACACCAGCTACACCGAGCACGCTACCGATCCGAACGCGCTTACGCAGCACTACGCGGATACCCTCTTTCACGCTTTTGGTGGCAGCCTGATTTCCCAGGAAATCCCGCTGGAGACCCCGAAGACGCAGAAGATCGGCGCGTGGGCTGCGCTGCGCGATAACCTGCGCCTGTACTGGGCAACCGTCATCGGCAAGCCGCAGGATTGGGTCAACGACCGTCGCGGTGCCGTAAACAGCGCAACCGCCTCGTTCCTGCAGAATCTTCTCTATGGCCGCAATTCCAACATGGAGGTGGTTTTGGATGGCCATTCCGGCAAGAGCGAGAATGCTGTATCCATCGCACAGATGCAGCAGAAGAATAACCGGACGCTGAATGAAGCCCAGAAGGTCCAATTCGACGTTGGTGATACCCCGCAGCTGGCTGGCATGTGGGAGGCCTATCATGACTTTGCGCTGGGTTTGGTCGATGGCCAGTGGAAGGAAAACGCTAACTTCACCCCGCCGAAGGGCAATAACCAGGACGTGCTCATTGTCCAGCACGGCAAGCAGTCCGTGCCCGATGTCCGCCAATCCTTCCGCGGTTTCCACCCACTGATGAACCGCACGGTGGGCTATGAAAACGAGGCGCAAGCAACGATTGCACCTTTCGATCCACTCGCTGCGGAGAAGTTCGCGGCTGACCTGGAGTGGACTAGCCAGAGCACACAAAACACTGAGATCAACCGTAAAAAGCAGCAATTCGCGGCATGGCGTAACCAGCACCAGGAAACCTTCGCATGGAAGGTCGGCTCTGGTTTGGCCGCAAGCCTGCACTCCGCGCGCCAGCGCGAGGCACACTTCGAGGACGTCGCCCGCCAGCTCAGCGAGGAAGCCAAGGGCTTTGCCGAGCGTGACTTTAACGCCGAAAATCGCAAGCTGACCACCAAGCTGCGTGCCATGTGGGGCGTGCTAGGCGCGATTTTGCTCGTGCTCATTTACCTGTGCATCTCGCACTACAACAGCGACTTGCGGATCTGGGATTCCATGCCCACCCTGGACTGGAAGTGGACCACCTTCGGCGTCATTGTTTCCATCGCCTTGTTCCTGGTTTGTTCTTGGCTTGCCTTCACCAAGGCGCAGCGCGAAATCTACGATTACGTACAAAGACAAAAGCTCAACCGCCAGAACCAGGAGATTGCCGCGCGCAACATCGTGCTCGCAGCGGGAGACATCGACCGCAACATCAATGCATACGGTCAGTTCCTGAGCTGGTCTTCAGTTCTGGGTCGCGCAATCTATGCGCCATTCGGCTTGAAGTCCACCACCAGTGACCACCTGCGCACCCCGGAATCCGGCTTGCCGGATAACGCGCGCATCGGCAAGGCAAAGGTCTCCGACGATGAAACCAGCCGCATGGCCGAAGGAATTCGTTCCCACGTCTTCTCTGAGGGCTGGGCTCATAAGTCTTTGCGAGGGCTCGTGGATTACATGAATTCTGTCTTCGAGCGTCACCAGGTGGGCAACGGCTCTATCCAGCCGAGCGCCATGTGGGGCATGCGCGGCCAGTATTCGAAGTCGCCGCTGGACATGATTGCTCGCAACCTGGATCACCCGGCGATGGTGGATCGAGATTTGAAGCCGCAGGTCTGGCACAGTGCGATTACCAATCCACAAATGACGGGCAGCATGCAGCAGTTCCTGTCCTCGGTGACCTTCTTGGACGATAACCGCAGGCAGGAGCAATCCACCCAGCAGTTCATGGCGGGCATGAGCGAAGAAAAGGGCGCTATGCAGGCCTTCAGCAATGAATCGCTGACCACGTTGGGCGCCTCCGATGGATACACCGAGATCGATCCTTCCCGCACCCGCATCATCGAGGTCGATAGCAATACCGCGCTAACCAGCCAGCTTTCGCGTTCTTTGACCGTGGTGCAGTTCGGCCGCATCACCGATTTCAAATACTTGCTGCCAAAGGAAGCGCAGCCGGAGACAGAAGCTGCTTTACCTTCCTTCGCAGATGCGCTCAGTGGACTGGACGAAACCGACCACATGGACTCTTTCAACAATGCTTCGCAGGTGCAGCCGGGCCGCCACAGCGCCGGCGAGGGTTCCACCGGCTTTAGCTTTGGCCGCCACAGTCAGACGCCGTCCCTCGATGACTTGGACGAGACGTTCTAGGAGCAATCACCAAGATGACGCAATCACCCAAGATTACGGATATTCCGCTTTCGCAATTACGCCCGCTGCACGATTTGGAGCAGGTCTCAGCTGAGGACGTGCGTCGGCACATTGCGCCGCAGTACGGCGAGTTTGCAGAACAAATCGCGGCGGTATTCAACGGCAGCGCCGTTGCGCATCCGGAACTTAACGCGGCCAATCTCAACCCGCAGCCGCCTGCTCCGGAGCCCCAAGCAGCGCCCCAAGCACCGGAGCCCCACGCGGACGCTACCCTATCCTTCTCTGGAACTTCGGAGATCAAAGACATGAGTCCCCAAAAAGAAAACCCACAGCCGCCACAGTCGCCACAGCCTGGTAACAAGGACATCGACTGGGCAGCGGAGCTTGCCAAGCTCAAGGCCAAGGAGAACGTACGTACCCAGGTCAACGAGGACGATTACACCAACCTGCCGGCAGATGCATTCAGCGCGCCTTATAAGGGCAAGCAGCCAGAGGGTTGGGTAGTGCCTGAGATGCACGCTGTGGTCGAGGTCCCGGAAACCACCGATGCAGCGGCAGAAGCAGAAGAAGATCCTTATGGCTACGAGCAGCCGGCAGAGGATAATTCGGACGTCCGCCACCCGGTGCGCATTTGGTGGGAGCCGGTTTCTGCGCAGCCGGGAGAACTGGTTTTCTACCGCGTCGTTGCCGATGACCGAGAGATGATTGCCTCGCCGGAAGCAGGCGAGACATTGATGATTACCCGCGGCACCGCTTACCGCGACATGGATCCGGGTGCGGCCGGTCTGCGCCACTATGCGGTGTGGGCTTATAAGGGCGCCGATCTGGGAGAAGCGATTAGCAGCCAGCCGCTGTTTATGGGCGAGACGGCAGTAGTCTTCCCGCCGGTCAACGTCAAGGTGACCACCATCAAGGGCGCAATCCAGGTCTCTTGGGACTTGCTGGAGGGCCATGAGGCCGCCGTCGTTTATGCATGCAAGGACACCGAGCGCAACTTGCTTTCCCCGCGGTTTGAGCAGGACATCGAAAGCAGTGGGCGTAAGGCCACCATCCGTGTGCAGGAGGCGGGCCAGACCATGGTTGTCTCCTTGCTCGGCCAGGCGCAGTTCCGAGATGGCAGGTTGACCAGCTCGAATGAGACGGTAGTGCAGCATTCAGTGAAGCTGGCCAGTGAGTTGGAGAAGATGTCGCTTACGCGCTGTGAGCGGGAGAATTCCGATGGCCACGACAACATCGAGATTGAGTGGAACTCGCCGAAGACGGGCGAAGTCAAGATTTATCTGACCCCGCACGCCCCACGTCCGGAGCTGCGCACCAAGGCCATCGATAAGTCTTATGTGGAAAACGCGTTTGCCGACGCCGTGACTGAAACGCGAGGCGCAACCCCACCGGATTCCGTGCAGAACACCACGATGCCGTGGCCTTCTGATTGGTACGAGGTTTATGTCACCCCGGTCAACTTCAACGAGGCCGACGCATGGGTCGGTGAGTCGCGCGTTCTGCAGCGTGTGCTGCCCATCGGGGAGGATGAAGTGCGGCTTATCGAGCGCGTGGATAGCCAGTTGATTTCCTTCACCTGGCCGCGCGGCGCCACGATGGTGGAGTGCACGACCAACAGCGGCACTACCACGGTGCGCGAGGAGGAATACGAGTTGCAGGGCGGCATTCGCCTGAAACTTGAGCGCCACAGTGATGTCGTGCGCCTGCGCCCGTTTGCCATGTTTGCGGGCAAAAGAACTGAGGCTCGCGAACAGATCATTGAATACCCCGGCCTGCGCACGGTGACTTATGACTTCCACTATGACTTCAACACCCGGCAGCTCCGCGTTTACCTATCTAGCTTGGATATGGGCGATAGGCGCCCATTTTCTTGCCAGGTGATTTATAACCCGGTGCGCCTGCCGCTGTTTGCTGAGGATGGTGTGCCGTTGAAGCTGTCTGGCATGAACACGGACCGCTACACCAGCCAGGGCCTGCACCAGGGCACTTTTGAGCAGCCTGATTTCATCGTGGACTTAGACCAGCGAACCTGGAACGGCGGCTATGTTCGCCTGTTTGCGGTCGAAGACTTTGCTACAGGTGATTTTTCCGCGCAATCTTTCAACCCTGACTTCGGCCACGACTTCAGCTTGGGCCAGCAGGGCAGCTTCGATTCTGATTCGGCGTCGCAGTTCAATGCCACTGATAGGACGGTCGTGGTAGAAAGCGGCGTCGCCCAGCGCCTGCGCTTTGATCCACTGCCTTCCCCGCAGGATGGTGCGCAGAACTTCCAGCAAGGAGGGCAGTACTAATGGCGGGTGCTTTTAGTTTTGCATCCTTCTCGCGCGGCAACGGTCGGGCAGGTGGCTGGGGAGTAGGCGCAGTAAGTGGGGATATTTCCCAGGAGCAGCTGCAGGAGCTGGTTAGTTTTGTCCCAACGAGCTTGAACAGCGGTGCACCTATCCCGGACTTTCCTTCGGCTCAGGAGCGCGCGGAGCTGGTGCGCCGCACTGCGGTATTCACGCTGACCGAGGAGGGCGAGCAATGGGTCACCATGGTCTCCGTTCCCGCCGGTATCGACGCCACGGGCCGCGGCGGCAACGTCTTTACCTATACCGCGGTTTCAGACGGGGGAGTGCCGCCCGCACCGGCGGACGTGCTGTATTCGCCGGATGTGCCGACGCCTTTTTCCATCTTTGAAGTGGACAAGGTGGAGATCCCGGAAAAGATTTCGCGTAAAGGTCCGCTTGCGAGCGATGCGCTTATCGACGACTTCTTGGCCGGCGAATTCCGCAGCCCTGCCGCGTTGCCAACGCCCTTCAAGTCCGTAGTGCCGCATAACGACGCCGCCTATAACGCGCGCTTGGTAGAAGCGATGGCGAAGGTGCTTTCTTCGAAGAAGAAAACTCTCGTCATCCTGGTGGCGCCCGAAAACCAAGCGGCCTTTTGGGTTGCTGCCGCAGCCCGCGAGGTAGGCGAGCCGGGATTCGGATTCTCTACCTTTGAAAAGCCAGCCGCCATAGCTGAGCTTCCACTGGGCACTTCGACCATGGTGGTGGTTCCTGAGTCCGAAAAGTTGCGCCTTGCCGAGCTGACCAAGGCCCGCGCTATTCCTGGCAATCCGGTGATCTTCGAACTGGGCGAGCCACTGCCGGACTTGAGCGCCTACGAGGGCGCCGGGGTAGTAGCGTCGGCGCCGACCCCAGCTCCGGCAGTAGCAGAGCCAGAGGCTAGCTCGCCTTTTGCTGACGAACCTGCACAATCTCTGGCCGAGCCATGGGCTGAGTCGCCGGCTGCAGCTGCCGCAGACTTGTCGGCTGCGTCACAGGTAAACCCTTTCAGCGAAAGTGCGCAATCTGCGCCACGGGGCGAGGCAAACGGGGCATCGCCAAGCATCGCGCAAACGGAACCTGCACCGACCGCAGCAGCTGCAGCGGCCCCTGCGGCGCTGGGTGCGAACGCCGTCGTTCCGGGGCTTACCTCAGATGAAGTGGAACAGCTGCGAGACTTCGATCCAGCTTGGTGGATGGGTTACCTGGAGAAGCATCGGGGGCGTGCTATTCACTTTGCGCTGCTGCATCCTTCCTGCTTCCCCGAGGGAACGCGGGTCTTTGCGCTGGCGGCAGCATTGGCTTCTTGGGTGAAATATTTTCCGGCCGATTATAACTTCCTAGTTTCGCAGGCTTTGGGCGGCATCGACACGGCGTCGCTGGATCAAGCGCGTGCACTCACTATCGAAAGATTTGCGCCTGTTATCCAGCTTGAGGAACGGCGGAGTGCGGCGACTGGTGAATTAGGACGTTACTTGGGCGGGATTTTTGCAGAAATCAAACGAGCACACGGTTTCACGGAAAGTTAAAAACAATGGCTAAATACACTTTGAAAGACGGGGAATCTCGTCACCTTACAATCACTGACACCATTCGCGTCGAGGCTTTCGAAATCGGTGCGGGTGGCGCGCAGGTTGAACTCGCTATCGTGCCCGAGGGGGTGGATTACACCCGCGTAGATGACCTGCTGCTCATCGTGCATGCGGTTACACAGGATGCGACGATCCAGGTGCGCCCGAAGGGCTTCGGCACCTTTGGTTTGCGCAGCGAGATTCGTTTGAATATCAGCAACGGTGAGGACACCGTGAGCTTCCCGCGCGTGCTTATCGACGGCGCGGAAGATAGCCCCGAGCGTCTCGCCGAGCTGCAGGTTGAGGACCAGCAGCTGCGTCTTTCGGCCTTTGGTTCTTCCGAGGGTGCAGGAATCACCGATTCGGCGCGCGAGGTCCGCTCTAAGATGCGCCGCGCGGCGCTTGATGACGCTGAGCTGGCCGATGCCATCGCGGTTATCGATAGCTCTGCTTCCATGCAGGTCAATACTTCCGATGGTGCTATCGAGCTGGCGGCGAAGTACATCAATGCCCTAGCGGATTCCTTCGCGAACTTCACCGCGACCGATGGGCAGGAACGTACCGCTGGCCATACCGTAAGCGAG
The DNA here is from genome assembly GCF_047459735.1 of Corynebacterium sp. c25Ua_89. Taxonomy (NCBI): domain Bacteria; kingdom Bacillati; phylum Actinomycetota; class Actinomycetes; order Mycobacteriales; family Corynebacteriaceae; genus Corynebacterium; species Corynebacterium sp. c25Ua_89. The sequence goes on from NZ_JASBOD010000003.1 coordinate 105,034, forward strand.
CTGCAGAGCTTTATCACTGGTGTTATCGATGCCGGTGCTGACCGCGTGGGGCGTCGCCAGTGGAAGGGACATGACTTACATGAATCTTCCTCGCTGTTTATCTATGTAACCGACAGCCCTACTGCCGCGATGCTAAGCGGTGAAAAGCCCGCCGTGGTGATTGTGGTTAGCCCGATTGCCGAGCAGGAAGTTGAACTCGCTCGCGCAAGTGCAGGCGAGCACCCGGTGGCATTCGTGGTGATTGACCGAGACGACGTCGATAAGCAGCGCAGCGCATTCAACAGCGATCTTGCGCGCCTATCCGATGAAGTGGCAGCGATGCTCAAGGAGGAGTACTAATGACCAGCACCGCCGCATGCCCGTGGACTTTCCGTCCACTGGAAAAGGGCGCTACCGAAAGCCCATATAACAACCGCGAGCTGTTGCCGGACTGGACGGAATCCGTGACCCACTGCGTGGCCATGGCCGGCGCGCGTAACTCCGGCAAGTCGCTGTATACCGCAGTGATGGTCAAGCAGCTCAAGCAGCTTGCGCACAAGCACGATCACTCCGTGCTGGCGGCCGATGAATCCACGGCGCAGCGCTATGCGGAAAAGTACGAAAATCCGCTCTTTAAGGAAATGCAGAGCATGGAGCCCACCCCGAGCGCCGTGGCCACCGATGCTTATCAGCGTGACCCGCTGATCTTTGATCTGGGCCGTTGGCCAGATGCCGAAGGCGTAATGCGTACCAATTATCTCGTCTTCCGCGACGTTGCCGGCGAGGACCTGGAGAACCTGCCGGAGCGGGAAGAAGACCGCGAGGCGCTGTCCTTCTTCAAGTACGCCGACCTGGTTATCTTCCTGTTTGACCCGCTGCGTGAGCGACAAATCCGGGACTACCTGCACGGACTTGTTCCGGACTTTGGTGAGCTCGGTGCCGAGCCCACGCAGGTGCTGGAAAACCTCATCACGCTGATGGGAACGGAGTGCCCGCCGCCGCTGGCAGTTACCATCTCCAAGTTCGATACGCTGCAGAAACTGGAGCATAACCCGAATACGCCGTGGGCCAAGATCATGGGCAACGCGGGCGCTGCCTTCCGCCGCGATACCGGCTGGAACTTCCACTTCGACGATTCCTACGTCCTGCACCAGGAAGTGGACTCCTTGCTGCGCTACCTGGAAGCCTTCGACCTCATCAACATGGTCGCCAACGTCAGCAAGAACGGATACCGGTACTTCGCGGTCTCCGCTCTAGGCGAGGCGCCGACAGGCCGGCACCTAGCACGCAGTGGCATCGCACCTTTCCGCGTGCTGGACCCAATCCGTACGCTGCTTAGCGGCTACGGCGTATTTGGAAAGGATGTCCAGTGACCTTCGGTACGCCCAACGGAAACCAGCAATTTGGGGTTCCTCCCCAAAGCGGTGCTGGCGGAGCACAGTTTGGTTCCCCAGCGATGCCGGTCAGTGACTACCGCTATGGGCAGGTTGCAGACCAACAGAAGGCGGCGCGCCGGGCCGCCGATATGTTCGCCTGGCGGGCGCCGTGGGCGCTACAGATCGCTGCGCTTTTTGTGCTGGGAATCTCGGCCTACATCGTCTACTACGTATTCGAGCTCGTGGCCTCCGAGCGCGTTCCCGAACACTTGAACCGCATCGAGCGCCTAGCCACTGAGCTGGGCGTGGGGCTTTCACTCGTGGTGCTCGCGCTGTGCGTGCTCATGGTCTATACGCTGCATGCCCAGCACAAAGCGCGAATCTGGCTGACGGTCATCCTTGCCATTGTGGTGTTGATGCTCGTGTTGCCACATGTCTGGCCCATTTCCTTGGCAGCAATGGTAACCATCGTGCTGCTGTGGCTACCAGGCAACAAGGAATGGTTCGGCTTTAAGCCTTCTTAGCCAATGCCGCGAGTGCCTCCTGATTGTTCGCCGTATTAAACAGCTCATAGGCCACGCGGTACTTCTCACGTGCGGTGACAGTATCGTTCGCGGAGGTATAGCGATCCCCCAAGAGCTCAACGACTTCAGCCAAGGCGTTGAAATCTAGGGGGCTGCGCGCCGAGGCGATGGGGTGGCGGCTTAGAAAGTCCATCAGGACCTGGGTGGACTTAAACATGTTTTCTGCCTCCGTGCGCAGCGTCTCGGAGAACAAGACGGTCCAGCGTGCGGCGATGGGCAGCTCCGTGTACTTGAGTGCGTTGACGTACCGTGAAGCCAAGATGTCGTGCGCTTCATCGCGGTCATTGTCGATGAGGAAGACCTCGACCTTGCGCAGCAGCATTTCTAGCTCGCGGGCTTCATTGCCGTTGCGGGAGTATTCCTTAGCCGCAAGGCCGTAGAAATCAGCTGCGGTTTCGCCCGTGGTATCGGTATTGTTTCCGGCCGCATCAGCGTAAAAGCGTGCCAGCATTCCCGCAGGCAGCGTGGCATATTCGGGGCTGAGGTGGTACTTGCGCAGGATCTCGTTGCTCTTGTTCGCCACGTGGCTGCGCGTCGCAAAGGAAGGGCACGCCCACAGCGCGCCGACAGCGGATTCGAGGAGGATAGACAGCGCCTTCGCGAGGGCGGAGTTTGGGTTCGGCACCGCGCTGACCGGGGAAGCCGGAAGCGAGTCTTCCTCGCTGAACGCAGCGAGCTGGACTTGGCGGTTGATGTCGACGAATTCCTCGCTGTGCTCTTTGACGTTCTCACGCTTGGCAATCTCGAGGCGGTCACGCAGCTCGTTTAGCTGCTCTTCGAGGGTGCCGGTTCGCTCGCGCTCTTCCGGTTCTTCTGGCTCTAGCTCTGCTGTTTCTTCTGCTTCGGCTGCTTGTGCTTGCTGGGCGGCTAATGCTTCCTCGGCGGCGCGCTCTTGCTCGGCGATGTTCTGCAGCTTTATCAGTTGGGCGTCGTCTCCTGCCTGGGCAGCTTTCTTGGCGTATGCCCATGCCTTCTCGGAGTCTTGCAGAGCATCGTAGTAAAGGGACGCGAGCCTAAAGCCGCGGCTGGTGATGGCCGGATTACCAGCTAAGGCGCCGAGGCTTGCGATGTGCAGCGCGGACTGGGCCGCTGCGGGAGAGGACGGGTCCTGCCAGATAAGCAGGAGCATGAATGCATTGAGCAGGTCAGCGGTAGGCGCTACGTCCTCAGCTGAGCCCACGAATTTATCGTCACCGATGACTTGGCTTAAAAGTGCGCCGATTTCCTTTAATTCCGCTGCGGGAAAAGCGGTGTCGTTGTCGTAGCTTTTCGCAATATCCAAAAGCGCGGTGGCACGTTGAGCATCGAGAATAGGGTAAGTCACATCGGTAGGCATGGGGCAGATTTTAGTGCAGGAACATATAAATTTCGCTCGTACACTAGATTCCATGGATTCTCACACCCACGCTGGACGCTACGCCCCGAGCCCTTCGGGGGATCTCCACTTCGGAAACCTCCGCACAGCCCTTCTGGCATGGCTTTTTGCGCGTTCTTCAGGGCGGCGCTTTGTGGTGCGAATCGAGGACATCGATAAGCAGCGCTCCTCGCTTGATGCAGCGCAGCGCCAATTGGAAGATCTGGCCACGCTCGGAATCGACTGGGATGGCGAGGTCATCTACCAGCAGGATAGGGAAGCCGCCTACAGCGCGGCCTTGGAGAAGCTGCAGTACTATGAGTGCTTCTGTTCGCGCAAAGACATTCAGGAAGCCGCGCGCGCCCCGCATGCCATCCCCGGGCAGTATCCGGGCACCTGCCGCTATCTTGATGAGGGAACCAAAGCGCAAAAACGCGGCGAGCTTGCCGCGCAAAGCCGCGTGCCATCGCTGCGGCTGCGTGCGGAAACAAATCAGTTCACCATCCAGGACAAGCTGCATGGCAATTACACAGGCGACGTCGACGATTTCATCTTGCGGCGCGGCGGCCAGGTTATCGATATTGATAATCCAAAGACGGACTGGGCTTATAACTTGGCGGTGGTGGTAGACGATATCTACCAAGGAGTCGACCAGGTAGTCCGCGGCGATGATTTGTTGAGCTCCGCCCCGCGGCAGGCTTATCTCGCGAGCTTGCTGGGCCAGTCGGCGCCAGAGTTTGTTCACGTTCCCTTGGTTCTCAACGCGGAAGGCAAGCGCTTGTCCAAACGGGATGGTGCGGTAACGCTGCGCCAGTTGCTGGAGTTTTATACCCCGGAGCAGGTGGTGGGGCAGATGGCGCATTCGCTGGGCTATACGGCAGCAAGCGCTCACGAGCTACTGGAAAAGTTTCAGCCGGAGGCGCTGAGCACTCAGCCTTATGAGTGGAGCGATGGGCGCCGAGGTGCCGCACAGGACTAATACCGGCCAGACTATTGTTTAAAGGGTAAGCTACAAGGGGCAGAGTCGGCGCGTATGTGGAGTGAGTTTTGTGGAAGTACTGCTAGTACTCATTGGTTTGATGTTGTTGACCGTGATTGTGGTGGCAGTCGGGGATAAGACCGGGCTTCCCTGGCCGGCTTTGCTTTCCATTCTGGCGGCACTGTCCATGTTCATTCCGAGGCTGCCGGACTTTGAGATTCCAACCGATCTCATCCTGCCCGTCTTCCTGCCGCCTTTGCTGTGGGCACTGGCGCGTAGAACCTCCTGGGGTGTAATCCGCGAGCAATGGGTGACTATCTTGAGCTTGTCCGTGCTCTTGGTGGTTGCCACCACGCTGACCGTGGGCATGACTGCCTATGCCTTCTTGCCTGGAGTCAGCCTGGCGGGTGCGATTCTCATCGGCGCTGCTATCGCGCCGCCTGACCCAGTTGCGGTGGAAGCAGTGGCTGAGCCCGCGGGTATCCCGCGCCGCATTATTTCCACGCTGCAGACTGAAGGCCTGTTCAACGACGCGGCATCGATTGTGGCTTTCCACCTCGCACTCGTGGCGGTGACCGATGATTCCACCATGACCTGGGGGAATGCTATCTTGAACTTCCTCTACTCGGCAGCAGTGGCGGGTGTGCTGGGCTGGGGCAGCGGACGCCTTGCCTCCATGTTCATCGCGCGAGTTCATGAAGTGGTTGCCCGCAATGCGCTTACCTGGGTGATTCCCTTCGCCGTCTATGTAGTTGCGGAAGAACTCCATGCTTCTGGTGTTATTGCAGTCGTTATCGCCGCGGTGGAGCTGCATTCGCGCGCGTCGATTCAGGCCGAAGACCGACTTTCCGGTCAATCCTTCTGGGAGACCATCGAGCTGCTGTTTACGGGCGTGGCCTTTGGCCTTATCGGCATGACCGTTAACAGTGCGGTACACGAGGCGGGCACCAACCTGGGGCATTCGATCATCGTTGGCGTGCTGCTTTCCCTCGTGGCCTTTGTAGTTCGGCTGCTATGGATGTGGCTTTTCTACCGCATCAATCTGCGGCGCGGAAAGCCACGCCTTGCACCGCTGCGCTTGCAGGAAGTGCTGCTTATGGCTTGGTCTGGCATGCGTGGCCTGGTCACCCTCGCGCTGGTTTTGTCCATACCGAGCGATGCCATTGCCTATAGTGATGAACTTTCCGTTATCGCGCTGACCGTTCTGGTGATGACCATGGTGCTGCCAGGTCTCCTGCTGCCGTGGCTCATGCGTCAGCTGGATCTGACCACGTATTCACAGGCAGCTTCTGACAAAATGCGCGCGGAAATCACCAAGCGTGCGCGCAAAGCTGGCGTGGCTTCGATGCGGAGGAAATACAAAGAATTGGACCCAGAGATTGCCGCCAATATCTCGCAGTGGTTTGAGGATCGCCTTGGTGAAGACGAGGACGGCGACGATGCCAGCACCCGTCTGCAAAAGGCGATCAAAGCTCGCGACGTCGCGCTGGCGGCGCGCCGGGTTGCCTTGGCAGGCGCCCAACAGGAGCTGCTTCGCCTGCGCCGTGACCGCAACTTCAACCCGATGATCGTGGATGAAGTACTCGAGGAAGTAGACCGCATGACCCTGGGAACCAAGGCCCACTAGGCTGGGGCCACAAGGAGTAAAAACATGAATGCACTCGAATATGCCCAGCTGGAAGACAGTATGGATTATCTGTACGACTTCTTCGACGAGGACCTAGAAGCCCGCGTGCGCGCCGAGCGTGAATACCTGCCGGAGTCTCTGCAGGACTTGCTGGGGGATCACAGTGTGCTGGACTATATCTGGCTGTGGATTAAGGAGCCGGGCAAAAACGGTTTCAAGGCCTATCTGCGCGATGGCGGCTACTCGGAAGCAGAAGTAGAAGAGGCTTTTGTGTGGACCCGCAATGAGTGGGGCCACAACACCCCACCTCATATTGAATGGTTAAAGGCCGATGGCTACGAGCCACCGGCCTTCTAACGAGCGCTTTTAAGAAGCTTCTTATTGCGTGGGCTGAGAGTCCACGGCCACGATCTGCTTGTCCGGCTTGGAGCCGTCAGCAGGGAATGCCTTGGCGATTGCCTTGGAGAAGTACTCCGCGCGCTTCTCGTTGCCACCGGTGTTGTAGTGGACGTCATCGCCCTCCAAGAACCACTCGGTCCGGGCATCGGCAGCCCAGTCATAGACCACCAAGTTCGGGTAACGGTCACGCGCTTTGAGCAGGGCCTCGTTGAAAGGCGCCATGTTGGCGTTGGCGTAAGCACCGGAATCCAGGTTGGTCTTGGCAGTCGGCCACATCACGCGGGCTTTGCCAAGCACCTGCATGATCTGGTCCACACGCCAGTCTTCCTCGCCGGAACCGCCCACGGCGCGGTTTGCGGCGTCGTTCACACCAGCGCCGATGACCCAGCAATCGCCCTCGCCGTAGCCCTGCTGTAACAGCTGATTAACGGAATCGAGGATGGTTGGATCCCCCTCGAGGGCCTCAACGGTGGAGCGGGCGCCGGTGACGTCCGCGACGACTTCTTGAGCGCCGACGTTCTTGTAGGTCACCTGGGCATTGAGCGAAGGATCGGAGACGTAGTCATCGGAGAACATGCCGATGGAGGTGGAGTCACCGACGTGGATGATGGTGGTGCAGCGCGTCTTGCCCTTCTGGTTCGGATCTGGGGCAGCGGAGCTCGGGGCCGCGCTAGAAGACGCATGAGGTGCTGGCGCCGCAGCCGCGGTGTCCTTCTTGGGTCCGCCTCCACCGACCTTCAAGCCCATCTGCTGGGAGCCTGGGGTTTCTTCCTGGCCCAGTGAATCGTTCCATGCGGCCGGAATGCCCATTGCAATCACGGCCGCCATAAGCGTGGCTGGAACGGTAAGGCCAAGGCGCGGCATGCCGATGCTCTTGCGCTTCGCCCACCAATTCTTCACCGGCTCGACGACGCCGTTGCGGCGGATCGGGTCCTCAACTAACGCCCAAGAAATGGCCGCGAGGAGGATGGAGATCACGGTGACCAAGATGGGGTGCGCTACGGACCAGTCTGGAATGAACACGATGGCGGGCAGGTGCCAGAGGTAGATACCGTAGGAACGCTCACCGATCCAGCGCAGTGGTGCCAGCGCGAAGAAGCGCGAGAGGAGGCTGTGCTGATCCAGGGCCGCGGCGATGACCGCGACGGTGGCGATGGAAAGAGCGATAAGGCCCCAGTTGTATAGGTGCGGCGAGTAGTCCGGCAGCAACCAGAAGAGCAGGCCAATACCAACCAGACCGAGAATGGAAGCCGGGATGGTAAGTGCCCGCGGCGGGATACGGTAGCCGCGCTGCTTGGTCAGTGCGATAGCGAGGGCAGCGCCAAGCAGAATCCCGCCGGCACGGGTATCGGTGCCCTCGTAGACGCGGGTGGCATCGGCGCCGGTGTTGAACAGGAAGGCCATCCACCCGAAGGACAGTGCGGCAAGCACCAGCGTGGAAATAAGAAGCGGCTTGCGCTTGCCACGGGTGAGCTTGAGCAGCACAAACAACACCAGCGGCCAGAATAGGTAGAACTGCTCTTCCACCGACAGCGACCACATGTGGTCCAGCGGTGCGTGGCCGGCAAAGCGGTCAAAGTAGGACTGGCCCTCCAAGATGACATGCCAGTTGTTGACGTAGAACAGCGCGCTGAGCGCATGGCCGCTGGTCTCGCCGAGCTTGGGGAGATCGAAGAAGATCGTCAGCAATACTACGGCGACCAGCATGAGAACGACTGCCGGCACGAGGCGACGGAAGCGGCGCAGCCAGAAGGTAGGCAGGCCAAGGCCCTTGCCGCGCAGGTGGCTGCGCATAAGGTTGGCAGTAATGAGGTAGCCAGAGAGCGTAAAGAACATACCGACGCCCAAGTAGCCGCCGGGCAGCCAGGCCGGGTCTAGGTGATACGCCACGACGCTGAGCACAGCGATGGTACGCAGGCCGTCGATTGCGGGCACGTAAGAGGTATGTGAATCAACCGGTCTTGGCATCCGGAATTCTCCTATAGGGAAACATCAATCAAGGGGGCGGAAACGGACATCTCTCGCGCTGCTTTAAAAAATGAAGGGCAGTCACAGCGCAAAGCTCCACTTACTCTAAACCCTTGTCTCGACATGTTTGGCTCTTGGGGGAGAATATTCCCCACGGTGTGGGGGTTGCGGGGTGAGTAAAAGTTTTATGTAGTTCTTTAGGCCTCGTATATATGGTGAGTGACATATTTAACAAAGTGGTTTAAAGGTGGTCTATAGATCGCGGTGTTGAAAGGCTGTGCCTTTTGCGTGCTAAGGCGAGTCTCGAAAGCGTAAGTGATAGTGCGGGTTCCGTTTAGACCGAGAAGCTCGGGAAATAACTCCGATGTCCCAAGTTTGCTCAAGCCCTCGTCCGGGGAAGGAAAGCTGTATAAAACCGTCGGCCCGCAGCTTGAAATGAATAGTTTCTAAAATGAACTACTTTCGTTCGTTGAACAATAAAGGTGCTGGTTAACGCCATGTCCGAAAGCTTAAGTAGTATGTTCAGCGTGCGTTATGCTTGGCAAATTTTTCTAAGAGATATTGCCCGTCTTGGGCGCACCAAAAAGTCGTGGATCATTCTCATCGGTTTGGTCATTACGCCCGCGCTTTATTCGTGGGTCAACATCGCGGCATTCTGGGACCCATACGGAGCAACCGAAAATATTAAGGTCGCCGTTGTCAATGAGGACAAGGGCGGATCTTCTGATGTCACCGGTCATATCGACGTCGGCAAGCAAGTCACGGAGCAGCTGCACGACAATCACCAGCTGGGCTGGCAATTCCTTGACGCTGAAGAAGCCGAGCGCTCCTTGGAGCGCGGGGAGACCTTCGCCACGGTGACCATCCCGGAGAATTTCAGCTCGGATCTTCTAGGCGCGCTGCATGGCCAATATGCGCAGCCAACGTTGGAGTACCGCGTCAATGAGAAGGCCAGCGCAATCGCGCCCAAGATCACCGACAGCGCCGCATCTAGCTTGGACGAGCAGATCACCTCTGCATTCAAGCAGCAGGTGGCAGAGGCAGCGGCCTCCTCGGTGCGCGATGAGGGCAATAAGTTCGAAGACCGGCTGCAGCGCTCTCGCCAGAGTTCGGAGGGTGCCTTCGACAAGGCGGCTAATAACATCGAGTCCGCGCGTGCGGATTTGCGTGAGGTTGGCGATAAGCTTGGCAACTCGCAGGTCAAGATGCAAAATGCCAAGCAGACGGTGCGCGATGTTGAGCAGGCTATGACGGATGCACAAGCCGCACTTGGCGACGTCCAGGATGTCATCGCCAGCGCACAAGGCGACGTCACCGGCTATACCGATTCCCTGACCTCGGCTTTCGTCGAGGGCTCAACCGGCGTCGCGCAAGGGACCGCGCGGGCCCAGGAATCCGTCGCGGATATTACTGCGCAGCTCGACCAAGCAAACTCCCGTTTTAACTCCGCGACCCAGCAAACCAACGATGCTATTGCCGCCGGGGATGAATCCATCCGGCAGCTGCGCGATGTCGTTAATTCGCCCGCCGTAGCTCCGGGTGTGGCGGGCCCGCTCAATGATGCAATTGCCACTTTGGAGGAGGGCAACGCTGCGAATAAGCAGCTGCTGGGTAATCTCCAGGCACTCAGCAATGACAGCAATGAGACCGCCAAGTCCGTGAAGTCCACGGCGGATGCGGTCAATCAGGCGGCGCAGGATACGAAGAAGACCTCCCAGGTTCTCTCGGACACAGTCGATAAGTCTGTGCCGGAGATTAATCGCGCGATGAGCAACCTAAGCTCCAAGGTCGGTGCGTTCTCGGCTTCGCTGGACACCCAAAAGGCGACGATGGAGGAAGCACAGAACTTGCTGGACGGCGTCGGCAAGCAGCTTGGCGCAACCCAGGACGCACTTGGTTCCTTCGATTCAGATCTTGCCTCCCTGGCAGATGGTGTGGAGGGCGCGCGTGACGACGTCCGCGCCATCACCGCTCACTCGCGGACCAAGGAACTGCAGACCATCACCGGCCTGAACTCCGATGAGATTGGTTCCTTCTTCGCTGATCCCGTTGAGGTGAAGAGCGCGCCAGTCTATCCGGTGGGCTCCTACGGTTCCGCGATGGCCTCGCTGTTTACGAACCTCTCGCTGTGGATCGGTGCCTTCGTGCTCGTGGTCATCTTCCGCGTGGAGGTGGATCTCGAAGGCTTTAAGCGGCTCACGGTGGGCCAAGCTTATCTAGGCCGTTTCCTGCTCATGGCCGTGATGGCGATGGTGCAGGCTGTAATTGTCACCGTGGGTGACTTGGTCGTGGGCGTGCAGACAGTAAATCCAGTCGCATTCGTTGCCACCGGCGTGCTCATCGCGCTGGCTTATCTCAGCATCATCTACGCGCTGTCGACGGCCCTTGGTCACGTGGGCCGTGGCCTTGCAGTGGTGCTGGTTATCGTACAGATTCCGGGTGCCTCCGGCCTGTACCCGATTGAGCTGATGCCGAACTTCTTCCGTTCCATCTACCCGCTTCTGCCATTCTCATATGGCATCGACGCCATGCGCGAGACCATCGGCGGCTTCTATGGTCTGCACTATCTCAAGTTCATGTCCGTGCTGGCCTTGATGTTCGTAGTGGCTTTCGCCTTGGGCTTGTTGGGGCGTCGCAGCTTCGCGCACTTTAACTTGCTCTTTAACCGCGAGCTGGCCAAGACCGATCTCATCGCGGCAGAAAACGTCCAGATCGTCGGCGATGGTTACCGCTTCGCCGATGTCCTGAAGGCACTGCAAGGCCGTGAGGAATTCGCAGCTGATTTGGAAAAACGCAAGCACGATTACAGGCACTGGATCCGCGTGGCTGCAGTACTTGGCGTTGTGGGCATGGTGGTGCTCGGAATCGTGGCTGCGCTTGTGCCTTCGCAGAAACCATTGTTGTTGGGCATTTGGACGCTGTGGTGCCTAGTTATCTTGGGCATCGTGGTCACCCTCGAGTACCTGCGCAAGAGCCTCGCGCAGTCCACCGAGTTGGTGGACTTCAACGAGGAAGAGCTCCAGCACTCCGTTGCCGCCCGCGGTGAAGGTGTGCATTCGGCTCCGGCAGATGATGAGCAGTTCCAAGACGGTGTCTTGCACAATGAAGGCACTCTCAACGAAAAAGGCGAGGAGAAATAATGAAAAAGATCGGTGGAATTTTCTTCGATGATCTTCGCCGTGCCACTAGCAACGTCATGGCATCGGTCATCCTCTTTGGCCTCGTCGTTATCCCTTTGCTGTTTACTTGGTTCAACGTGTTGGCCAGCTGGGATCCTTTCTCCAACACGGGCCAGCTGAAGGTAGCCGTGGCCAGCGAGGATACCGGCTATAAAAGCGACATCTTCCCGGTTCCGGTCAACGTAGGCGAGAAGGTGCTCTCGGAGCTGCGTGCAAATGACAAGTTGGATTGGGTCATCACCGACGCTGAAGACGCCATCGACGGCACGAAATCTGGCGAGTACTACGCCTCCATCGTGCTGCCGGAGCACTTCAGCTCGGACATGATGACCTTTTATGCGGAAGGCTCCAAGCCGACCGAAATCTCGCTGTACACCAACGAGAAGAAGAACGCGCTGGCGCCGAAAATTACGAATAAGGGCGCAGAGGGCGTTTCCTCCCAAATCGCGGAGTCTTTCACACACACGCTTGGCGACGTCTCCCTAGGCCTGATTTCCTCCCTCGACGAATACCTCAACGAGTCCGACGCAAAGGCAACGTTGAAGCGCATTGAAGATCGTGCCGATGGCATCGAAGCACAGCTGCACACCGGCGCGCGTACGGCCCGTTCGATGGGCAGCCTGGTGGATTCTTCGGTGCCGCTCGTAGAAAGCGCACAGCGCATCGCCAATGCGCCGCGGCCTTCGCTGTCGGGCCCAATTGGAGATCTGAACCTGTCCACGGAGTCCCTCGACGCGGCGCTTTCGCAGACCGCCGATAGCTACGATGTAGTACGCCAGCGCATCGACGAACTATACGATTCAGCAGATACCTCGCGCGCCTCGATGCAGGCCACCTTGAATACGCTGGCAGGCCAGGTGCAAGGCCAGATTGATGCCTACAAAGGCCTGCGGGATCGCGTAAATAGCGATGTGAAGCCAGTGCTGCCGGCTGAGGCCGCGCAGCTGACCAGCAACCTCGACGAGGCCATTGCGGCACAGGAGGCCGTACACTCCCGCTTGGTGGCCGCAGCGAATGCGCCGGGTGCGCAGAAGCCGGACTTTTCTTCCATCGACCGCGCCCAGCAAGCGATCGAGTCTAGCCGCGACTCGCAGCTGCGCACCTCTGTGGGCAAGCTCCAAGACTCCCTGCAGCGCATCGGCAGTGACATCGACTCGCAGGGCTCCAGTATCAGCTTGGACACCGAGTCTCTGACCGGCGCCCGGGATGCGCTGAGCACCCTTGCTCAGGAGCTGGATTCGGATGCGGACCGCTTCGGCGAGCTAAAAGATGAGCTCGACCGCGCACGCGATACCGGCGATCTCTCGCGCCTAGCCAAGGTGGTGGGCAATAACCCGGATGCCCTGGCAAGCTTTATCGCCTCGCCGGTTTCGGTGGACCGCCAACCGGTCTACCCGGTGGCGTCCTTTGGCGCGGGCATGGCGCCGCTGTATACCACCCTGGCGCTGTGGGTAGGTAGCCTTCTTACGGCCGTCACGTTGCGTACTGACGTCAGCAACCGCGACTCTTATACCGTGGTGCAGCGCTTCTTTGGCCGCTTCGGCATCTTCGCGCTGATTGGCTTCTTCCAGTCCACGCTGCTTTCGCTTGGCCTTATCTTCTTCGTGCAGCTAGAACCGGCACATCCGGTGTTGCTGTGGTTGGCGGCCTGGGTCTCTTCGACCGTATTCATGATGATCATCTATACGCTCGTGGTCTCCTTCGCCAACGCCGGTAAGGCTTTGGGCGTGCTCTTGTTGGTCATTCAGGTCTCCAGTGCGGGTGGTGCTTATCCGTTGCAGCTTTTGCCGGAGTGGTTCCAGAACATTAGCCCGTGGTTGCCGGCAACGTACACGATTCGCGCCTTCCGCGCGGCAATCGGCGGCGTCTATCACGCTGATTACTGGCTCTCGCTGCTGGTGCTGCTGGTCTTCCTGCTGCCGATGTTCTTCCTCGGCATCGTCCTGCACAAGCCACTGCATGCTTATACCTCGAAGCTGGATGCAGCACTCGCTGAGACCAAGCTGATGTAATACCGAACTAGAATCGCCGGCATGGCATCTACACCCCGCTCAGTTACCTATCGTTACGTCGACTCGCCTGTGGGCGAACTCCTCGTGGCGGCGACTGAGCGGGGTGTGGTCTATCTGGCCTTCGCGTGCGAAGAGTCCGCGGAAGTCTTGGCGCTCCTCAACAACAAGATCGGTCCGGCAACCATGGGCACAAGTCCGGTGCTGACTCTTGCTGCCGCACAGCTAGACGAGTACTTCGCAGGCGCGCGCCGCACCTTCAGCGTGCCCATCGATGAGTCCCTCACCTCGGGCTTTCGCCAGCGCGTCCAAAGGTTACTGACGGACATTCCGTACGGCGCGACCACTACCTACGCCCAGCTTGCCGACGCCGCCGCAAACCCCAAGGCTGTCCGCGCCGTGGGCAGCGCCTGTGCGCGTAACCCCGTGCCGATTATCGTGCCATGCCACCGCGTATTGCGCAGCGACGGCAGTCTCGGCGGCTACCGCGGTGGGGTAGAGGCAAAGCGCTTTCTGCTCGAGCTGGAGACTCGTAACGGCTGAGTTCGGTTCTTTCCCAAGACGACGTCGCGAGTGGAGGATCGAAAACGGAAAAGGAAAACGAAAGAGGTCCCAACTCCGAAGAGTTGGGACCGTGTGGCGGAGGATAGGGGATTTGAACCCCTGAGGGATGTGACTCCCGCACGCGTTCCAGGCGTGTGACATAGGCCGCTAGTCGAATCCTCCGTTGGAAAACATTATCAGCCTTGTCTAGGTGTGCAAAATCACCAGGTCAGCGGGCAATTGAAGGTCTGAAGCGTAAATGGGGTGCCGTGCGTTGCAGGACGTCTTCGCAGTTGCCGACTTTGTCGACATTGCTTGGGAACTTCGTGACGCTTAACTATTGTGCACGTGGCTTTTCGCTTTCTAATGGGGCGGGGGGTGTGGCAGTTTTCTGTGAAATAACCCAGGTGCGCCAGACCAAGACTGCGACGGCGAGGATGGCCCACCACACAACAGAGCTTTGGACATAGTCCCGGAACTCCGGTTCGCGATCAACGATGAGCGAGCCGTGTTTGAACTGACTATGCGGGATAAAGAAGACCGTGACGCTGAGGTAGAGCAGTACGAGAAGGGTAAGCCACTCGTCGTGGTGGCGATAGCCGATCTCGAACAATGCGATAATCATAGGCACCATCCACACCCAGTGGTGATCCCACGAGATGGGGGAGATGAGCAAGCCGAGGAAGGCGATGGTGAGTAAAGCGAGTGTGTCCTCGCCGGCGCGCAGGAGTTGGCGTGCGACCCACGTGAGGGCGACGAGAGTGACAATGACCGCTATGACCCAAATGATCGTTACGCTGTCTGTGGGAAGGAAGCGCTCGCAGACACTGCGCAAGGAGAGGTTGTAGGACTCGCCTAGGTTGACAGCGTCGTTGATGTGGAACATGTGGTCCGTGTAGTACTCCCATGTTTCGTGCGGGCGGAGAAGTGCGCCCAGCGCATTACATGCGATGGCGGCTAACACCGTATTGGACAGCGTTAACCAATTCTTGCGCAGGACGAAGTAGATAAGGAAAATGCCCGCGGTGAGCTTGATGGACACGGCGATGCCGATGAGCGTGCCTACCGGAGCCCACTTACGCCACTTGGGCGTGGTACACCAAAGATCGGTGAGCACGAGTGCGGCGAGCAACAAGTTGATCTGGCCGTAGAAGAGGGTCATTCGTACAGCGTCGAGCCATAGGAAGGCTGGAGTCAGCGCGAACGTGAGGTGCAACGGCTGAGGCACGCCTAGGCGGTTGAGGGTGAGAAAAATGATCCACCCTAGTGCTGCGGTGCAGGCTAAAAGGAAGAAGAACTCGGTAGCGTCTTCACTTAGGATGCACAGCGGTTGAAAGAATAAAGCAGCAAAGGGTGGATAGATGTAGGCCAAGTCAAAGCCGTTTTCCAGAGGCACACGGTCGGCATACAGAGGCGTGCCGTCCAATAAGCGAAAGGCGGTTTCACGGAAGACATGGAGAACCTGCAATTGCTGGAAGTCGGCATGATACATGGATAGGTGCCGGTCCTCCTGCATGCGCAGAATGAGTGAGGATACTGAGGCTACCAAGGAAAAGATGAGGAGCCACGGTGAGGTGATCAGTCGAGTATAGGTGCGCAGTGTCGTAGATTCTGGAGCGGTCTGGGTACTCATCCTTATGCCTCTGCTGGGGTAGGGGTGGCTTCGGTTTGCGGGTGCGGCTCTGTTGACGCCACTAACTGTGGCGCGAAGTAGCACAGTGCAATGAGCGTGACGATGCTGAGCACGAGCACACTCGACTGGGCGAGGTGAACCAGGGTGTAGCCTTCGGGGTTTGCCGATAGCGCATCAGGGAAGTGTCGGTGTGGGATGAATACGGTGGTCACGCTCAGCCAGGCTAGGAGAAGTGCGAGGAGACGTGGTTCTGCACGACGCCACGTGCAGATGCCCAAAATGATAAGGAGCGGAACCTCCCACACGAAGTGATGTTGCCACGAGATAGGGGCGAGCATGAGACCAAGGTAGCCAATCGCCACGCCGGCAGCCTCTGTGGCGCCCGCACGCTGCAAGCGTACAAAGGCCGCAATCGCAATGACCAGCACAGCGGTGATGAGCAGGCAAGTGGCGAAAGAACGGGCAGACTCAGGGACGTAGCGCGCGCCAACACTGTGGAGCGATAAGTTGTGCGAACGATTCTGGCCGAGGGTCTCGGTCATCTTGCCCAATTGAGTGCTGAAGTAATAGCGCACCAGCTCGAACTTGATCAGGCCCACGATGGCGAAAGAGGCGAATGCTGTGGTCACCATGACAAGTATGGGCTTTATTTCTCTGCGTAGGGCGAAGTAGAGGATGAAGATCGCCGGAATCATTTTGACGCATGCGGCGATTCCGATGAGTACACCACGAGGCAGGACCTTCCGTATCCGCGGTGAATCTAGCCACAGATCGGTGAGCACGAGAGCGAGCAGGATGAGGTTGATCTGCCCGTGGTAGAGGGTGTTGTGTACTGAGTCCACGCACAGCGCAATGGGCATGAGCAGGCTGGCCCACGCTAGTGGGTGGGGAGATGCGAAGCGGCGCAATGTGAGAACGATAATCCACCAGAGACAAGCCACGCTTATGGCGTTAACCACGAACCAGCCATGGCCCCAACTCAGGAGTGCCAGCGGTTGGAAGAACAACAGTGCGGTAGGGGGATAAGAGAAGGGCAGTTGCGTGTCCTCTGCAATGTTGATCTCCTCCAAGTACAAGTTGGGGGAGTTCCAGAGCCCGCGTGCGCCCTCGATATATACGACGACGTCCTCCGCGGTGCGTGACTGAGCATAGAATCCCGGGGCGTAACCGTGTTGAAAGAAGACACTGACGAAGTAGGCTGCGGTCACGAGCCACGCTCCTACGACGAATGGCGTGGAGCGAATCAGCGCACCGTAGCTTGGGTGGGTCGGTACAGGAGAGGGCACAGGCAGAATTGTCTTTCGCGTGAGGAGTGACGAGGGGAGAGTTTGGCCCCAACTGGGGGATGGAGAGGTACGCACCTATGTGCGCGTCATAAGGGAGCTTATCGCTAGCGTTCTCCGGTTGGCTAATTGATCAATCAAGTGCCGTTTCCGCTCAATAGCGTGCGTCCGCAACCTCAGAACCATTAGGAGGGTGCTGGAAATGAAGAAATCCCGGTCCTAAGACCGGGATCTTCTCTGGCGGAGGATAGGGGATTTGAACCCCTGAGGGATGTGACTCCCGCACGCGTTCCAGGCGTGTGACATAGGCCGCTAGTCGAATCCTCCGTTGGAAGACTCTACACGAGCAAGCCCAAAGGAAAAATTCGCACTGCACACGCCGGGTACTGGCCGGGGTTGTATAAGACTGCAAGGCGGTAGGAACGTGAACGGTTTGCCGCAGGGGTAGCAGGCGCGCTAGGCTTATCGGCAGGATTCCGCGTGGCGTCCATCCTCTGAACTCCCCCAGGGCAGGAATGCAGCAAGGGTCAGGAGGCTCTGACGGGTGCGCGGGGTCCCTTTTAAGTTTTCTGGGTGATAAACATTACAAAAGCTGCACACAAGCGTTAGTATTGGTTGCCATATATTCGCAACTACCCGCAACTAACCCGGAAGGTGGACAGGAATGTCCCTGCTCAATCTCGAAAAGTCTGAGCTCGACGAACTCGCAGCGAAGGTTCGTAAGGACTACGAGGAGCTGAAGGCTATGGGCCTGCAGCTGGATTTGACCCGCGGCAAGCCCGCAAAGGCGCAATTGAGCCTGTCCAACGATCTGCTCGAGCTGCCAGGCGCGGGCAACTATTCCGACGCCGCAGGCAACGACCTTCGCAACTACGGCAACCTTGAGGGCATCAAGGAACTGCGTGAGCTGTGGGGCAAGCTGACCAACATCGACCCAGAGCTGCTTTTGGCTGGAGATTCCTCCTCCCTGAACATCATGTTCGACCTCATCTCTTGGGCTTGTGCTTTCGGCACCAACGATTCCGAGCGTCCGTGGTCCCAGGAAGAGACCGTCAAGTGGATCTGCCCGGTTCCAGGTTATGACCGCCACTTCGCTATCACGGAGCACTTCGGCTTCGAGCTGATTTCGGTCCCTATGCTTTCCGACGGGCCCGATCTCGGCGCCGTCAAGGAATTGGTCAAGGACCCGCAGGTCAAGGGCATGTGGACCGTTCCGATGTTCGGTAACCCAACTGGCGTGACCATCTCCGAGGAGATCGCCCAAGAGTTGGCCTCCATGGAAGCCGCAGCGCCAGACTTCCGCATCATCTGGGACAACGCTTACGCGGTCCATACTCTCACCGATGAGTTCCCGGAGATCCTGCCGATTCTCGACATTGCAGCTAAGGCAAGCAACCCGAACCGTTTCTGGGCTATGTCTTCTACCTCCAAGATCACCTTCGCTGGCGCTGGCGTTGCGTTCTTCGCCTCCTCCCGCGAGAACTTGGATTGGTACCTCTCCCACGCGAAGATTCGCGGCATTGGGCCGAACAAAATCAACCAGCTTGCTCACTACCAGTTCTTCGGCTCCGCCGAAGGCGTGCGTGCGGTCATGCGCCGCCACGCGGCGCTGCTGGCTCCGAAGTTCAACGCTGTCCTGCGCATCCTTCAGTCCCGCCTGGGCGAGTACGAGGTCGCGCAGTGGACCGAGCCGAAGGGCGGCTACTTCATCTCCCTCGACGTCGTCGATGGCACCGCCACCCGCGTCTGGGAGCTGGCGAAGGATGCGGGCATCGTGCTGACCAAGGCTGGCTCTGCCTTCCCGCACGGCGAGGACCCGAATGACCGCAACATCCGCTTGGCACCTTCGCTGCCGCCGCAGGAAGAGGTCGAGGCTGCAATGGACGGCGTCGCAACCTGCGTGCTGCTCGCCGCTTTGGAGAAGCTGGGGGCTTAAGCCATCAATTCCGACGAGACTTCGTACTGGCTAAACCAGGTCATTCCCGTTCCGCTGGAGTTTAAAAACGTGGAAGGCCGTCGGCTTGGTTTAGCCGCGCTTGACGACGCCCAGTCCCTCGCCGTTACCACCACCTTCGGCGAGGTAGACACGGGGCTCAAGCATGCGGAGCAGGGCGTCGATGTGCGCTGCGAGCTGTTGACTGTGGCGCGCGCGACGCAGCCGGAGGTAGCTGCTGCGGTTACTGCGGCTGCAGAAAAGCTGACCAAGGCCCGAGGCATGCTGCCGGCCCAGCCGGGCATCATGCTGCCGGAGATACTTTCGGAAGATTCGCTCAACGTGCACCATGGTCTGCTGATCGCGCCTTATTTGTGGGGCGGCAGCACCCCTCAGCTGCCGGAGGAAGGTCGGCTGACTTTGGTCTGTCAGCTGCTGATGCTTACCGATTCAGAATATGCCTATGCGGTGGAAGAGGGCGTCGCCAAGCTGCAGGAAGCAGTAGCTGAACAGGGCGTCGATATTCTCGATTGGAAGCGCGCCGGCTAGCTGTCTCCGCCCGCTGCGGGGGAGAGTGTCAGCCGCAGAATGTAGACTGACTAACCGTGGCTCTATACCGGAAATATCGTCCAGCAACGTTCGCGGAAGTGGTCGGCCAAGAGCAGGTCACCAAGCCTTTATCCGCTGCCCTCGACGCAGGGCGTATCAATCATGCCTACCTGTTTTCCGGTCCGCGCGGCTGCGGCAAGACTTCCTCAGCGCGCATTATGGCCCGCTCGCTCAACTGTGAGCAGGGGCCTACGTCTACCCCGTGTGGCGTGTGCGAGTCTTGTGTTTCGCTGGCACCAGGTGGCCCGGGCAATCTGGATGTAACTGAGCTTGACGCGGCTTCCCACAACGGTGTGGAAGACATGCGTGAGCTGCGTGACCGCGCGTACTATGCACCTGCTGAGTCGCGCTATCGCATCTTCATTATCGACGAGGCGCACATGATTTCCGCCTCGGGCGCCAACGCGCTTCTGAAGGTGGTGGAGGAACCACCGGAGCACGTGATCTTCATTTTTGCCACCACCGAGCCGGAAAAGATCATCGGCACCATTCGTTCGCGTACCCACCATTACCCGTTCCGCCTGCTAACCCCGCCGGCCATGAAGGGCCTGTTGGAGCGCACTGTGGCTTCGGAGGGCGTGCACGTCGATGATTCCGTGTATCCCATGGTCATCCAGGCCGGTGGCGGTTCCCCGCGTGATACTTTGTCGATTCTGGATCAGCTCTTGGCTGGTGCGGGGCCTGACGGTCTGACCTATGACATTGCTCGTCCGCTGCTGGGCGTGACTGACCTAGGTCTGTTGGATAAGACCATTGAGGCGCTTGCCGAGCAAGACAAGGCAGCCTTGTTCATGATCGTCGACGACGTCATTGAAGCCGGCCACGAGCCGCGCCGATTTACCATCGACCTTTTGGATCGCCTTCGCGATCTCATGATTCTGCAAGCAGTGCCGGGTGCTTTGGAGGCCGGCTTGGTCTCGGCCCCGACCGACCGCGGTGAAATCCTTTTGACCCAAGCCCAGCGTTTCACCGGCCCGCAGTTGGCTTACCTGGCAGAGACCGTCAACAGCCGCATCTCTTCGCTGCGTGGCGCTACTTCGCCGCGCCTGCTTCTGGAGATCCTGTGTGCTCACCTCTTGGTTGGCTCTGCGCCTGCAGCAGCCGCCGCGGGCCAGACTGCTGCGCTGCCACAGGGCATGCCCGCTGGCTCACCGCAAGGCGCTTCCGATGGAACGCCTGCTGCCGGCCACGCAAATACCGCAGTTTCCAACCAACCTGCACCCGCTACTGCCCAAGCTCAAGACCCTGCAGCCGCGGCGGCTGCCATCATCGCTGCTCGCCGTAACCGTCAAGCTCAACAGCAGGCACAACAGCAACAGGCCCAGGCGCCGCAGGCTCAGCCGGAGCAATCGGCATCTGCACAGCAGCCGCAGCAGTCCGAGGAACAGCCAGCTGAGCGCGCCGAACAGGCGTCTCAGCAGCGAACCGAAACTCAACCTGCACAGGAGTCTGCTCCGGAGTCAGCCAAGGAACCGGCACAGCAGTCTGCTCAGGAACATGCAGTTGATGTCGCGGAGCAAGTGCGTTCGCAGTGGTCGAACCTTCGCGCAGCCGTGGGACGTCGCAACAAGGTTGCAGAGATCATGCTCGCTGAGGCGCGCGTGCTTGGCTTCCGTGATGACACATTGATTCTGGGACACACCACGGGTGCCCTTGCGGAGCGAATCAATTCGCCGTCCAACAACGATGCAATCGTGGCAGTTCTTAAGGAAGAGCTGCGCCGTGACATCAAGATCAACTGCATTATCGGCACCAACCCGAAGGCAGCAGGCTTTAGCGAAAGCACTCCGCGGCAGCAGCCAACGTGGAACCCAAACCAGCAACAGCGCGAGTCCGCTGAGCCAGAACAGGAGTCTGAGAGGCCTAGCCCGCAGACTGAACCCGAGCAGCAATCGGAGCAGTCTGCCAGCGCATCTGCGTCTGCATCTGATGATCCGTGGGGAGCACCGCGACCTATCGGCACGCAGAGCAACGAGCCTGCTCGCGAAGAGAGCCCCGGGCCAGTGACACCGGCTGCGGCATCGGCGGCTGCGGCGGCGGCCACAGCGGCGGCGGCAAGCGCGCATCAACCTGCACCGCAAGCTACTCCGCCTGCGCAGCTGCAGGCCCCGCGTCAGCAAGCGGCGGAGCCGGTACAACAGTCATCCCAGCAGGGTGGTGACTGGCGTTCGCGAATCGCGCAGGCCTCACAGGTGGCACAGAAGCGTGACGAGGAATTCAACAAGATTCCGCAGTTCGGTAACGGTGTACCGCTGCCACCCGAACCAGCGCCGGAAGACGATTTTGAGGCACCACCAGAGGAGTACTATCCAGCTGACCCGCAGCCCAGCCAACCGGGGCTGGGGCAGCAGAACCAGGAAATGGGGGCGTCGGTAAGCACTGCGCAACCGGCACCACAACCTGCTCAACAGGCCTACTCCCGCGATGAACAAGAACGCGAAATGATGGAAGAAGCCCAAAACGCCGGCGAGATGGACCACCGCAGCTCCACGGAAGTTGCAATGGAACTGCTCACCAAGGAGCTAGGTGCACGGCGCTTGTAGTTAAGCGTCTGTACACTTGGCGGGTAGCAAAAATCTTAAAGAAAATTTACGTTGAAAGGACTTTCCATGACTGACCCAATGTCCCAGGCAAATGACATGAACGACCTGCTCGCACAGGCTGCCCGCGTGCAGGCTGAGCTGCAGAAGGCACAGGAAGAAATCCTGGCCGCACACGTTGAAGGCACCGCAGGCAACGGCCTGGTTAAGGTTGTCATGACCGGCGGCGCAGAGCTCGTTGACCTCCAGATTGATAAGTCCGTTGTGGACCCTGAGGACGTTGACACCCTCCAAGACCTCGTCATCGGCGCTTTCAAGGAAGCACACGCTGCCGCTGGCAAGCTGGCTCAGGAAAAGATTGGCCCGCTGTCCCAGGGCATGGGCCAGTCCCAGCAGGGCTACGATGGACCTTCCTTCCAGGATGTCTTCGGCGGCAACCAGTAGTCGCGCGTTAAACTAAAAGGCCGTTATTCCCCGCAGCGGGGGAAAGCGGCCTTTTTGCATTTCATAGATAGGGAGAATCGTGTTCGAAGGACCTCTGCAGGATCTCATCGACGAGTTTTCGCGCCTTCCAGGTGTCGGGCCGAAGTCGGCGCAGCGTATCGCTTTTCACGTGCTGCATATGGATCCGGAGGACGTCGACCGCCTGCAAAACGCGCTCGGCGCGGTACGTGATGGCGTGACTTTCTGCCGTATCTGTTGCAACATCTCGCGCGAAGAAGTCTGCCGAATCTGCGTGAACTCGCAGCGCGATGCATCCACTATTTGTGTTGTAGAAGAGCCTAAGGACATCCAGGTCATCGAGCGCACCGGTGAGTATGAGGGGCGCTACCACGTTCTAGGCGGCGCTTTGGACCCGCTGGCGAACGTGGGCCCGAAGGACCTCAACATCTCCGTGCTCTTGCAGCGCATCGGTGGTGTGTTGCCTGACCGCGAGCTGGCGGATTCCACCCCGGACGCGCCGTTGTATGACACGACGCCGGAGATCAAAGAGGTCATCCTCGCCACGGACCCGAATACCGAGGGCGAGGCTACCGCGGCTTACCTGGTCCGCTTGCTGCGAGACTTCCCTGACCTAAAGATCACCCGCCTCGCATCAGGCATGCCGCTGGGTGGCGACCTTGAGTTCGTGGATGAACTGACGCTTTCGCGTGCGCTGTCGGGTCGTTTGACAGTGTAGCTGTCTTAGCAGCCGCCCTAATTGCCGGATTGTGGCGCCAAGTTGCGCGAAAATGGCGACGATTTGGCATTTAGGGCGGCTAAGGCAAGCCACGAGCGTCAGCTGAGCGCCCGCAGTTGCGTGTCTAGAGCTGCGAGCGCGGCGGCTTTGATGCGTTGAGGCGCTCGGTGCGCAGCTTGTCCACGGCCGGAATGTCGAGCGGTTCTAGGTCTGTGAGGGCAACGCCCATGGCCTTGGCCAACAGGAGATCCGCCAGCTGCGGGTTGCGCGCCAGTGCCGGGCCGTGCATGTAGGTGGCGATGACGCTTCCTTGGACGGCGCCTTCGGCAATGCGCTGCTCGGCGGCGTCGGAAAGATCGGCGGTGGCTGCGGTATCGGCGTTGCCCTGGCCGCGAATGAGCTTGCCCAGCGGCTGTGCGGCGGGGCCCAAGATGGTGGCGCCCATGTGGTTCTCGAAGCCGGTGAGGGTTTCGGTCAGCTCCGCGGTGATACCAGCGCCGGTCGGCTGAGAGGAGACCTCGCCGATGGCACGCTCAGCCATGGAGGCCGTGGTGGCGTCGATGAGACCGACACCGTCAATAATCTGGCCAGAGGCACGGAAGGACTCGCCTAAAACCTGCAGGCCAGCACAAATTGAAAGGATCGGGCGGCCAGCCTCAGCCGCGCGGGTCAGGCCGCCGTCTTTGATGAGGTGCTCCGCCGCGAGAATCTGCGCGGTGTCCTCACCACCGCCGAGTGTGTAGACGTCGAGGGAGTCAGGGACTGCCTCGCCTAGCTTGATCGGAACGATCTCAGCCGAAAGACCGCGCATGCGGGCGCGCTGGCGCAGGACAAGGGCGTTACCGTCGTCGCCGTAGGTGCCAAGCACGTCGGGCAGAATGAGGCCGATTTGCAACTGCGTCTTAGCCATTGGCGTTCTCCTTTACTTTGCGCTCAAGCGCCTTCTTCAAATCACGGAAAGCGGTGTAGTTAGCCAGCACCTCGATGCGGCCCGGTGGGCAGGACTCGATGGCTTTGACTGGATCCGGGATGAGCTCGTGAGAGATATCGGCGTAGACCAAGCGCACAGCAAGGTCGGTGCCGCGCTCGCCGGCGGCCTTGACCGCGAGGTTTTCAAAGTCCTCGAAGCGTACGTCCCACAGCCAGGACATATCGATGCCGTCTGCCACGTGGCCGTTGGTGGCAATGACTAGGCCGTCGGCAGAGCGATCCACCATGGACAGGGCCTCCTGCCAGCCGGCTGGGTTTTTAGCCAGCAGCAGGCGAATCTCACGGTCACCCAAGGTGATGGTGGAGTAGCGGCCGGCCACGTCGTTGACGGATTCGGTGGCGGCGATGGCCTTGGCCTCGTCCACGCCGAAGCCTTCCACTGCGGCGGCGATGGCCTGGGCGGCATTGCCGCGGTTGGCGCGTCCAGGCAGGGAGAGGTTTAGCTCCTTGTCACCCTGTGGGGTGTGCAAACCATCTTGGTCTACGCGCCAGGTTGGGGTGGGGCGGCGGAATTCGCGGCCGTCGGGAAGCGGCTTGACCGCACGCCAATCATCCTCATCACGCACGATGTGGCCACCGGTGCGTGGGCAGGTCACGGACTCGCCGAGCCATCCAGCGCCGGCGGAGACCCAGATGACGTTCTTGGCGTCGTAGGCCACGGAAGTCATG
Source organism: Corynebacterium sp. c25Ua_89 (assembly GCF_047459735.1). Lineage (NCBI taxonomy): Bacteria > Bacillati > Actinomycetota > Actinomycetes > Mycobacteriales > Corynebacteriaceae > Corynebacterium > Corynebacterium sp. c25Ua_89. The sequence goes on from NZ_JASBOD010000003.1 coordinate 129,868, forward strand.
AGGACATCGTCGCAGTTGGCGATGACCAGCATGTCTGGGTGGGCTTCGACGGCGCCGCGCAGAGCGCGCTCGATCTTATTGATCTCACCGACGCGGTCGAGCTGGTCACGGGAGAGGTTCAGCAGCACCAGCGCCTGCGGATTCAGGTTGTCTGCCACGTGCGGAACGTGCAGCTCGTCTACCTCCAACACGAGGTGGGAGGCGTCTTTGCCCGCCATGAGCGCGGAGATGATGCCAGCATCCATGTTGTCGCCGCCGTCATTGGTAGCGACCTTGTACTCGCTGCGTACAGCGGCGGCCAACATGCGGGTGGTGGTGGACTTGCCGTTGGTGCCGGTAACCAGCACCGCAGGGCGGCCACCGCCGAGGTTAGCCATGATCTGTGGATCAATCGCGCCAGCGATAAGGCCACCGATCATTCCGCCGGCGCCTCGTCCGGTTGCGCGGGAGGCGGTGGTGGCCAGCTTGGCAGCGGTCGTGGCGGCGTTGGTACGCAATGAGCGCAACGTGCCGGAAAGGTTAAAACTCATGCCCCTAGGGTAGTCGCGTCAGCCCGCGGGGCGGGTACTTGCGCGCCTAGTTTTGGCCGGAGTTTTTATTCTTGGCAGACCCATTTGTCCCGGAGCTGTTCTTTCCGGAGCTGGTTTGGCCCTTGTTGCCCTGCGAGTTTCCGCCCTTGGCCTTGCCACCACGCCGGCCACGGCCACCGCGGCCGCCACGGCGCCGCCGCCGTTTGTTGCCACCCGAGTTCCCAGAGCCGGATTTCTCATCGTTCTTCGGATTGCCGCCGGGCTTGGCGTTGGAAGAATTGGGATTTTCGTTTGTTTGCTGATTATTGTTCTTCTGCTGGTTGCGGCCGGAGGATTTGCCCGAGCCCGACTTACGGCGCGAGCGCCGCCTATTAGCGCTGCCGGAGCGGCGATTATTGCTGTTCGGCACGTGCGCCTGATCGCGACTATCGGAATCCTTCTCTGGCTCCGGCTCGATTGCTTCTTGGATGCGCTCGAGTGCTGCAAGGAAAGCAGTGTCAGACATCAGCGGGATGCCCTTGCGGTGGGCGTGCATGGGCTTGCCCACGAAATCGGTGGTGATGTTGCAAACCACCAGTGAGGATTCACGCGTGAGCTTTTCCGAATAGTTGAGCTCTTCACGTGCGATAGCCGCGATGATGGTGTCTGGATCTTCCATGATCTCTGGCGCGACCACGATCTCCATGCCGCGGTGCAGCTCCTTGCCAGGAACGTATTTGCCCGGATTGTGGTGCTGACGTGGGGCTTCTGCGGCGTCGACACGCACGTGCGAGCGCTGCAAACCAAAGCGATCCGCGCGCAGCTCATCTGGCGCGTATGCACTACGCGTGCCGGTTGCTTGATGCTGATAGAGGCGGTACAGCAGCTGGGTTTGCTCGCGGGAGGTGGCGGCCTCGCTGCGTTGGGCACGTTCAACGGTTGCGGTGGGTGGAGCTACATCAAGGCCGCTGCGCTTGGCGACGGCCGCGAGGCGGACATCGTTATCCCACACACCCTGGCGGCGGGCAGTGGCCAAAGTATCGACGATGCTGACCGGGGTAGGAACGTGGCCGACCTTCTGGCGGCGGCGCCTGCCCTTATTACGGTTGCGGTTTCGCGAGCGGTTCTGGCGTGCGGCGGCCATCATGGTGCGACGCGCCTCGGAGACGATGAAACCCCAGGTAAAAGGGGTATCGTGCACGATCAAAGTGCGGCCGTCAATTAGCCGATCAAGTGGCTTGAGCAGCCGCGAGAAAGACTGGCCTTCTGTTACTTCCTCAACGCTCAGCCCATGCAGGTGCCGTGGACCCGGGTTGGTACCAGGGTTGATGACGGCGTGGAATTCTTGGCCTACCTCGTTCTTTTCGTTATAAGTCAGGGCATCGATGGCAACGAGGCGCCCGGTAGAAGGATGAATGCCGGTGGTCTGCACCGTGAGTGCGACGAAAGGGTAGGCGGCAACGGCCTCGGCCTGCGCTATTTCTTGCGCGCTTGGCTGCTTGCTTTCATTGTTGGTGCTAGCCCGGCCGGGATTGTGCGGGCGGCCAGCAGCCAGCGCGGCCGGTGAAGGCGCGGGGGCTGAATCGGGGCCGGGGGTGGTGCTCATTGTTTTAAGTGTAGTACCCCGGCTGGACACGTTGGCTCAACGGGCGAGCGTGTGACCTAGCCGCGGATGATGATGGTTCCTGGCGTGATGGGCTTCCAGACCGTTGGCGTTGGGGAGGCCGGACGCGTGGTCGAGTCAGGTGTCGTGGACTTCTCGGTGGTGCTTGTTTCCTTAGTTTCGGTGGTGCTTGCTTCCTTAGTTGGGGTAGGAGTGGTGGAAGTCGAGCTCGGCTCCGATGTCGTCGGCGTGGTGGAGGTTGCTGGTGGCTTCGGGATGGTTGTATCCGTGCGGGTAGGCGAAGGTGCAGTTCGCGTTGGCTCGGTTGCATTACGCGGTTGGGGAGAAGGCTCCTTTGTTGGGGTGGCCGGCGGAAGCGTCGGGACCGGCAGTGGCGCTGGAAGGTTCTGGGCGTCACCAGATGCATGGCGCGGCGACGTTGGGCGGGAAGGATCGCGTGGGTTTTCCTTGTTACCCTCGAGCGTGGTCTGCGCATCTGGCGCAGCGAGGATGCGTTCGTCAGAATCCCGGGAGCCTTCGTCCGTGTTGGGTTCTGCGGTGGGTTCGACGGCGTCGGAAGTCTGCTTCCGTGTAGCTACAGCGCTGCGGTCTATGGTGCGTTCGCGGGAATCAGCGTCCCGGGAACTGCTATCCAAACCATCACGATCTTCTGCGCGGGAGCGGGAATCCTCGCGAGACGTGGTGCGTGAGCTAGGCTCTTCCGTGGCCTTTTGGGCGCTGGAAGTGCCGAAAATGTCCCGGTAGGGCGAAAGGCCGCGTGGGAAGACTGAGCCCTCATAGGAGCGGCTTTGTGCTTCGGTAGCTTCTTCGCGAGCTTGCTCATCCACGGAAAAGATGGAGGCCGCGAGGTTAGCGCCACCGCCGACGATGATCGCTGCGCTGGCAGCGGCCACGAGTTTTAGTCCGGCACTGCCGCCGACGAGAGGCATGGAGGAAGTCTGCGAAGACATCAGCGCCGCGACTTCATTGTTGGTGGAGCCGAAGAAATTCACGTTGGTGTGTTCCTGTGCCTCCGTGCGGGCGGCGGCCACTGCGGAAAGGCCCATGGAAGCCGCAGTAGCAGCGCCGGCGACGCCAGCGACAACGGCACGCTTGTCATCAGACCGCTCATCGGCATAAACGACAAGGCGAGGCTTGCCCTCATCGATACAGTAATAGGCGCGTGCTACGGCGAGTAGGCCACTGTTTTGGTAGCTCGAAACGGTATCGGCCAAACGGTGAGCGTCATCACGGCTAAGCGAGGCGATCTGCACACCATCGACCGCCGCGTTGACGCTGCGGCGGCCAAAGAAACGGCGCGCATGCAGGGTGACCAAGAAGTGTTCGGCGGATTCCGGGAAGACGTCCATCTTGGACTGGAACTGAGTGATTGTCGCAGCCGTAGTGCCAGGCAGCATGGCCCAGCGCTCAGCCGGCGGGTTATTGACCGGAACACACAGGCCAGGGGCCGGTAGCTCGACATCGAAAGAAGGCCATTCCTCGCCATCAAACTCCACCATGGTTACACGTGCGGTAACCAGAGGGCGCAAACCTGCATCGATGATCCAATCAAGCTCGGTATAAGCTGCAGCTTCTTCCCGTTCGAGGTAGCCGATGGTGGTGTCTTCGTAGCGGACACGGAAGCCTTTGGCAGAAGAGCCCGTGAGGTTGACCTCCACTGCAGGCTGTTCAGAGCCAGATTCTTCCATTAGCTCGACGAGGAAATCTGGGCTTACTTCTTGGATGGGAATTCGATTTACATCGCCAAAACCATGGTTAGGGACCATGTAGTTTGTCGATTTCATCTGTATTCGCTTTCGTGGGGGTGCAGGAAAGAAGTTTGGGAGTAGGGATGCGAGCTATAAGGAGACAGACTTAGAGGGTCTGCTGCGCCTCGAGCGCGCTAACCCTCTAAAAGAAACTAATTCCACCCTACCGCCTTGTAGCTTTTAACTCAAACGTATAAGCGGCATTTGAGCAGGTCGAAAGGCTGCCGAGCGCTGATTGAGTTGGGCAATGAGCGTGCAATTAAAGCGCAAGCAACACTGCGATCAAAACGGCGATGCAAACAATCACGAGGGCGAAGATGAGCCAGCTCTTATTGTTCTTTTTTGTCGGGGTGGAATCCGCCGTGGCCTTTTGCGGGAGCCGGTCGATACGGGACAAGTCTTCATCGGTGATGGCTTTGAAACTGGTGGTCTCAAAAGTGGCCGCAGCAGAGCTTGCGCAACGGGTGTTTTCCGCCAATAGGCGTTCCTGGCCGGAGCCGTCGCGGGTTTCCTGTTCTATCTCCTTGCCAGCATAAATGTTGAGCACTCGTCCGCCTTGGCGAGGGAAGTGGTAGGCATGGGCGAGCGTGCTTAGCCCCTGCTTGGCATGCTGGACGAGCAGGTCCGGAAGATAGTCCGGGTAGCTATCCAGCGTGCCGATGAATTGTGGGCCAAGATAAGCGCTGATGCGCTGCGGATCGGATTCGGCCGCGCGCAAGGTAACCAGCAGGTGGATTCGCCCAAACTGCGGAATGTCGACCTCGTCTGGGATATCCGTGATGCTTATCGCTGGGGCAAAAGAAAGCAGCGCCCACGGGCTGGACGGCGGATTATTCGCGGGCAGGCACAGGCCCGGACGCGGCAGCAACACCGTGGGCTGGGGGCTTTGGCGAAGCGTTACTGCTGGAGTCAGCTGGGCGTCGAAAAGCAGCTCTATCTCTGGGTACTCAGCCGCATCCTGAGGCGCAATCAGACCTACGACGCCGGCGGCGGTCGCCACCTGCCAGGTGCCGTCGGGCTGCCTGGACAAAGTGGCGTTGACCTCTCGCTGTTTTGCTTCCGCAGAAGGCGAATTCTGGGATGCCGATGCGGGGTGCACGGGCAATTCCTGCACCGCGCCGAGCCCCAAGTGTGGGATGGGATAGAGCGATAAAGTCATGCCTCGACTTCTACCACCTTCAGCCCAGCGCGCGGTTGACCGCCGAATTGATGGCGAAAATCGAAGCGCGTGTGGTGGAGCCGGCAATGCCAGCGCCCCACACCTTGGTGCCGTTGACGTCGGCGGCAATGTAGCAGGCAGCCTCGGCGTCGTCGCCAGCGCTACGCGATTGCTGTGCGTACTCGATTACCTCGAAGTCAATTCCCAGCGCTTCGAGGGCATTGGCGTAGGCCGCAATCGGACCGTTGCCGTGGCCGGACACCACAGACTCCACCTCGTTGTAGATGACTGTCGCGGTGACCTTGGCTTCGGCGTCGTCGCCTACCGCGTTATCGATCTGGAAGCTCTTGTGTGCAAGCGGTGCCTCGCGGTCCAGAAACTCGGTGGCGAAGATATCCCACATGCCCTTGGAACCGACCTCGCCGCCTTCGGAATCCGTGACTTCTTGGACCACGGCGGAAAATTCTGCCTGCATCGCGCGCGGCATATGAATGCCGTGATCGGTCTTCATGATGTAGGCGACGCCGCCCTTGCCAGACTGGGAGTTCACGCGGATAACAGCCTCGTAGTCGCGCCCGACGTCCTTCGGGTCGATTGGCAGGTAAGGCACCTCCCATTCGGTCTCGCGCAGCTCTTCCCACGAGACGTCCGTGTTGATGGCACCGGGGCGTACCTCGTCGGCCAGGGCGTCGAGGCCCTTGTTGATAGCGTCCTGGTGGGAACCGGAAAAAGCGGTAAAGACCAGCTCGCCGCCGTAGGGGTGGCGCTCAGGAACGCGCAGCTGATTGCAGTACTCCACGGTATCGCGGATAGTGGGCAGGTCGCTGAAATCAATTTGTGGATCGACGCCTTGGGTGAGCATGTTCAGGCCCAGCGCCACCAGATCTACATTGCCGGTGCGCTCGCCGTTGCCGAACAGGCAGCCCTCGATGCGGTCCGCGCCCGCCAGATAACCCAGCTCGGCAGCCGCGATGCCGGCACCGCGGTCGTTGTGTGGGTGTAGCGACAGGATGATGCTTTCTCGCTTGGCCAGGTTGCGGTGCATCCATTCGATGGAATCCGCGTAGACGTTAGGCGTAATCATCTCCACCGTGGAAGGCAGGTTGATGATCATTGGGTGCTCGGGCGTGGGCTCCATGATTTCAACCACGGCGTCGCATACCTCTCGGGCAAATTCTAGCTCCGTGCCGGTGAAAGACTCCGGGGAGTATTGCCAGCGCCAGTTCGTGTCGGGGTAGTCCTGGGCTACTTCTTTGATGAGCGCTGCGGCGTCGCAAGCCAGCTTTTTGATTGCAGAGCGGTCTTTGCGGAAGACCACGCGGCGCTGCAGCTTCGAGGTGGAATTGTAGAAGTGCACGATGACGTTCTTGGCGCCCGCGCAGGCCTCAAAGGTGCGCCGGATTAAGTGCTCGCGTGCTTGCACCAGGACTTGGATGGTGACGTCTTCAGGGATCTTGTTCTGCTCGATGATCTCGCGCACGAAGTTGAAGTCGGTCTGAGATGCGGAAGGAAAACCTACCTCGATTTCCTTGTAGCCCATCTTGACCAGCAGGTCGAACATGCGGTGCTTGCGCTGCGGGCTCATGGGGTCGATCAGCGCTTGGTTGCCATCGCGCAGATCGACCGCGCACCACTGTGGAGCGCAAGTGATTTTCTTATCCGGCCAAGTGCGGTCCGGCAGCTGAATGTCTTCTACTTCTTGGGCAAAGCTGCGGTAGCGGTGGGTGGGCATTGCGGAACCGCGCTGCTTATTCCAGGCGGGCTGGTTCTTGCCAAAGTCGCCGTTAGGGGTGGTGATTTCGCGTGGGGCGGTGATAAAAGAATCGTTGGGAGCCATGATTTGTCCTTGCTGCTTCGTTAAGGAAGCGGATAAAGAGGTACCGTTTGGCCAGCAGCGGCGGGGGTGGGAAGGCGCAGTTTGGATGCGCATTGTGAAAACCCGCGACGGGGGCGCTGGCCGGTGGGTTTTGAAAGGCCTAAATCCCGCCGCGGCAAATAAGGAGGAGGCTCTGCCGCATAGTCATGTGAATCACACTAGCGCTTTTCTCACGATGTGGCAAGAGTTCTCGCATATTGGGATCTCCTTTGTTGGGGTGGGAGAATTCCACGCAAATCGAGGTGGGGTCTGAAGCATGCCGATAACATTGCATAACGTGCACGAAGTCAAGAATGTGGCCGGCGCAGAAGTAGCGCATAGCGTGGTCCCTCGTCTCGGTAGGCAAGATTGGATTGCCGCGAGTCTAATTGCTGTGCTGGGCAACCTCCTGCGGATTGGGGTGCTCGCCATTTTTGCGCAGGCTAACGAAGATAACTTAGGCGGCCTGCTGACCAAATGGGACGCAAAATACTACACGGAGATTGCCCGTGCTGGTTACTTCGGTGCTGACGTTGCCGCGGACGGAAACGTCAATGAAGTAACGATGGCCTTCTTCCCGGGCTTTCCACTCGTCATAAAGGCGGGCAGCTTCTTTGTTGCGAATGAAGCTGCCGTCGCGATTGTTTTCAATTTCTTTTTCACTTTCCTTATGGCAGCGGGCGTCATGGCCATCGCGCAGCGCATAGGGGCCGGTTTTAAAGCCCGCTTGGTCGCCGCCATCGCCGTGAGCAGCGCTCCGATGTCCATCGTGTTTGTCATGCCTTATACCGAGGCGCTCTTCGGCGCGCTGGTGATGTGGATGCTCGTTGCCTTGCTGGATGAAAAGTGGTGGCTGGCCGGCCTTTTCGGCTTTGCGCTTTCCGCAGTGCGGCTGACTTCAATCGACGTCCTCGTGGTCTTTGCCCTCATCGTATTGTTCAAGGCCGTCCGCGAGTGGAAAGCCTGGCTGAGTCTCATCTTCGCAGCGATTCCATTGGGTGCTTACCTGACGTGGACGAATAGCTATCTCGGGCAAGCAGGTGGCTACTTTGGCATCCAAGAAAAACACTGGAACTCCCATTTTGATTTCGGTGCGGCAACGCTCAAGTGGATATGGTCCACGCTTTTGACCTCTGACAACGTGGGCTATCTGCTTTCCACGCTCGTAATCGTCGGCACGCCCATCCTTCTGCTCTTGGGCTGGCGGCGCTTGCCAGCGCCGGTTTGGCTTTTCGCCGCCGCACTCATAGCGAATGTTTTGTTCTCTGATGGCATCATGCATTCGCGCCCACGCCTGCTTTTGCCCGCGGCGGTCTTGTTTATTCCATGGGCAATCAAGCTGGCTAATTCCGCGAGCACCCGCAGCACCGTAGCGCTATGCGGCGCCTATGTTCTCTTTGGTGCGTGGTTTTCGGCGCACATGCTTGCCGTATTCGAGTGGGCTATTTAGCTCTGGATCTGCCGCGTGGAGGAGCCCACTGGGCGGCGCGACAAGATGACCGTGCCTAGGATCATCACGGCTAGAGCTAAGGACATGAGCGTCCAGCCCGCCAGCGAATCAACCTGGAATTGCTCGCCCAAGACCACGTAGCCCAAGCCAAAAGCAACGATGGGCTCCATGATGGTCATAGCTGGCAGGGATTGCTTTAGTGCACCGGCGTGGAAGGAATATTGCTGGAGCACGGTTCCGCCGCCGGCGAGGGCGATTAAGCCCCAAAACTGCCAGGACACCAGGAGCTGGCCAAGGCCCTCGTGGGAGAAGATATCCACCACAGACTTAGATAGCAGCGCCACATAGCCATAGAGGATGCCGCAGGAAGTTCCCAAGGCCAAGGCGCGCCGGGCGGGGAAGCGCCACGCTAGGACGCCGAGCAGCGCCAAGCCCAGTGCGCCGCACAGCAACGGCGGCCACCATTGTGAAAGGGAGGGGCGCGGATCGCCGGCAACGGGGCGGCCGTAGACCACCAAGATGCCCACTGCGATGGTCAGCGCGCTGCACCAGAAGATTTCATGGAAAGACAGCGGCCGCTTGGAGTACCAGGCAGAAAGCGGCAACGTGAACATTAGCGAGAGCACCAAGATGGGTTGAACTACCAGCAGGGTGCCAAAGCCTAGGGCGACAATCTGCAGGCCATAAGCCACAATGGCGGCAAGTGTGCCGACCCACCACACGGGATTGCGCATCGCGGTGCGCATGACCGAGCCGGAGGCTTCAAGTGCGATCCGGTGACGGACTACCGTGCCCCAGGCCACGGTGAGCGCGGAGGCAAGGGCAAAGAAAACCGCCAAGAGATTGCTGAACACCCCCACCACCGTAGTAGGTAGTCGCCCTTTTTAACGAATACTGCTCACGGGTGAAAGTAAATGTTTCTAAGTCGTTAAGTTTGCCTCTTTTGGCGCGGTGAATAAAAACACTTTGATCCCCTTCACATATTGTGAAAGGAAGTACCTCGTCGGGGTAGCATGGACAACTGACTAATGCACGACAGGTATAGCGGGGCTTATCGGCCCTGTGGCTATAGACTGTCGCGGGAAACGCACAGTGAAAGGTGGATATCCCAACGTGGCCTTAATCGTTCAAAAATACGGAGGTTCCTCCCTCGAAACCGCGGATCGCATCCGCGCCGTCGCCGAGCGCATTGTGGCTACCAAGAAGGCAGGCAACGACGTGGTTGTTGTCTGCTCCGCCATGGGGGACACCACCGATGAACTCCTCGACCTTGCTGCCCAGGTCAACCCAGTGCCGCCGCAGCGTGAAATGGACATGCTGCTTACCGCCGGCGAGCGCATTTCTAACTCCCTGGTCGCCATGGCGGTCGAGTCCTTCGGCGCCGAGGCCCAGTCTTTCACTGGCTCTCAGGCCGGCGTGCTTACCACGGAGCGCCACGGCAACGCGCGCATCGTGGACGTCACGCCGGGCCGCATCACCGAGGCCCTGGGCCAAGGCAAGATCTGCATCGTCGCTGGTTTCCAGGGTGTTAATAAGGAAAGCCGCGACGTCACCACCTTGGGCCGCGGCGGTTCCGACACCACTGCGGTAGCCCTGGCCGCTGCGCTGCACGCCGATGTCTGCGAGATCTATTCCGACGTCGACGGTGTCTACACCGCAGACCCACGCATCGTGCCGAACGCGCAGAAGCTCGAGAAGCTCTCCTTCGAGGAGATGCTGGAGATGGCAGCCGTCGGCTGCAAGATTCTGGTTCTGCGTAGTGTGGAATACGCCCGCGCATTCGATCTGCCCCTGCGAGTTCGCTCGTCTTATTCAAACGACCCCGGCACTTTGGTGGCCGGTTCAATGGAGGATATCCCTGTGGAAGAAGCAGTACTGACTGGTATCGCGACCGATACCTCTGAAGCAAAGGTCACCGTTCTGGGCATTCCGGATCGTCCAGGGGAGGCCGCCAAGATCTTCCGCGCCATCGCGGAGGCGGAGATCAACATCGATATGGTCCTGCAAAACGTCTCCTCCTTGGAATCCGGAACCACCGACATCACCTTCACCTGCCCGCGCGCGGATGGCCCGCGTGCCATGGAGATTTTGACCAAGCTCAAGAACGAAGGCCACTGGGCAAACGTGCTTTACGACGACCAGGTGGGCAAGGTTTCCTTGGTCGGTGCCGGAATGAAGTCGCACCCAGGGGTCACCGCAGACTTCACCGAGGCGCTACGCGACGCCGAAGTAAACATGGAGCTCATCTCCACTTCGGAGATCCGCATCTCCGTGCTGGTGCGAGAGCTGGAACTGAACAAGGCAGCCATTGCGCTCCACGAGCGCTTCCAGCTCGGGGGCGAGGAAGAAGCTACCGTTTACGCTGGCACAGGCCGTTAATTTAGGAAGAAGGAATTTTTCATGACCACCGTTGCAGTTGTTGGTGCTACCGGCCAGGTGGGACGCGTCATGCGTTCCATCTTGGAGGAGCGGAATTTCCCAGCTGACAAGGTTCGTTTCTTTGCCTCGCCGCGTTCTGCTGGCCAGGAACTGATGTTCCGTGGCGAGAAGGTTGTGGTTGAGGATCTCTCGCAGGTAACCGAGGAATCCGTCGCTGACGTCGACATTGCTTTGTTCTCTGCCGGCGGCGCTACTTCGCTCGATTGGGCCCCGGTCTTTGCCGCTGCAGGCGCGACCGTGGTGGATAATTCCTCCGCATACCGCAAGGACCCCGAAGTTCCGCTCATTGTCACTGAGGTAAACCCCGAGCAGGCGAAGAACCTCCCGAAGGGCATCATTGCTAACCCGAATTGCACCACCATGGCCGCAATGCCGGTTCTTAAGGTCTTGCACGATGCTGCCGGTCTGAACCGTTTGCACGTGTCTTCTTATCAGGCAGTTTCTGGCTCTGGCTTGGCTGGTGTTGAGGCCTTGACCAAGCAGGCCGCCGAAATCGGAGATCGCAACGTAGAGCTCGTCCATGATGGCTCCGTTCTCGAGGTCTCTGAGGAAGAGCTTGGACCATACGTTGCTCCGATTGCTTTCAACGCGCTGCCTTTCGCTGGCAAGTTGGTTGACGATGGCTCCGAGGAAACCGATGAGGAGCAGAAGCTGCGCAACGAGTCGCGCAAGATCCTGGGTATTCCTGAGCTCAAGGTTGCTGGCACCTGCGTGCGGATCCCAGTATTCACCGGCCACACCCTGACCATCCACGCGGAGTTCGACAAGGCAATCACCCCAGACGAGGCACGCCGCCTGCTTGGCGACGCCCCCGGTGTCAAGCTCGTCGACGTTCCGACCCCGCTTGCTGCCGCAGGCGTGGACGAGTCCTTGGTGGGCCGCATCCGCCAGGATCAGTCAGTTGATGACAACAAGGGCCTCGTGCTGGTTGTCTCCGGCGATAATCTGCGCAAGGGCGCAGCTTTGAACACGATTCAGATTGCTGAGTTGTTGGTCTAGCGCGCGGACCTAAAACAAAGCCATAAAGCGCAGAAAGGAGCTTGTACATCCAATAAAAGGACGTACGAGCTCCTTTTTAGTTATTTACTTCGGATTCCTACTTTGGTACTTCCGGCTTGGTGTGCTCCACGAAGACCACGGAAGGATCTGGGTCCTCGCGGTCATACTCGAGTTCTTGGTCTGCTTCGAGATCTTCGTGGATTTCTTCTTCGACGGCATCGACAAACTCCGCAGTTTCCATGTTGGAGGCCGTGGCCAAGGTGCGCAGTTCCTTCTCATTCTTCTTGGTAAAGTGCTCGCGCGGATCAAGGCGGCGCTGGACCAGCGTACGAGCACGCATACGGCGGCCTGATTCCTTTACCATCTTGCCGCGATTCTTAACCCAGCCAAAGAGCATGATAGCGATGACCACCAAGCCGCCGTAGCCAAGAATTGGATAAATCAGTCCGACGAGGTCCTTGAAATCAGCGAAGGACAACGCAAAGCCAAAGAGGCAGGTGATGAGGTAAACGGGGTAAAAGCGCTTCTCATGGCCGCGCGTCAGGCGTTTAGCCAGCGCGTAGAACATGCCCACTGCGGTGTTGAAGATCATGCCGTAAATGACAAAAGTCATTCCGTAACCCAGCGCCGGGTGGATGGTGTTAATCAACGCTAGGACAGGCATTGCCTGGCCATTTACCTGCGGTGCGGCAAAGAATAGGGCGCAGACCAGCAACGCCAGCATGAACAGGAAAATAGCGCCACCAATAACACCGCCTAGGCCGACGGTCTTGTTATCTAAGAAGTTTCCGCCAATCACAATGGCCATGGAAACGGTGCAAATAGCGGTCAGGCCAGTGTAATTAAGGGAGGCGATCCAAGGATTAGCGATTGCCGGATCAACGTTGTGGATGGCGTAGTTGTTTGCTTCCTCAAAGGTCGCTTGGTTCGTTACCAAAGTGTAGATGGTGACGAAGCCGATGAAGAGGATGATAAAAGGCGTGATAAAGCCCAAGACAGCGGTGACTTTATCGACATCGAGAAGCCCCGTGATGAGCACCAGCACCAGCATGATCAAGGAGCCCACCCACGTTGGGAGGGAAGAAAATTGCTGGGCGAGGTTGGCGCCGCCGCCGGCGAACATGACAAAGCCCACCGCAAAAAGCGTGATGATGGTGGCCCAGTCGAGGATCTTCGAGGTGATAGGCGCGGTGATTTGGGAGTAAACAGCGGTATGCTCCGAAGCCTGGAAATAGGAACCAAGCTGTAGGAAAGCGATGCCTGCGACGACCATGAGGGCGGCGGCCAATACCATGCCCCACAATCCGAGCGTGCCGAAGGATACAAAATATTGCATGGCTTCCTGGCCGGAGGCAAAGCCAGCGCCGACCATAACGCCAATAAAGGCCATGGAGATGGCTACTGCGCGTTTAAACATAAGGTGTGGGGAGTCTCGCTATCTCACACGCGCCGGAGGGTAAGTCCGCGCTCATCATTTTGCAGGCTGTGCTGTTTATGTGCGAGGCGTTTGCTGCCATGGTGGCGCAAGACCGGTTCGACGTTCGATTTATCACGTGTGCGTTGTAAAACATTAGGCGTATGAGCTGGGTTAGGCCAACTCATACGCCTTGGAAAGGTCTGCTCAAGCAGGAAGGGGAGAGAGCTTTGTATTAGTCTCGTGGAACTTCTGGCTTGGTGTGCTCGACGAAGACAACTGAAGGATCAGGATCTTCACGGTCGTACTCGAGCTCGTCATCTGCCTCGAGCTCCTCGTGGATTTCTTCGGCAACGGTGTCCTCAAACTCGTCGGTCTTCATATTGGAAGCGGCCGCGAGCTTTGCGAGCTCCTTCTGGTTCTTCTTGGTGAAGTGCTCGCGCGGGTCGAGCTTGCGCTGGACCAAGGTGCGAGCACGCACTCGACGTTTGCTTTCGGAAGTAATCTTGTCGCGCTTTATAACCCAGTTGAAGACCATAACGGCGATCATCAGCAGGCCAAGGTAGCCCAAGATTGGGTAGATGTTGCTGACCAAAGACTTGAAACCGACGAAGGAAAGAATGAAACCGATGATGCAGGAAGCGGCATAGACTGGGTAGAAAAGCTTCGGCTTCTTACGGGTCAGGCGCTTGCCCAGCGCGTAGAACATGCCCACTGCGGTGTTAAAGACCATGCCGTAAATGACAATCGTCATCACATAGCCCAGAGACGGGTGAATGGTGTTGATGAGTTCTAGAACCGGCAGATCTTTTCCATGCACGGTCGGTGCCACCATGAATAGGGAGACCACGAGCAGTGTCAGCAGAAGCAGGTAGATAAAGCCGCCAATGAGGCCGCCGATGCCCACTGCGCGATTGTCGAGGATGTTACCGCCGATGACGATGGACATGGACACCGCGCACATGACGTTCAGGCCGGTGTAGTTCAGGGCGGCGAGCCACCAGCTGCTCAGCGGGGTGTCAACGCTATTCGTGGCGAATTCGTTGAGGTGGCTCCAATCGACGTCGGCGGTGGCAATGGTATAGCCGGTGGCCAAGACGATAAAGATGATGATGAATGGAGTAATGGTGCCGATGACTGCGGTGACGCGGTCAACGTCGAGCAGGCCGACGAGCAGGACGAGCACCAACATCAGCGTTGCACCTACCCAAATCTTTATGTCTGGGAATTGCTGCGTGATGGTGGATCCGCCACCGGCGAACATCACGAAGCCGATGGAAAAGAGCGTGGCAATCGTGGACCAGTCCAAGATCTTGGAGGTAATTGGTCCGGAAATTTTGTCATACACCGCCGTGTGCTCTGTGGCCTGGAAATAAGATCCCAGCTGCAAAATTGCAATGCCGGTGATGATCATCAACCCGGCAGCCAGCGCTACGCCCCAGAAACCAGTGGTTCCGAAGGCGACGAAGTACTGCATAGCTTCCTGGCCCGAGGCAAAGCCCGCGCCGACAACGACACCGATAAACGCCATGGAGATAGCCAATGCGCGTTTCATCATGAGGAGATTTCTCGCATTCTCACACGCGCCGGGCAAAAAGAAATGCGCGCATCTTTGTGGCGCGCTGGCCCGGGTCGACCTTCGATTTGTCACGTGTGTTTTTAAGCCACGTTACTTTTCTTTTATGCCTATCATCCAGACGATTTTCTAAAAGTGCACAGAACTTTCGCGAAAAGTTCTTGGGTTCCGGCGCTAAAATCGCAGCTAGCTGTACCGAAAGTGAAGCCTGGTAAATAGTAGGTAACGATTCGCGCTAATGATTCCCGGCTAGGCTCCCGTACCTTCAATGAGGTCTTTGCGGGCGCGGGCAACGCGGGAACGAATCGTGCCTATGCGTACGCCAGCGATTTTAGCTGCTTCTTCGTAGGAATAGCCCAGTACCTGGGTGAGGATGAGGGCTTCGCGGCGGTCTGCGGGCAGGGCGTCGATTAGCGTGCGGGCGTCGATCCAATCGCTCCAGGCTCCGGAGTTCTCGGTCGAAGGCGTCTGTGCCGCTGCGTCTTCATATTCCGTTGCAGCCTTTCGTGGGCGCGCCATGTCGTGGCGAATGTTGTCCACCCATACGCGGCGCGCGAGGGAAAGCAACCAGGTGCGTGCTGAGGAGCGTGCGGCGAAGCGAGGGAGTGCGCCAATAACTCTTAGGTACGTCTCTTGGGTGAGATCGTCTGCGATTTCCGCGCCGCCTAGGTGTGCGAGAAGACGCCACACATCATCCTGAGTGGACTTAATAAACTCCGTGAGAGCTGCGCGATCGCCGCGGCCGGCCTTGAGCGCAAGGTCAGTGACGCGGGCGTCGTCATGCTCGGAGTGGTGTTTCACCAAAATGAACTTACCAGGATGAACGCTAAATTAGATTTCCCTGCCAGAACTTATTAATTTGCTGATTTTTGTTGCGAGGGCCTATTGAACGGGGTAGGTTATTGCTTGTCCGTGATTGATAATCCACCCCAAATTATCAACAATTTTATTGACTAGTTCCCGCTAGTTTTCTTAGGAGGCTTTCCATGACTAACTCTGAAGCTGACAAGGTCCTCGACAAGGGTCAGCGCCCCGCGGGCGGCCCAAATACCACCAGCCCTTCCGGCCAGCCGGTTGCTACCGAGAATACCAGCATTACCGCAGGGCAGAACGGCCCAGTTGTTCTCAATGACATTCACCTGATTGAGAAGCTTGCGCACTTCAATCGCGAGCGCGTGCCAGAGCGCACCCCGCACGCAAAGGGTCATGGCGCCTTTGGCGAGCTGCACATCACCAACGATGTCTCGCGCTACACCAAGGCGAATCTCTTTCAACTAAACACTGTCACCCCAATGATGGGGCGTTTCTCCACCGTTGCTGGCGAGCAGGGATCTCCGGATACCTGGCGCGATGTGCACGGCTTCGCACTGCGTTTCTACACCGAGGACGGCAACTACGACATCGTCGGCAACAACACCCCGGTCTTCTTCCTACGTGACGGTATGAAGTTCCCTGACTTCATTCATTCCCAGAAGCGACTCGGCGTCAACGGCCTGCGTGACGCGGATATGCAGTGGGACTTCTGGACCCGCAACCCAGAGTCCACTCACCAGGTCACCTACTTGATGGGTGACCGCGGTACACCGAAGACTACCCGCCACCAGAACGGCTACGGTTCCCACACCTTCCAGTGGGTCAACGAGGAAGGCGAGGCCTTCTGGGTGAAGTACCACTTCAAGTCTCGCCAGGGTGTTGAGAACTTCACTGATGCTGAGGCAGGCGAGATGGCCGGCAAGAACGCCGACTATCACCGCGAGGATCTCTACAACGCCATCGAAGAGGGCGACTACCCAATCTGGGACGTCAAGGTGCAGATCATGCCGCTTGCTGAAGCAGCTGAATACCGCTTCAACCCGTTTGACCTCACCAAGGTTTGGTCCAAGAAGGACTACCCATTGGTTGATGTCGGATACTTTGTGCTCAACCGCAACCCACGCAACTTCTTCGCGCAGATCGAGCAGGTTGCACTGGATCCTTCCAACCTGGTCCCGGGCATCGGCCTTTCTCCGGACAAGATGCTGCAGGCTCGTGTCTTTGCTTATGCTGACCAGCAGCGTTACCGCATTGGGCCGAACTACAAGCAGCTGCCGGTTAACCAGCCGCTGAATGCGGACAAGGTCAACACCTACGAGCACGAGGGCAGTATGCAGTTCCTCTTCAATGCTCCTGAGGATCCGGTTTACTCCCCGAACCGCCACGCAAAGGGCGGCGGCTACCTCGACGGTGACGTTAACGATCGTAGCCAGCTAGAGACCACTACCGCTCCGGATCTCTACGTCAACCCGGACCCGGCAGGTCTGGACTTGGTTCGCGCACCGTATGTCCGCCACGCTGAGGATTCCGATACCGCGCAGGCAACCGACCTGTACGAGAACGTCTATAACGACGAGGAGAAGGAGCGCATGGCGGACAACATTACCAACGCCATGGCTGGCGTTTCCTCCGAGACCGAGGAACGCATCTACGCTTACTGGGGCGCAGTTTCCCCACGCCTAGAAAAGCGCGTCCGTGAGCTCTTCGCTGAGAAGAACTAGCACGTAATACAACCTCCTAATCACAGGCCTGAGCGTGCACTGCCATAGTGTCGCTCAGGCCTCGTGCTTTCATGCCTTCGACGTCATAGCAGGGGCCCTGCATGCCGCTACTAGTGGTGCCGATGTGAGGTTCACCCTTCCACTTTTGGCCATCCCAATAAGCCCAGGTGACCCAATCGGTATTGCGCTGGCCAACGTATGCCCACGAACCGTCACAATCGATAACGCTCATGTTGCTCATCGAGGTGTTGACCTGCTGAAGCGCATCGACTGAGCAGCTACCCATGCTTTGCGCCTGTGGCGTACCTGGCGCTGGCTGCTCCGGCTCGACCGTGGCGGTGACGGTCTTCGTTGTTGGGGCAGGTGTTTCTTCGGTCTTGCTGCTGGTGGGGGTTGGGGTCTCGCTAGTGGCGGTTTCTTTTGCGGCCGTGTGGGATTCGGCTGCTGCGAACTGCGGCTCGCTATCTGCAGTGTCTTTGGGGGAGCAGGCGGTGAGTGGAAGAAGTACGGCTAGGGGGAGAACCATTAGGGAACGTTTCATGGGCTAAATCCTATGATTAGTTGGTTGGAAGTTTTTGAGTTTCCGCATCTTTGCCTTGGCGCGAAACGGCGCGCCTGCGTTGTTTGCGGTGGTGGGAGCGATAATTTTTAAAAGATGAACTCCCGCCTTGCTGATTCGCCGTCCCGTCCCTCGCGCCTGCGTGGCGCACTTCTGTGCTTGCTGGTGGTTCTGCCCTTGGTGGTAGGTGCCATTGTGGCAGGCGTGACGGGGTGGGATGCCTCACGTGCGTGGTCGAGTGAGGGAACCGGTGCGCCGACAGAAGGTCAATCAGATGCGGCGTCGTTAAGCGAGGCGGCGCGTGCCGCAAGCCAGGCGCAGGCCCAGGCTGGCTTTTTGAAGTCGGGAACCCAGCAGCTTTCCACTGGCACGGGCAAGCTGAAGGATGGTGCTGGTGAGCTGGGCGGTGGCGTCGACAAGCTCAGTGCCGGATCGCAGGAGCTTTACGACGGCCTGATTCAGCTGCAGTCTGGCACCAACCAGCTGGGCAATGGTGCGACTGAGGTAGCAAACGGTGTTGGCAACGCAGTGGATCAAATTACAGGTCTTACCGTGGTGCAGGGCCAGCTGCTGGCCGCCATCGACGGCACGCTGAAGGACCTTGAGGGAAATAATTCCCCCGAGGCGCGCAACATCAAGTCGCAGCTCGGGGACCTGCGCAATCAAGTCAATAATTTTCAGATTGACCAGAATCTAACTAACCAACTTAAGCGCTTGAAGGATGGCTCACGGGAGCTTTCCAATCAGCTCGCGGTTAACGGCTATGCCTATCACGATGGCGTGTATAAGGCAGCGGATGGCGCCAAGCGTTTGAACGATGGCACCAAGGAGCTTAATTCCAAGGTTGATGAGGCTCTCGGCGGCATCGACAAGCTGGACAAAGGTGCCAAGCGTGTTGACGGCATGGCGAAGCAGAACCAAACCAAGGTGCAGGATGTGCAGCGTGCGTTGCCGGCTGCCGCGGATGGTCAGGGTGCGGAAGTAAAGATGCTGAGCCCCATCGTGGCGCTGCTTATCGCGGCGATGGTCTCGCTCGGTGGCACTGCCCTGGGCGCTTATGTGGTGCGTTCGCGGAAGCCTTGGCTGAGCCTTCTTGCTGGTGTAGTTGTGCTGACTGCCGCGGCTGAGATTGTCTTTATGATTCTGGCTACCGGCGTTGATGGCATGGCTGCGGGGCTGGCTGCTGCCATGGCTGCGGCGACTGCACTGGGAAGCGCTGGTCTTACGGCAGTGGTGCTGCACTACTTCCCGAAGCTTGGGTCTGGCGTGGTCATCGTTCTTGGCCTGCTGCAACTTGCTGTGGTGGGCTGGTTCTGGAAGCAGGCAACTGCCGCCACCGCTGTGGCCGGGGTGTGGAAGACTGTGATGGGCTTGCTGCCAATGCACTGGTCAACGGTTGGCTTTACGGTTGCCGGTAACTCGGGGCCGCTGAGCCTCGCGTGGATCGGGCTTGGCATCCTTGCAGCAGTTGGAATTTTTTCGATAGGTATTATGAAGCGCGGCTTTTCGGCGATTTATAAAGACTAAGGCGCTAAATGCACTGACCAATTGGTTTTTCTAAAACTAGACCAAACGTGCAATTTTGTGATTCCTTCTGTGAAAACTTTTGATTGGTTACCGTTTTGTTTCGAATCGGTGCTAGAGTGAATCTTGCTCACAATGCCTACTTAGGGGGTAGGCAAACGGTTTCTCCAATCCGTTGTGAGTGATAGGGAATAGGGGCGACGCGGCTGCTGTAGGGGCGCCGCGTCGTTTCCCGTTTTGGCCCTCAAGCAGGAAGAAACGGCAATGTATAAGCAAACGCCTGATACCTGGTTGCAAGAATTCGCAGGCCGAGATATTTCCGGAAAAGACTTCTCCGGCTACGACCTGACCGGAATAAACCTGGAAGCAAGTATCTGCCGCGGCTGTTCTTTTCGCGGCGCGATGCTCGCCTGGGCCATCCTCCACAACGCGTACATGAAGCCAGTAATCGCCTCGTCAGAGCAGCTCGCGCATTGCGAAGGATTTGAAGCGGGTGCTGTGGAATTTCATAGCCGGTGAGCTTGTCGCTAAAGCGCAAGTGCTCAAGAGCGGAAAGGCTAAATTTTCAGTCCGCTAATTTGAAAGTTACGACATCGACCGGATCGTTTGGTCCAAGTTCTGGATAGTGGAAATCGAGTGCAGAGTGAAGTTCTGCCAAGTTTTGAAAACCATCGTTGCAGGCATCTTCTTCGGTTAATTCGCACCGTTGCGTTTGCACCACCGCCGTGACTTGGGCAGGAAGAGTGGTTACCATTCCGTTTTCTTTTTCGAATACCAAGGAAGCAGGTCCGACGTAAAAAGGGTCGTCGATTCTAATAGTTTGTTCTTTTGATCCGTTGCGAATGGCTTCTTCATATCCTTCCCACATAAAAATCTTCTGCGGGGTTTCAAGTTCTTTCCAGTCAAAGGAATGGGGGAGAAGCTCGGTGACAGTCTTGGATTCGAATCCATTACTGCCGCGGATTATGCACTTGATGGATGGGCCGATGTCATATAAAATTTGGCGGCATTTTCCACAAGGCGGTATTACATCTCCTGTCGGGCCGTAAATCGCTACGATGGCTTCGATTGGATCATTTGGGCAGGCAGCAGCATGGTTGGCTAAAGCTGTAATTTCTCCGCAGGGTCCGCCAAGGAAATGATAGGCGTTAAGTCCATGGATAGTACGCCCTGATTTTGTTAGTAATGTGGCGCCAACGGTGTGGTCATCATCGTCGCTTGCTTGGCGCGTAAATGAAGTTGCTTCTTTTAATAACGAACGCAATGAATTGGTGAGCATAATGCCATGCTAGTGAGTCCGCTCAGGAGAAACTATGGGTGCATCTTCTTTGAGAGCGTCAGATGGTTTGTGTGTGGGAATCCATCCCGTATAAGGAAGAGTGTCTGATGGTTTGTGTGTGGGAATCCATCCCGCATAAGGAGATAAACCAGAAGGAAGATATTACCGAGTTTAAAAGTAGGTCACTAGCAAAGTGTTTGCTGAATACGTTTATTCCTGGTGGCGATAGTGCTGCACAAAGTCTGATTGAGGCGTGGGAGGTAGCCTAGTCTGAAATTCGACGCAATGACGATAACCAACAATGACTAAATGGAATACCGTCACGTTGGCTACGTGATAATTGCCATTCCTTATATGGGGTTGAATCTTCTCTGCAAATGCGCTGACCGGCAAAACTCGTTAGGGTCTTGAGCACGGAGGAGAGGAGGATATCTGATGGAACCGACCAATCTGGATGTGCTTATTGTTGGCGGAGGCTTCGCAGGAATGGCTGCGGGGATTACCTTGGCGCGAGCTCAGTGAAGTGCCCCGAGTTTTGTTCCTAGGCATTTGCCTTGATCGTTATTATTTCCTGTGGCGGGGTCTGCTCCCAAAAATCGGTTTCCACCTCAACCGGGGTTCGGTATCCCAAGCTTTGGTGGAGCCTTGTCTCGTTCCACCATGACACCCACTCGAACGTCGCGATTTCTACCTCGACAACATCATCCCACCTGCGAGTATGGATTAGCTCGTTCTTGTAGGAGCCGTTTACGTTTTCAGCAAGAGCATTGTCGTAGGAGTCGCCAACCGTCCCAGTGGAAGCGGCAATACCGTGCTGGGCTAGTCGCTCGTTGTAGACCACGCTGACGTACTGGGACCCGTGATCCGAATGGTGAATGAGACCTGTTGTTTCCTCAGCACACACGATCGCTTGGTTGAGAGCTTGCAGCGGCAGTGCTTCAGTCCGCATTGAGTCTGATAACGCCCACCCAACGATCCGGCGGGAGTAAACGTCGGTGACAAACGCGGCGTACACAAAGCCTTTCTTCGTGCGCACATACGTAATGTCGGCCACCCACAGCTTATTTGGACCCTGAGCTTTGAATTCACGCTCGACCAAGTCCGGGCGCAGATCAGGCACGTTAGCTCTTCGGGTTGTGATAGGTGATCTGCCTTTGCCTTTGCCAGAAATACCGGCCAGGCGCATCAACCGAGTGGTTTGTTCACGCCCGATATCAATTCCTTCACGGCGAAGAGCATGCCACATTTTCCGCACCCCGTAAACACCGTAATTATCCTGATGAACAGCCCTAATGCGTTCAATCAGCACAGCATCGCGAAGGCGACGAGCACTTAATCCACGGGCCTTGGACTGGCGATAACCACGCGAGGTGATAAACCCACCAGCCCGGTTATTCTTCAACGTCTTACAAATGAACTCGATAGAGAAACGATTCCGGTGTTCATCGATGAATCGGATCATTTCCGACGTTTGGGGTCGAGTTCCGACGCGAAAAAAGCTGAGGCAGCCTTCAGCAGCTCATTAGTATCGCGTAGCTCTTGATTCTCACGGCGTAGTCTCGCGTTTTCGGCGGCCAAATCTTCAGGCACAGGTTCTGGAGTGTTTCCCGAACGGCGGGCCTGCTGGGTCCATTGACGAGCTGTGTGCCATGAAACCCCCAGCTTTGGGGCTACTGCCTGGCACGCGGCTTGCATCGACATATTTTCCGCCAAGATGCGGTCCTCAACGAGACGGACCACGCGGTCCTTCGCATCCTGGTCAAATTTCCTTGGCATGTTCCAGATTTTCCCATCTACTCAAACGGAACAAAACCTGGGGCACTTCACTCTGTCAAAGAATTTACCGCTGCGGTAGACGCGTACATCGACTGGTACAACGCGGAAAGACTCCAGCTGGGACTTGATGGTTGCACCCCGATGAAATACCGGGATAAGGCCCTTAAGACGTTAGCCGGGTAGGATTACCCCTAGTCCAACTTTCGGGGGCAAGTTCAGTTTCAGTTCGCGGTTTTCTCGACGCAGGCGCCTGAGTTCTTCTTCCATTGTTTCGCCGCCTGAAGCGTCAGAATTATCGTGTACTGAAGCGCTGTCACGGTACCAAGCCCGCAACGTGTGGTGGGATACTCCAAGCAGCTCACCGACCTCCGTGTAGGCGCGTTGCAGTGAGCAAGACTCCAGGCGGACCATTTCGATGATCTGATGGACCGCCTTCTCCTTGAACTCGACGGAATATTTTCTAGGCATAGTTCAATCCTTCCTTAGCTGAGGTAGGAACTAAACCCAGGACGCTTCACTTAGCTTCGTCCTGCTTATGGGGCCGGATACGAATGATTGGATCATCGCCGCGCCGCTGACCCTGTACGGCTTGGGCCTGGGGTTCGCCTCCACGCAGCCGACCGACACGATGCTGCGGGATATTCCCGTCGATGACTCCAGGCAAGCCTCCGCAACGCAAACCACCGTGCGCCTGGGGCAGTGGTGTAGACCTTAAGCGAAGGCATGGCCAACGCCGCGCAGTGGTCGCTCGTAGCCGCTACCGCATTCTTCGCTCTGAGCCTTGTTGGTGCACTTAGGGTGCTCCGTGCTGCGGGGGAGAGAGGGGGAGAGAAGGGTGTCCCCCGCAAACAATGCCGATCTCGGTGCCCGCGTTAATCGCGTCCCGAACTGATTTTCCACCCGCTTGCTGCTTTGCGTTGCTGCCAGAAGTGACGGTAGATACCAGGGACATCGGAAAGCTCAGAATGCGTGCCTAGCTGGCTGACTTGCCCGTGTTCATCCAAGACTACGATTTGATCAGCAGATTTGATTGTATCCAGCTTATGGGCGATGACAATAAAAGTAGATTGCTCCCGTAGCTCGTCCATCGCAGCAAGAATGTTTGCCTCATTTTCTGCATCGAGCGCGGAGGTAGCCTCATCAAAGAGTACAATCGGCGCTTGCTTGAGAAGCGCGCGAGCTACAGATACGCGCTGGCGTTCACCACCGGATAGAAGCCGCCCGCCTTCACCAACAGGAGTATGCCACCCTAGGCGGTTGGCAATAGAAGTCACGCCTGAAAGATCAGCTGCGCGGAAGACTTCCTCATCGGAGGCGTCGGGACGACCAACGCGGATATTAGCGATTAACGAGTCGTCGAAGAGGTAAACGTCCTGAAAGACCATGGACAGTCTGGACATTAACTGTTCGGTTCCAAGCTCGCGGATATCTACGCCGTCAACCATCACCGCCCCGGAATCTACATCCCAGAATCGCGAAATAAGGCGCGCAATTGTGGTCTTTCCGGAGCCAGAAGGACCGACAATGGCGGTAACGGTGCCTGGTCGAGCATGGAAAGTGACATCTACCAATACTGGTTTATCGCCGTATCCAAACGTGACATTAAGCAGCTCGACATTTCCCGAACCATCGCCTAGGCGCGGAGTAGTGGGTTCTGGCAGGGAAGGGGCATCGGTGATGAGCTCAGTTTCTGTGAGCGCGATACGGCCGGCATCTAAACCGACGAAAGAAGAACCCAGCTGTTCAAGCGTGCGGGTAAACCTCAAGCTGATTCCGATGATCGCAATTGTTTCTAGTGGCGATAGGGCGCCTTCAACGGCAAGATCCGCGGAGACCATTATGAGAGCCACAATGAAGATCTGCACTATTATGCCGTTGAGTAGCAAAGCTAATGTGGATACCCATAGCTCGCGTATTCGTGCTTTATGGTCGATTTCTAGCGCTTGCTCTAGTGGCGCAAAAACTTGTGATTGTCCTGCCGCGCGCAGGGCTGGTTGACGGTTAGCAAATTCTACGATGCGCTGGGAGAGCTCTTTACTCGGCCCCAGTGCGCGGTTCGATGCTTTCTCACGAATCCATGCAGCCAACTGCATCACCACGAGCGCCAATGGTGCGATGATAAGAAGGACCAAGCCCAGCTTCGGGTTCCAGAAACACGCTCCTACTAACAAGGTGACAAGTGCCGCGCTATCGCGGTATATCGTTCCTTGAATATGCGCAATGGTCTCGGCCGCCACCATAAAGCGATCTGAAACGAGGCGAGATAGGCCGCCGGTATTAGCCGGTACGAACCAGCCGAGCGGTAGCGTTGCTAATTTATCGCCCACAGTCGTGTGCGCGGCTCGGATGAAATCCAAGGCCGTGTGGTAAGAGGCCATGGTTGCGAAAAATCGTAGCGCAAAAGCTACGAGCGCAATTGCCAAAAGCGTCCACATCCATGGTGCGATCGTCGTATCCCCATCGAGTGCCTTTGTAAGTGGCACGAGCGTGAGAACGGCGAGGCCATCAAGCACGCCAACGATAAGCGATAGACAAGCATACCTTTTATTGAGCTTATGGCCTACAGGACTTTGCAGCTTTTTGACACTGCGAGTGAGTAGCGGATCACGAAGACGCGAACTAACAGGCGTAGTGGCATTAGACATGAGAATTATCCTTCATAGGCTTGAGGCAGATTATTTGGTCTGCTCCTTGGATGGACTCCGGCTTGTGGGCGATGACTAAGACGGTCTTGCCTCTGACGAGTGTGGCTAGAGCTGCTTGAATTTCTGCTTCGCAGTCAGGATCAGTTGCCGCAGTAGCTTCATCCAGGATCAAGATTGGGGCATTGGTAATGATTGCCCGGGCAATAGAAATGCGTTGCTGTTGTCCACCGGATAAAGAGGTGTCCTCACCAACAACGGTGTCGAGCCCAGCCGGTAAAGCGCGAATATCAGCAGCTATGTGCGCAGCCTCTGCGGCTTGCCAGATCTCTTCATCGCGGGCTTCTGGGCGTGCAAGGCGAATGTTTTCCCGAATACTCATACGCAGTAAGTGAGGATCTTGTAAGACGAAAGCCACAGTGCGGTACAAACTGTCGAAAGTGAGATCACGGATATCCACGTTGTTGATAGTGATTGTGCCCGAATCTGGATCCTGGAAACGCGCCAGCATCGTTGCTGCTGTGGATTTGCCAGACCCGGAGGGGCCAATCAATGCCGTGACAGTGCCTGCATTTAGTTGCGCAGAAAAGTCTTGGAGGACTGGTGTGTCTGGGGCGTAGCTAAAGCTGACCTTATGGAACTCCACCTCCATGTCTTGACTACTGGCATCGAGTCTCTTTTGGCCTTCTTTCACATGGGAAATTGTCATGACTTCATCAAGGCGCAACGCCGCATTGCCAGCGAGCTGGTAAGACCACATCATTTGGCCGACGGTTTGAATCGTGCCTGGGAGCACCAGCGCAATTAACGTTGTTGCGATGACTTCAGCGACCGTGACATAGCCACCAGCTATCAGCAGGGAACCGACTCCTAGATTGATAAGGATGAGGACAGGAACCGCCACCACAGACTCTGAGATTGCGGAAACACGCAGAAGCGGACGTACCCACTCGTAATAGAATTCCGCGAATTTTTGGGCAGCTTCGCGATATCGAGCGTGGGCTTTGCCAACGGTGCCGAAAGCCTTGACGACGGAAATACCTTCGGAGAACTCCACCGCAGTCGCAGAGACCTCACCCAGATAATTATCCATTTCCGCAGTTTTTGTGCCCATATCTTTCATTGAATATGCTTGGATTGCTAGGAAAATGGGCACAGTGGCAATAGAAAGTAGACCAAGGCGCCAATCCAAGATAAAGGCATAAACCAGAAGCGCGAGGGGCGTAAAGATCGCGGCGACCTTCTCTACAGGAGCATGGGCTGTCAGGGTGTGCAGAGTTAACGTATCGTCCTCGACGGCTTTGCGGACTTTGCCGGAATTAGTCTGGCTAAACCACGAGAGTGGTGCTTTCGCAATAGCGGTAATAATTCGGCGCCGGTTAATCCCCACCAGCTTTGCATCAGCGAAGTGGGTGATTGCAAGGGCAAGGAAATAGAAGAATAGCTGGCCCAAAAATGCAGCAAGTAGCCATTTCACAATGGACGCGACGTCATCAGTTTTGCCGTCGATTAGAGCATTTCCCAGTGCCACCAACGCGACGTAGGGTGCTACGGCGAGTACCGAGGATATAAGCGCGAGAAACTGTGCGAAGTAGATGGTTGTTTGCACTGGGGCCAGTAGTTTTTTTAGAGCGACCTGGCCGGCTTTTAGTTTTGCGTGAGCCTCTTCTTCCGGTGACGCACCGTGTGATTCTGGTGCGTGGGTTCCGCTTGATTCTGTGGAACTTTGTTTTAGTTCAGACATTTCTTTCTCAATTCTTGTTGATGTCAGTCATATCGATGATTCTGGTGACTGATTCTTGGATGAATTCGTGGTCATGGGTGATGACGATGACCACTGCTCCGTTTGCTGCAAGAGATCGAAGTAGCGCAGAGATGGATTGCAGTTGGCGCCAGCCCACGCCAGAGGTAGGTTCATCGAAGATGTAGATCGCTGCTTGCTCGGCTTGGGCTGAAGCTATGGCTAAGCGTTGCCGTTGCCCACCGGACAGAGACTGCGGATGCCGTTGGGCCATTCCTGCCAGATCGAGGCGATGGAGAATCTCATTGACATCGATGTGGTCCCGCTTCTTCTTTGCCAGTCCGAGCGTGACTTCTTCTTCGGTGGTGGCTGCGAATAATTGGCGGCCAACATCTTGCATCACCATGTACGCGGCACGTCTGCGGGCAGCCGCTCCTACTCGTTTGCTGTTCAAACGGAGACTACCGCCGCGTTTGGGAGAAGCAAGACCACAAATGATCCTGGCGAGGGTGGTTTTTCCAGCGCCGTTGGGCCCGATTAAGGCGGTGACTTCGCCGCTGGGGAAAAATGCGTGGTCAATGTTTAATACCTCATGTGCGCCATAAGAAAAACAGATGTTGCTTAGCTCGAGTCCGCTCCGCTGGGGATCGGCGTTTTCGAGCGTGGGTGGTACCGGCACGCTCGCGGGCAGGGGAACATGGTGTAAGCTGCGTAGCCCCAATTGTTTGCGTTCGGGTTCGTCTAAGGCATAAAACTCCTGAGCGCGGAAACTCCGCGTTATTTTTCCCTGAGTCAAGTAAATAACTTGGTCAGCGATATCTTTTAAGAAAAAGAGACGGTGATCAGCGATAATGATCGTTGTGCCTAATTCCTTCAAGCGGTGTAGCACGCGTGCAAGAATATCGATGCTTTCCATGGAGAGATTGGACGTGGGTTCATCGAGAAGCACGAGACTGCCCGGGGACACAAGCGCGCATGCGCATGCCACGGTTTGTAACTGCCCACCGGATAATTCTTTGAATCGCCGGCCCCGAAGATCGTTAATGCCTAGTAGCTCGACCGCTGATTGAATCCTCGACTCAATTTCTTTGGGATCTACACCAAGGTTTTCTAGCCCGAAGGCCAATTCTGCATTGACGCTTTCAGTGAAAAATTGTGTCCTTGGATTCTGGAATACTGAGGCGCTGAACTCGATGGCTCGGGACAGCGGTTCTTCCGCAGGGGTAAAAGCCTGGTCATCCTCCATAATAGTGATGGTGCCTAGTAGCTCTCCTGGATTGAAATGGGGGATGAGTCCGTTGATCAACTTGAGTACCGTGGACTTTCCCGATCCGGAATCACCGGTAATCAGTAGACACTGTCCTGGAGAGACAGAAAAAGACACATCAGATACACCTTGAATGCCTGGCCGAGCTCCCAATGGATATGTAAAAGAAACGTTGTGGGCGTCTACACTGGTTGCGATACTGCGTTCGTTCATAAGTGGACCTCCGTGGGAAGCCAGACAGAGGCAACAACGAGGCCCAACCCAGCTAGTGCAGTTGCATCGACAAGCTTGAAGGAAAGATCGGCGGTGGTGGTTGGGCGTGCGGGTCCTCCCAATCCCCGGACAAGAGCAGAGGCAGCGAGCTCATCACCAGCGCGGACGACGGCACCTAATAAGGGGATGATCAACATCGCGGACGATTGTGTGGGCTGTGTGATCCAGCTTTTTACTCCAGTCTGGAGACCCCGAAGGACCATGGCATCGCGGATGGCTTTGGCTTCTGCCACGATGATCGGCAAAACGCGCAGGAATACCGCCGGTGGAATGGTGGCCCAGCCTGGTAAACGCAGGTCCCGCAGTGCTGAGGTCAACGTGGATGGTGTGAGAGTGAGCAAGCCGAATGCGCCGATGGACATGCTGATGACAAAACGGCTTAGCCACGAAAAAATTGCCGCTGAAAAAGCGAAAAATGTGGAGCCAGGAAGCTGTAATAGGCCCCAGTACCCTAGATAGGATAATGCAAAAGCGAACAGGCAAATAAGACCATAGTGTGGCTTTACTGTAGCTAGTGCGATGGAGCTGAAAGCGATAGAAATCAGCAGTGTCGGTAGGTGGCCGTGGCTGAGAGCTACCGCATTGATTACTAGAACAGAAAGCAGCACGGTCCGTGGATCGATCGAAGATCGACGAAGCACGCCCTGTTTTTGCAGGCTCACAGGAGACCAGCGCTTTCAAAGTGTTTGCGGCTGACGCGAACTCCGACCTTTCCTCCGATAAAGCCGACGATGAGCGCACAAATGGCCAGTACTCCAATGGTCCATGGCTGGAAGATATCCGACATGGCATCGGCATATTCTTGACCCATTTGGTCTGCGATATCGACGTAGTAGGAGTCCGTATCCAGAATTAGCGGGATAAAAGGCATAGAAATCCAGACACAGAAGACGCTGTAGGCAATAGGGAAGGATCTGGCAATACTGAGGTGGCTTTTTGTAATAATCAAATCCGCGATAAACCCTAGAATTATGCTTCCCAGCAGGGTCCAGAAGTAGTGTCCGGTGAGCATGAATGCTAGTCCGTTAATACCACCGACGAGGGTGAAAGCACCCATTTTGGGCGTGCGGGCGGCATAAAGCGCTAGCACGATTCCGTTTGCGATTGCCGCGATGAACCATCCAATAAACATGAATTGTGGTCCTGCGAATCCAATCATTCCGCTTACAAAGGTGATTACAAAGTAAAGTGCAGCAAAGATACCAGCGTTGATGAGATCTCTGGTGTTTAAACGTGCCGTCGCCCCACTGGATGAGCTTGTACTCCGTGCGGGCGTAGAGGACTGTTGGGTCATAGTAAACCTCGATTCATGAACAGCTGGAAAGGCAAGGCTTACCTAATACAGATAGTGCTGTATATAAACTATTTCTAGTTTTGATCTGAAGATTCACCCTTAATGGGGGCGAATGTAGATAAGCGGACATCAAACCAGAGCACGACTACCGACTATGCACCGACAAAGTAAGCACCAACGGCAAGATAACCCTGTGAAGTGCCCCGAGTTTTGTTCCTAGGCATTTGCCTTGATCGTTATTATTTCCTGTGGCGGGGTCTGCTCCCAAAAATCGGTTTCCACCTCAACCGGGGTTCGGTATCCCAAGCTTTGGTGGAGCCTTGTCTCGTTCCACCATGACACCCACTCGAACGTCGCGATTTCTACCTCGACAACATCATCCCACCTGCGAGTATGGATTAGCTCGTTCTTGTAGGAGCCGTTTACGTTTTCAGCAAGAGCATTGTCGTAGGAGTCGCCAACCGTCCCAGTGGAAGCGGCAATACCGTGCTGGGCTAGTCGCTCGTTGTAGACCACGCTGACGTACTGGGACCCGTGATCCGAATGGTGAATGAGACCTGTTGTTTCCTCAGCACACACGATCGCTTGGTTGAGAGCTTGCAGCGGCAGTGCTTCAGTCCGCATTGAGTCTGATAACGCCCACCCAACGATCCGGCGGGAGTAAACGTCGGTGACAAACGCGGCGTACACAAAGCCTTTCTTCGTGCGCACATACGTAATGTCGGCCACCCACAGCTTATTTGGACCCTGAGCTTTGAATTCACGCTCGACCAAGTCCGGGCGCAGATCAGGCACGTTAGCTCTTCGGGTTGTGATAGGTGATCTGCCTTTGCCTTTGCCAGAAATACCGGCCAGGCGCATCAACCGAGTGGTTTGTTCACGCCCGATATCAATTCCTTCACGGCGAAGAGCATGCCACATTTTCCGCACCCCGTAAACACCGTAATTATCCTGATGAACAGCCCTAATGCGTTCAATCAGCACAGCATCGCGAAGGCGACGAGCACTTAATCCACGGGCCTTGGACTGGCGATAACCACGCGAGGTGATAAACCCACCAGCCCGGTTATTCTTCAACGTCTTACAAATGAACTCGATAGAGAAACGATTCCGGTGTTCATCGATGAATCGGATCATTTCCGACGTTTGGGGTCGAGTTCCGACGCGAAAAAAGCTGAGGCAGCCTTCAGCAGCTCATTAGTATCGCGTAGCTCTTGATTCTCACGGCGTAGTCTCGCGTTTTCGGCGGCCAAATCTTCAGGCACAGGTTCTGGAGTGTTTCCCGAACGGCGGGCCTGCTGGGTCCATTGACGAGCTGTGTGCCATGAAACCCCCAGCTTTGGGGCTACTGCCTGGCACGCGGCTTGCATCGACATATTTTCCGCCAAGATGCGGTCCTCAACGAGACGGACCACGCGGTCCTTCGCATCCTGGTCAAATTTCCTTGGCATGTTCCAGATTTTCCCATCTACTCAAACGGAACAAAACCTGGGGCACTTCACAGCGAAGCGTTGCTGTCGTCGATAGCGGCAAACCTCGCAATCGGTTTAGCTCGCATGCGCACGGAATTATGGGGCTCGACGGTGTGAACCCGTTGGAGTATTTGGAAAAGGGGCAAAGCGAGTTTCGTGCTTTCGGCGGTAATTATATAAAAGGCACTGTTGCCAAGCTTGAGCCTGCCGAGGGCGGCGCACTGGGCTGGCGAGCTTTTACTGTTGAAGGTGATGAAATCCGTGCCAAACATGTCTTGGTCAGCACGGGTATTACGGATGAATTGCCAGATGTTCCCGGTGTAGAGGAGCTGTGGGGCCAACGAATTTTCCATTGCCCGTATTGCCATGGATATGAAGTGCGTAATCGTCGAATCGCGGTTATCGGCGGCCTCAATCCGGGATTTACTGTGCGGATGGTGCACTTGCTGCGAAAGTGGAGCCCGAACATTACTTTCTTCCCGAATGGTCTTTCTCTTGGCGAAACAGACCTCAAGCAATTCGCCGCGCGTGGCATCGAGGTAAATAACAAGCCTGTGCAGCAGGTTGCCGCCGATCCTGATTTCTCTGAGGGGCTTATCCTCAGCGTGGATGGGGAAAAGATCCGGTTTGAGTCTTGTTTTGTGGGGCCGGCTTTCCACCCGAACCACCAGCTTTTGATTGAAGCAGGCTGTCAGTACGACGAGGACGGATGGGTTCAGCAATCCAACGGACGTACTTCCCAACAAAATCTGTGGGCTGCAGGCAATGTAACCAGTTCACCAGACCAAGTCCCACAAGCTATGGGAGCCGGAGCTGCCACCGCAATTGCGATCGACCAAGCAATGCTGACCGCTGAATTAAGCGAGCTGGTTTAAGTCAATCTTGCTGGTAGCCAGCTTTCGCTACGCGCTTCATGGCGGGGAAGCCGACCGGCGGGCGGCGGCGGAAAAAGAAAAAGGTCGCTGCTCTGTGTGAAGCAGCGACCATTTCTGTCAGCTTGTGCTGATTGTATTGGTCGGGATAACAGGATTTGAACCTGCGACCTCTTCGTCCCGAACGAAGCGCGCTACCAAGCTGCGCCATATCCCGGAAACCGTCTTAAGCGGTACCCGAATACTTTAACGCAGCCTGAGGGTGAACAACAAAACGCCAGATGAGCGGGGACTCTAGCCTGTGGCCAGGATGCGGCGCTAGTTGGCTTCGGTGATGCGCAGCAGCGTCGCGGAAGGTCGGCAGAAGATGCGCACAGGGGCAAACTTCGAGGTGCCGAGGCCGTTGGAAACGTGCATCTTCATCGGGCCGAAGTCATGCAGACCCTGGACACGAGCGCGGTCGATTCCGCAGTTAGTGACCAGTGCGCGGGAGCCCGGCAGACAGATCTGGCCGCCATGGGTGTGGCCGGATAGGGAAAGCTGGTAGCCGTCGGCAGCGAATTGCTCAAGTACGCGCGGCTCAGGGGCGTGGAGCAGTGCCAATGCCAGGTCCGCATCCGGGTTGGGGGCGCCGGCGATCTCTGAATAGTCATCAAGGTCGTGGTGCGGATCATCCACGCCAGCGACGG
The DNA here is from genome assembly GCF_047459735.1 of Corynebacterium sp. c25Ua_89. NCBI lineage: Bacteria > Bacillati > Actinomycetota > Actinomycetes > Mycobacteriales > Corynebacteriaceae > Corynebacterium > Corynebacterium sp. c25Ua_89. The sequence continues at coordinate 162,563 of NZ_JASBOD010000003.1, forward strand.
CGAGCTTGACGTCGCCCACCTTGAATTCCACGCGAGCCTGGTTGGCGTCGTGCCAGCCACGCTCAATGAATGCCGCACGCATGCCCTTCCATGGCAGGTCAACGTAGGAAGGCTCACGCTTGCGGCCCAACAGGTACTTGAATGGGTTGACCGGACGCGGCGCCCAATAGTCGTTGGTGCCGAAGACGAACAGGCCTGGTCGGTTCAGCAGCGGGCCGAGGGCGCGCAGCGTATCGGGCACGCCGCCCTGGTCCGACAGGTTGTCGCCGGTGTTGACCACCAAATCGGGATTCAGCTTATCCAGCGCCGCAACCCACTCAATTTTTGCTTCTTGCCCCGGAATCATGTGCAGATCCGAGATATGGAGGATGCGGAACTCTTCCTCACCGCGCAAAGTGCCCGCAGGCAGCAGCGGCAGCGTGTACTCTTTCAGCTCAAACTTGGTCAGTTCGGTGTAACCCCACGCCAGGGTGCCAAGGCCAGCGGCGGCAATGCCGCCCATAATCGGGAGAATCTTCACCTAATCAAGCCTACCTGGCGTAGATTGAAGTACATGAGCCAGCTTAAAGAAACCATTCGTGGAGATCTGAAGACCGCAATGAAGGCCCGCGAGAAGGAACGCACCAGCGCTATCCGCGCCCTGCTCGCTGCAATTCAGGCAGAAGAAACCAATGGCGCACGCCATGAACTAACCGATGAAGACGTACTCAAGGTCATCGCACGCGAAATCAAGAAGCGCCGCGAGTCCGCTGAGGTATACGCAGAAAATGGCCGCCAGGAGCTTGCCGACGCCGAGCTTGCCGACGTCCCTTACTTCGAGGCCTACCAGCCAGAGCAGCTTGACGACGCCGAGCTGGACACCCTCGTCGGCGAGGCCATCGCTGAGGTAGAAGCAGAAACCGGTGAGACCGTAACCATCAAGCAGATGGGTAATGTGATGAAGGTTGCCACCGCGAAGGCCGCTGGCCGCGCTGATGGCAAGCGCCTTTCCGCGGCTGTAAAGGCAAAGCTGTCTTAAGCCCTAAAAACGCGTACCGCTCTATGCAAATAAGGCGTTCAATCTCCGCGATCGGAGTGCCTTAAATACATAGAGCGGTATTTTTTATGCCCTTCTAGCTTCTCTAGAAGCTAGAGGCCGAAGAAGCTGCGGATGTCGTTAGCGACGGCGTCGATGTCTTCCTGACGGATGAGCGGCTCCGGCGCGGGTTGCTGCTGTTGCTGATCGCCGGAAGGGGCCGAGTTGGCACCGCCGGTGCCGGTCCGTGCTGCTTCGGCGCCTTGGCCGCTACCGTTGGAGGAAGGTGGAGGTGCGGCAGAAGTGCCGTCGGAAAGCTGCAAAGTGACCTCCGCACCCTTCTTGAGGCCCCTTGGCCCAGTAATCGCGCGGACCACGCGGCCATAAGGCACGCCGTTGCCCTGTACTTGCGAGATCTTTACCTCATAGCCCTCGGCCTCTAGCTTGGAGCGAGCCTCGCTTTCGGACTTGCCGCGGAGGCTGTCGAAGAGCGAATTGACCTTGCCCTCGTCATAAGCCTTGTTGTAATTCGGAACCGTGCCCTGTGCTGCGGCCGGAATGCTAGAGGCCATTGAGTAGAAGGAACGCGCGGGCTCAAGGCCGCCGAAGAGATCGCCGTAACCACACTGGCGCACCGGGCTGGTACACAGTGAGGAGGTGTTGGTACCGTCGTTGTAGATATAAGGAGCGGCAGATATAGCGGAGTTAAAGCCCAGGAATGCGGAGGACTGATTGGACTCTGTAGTACCAGTCTTTGCCGCAGCCTTGCCGTTAAAGCCCATCATCTGTGCGGAGGCAGAGGCAGTGCCCTTTTCGGTATCGGCCGTCATGTTGTTGGTCAGCGTATTGGCGATGTCCTTGTTGACGGCGCGCTCGCAATTCGGAACCTTGAGGTAGACCTCGTTGCCGTCCTTGTCCGTGATCTTGCTGATCGGGTTAGGCTCACACCACATGCCCTCCGAGGCCAAGGTGGCGCCGACGTTAGCCAGCTCCAGCGGATCTACGGCAGTCGGGCCAAGCGTGTAAGAACCCAGGTTGGATTCCTTGATGTGTTGGGCGATCGAGGTGTCCTTGTCGTAGCTGCCCTTTTCGCCATAGGAGCGCAGGCCTAGTTTTACCGACATATCTACTACGTGCTCCACGCCGACCTGCTCGATGAGCTTGATGAAGGTCGTATTCGGCGAGAACGCCAAGGCATCCTGCATCGTCATGGTCGCGGCGTAGTTGCCGGCGTTTTCCACGCAATAGCGGTTAGGTGGGCAGCCCGCGGCACCGCCGGAGCCCAAGCCCTCTGCTTCGTAGCGGGTTGGGACATCGAGTTGATTTTTGATGCCATAACCAGACTCCAGAGCGGCAGCGGCGGTAAAGACCTTGAAGACCGAGCCGGCGCCGTTGCCCACTAGGGAGTGCGGCTGCGGGAGCATGGTTTCGTTCTTGTCGAGGTCCAGACCATAGGTGCGGGAGGAGACCATGGCGAGCACTGGGCGGTTGGACTTGCTGGGCTCGACCACGTTCATTACCTCGGCGACGCCGGGTGTATTGGGGTCTGTCTGAGAGCGCACCGCATTGAGCGCTTGGTCTTGTACGTCCGGGTTCAGGGTGGTTCGAATGGTGTAGCCGCCGCGGGCAAGCTGCTCGCGGGAGATGCCCTTTTCTTCTAGGTATTCGATGACGTAATCGCAGAAGAAGCCACGATCCTTGGCGCTGATGCAACCGTTAGGAAGCAGGGAAGGCTTATCGAGTACGCCGAGATCTTGCTGGGCGTACTTATCGGCCTCTGCCTGGGTGATGGAACCGCTATCTGCCATGGACTGCAGCACGAGATTGCGGCGCGAGAGCACCTCGTCCTTATTGGTAAAGGGGTTGAGGTACTCAGAGGATTGGACCATGCCGGCCAGCATCGCTGCCTGTGGCACGGTGAGTTCAGAAGCATGGGCGCCAAAATAGGTGCGCGCAGCGGCCTCGACACCGTAGGCGTGATTGCCGAAGGGGACGAGGTTCAGATAATTGCTGAGGATTTCATCCTTCTCTAGCTTCTTATCGAGGTCCGTTGCCATGCGCATCTCACGCAGCTTGCGCGGTACCGATTGCTCGATGGCGGCAGCGCGTTCTTCTTCCGTTTTGGCATTGACCAGCAGCAGGTAGTTCTTTACATATTGCTGGTTCAAAGTTGAAGCGCCCTGGGAGACGCCGCCGGAAGCCAAGTTGCTCCAAAGGGCACGGAAATTGCCTTGGAAGTCAACGCCCTCGTGCTCGTAGAACCGGCGGTCCTCGATGGCGACGATTGCCTGCTTCATCGGCTTGGAAATCTTCTCGGCGCTAACAGGGTGACGACGCTGCTCATATATATAGGCCAGGTTGTTGCCTTTGGCGTCCAAAATCGTGGATACGCCCGGGGCGTCGCCAGCAGTGAGATCTTGCAGATCTGACTGCATGGTGTCGTTGGTACGGGCAATTGCCACACCGGAAAGCCCCGCAAAGGGGGCAATTACTACGGCGATGAGCGCCCCCACGAGAACCGTGGAGAGGGCAATTTTTCCCAGGGATTTGATGACAGTCACGAGAAACACCCTACGTGGTGAAACTGTGAGCGGGGAAGAATGAACTCCCCCCTAAAGTGTGACGTGTTAGACAAGTGCTTACGCGTGTGAATACACTTACCGTTGTTACATAATATTCCGCAATATGAAACATCTTACAAGCGGCTGCGCTGCTTGTATGGGGTTTCATAAAAATTATTCCCAAAGCCGCGGAATAGGTAATAGAGGAAGGAGCTACCCAGTCATGACCGTAAGCCTGAAGGTAACGGGAGCGTCTAAGTCTGCAAGTGCGACCGAGCGCGGTGAATGGGTAACTCAAGCAAAGTGCCGTAACGGTGACCCAGACGCATTGTTTGTCCGTGGAGCCGAGCAGCGTAAGGCTGCCGTAATTTGCCGCCACTGCCCGGTGCTCAATGAATGCCGTGCCGATGCCCTCGATAACCGCGTGGAATTTGGCGTATGGGGTGGCCTGACTGAGCGCCAGCGCCGTGCGCTGCTGCGCAAGAACCCGCACATCACCAGCTGGGCACACTACCTAGCTGAGGGCGGCGAACTCATCGGTATTTAACCAAATCGCAGGGTTAGTTAACGCGCCATTTTTGCCCTTAGGCCGGTAGGATATGGTCTATGACTAAATGGGAATACGCTACCGCGCCAGTACTGACTCACGCGACCAAGCAGATCCTCGATTCCTGGGGTGAAGATGGTTGGGAGCTGGTTACCATCACTCCCGGCATGAATCCGGAAAATGTCGTGGCTTACTTCAAGCGTGAGGTGGAGCAGTAATGAGCCATCTCACGCGCCTTGCTGATCTTGGATATTCACTGCCTGAGGTGGCAAAGCCGCTTGCTTCCTACGTGCCTGCAGTTCGCGTAGGAGATCAGGTGTGGACCTCCGGTCAGTTGCCCGTAATTGACGGCAATCTGCCTGCCACCGGCAAGGTCGGCGCAGAGGTATCTGTCGAAGATGCGCAAGAATACGCCCGGGTGGCAGCGCTGAATGCTCTCGCAGCTATCGATTCCGTTGTTGGCTTAGACAACGTCTCGCGCGTGGTCAAGGTTGTAGGTTTCGTGGCTTCGGCACCTGACTTTGTGGAACAGGCTGCTGTTATCAACGGTGCTTCTGACTTCATCGGTGAGCTATTCGGAGAGGCTGGCACTCACGCTCGCTCGGCTGTGGGCGTGGCCGTTTTGCCGAAAAACTCGCCCGTCGAGGTTGAAGTTATCGTAGAAATTTCTAAGTGATCGGATAGGCTTAGTAATCATGGAGCATCCTGCATACAGCCAATTGCGTCCCGTGACTCAATCCGTGGGCGTTGTTCTTTGTGACAACCCAAGCTACACGGCACTTGAGGGAACCAACACGTGGATCATTCGCGCTAACGAAGATTCTAGGGCCATCGTTGTTGATCCGGGCCCAGAAGATGAAGGTCACCTCAACGTCGTCAGCGCTAACGCTGGCGAGGTGGCGCTGATTTTGGTTACCCACCGTCACGATGATCACGCATCGGGTGCGCAGCGTCTTCGCCAGCTTACCGGTGCGCCGATCCGCGCTTTCGACCCGAACTACTGCAACGGAGCAGAGGCGCTTGTCGACGGCGAAATTATCACCGTCGATGGAATCACCCCGCAGCTAGAGGTGGTCCACACCCCAGGGCACACTGCGGATTCCACCTCTTTCTTTGTGTGGTCTGGAGTTGCCAAGGATTCTCAGCTCGAGGGAATCATGACCGGTGACACCATTGCCGGCCGCCACACCGTCTTGCTGTCTGAGACCGACGGTGACCTGGGCGAATACTTGAAGACCTTGGACATGCTGGAAGAGCGCGGCAAGGACATCCCGCTGCTGCCTGGCCACGGCCCAGATTTGGACGATGTTTCCCAGGTTGCGCGCAAGTACATTGAGCGTCGCTACCACCGTCTTGAGCAGATCAAGGAAATCCACGGCCGCTTGGGCGAGGACATTGATCTCAAGACTTTGGTCGATGAGATGTATGACGACGTTGACCCAGTTCTGCGGCATGCAGCTGAGCAGTCCACTCGTACTACTTTGAAGTACTTAGCTGCGCGCAAGTAGGCGGGGCAAATAAACTGCCTGAACAAAACCGCTAAAACTAAAAATAATCTCCCGGCCTCCTGAAGAAGGAAGCTGGGAGATTATTTTTAGTTTTAAGGCTTTTAGCGAGCGCGCTTTGCTAGGTGCTCGGTATCCACAATGAGGACGGACTTGCCTTCGAGGCGAATCCAACCGCGGTGCGCGAAGGTGGCTAGAGCCTTGTTGACGGTCTCGCGGGAAGCGCCGACCAGCTGGGCGATCTCTTCCTGGGTGAGGTCGTGGTTGACGCGCAGTGCGCCACCTTCCTGCACGCCGAAGCGGTTAGCCAGCTGCAGCAGGGTCTTAGCAACGCGGCCCGGAACGTCGGTGAAGATGAGGTCCGCGAGGTTCGCGTTAGTGCGGCGCAGGCGGCGAGCCAGAACGCGCAGCAACTGCTGGGCGATGGCAGGGTGATCAGCGACCCACTGCTTGAGCATCTCGGAGTTCATGGTGGCTGCCTGCACCTCGGTGACGCAGACTGCGGAGGAGGTGCGTGGGCCTGGATCGAAGATGGAGAGCTCGCCGAACATATCGGAAGGGCCCATGACGGTCAGCAGGTTCTCGCGGCCATCCGGAGCGTGGCGGGCCAGCTTAATCTTGCCCGAGGTGATGATGTAGAGACGGTCACCGGGCTCGCCTTCATCAAAAATGGTGGTTCCGCGCGGGAATCGGACGGTTTCCATCTGCTCAATGAGGTTCTGTACCGCGACGGGATCAACGCCCTGGAAAATACCAGCGCGAGAAAGAATGTCCTGTACGCCTTCCACGATTTACTCCTTGAAGTCAATGGGGGGTAGTGGTGTTGAAATGCCCAGAAATCTTCCAAGCATTTGACGCGTGTGTAACGAAAACCTAGATGTGTTCTAGCGATACAGGCGCGCGCCCCTATGTAACTCATCTCATCCTACAGTGTAATTTGTCACTTTATCTAACCTCGTGAAAAATTGTCACAGCTTAGAGGAGGTCAGGGGCGTATGCGAAGAAATTTCTTAGTTTCCTAAGACCTTCGCCTCAAGCTTTTCCATGAGGATTGCAAACAGCGCGAGGGCGACGGGCACGATGATAACCAGTGAGACCATGCCCGCCATTCTACTAAGGTAGGAAAGATGTCTGAGTCATCGCCCGCGAGCCGTGCATCGCGCATCAATGAGCTGCTAGCAACGGAGTACCCCGACGCCGAATGCGAACTAGATTTTCGCAATCCCCTAGAGCTGCTCGTGGCCACGGTGCTCTCGGCACAATGCACCGATGCCAGGGTCAACCAGGTTACCCCGGAGCTTTTTGAAGAGTATCCCTCTGCCGCGCATTATGCCGCGGCCCGAAGGGCCGACCTAGAGGCTATTTTGCGCCCGCTGGGCTTTCAGCGCGCGAAGGCGGGGCACTTGCTGGGCATCGGCGAGAAAATCATGGCCGATTTCGATGGGCAAGTCCCTACCGGGATTAAGGAGCTGACCTCTTTGCCCGGCGTGGGCCGCAAGACTGCGCTGGTGGTACGCGGCAATGCCTTTGGGCTGCCGGGGATTACTGTAGATACCCACTTCGGAAGGCTCATGCAGCGCATGGCTTTGAGCGAATCCAAGACGCCGCTGCAGATTGAAAAGGACATAGCCCAGCTGCTGCATGAGGAAGAATGGACGATGTTTTCGCATCGCATCATCTTCCATGGCCGCCGTGTTTGCCATGCGCGTTCCCCGCAATGCGGTGCCTGTGTAGTGCGTCATTTGTGTCCTACGGGCGCCGCACCTCCTGATGTCCGGTAGGGGCAGTAAGGTATTGCGCATGAACAGGCCCAACGTTTATGTCATCGGTTCGCTCATCGCAGCAGTGCTTGTTGCCTTGGTGGCCTTTGTCGGAGCACGCAGCCTTTTGGGCACAGGCCAGGATTCCGCAAACAGTGCCTCAAACAGTTCCCAGAATGCGGCCCAAGGCGCGGACCAGAGCGCTACTGCGGGTGTTGGCGCGAACGCGGACGTCGCCAAGCGCCCAGCGTGTCCGGAAGGGCCGGTCGCCGGAGTAGAACTTGAGTGCTTGGGCGCGCAGGCCAAGGGGAAGGCAAAGGATGTACAGGTCATCAACGTCTGGGCCTGGTGGTGCGAGCCTTGTCGTGCTGAGCTGCCGTATGTGCGCCAGATTGCGGATGAGCATCCCGAATGGTCCGTCGTGGGCGTGCATGCGGATAAGAATGCAGCAAATGGCGCGGCCTTTTTGGAAGACCTCGGCGTGAATCTTGCAAGCTACCAGGACTCCGATAATTCCTTCGCTGGCACCCTGGGGCTTCCCGGCGTCATCCCGGTCACCGTCGTGGCCTATAAGGGCGAGGTGAAAAAGCAGTACGTCAAGCCTTTTGAGTCGGCGGAAGAGCTGGAAAAGGCTGTGGAGGAGGCCCTGCGATGAGCACGCGGGAACGCACGGTTTTTCCAGAAAGAGCGCCGGGGTGGCTGCGTCCTGCCTTAGGCGTGGATGCGCGGGCGGTGCAGGAGCGAATCGGCAACCGGGATGCGGATCGCTTTACCCAAACCACACCACCGGTGCGGCGTGAGTCTGCCGTCTTGGTCCTGTTCAAAGGCTCTAGTTTTAAGGATGGGGAAGTGCTGCTCACACACCGTTCGCCCACCATGCGCTCTCATTCAGGCCAAATTGCTTTCCCGGGCGGACGGCGGGACCCAGAAGACGCCACGCTTGTCGACGTTGCACTACGCGAGGCCTGGGAAGAAACCGGGCTGGAGCGCGCGAGTGTGACTGCCCTGGAAGTGTGGGAACAGTTGCATATTCGTGCAACGGGTAACCCTGTAAGCCCGGTCTTGGCCTACTGGCACTCCCCGGGCGAGGTCTGGGCTGCCAGCCCGGAAGAGACCGATGACGTGTTTTGGTATCCATTGCGTGAGCTCGCGGAGCCGAAGAATCGTTTGCTGGTGGGCTTCGGTCCGTGGCATGGCCCGGCCTTTTATGCGAATGACTACCTCGTGTGGGGTTTTACTGCCGGAATTCTGGCAACAATATTGGAGCACGCTGGGTGGGAGCGTACATGGGATAACAATTCCGTGCATGATCTGCACGGCGCACTAAGCCGCTCGCGGAATAATGAGAAGATGTTTTAGCTTCCGCAGGCAACTTACGGCTCTTCTTAGACAATAGATAAAGAAAGATTTTTCCTCCCGTGACCCTGACCCTCGCCCTAGACCTCCTGATTATGGTCGCCGTATTGCTCGCCTTGGCGGCGGGCTGGCGCCAAGGAGCTATCTCTGCCGTGCTTTCCTTCGTGGGCATCGTGGCGGGCGTTGTGTTGGGCACGGTGCTGGCCCCCGTTGCCATGCAGCTTACGGACCAAGCGGCTTTGCGCTTCCTGCTGGCCATCGGCGTGCTTATTCTGCTCGTGGGCGTCGGCCAGCTCATCGGCGCAAGCATCGGCGCGCGCTTGCGCGATAGGATGCGGACCCGGCAAAAGCAGCGCGTGGATTCTTTCATCGGTGCCGGCTTCCAGGCAGTGGCTGCGATCTTTGTGATTTGGTTGGTTTCGCTGCCCTTGGCGTCCAATGTGGGCGGTACCCCAGGCAAGGCCTTGCGCGAATCACGCATTCTGACGGCGCTTAATGGGGTGGCGCCTACGCAGCTGGCTGCGCTGCCGAATGGCGTCGCGGCGATGCTGAATGAATCCGGCCTGCCGCCGCTGGTCTCGCCGTGGCAGACTTCCGGCTCAGCCGTCGAGGTGGCCGCGCCGCCACAGGACGTGAACGATCCTGCACTGGTAGAGCAGCTGCGTCCATCAATTATTCACGTGCTTGGCGACGCAGAGGTTTGCTCCCGCCGCCTGATGGGTTCCGGTTTTGTTGCGGCCGATGATTTCGTGATCACTAACGCCCACGTGGTGGCCGGCACCGAGAAGGTGCACCTCGATACCGTGTTAGGGCTGCGCGAAGCGCAGGTGGTTTATTACAACCCGGACGTCGATATTGCTGTGCTGCACAGCAAGAACCTGGGAATTGCTCCTCTTGAGTGGGCTGAACAGCCGGCAGATACCGGCGATGACGTAATGGTCATGGGCTTCCCGCACTCCGGGCCGTTCGACGCCGGCATGGCGCGAGTGCGCGAGCGCATCACCATTGCTGGGCCGGATATCTATTCCAAGGGCCGCGTCGAGCGTGACGCTTATACGGTGCGCGGCACCATTCGCCAGGGAAATTCAGGTGGCCCGATAGTCAATGACATGGGCCAGGTGTTGGGCGTGGTCTTCGGCGCTTCCGTGGATGATGCGGAGACCGGCTACGCCCTTACCGCCGACGAGGTAAAAAGCCACATCGGCGATATAACGCAGCTGCGGCGCCCGGCAGACACCGGCAGCTGCGTTGCTAGCTAGCTTTTGGTCAGCCCCAAGTTGCTGCCCGTGCCAATCTCCAAGTGCATACCCGGAACCGAGTTGATGAGGTTGCGGGTGTATTCCTCTTGCGGGTTGTTGAAGATGGCCCCGGAGGTGCCAGCCTCCATGACCTTGCCTTTGCGCATAACCACGACATCGTCAGCAGTCTGACGCACCACAGCAAGGTCGTGGGTGATGAACAGGTAGGACAGCTTGAGCTCGGACTGCAGCTGCGCCAAGAGCTTGATGATCTGGTCTTGGACCAGCACGTCGAGTGCGGAGACCGCCTCGTCGAGAACAATGACCTCTGGGTGCAGGGCCAAGGCACGAGCGATGGCGATACGCTGACGCTGACCACCGGAAAGCTCGTTCGGGTAGCGGCGCATCGCAGAACGCGGCATTGCCACCATGTCGAGCAACTCTGCAACGCGGGCCTCGCGCTCTTTGCGGTTACCCACCTTGTGCAGCGCGAGTGGTTCCTCAATGCACTTGTAGATGGAATACATCGGATCCAAGGAACCATATGGGTTCTGGAAGACCACCTGCATCTTGCGGCGCAGTTGGAAAAGCTCCTTCTTGGACAGCTTCGAGGTGTCCTTGCCCTCGAACTCAATGGTGCCGGAGGTCGGGGAGAGCAGGCCCAGCACCATGTTTGCCACGGTGGACTTGCCCGAACCAGACTCGCCCACGAGTGCCATGGTAGTGCCGCGACGGATATCAAAAGAGACGTCGTCGACTGCCTTGAGCAGTTTCTTCTCGCCGCGCTGACCACGGATATCGAATTCCTTGTTCAGGTTGCGCACGGAGATGACGGCTTCATCTTCGATGTTGGCGCTGTGCGAAGTCGCGGCCTTGAGCTCTGTGCTTTCCACGCCTGTCTCTTGGGCAGCGCGGATGCGCGAGGAAGCCAAGGAAGGCGCTGCGGTAACCAGACGCTGGGTATATGGGTGCTCTGGAGCGCGCAGAATCTCGCGCGAAGGGCCAGACTCCACGATGCGGCCGCGGTGCATCACGATGAGGTGCTCGGCGCGTTCTGCCGCCAAGCCCAGGTCGTGGGTAATAAATAGCACGGCGTTGCCCAGCTCTTCAGCGAGGTGACCCAGGTGATCCAGGATGGTCTTCTGCACGGTCACGTCCAGCGCCGAGGTGGGCTCGTCGGCAATCAGCAGCTTTGGGCGCGCAGCCAGGCCGATGCCGATGAGCGCGCGCTGGCGCATGCCGCCAGAAAACTCGTGTGGGTACTGCTTGGCGCGACGCGCGGCGTCGGGAAGCCCTGCTTCCTCCAGGATCTCCACGACGCGCTGTTCGCGCTCGGAGCCCTCCAGCACGTTGTTGGCCTTCAGCGACTCTTCGACCTGGGTGCCGATACGCCAGACTGGGTTCAAGTTGGACATTGGATCCTGCGGAACCAAGCCGATCTTATTTCCGCGAAGGGCCTCGAACTGCTTGTCGTTGTAGTGGGTGATGTCCTCACCCTCGAAGAGGATTTGTCCCTTCGTCACCTTGCCGGTGCCCGGCAGAAGGCCCAGGATGGACATCGCGGTGGTGGACTTACCGGAACCGGACTCGCCCACGATTGCCACGGACTGGCCTGGGTAAATGGTCATGTTGACGCCACGTACTGCCTCGACGGTGCCGGTGGAGGACTCGAAGGAGATGTGGACGTCCTTCATTTCAAGAAGTGGCTTATTCATTAGCGATTCCTTGCCTTCGGGTCGAGGGCGTCGCGGACGACGTCGCCCATCATGATGAAGCTCAGAACGGTCAGGCCCAGAGCGCCTGCCGGGTAGAACAAAACGGCTGGGTTCATGCGCAGGGAGGCCTGTGCATCAGAGATGTCACCGCCCCACGAGACGAACGTGGAGGGCAGGCCGATGCCGAGGAAGGACAGCGTGGCCTCGGCAACGATGTAGGTGCCCAGCGCGACGGTGGCATAAGAGATGATCGGAGCCGCAGCGTTCGGCAGGACGTGGCTAAACAGGATGCGGGCGTTGGAAGCACCGATGGAACGCGCGGATTGGACGAATTCCTCGTTCTTGATGGATACAACGGCACCGCGGGTGATGCGGGCGATGGATACCCAGCCGAACAAGCCAAGTACGAGAACCACCGTGATGATGGTGCGGTGCTCTTTGAACATCTGCATGACAACGATGGCCGCCAGCACCAGCGGAATGGCGAAGAAGATATCGGTGATGCGGGAGAGAACAGCGTCAATCCAACCGCCGAAGAAGCCGGCTATGGCGCCCACTAGGGCACCGATGATGACCACGAGGAGGGTGGTCAAAACACCGACGATCACGGATGCGCGTGCGCCGTAGATAACGCGGGCGTAGATATCGCAGCCCTGGCGGTTAAAGCCGAATGGGTGGCCTGCCTCTGCTGGGTCGAGCGACTTGGAGAGCTCGCACATACGCGGGTCAGTATTGGTGAAAAGACCGGGGAAGAGCGCGAGGAGAATCGCCAAGGTGATCATCACGGCGGCGACCCAGAACAATGGGCGGCGGCGCAGGTAACGCCATGCTTCGCCCCACTGGGAGGAAGGAGCGGATTCATCCTTGACAGCGTCGACGGCGCCGAGGCCGGTCTCGTCGACGTCGGAGATGAAGTGCTCCTGGCCTGGGTACTGGGTGGTCTTGTCGAGTTTAGGCATAGCGGATCCTCGGGTCGAGTACTGCGTAGAGGAGGTCAACCAGCAGGTTGGCGATGATGTAGATGATCACCAGCACGGTGGTGAAGGAGACGATTGTGGTCGGCTCGCCGCGCAGGATGGCTTGGTACATGGTGCCGCCGACGCCGTTGATGCCGAAGATGCCTTCGGTGACGATGGCGCCGGTCATCAGCGCGCCGATGTCGGCGCCGATGAAGGTGGCAACGGGGATAAGCGAGTTGCGCAGCACGTGGCGGCGGGTGACAGCACCGCTGGAAAGACCTTTTGCACGCGCGGTGCGCACGTAGTCAGCGCGCAGGTTCTCGGCCACAGACTGACGTGTCAGGCGGATGACGTATGCCAGGGACAGCGCACCCAGGACGATGGCTGGCATGAGCAGGGCCTCGAAGGAAGCCTTAGCGCCGACGGTTACGGGCAGCAGCTGCCATTTAATGCCGATGAGGTACTGGAAGACGAAGCCAATGACGAAGGAAGGAACGGCGATAACCAAGAGGGACACGACCAAGACGGTGGAGTCAAAGAAACCGCCGCGGCGCATGCCGGCGATGACGCCGAAGAGAATGCCGAAGACCGTCTCGAAGACGATGGCCATGAGAGTCAGCTTCACCGTGACGGGGAAGGCATTAGCCATGACCTGAGTGACCGGGATGCCGGAGAAGGTCGTGCCGAAGTCCAGCATGAAGATGCCCTTGATGTAGAGCAGGTACTGGACAATGAATGGCTTGTCGAGGTTGTATTCCGCCTCGATCCTGGCGCGAGCTGCCTCGGTGAGGCCGCGGTCGCCGCCGAGGGCTTCGACCGGGTCACCGGGCATCAAGAAAACCAGTGCGTAGATGAGCAGGGTGGCTCCGAAGAACACCGGGATCATCTGGAGCACTCGTCGCCCGATATAGCGCAACATAGTGTCGTCCTTTACTAGTTGTGTGCATTCGCTTGCCGACGCCGCGTGGAACCTGGCGGGTCCGTGCGTATTTGCGCTGTGGCAGAGGCTGCTTACGCGTTTATTAAAATCTGTCGCCTGTCTGGCTATAGGAAATCGTAGTTTGTGACCTAGCTCAATGTGTAATATGCAGGCGTTATCGAATAATTGAAGGGGGTAGTGCGCGGGGGCCTTGTCAATAACGGGCCTAGTCCGTAACAGAAACTGTGGGATGTCTAAACCGAGAGGGAGGACGGGCGTGGCAATGCTCCGCCTCGAACACGCTGAGGCGGAGCAAGGTGCCATGAGCGGAAGGCGGGTTACTCCTTGGTGATTTCGTAGTAGACCGGTACGCCCTTCCAGCTGAACTTAGTGTTGCTTACGGCCTTGGAGAAGCCGCCGGTGGCGTTCGGGTACCACAGTGGGATGGCCGGCAGGTCCTCGAACAGGATTGCCTGAGCCTCCTTATACTTGGCATTAGCCTCTTCCTGGGAGCTGGACTTTGCTGCCTCTACCAGGAGCTTGTCGAATTCCTCGTTGGAGTAGTCGCCGTCGTTAGAAGAACCACCGGTCTGGTACAGCGGTGCCAAGAAGTTGCCCATGGATGGGTAGTCTGCCTGCCAGCCGGTGCGGAAGCCGGTCTTGATGGTGCGGTTGGTGACTTCATCACGCAGGGACTTGAAGTCCGGGTAAGGCGCGCCAACGGCCTCGATGCCTAAGGTGTTCTTGATGGAGTTGGAGACTGCGTCAACCCAGCTCTTGTGGCCGCCGTCAGAGTTGTAGGCGATCTCGAAGGAAGGCGAGGACCACTTGTTCATCTTGTCGGCCTTGGCCCACAGCTCCTTGGCCTTTTCTGGGTCATACTTCAAGACCTCATTGCCCTCGATGTCCTCGGAGTAGCCCGGCAGAACAGGGGAAGTGAAGTCCTTGGCTGGGGTGCGGGTGCCCTTGAAGATGGTCTCGGTGATCTCGTCACGGTTGATTGCGTAGGAGATTGCCTGGCGGCGTAGCTTGCCCTCTTCGCCGGAGAAGTGCTCGAGGTTCTCACCGATGGTGAAGGACTGGAAGCCTGCATATGGCTGGTTGGATGCGCGGTCACCCAGGTCGGACTCGTAGACGTCGAAGGCGGCATCTGGGACGGCGTCGAGAAGATCCAGGTTGCCCGAGAGCAGATCGGCGTAGGCGGCGTCGTTAGAAGTGTAGAAGACGAACTTAACGCCGTCGTTAGCAACCTTCTGGCCACCCTTGTATTCCTCGTTCGGAACGACGGTAGCGTCCTGGTTGTGGTTCCACTCGGCGAGCTTGTACGGGCCATTGCCGATCGGGTTCTGGCCAAAGGTCTCCAGGTCATCGAAGGCGGACTCGTGGAGCGGGTAGAACGCGGAGTAGCCCAGCTGTGCTGGGAAGTCTTGCTCAGGGTTGTTGAGCTCGACGGTGAAGGTGTAATCGTCTTCTACCTTCAGGCCCTCGAGCTCCTTTACGCCCTCCTTGAAGCCCTTGATGTTGCTGAAGAAGGAAGCGTTGAGCTGATCGTTTGCCACTGCGTAGTTCCACGCGTCAACGAAGTTCTTTGCGGTAACCGGGGAACCATCAGAGAAGTTGGTCTTCTTGAGCTTGATGGTGAACTTGGTGTTGTCCTTGTTCGGCTCGATGGATTCTGCGATCTCGTTCTGCGCCTTGCCATCTGCGTCGTAGTACACGAGGCCCGAGTAGATGCTGTCAACGATGCGGCCGCCGCCGGTTTCGTTGGTGTTTGCCGGGATCAGCGGGTTCTGGGGTTCGCTGCCCCATGCGGTGATGTAGTTGCCGCCGGAACCGTTCGCGGAGCCGTTATCGCTACCGCATGCCGCGAGGGCCAGAGTTAGGGAGGCTGCAGAAACTACAGCGAACGTCTTTTTGATCGTCATAACGGGGAGAGACCTCCGAATTAGGTCGAGCCTTGAGTGAACATTGATGAACCTTGAAAAAGGTTGGAACTGAAGTTACACTGTGGCTGCGCACACATTCAAGGGTTTGAAAATTATAAGCGTGTGATGAAAACTATAAGTCGGCAGATAGTATTACCTGAACTGGCCTTTTGCGTGAATACATAAAGAAAACGCCACCCCTTTGTGGGGTAGCGCTCGGAAAGCATTAATTGTTACTTATTTCGTATTTTGTTCCCTTAAGGGGGCAAGCCATTGCTGAAGGGTTTCGACGAAAACGCCTGGGGCCTCGATGTGCGGCAGATTCTTAGTCTGCGGAATGGTTATTTCTTGGAAGGTGCCAAGGGTGCGGTTTTTCGCGCGGCGAATAAGCGGGCGCCACAGTTGCTGAGCGGGATGAAGATAAAGAACGGGTGCTTCCACCGCGGAGTCGATCCAGCTTAATGGCGGAACAGCAGTGCGCATGCGGTGGTTCCACAAGATGCCGCGGCGCACATTGCCGATTTGTGAGGCGGTAATGCGCAGCTGCGCAATCTGGTTGCGTGCGTCGTGCGAAAAGCTCGAGTCGGTGTTGAGGGCCAGCTCTTTTTCATAGCTTGAGGAATAAAGGAGAGGGTTGCGGCGGCTGAGTGGTCCGCCCAAGCGGCAAAGGGCGGCGCGCAAAAGGAGCCAGCCGAAGTCCCAGGGACGTGCCGCCATCGCGCGGCGCAGATCGACCGGGTGGGAAGAAGAGATGGAAACTAAGCCAAGCGTGCGTTCTGGGCGCTCGCTAGCTACCGCCCAGGCAATTGCGCCACCGGCATCTGCGCCAACCAAGAAGGCTGCATCGTGGCCCAAGGCTTGGATTACGCCGGTGACATCGCCAACCACTGCGCGTATATCCTGGCCTGCCTCGACTGGCGGTTTATCGGAAAGGCCAAAGCCGCGCATGTCGAGGGAAGCAACGTGAAAGCCTTGTGTGGCCAAAGGGGCGATGGCGTCTTTGAAATCAAACCAGCCGCCGAAAGAGCCGTGCAGAAAAAGTACGAGCGGATCACTTGGAGAACCTGCGGTTGCAACGTGAAGACGGATGCCGCGGGTATGGACGTACTCGTGTTTGAATGGTCCGTCTAGCTCTACCACCGAGGGCGACAAGGGTGCTGGAGTCTGGGCCATGAGATGTGGTTCCTTTCACCAGATAAGGCAGCTTGCAGCAAGAAGGGGTGGGAGAGACGGGGGAGGAGGAGAAAAACAAACTCGCCTATTAAATGCTAAACCCGCCCGAGCAAAAGCAAGCTCGGGCGGACTAAGCGAAGAAAAGTCTCAAGGTAGAAGCTTTAGGTGTACAAACCGCGCTCGACGGACTTGGAAGCCTTGCCTGGAACCAGCTTCTTTAGTTCCTTGGTGGACTCAATGGTCTTCTCAGGTGCCTTGACCTTCTTGATGTTCTTAAAGCCGATGAAGCCAACGACGGCTGCGATCACTAGCATGATGAGGAAGACGATCAGGAATGCGGCCCAACGGTCGAGCCACTTGTCAAGCAGCTCGGCGAGGAAGAAGAAAAAGAAGAAAGAGCTGTAAAGCGCAACGGTTCCGGCAACGCCGAACATGCCAGCGCCGATGCCGCCCTTCTTAGCGGACTGAGCCAGCTCGGTCTTGGCGAGCTCGACCTCGGAGCGGACAAGCTGAGACATCTGCTCGGTAGCGTTGGAGACCAGTTGGCCAACGGAAGCCTCGCCGCGCTTCGAGCTATCGGCGTCGCTAAGCGGGATAGCGTTGACCTTTGGGGCGAACTGGTTCGCACCGTCAGTGAATAGTCCGTCGTTGCTCACGGTTAAATACTCCTAGCGTTTGTCTAAATCTGTATCGGCCATAGTTATTGGCCATAGTAATGAAACCTGACAGCTGCGTGTGTGAGGAATCGCAGTGGCCGCACAGGTCTATCCTAGAGGATATGGCAGAAAAAGACCCGTTGGCCCCGCTCTTTGCTTTACCTGGTGTGGAAAATTCAGCCGCGCGTGCGGTCGAGAAAATTTCTCGCGCGCACCGCCGTCCGGCTGGATTACGGAAATTTGATGTCATTTCTGCGGAATCGGCGATGCGGGGTGCACGTGCTGCGGTCTTTGTAGATGGGCTCAAAATTTCGCCCAATGTTGCGCCCGATCTATCCCCCGATCTAACTGCTGAAGACGCAATGGAAGGGCCGTTGGCCAATTCCATTAGTGCCTATAGTCTCTTGGCCCCGGAGGTTCAGGCAACCACGGTGCGTACCTTTGCCCGTGCCCCGTTGCAGGTGCTTGCGCGTCTCGATGTTGCGGCCGGCGGCACGGGAATGCCAAACAGCGCACAAGCAGCACGCGTACAAGCCCTTTCTCGTCTTGTAAGTGGAGGAAGCGGCGTTGCCTTCGACCGATTGCTGCCCGTCGTGGTGCATGCGGAAATTGCGGCTTATGAGGTATTTGGCCCACGCAGTAACTTGATTGGAATGGTTGCCGCACGCCTGGCGGCCATCCATAGCGGATTCGATCCGCGTGGCTTCGCCGTACCGGAGACCTATTACAACCGCCATAGCGCGCAGTATTGGCAGGCCATAGGAGAATATTCGGCAAATCCCGGGCCCACATTGGAGTTTCTGCTTGCTGCCTGGGCTGCCGGCGGCGTGGAAGCAGATGGAATTGCGCGCTCGGCCTAGAAGCTGGCACTAGGCACTGGACTTTGGAGCACGCAGAAAATCCGGGTGCTGGTTGAGCCAGAGCCCTGCGGCCACAACCGCTGCGATGCCAGCGACGACGGCGGAACCTATGCCTACTTCTTTCGCGCCGGGCATCGTAAAAAGCGGAACTGGATCCTTGAAGGTGCGAATATCCCAGTCATGTTCCAGAGCATGCTTTTTCATGTGGCGATCGGGGTTGACCGCCACTGGGTGGCCAACCAGAGCCAGCATCGGGATATCGGTGGCGGAATCAGAATAGGCAAAAGAGCGATCCAGGTCGATATCTAATTCCGCAGCGAAGTCCGCAATGGCTTGAGCCTTTGCTGCGCCCTTGCAGTAGCGCAGAATCTTTCCGGTGAACTTGCCGTCCACCTCTTCTAGCTCAGTAGCGACTACGCGCTCGATGCCTAGCTCTTCAGCGATGGGGCGCACGAGCGTGGCAGCCGAAGCTGAGATGATGATTACCTCGTGGCCGGCTGCTTGGTGGAAATCGATGAGTTCCCGGGCCTCTGCGTAGATGGCGGGCGTGACCACGTTGTGCATGGTCGCTTTGGCGATGCTGTGTACCTCCGCGACGGACCAACCGGCGATCATTGCGGCTAGTTGATCGCGAGTGGCGTCCATCTGCTGGCTGGAGTGCCCCGCGAACATGTAGCTTGCTTTTGCAATCGACATCTGCAGCGCCTCCGCTGGGGTAATGAGCCCGTTGTGCATGAACTCTTTGCCAAAGGCGAAAGCAGATGAGGTGGCGATGATGGTCTTGTCTAGATCGAAGAATGCAGCCACGCGTGCGCAATCGGCGGCCGGGTTTACGGGGGCCTCGCCGCTGCGGTGGTGGCTGGATGCATCATTCATGTTGTGGCCAATGTTAAAGGTGTTGTGTGGCTGCGGCAAGAGGATCAGTGCAAGCTAACAAATGCAGGAAACAAGCTGGATTGCTGCTGTTGTCAACCTGTCTCTTACATGTCATAATGAGCCTTGCAAGGCCCCGATATACAGTGCGGCCTGCCCCGGCTCACCCCCCCGATGCCGGGTTACCGATGACCCGCGCACACCCCCCCGAGGCGCGGGTCATCATCTATTTGCAGGCGGGATGCCCTAGAAACCACGCGTTCAGGCAAGTACTAACCGCACTATTTCCACAGTTTTTAGCTGATACGTCACCTTGAGTCGCGATAGGTGCTTTAAAACCGGCGAGTTATCCACAGCCGCAAAATTTCCTCTAGTGCTGGGGATATCGCTTCACCAATGCTGGAGGCATGAGTTCATACGACGCCAGCATCGCTATCGCAGTGGGAGATTCCGCGCTGCGAGTGGAAGTAATTGCCGCGGCAGCGGCGACGAGCGCGCAGGTTACTGCGGTTGAGGACCCGCGTGACTTCGCGCGGTACCTGCCGAAAGCCACGGTCATCGTTGCGGATAAGCTCACCGCGGAGTTAGTCGCCAGCCACAGTAGGGCACCAGTGCTTTTCGTAGCAGCAGATCCAGGACCCATTGATTATGAGGCCGCCATGAAGTGCCGCAGCGCCGAGGCCTTTATCATTCCGGCGGAATCGAAGCAGCTTTTGAGCGCTTTGGCAGATCGAGTCCGGCCGCAGCAGACAAGCGGCAATAACTTCGCGTTGGCCATAGTTGGCGCGGCAGGGGGAGTAGGAACTTCGACTTTTGCTTATGCCGTGGCGAGCGTGGCAGGGGCCGGACTGCTTATCGACGCCACCTCTTACTCCGGTGGGCTTGACCTACTGGCAGGAATCGAGGAGGAGCCGGGAGCGCGTTGGCCGGATCTTGCGGCAGGTAGCGGAAGCGTAAACGCAGTGGATCTACATCGCGCGCTGCCGCGAGTAGGCGAACTGGGAATTTTGGCTGCTGCGCGGAGCGGCTATGCAGGCCAGCCGAGTATTAAGCCGGCGCGCCGGGAGGCTATTTTTCAGGCTGCCGCGATGCACCCAGCCGGGGCAGTTTTCGATTGCTCGCCCCTTGAAATCCCACAGGCCTGCGAGCATGTCGTAATCCTAACGGCTGCTGAGGTGCGCCCGACTGCCGCATGCGCCAAGCTCGTGGCGGAGCTGGAAGCCAAACAACAAAAATGCAGTGTAGTGGTGCGCTACAGGCAGTGGTCAGGCCTTTCGAAGGAAGACATCGCCAAAATTGTTCACCGCGATCCGATTGCCGAAATTCCCACGCTCCGGGGTCTTACCAAAGCCTCCGATACGGGTGGTCTACGGCGGCTGCCACGCGGGCTGCGGGTGGCAGCCGAAAACGTTGTCGGCGAGGTCCTGGCATGAGCGGCGGTGCAGGGATGAGCGAGATAAATCTCTTGGATAGGTTGCGCACGATTGTGGCCGCGTCGCCTGAGTTGGTGGCTGACACTACGGCGCTCGCGCGCCGGATTCGCCAGGAGGCAGGCGTTATCAGCGATGCAGACGTGCTGGATCTGCTGCGTCGCCTGCGGCATGATTCCCTGGGCCTGGGAGTCCTCGAGCCGATCCTGGCGCAGCCCGGGCTTAGCGACGTCGTGGTTAACGGCCCGCGCAGTTGCTTTATCGACCGAGGCAATGGGCTAGAACCCACGCCAGTTTCCTTTGTCGATGATGCCGAAGTCCGCCAGCTGGCCACGCGCCTGGCCGCAGTAGCCGGCGTGCGCCTCGATGATGCGCAGCCTTTTGCCGATGGCCGGCTTGCCCGTGGGGATGGCATTGCGCTGCGCCTGCATGCTTTGTTGGCACCGCCTTCGGCTGGCGGGACGTGCATCAGCTTGCGCGTGCTACGCCAAGCACAGACGAGCCTGGAGCAGCTTGTTGCTAGTGGGAGTATCGCGAAAGAGGTGGAGCCGCTGCTGCGGGCCATCGTGGAAAAACATGCTTCCTTCCTCGTCATTGGCGGCACCGGTGCGGGAAAGACCACTTTATTGTCGGCGCTGCTGGGCACGGTGCCTAAGAACGAGCGCATCCTCGTCATCGAAGACACCGCGGAGTTGGCGCCGCTGCATCCGCATGTGGTGACTTTAGTATCCCGGCGCGCTAATGCAGAAGGCCGCGGTGAAATAACGATGGCTAAGTTGCTGCAGCAGTCTTTGCGTATGCGCCCCGACCGCATCGTGGTCGGTGAGATTCGTGGTGCGGAGGTCGTGGACCTGCTCGCCGCATTAAACACTGGCCACGATGGTGGAGCAGGAACGTTGCATGCCAACTCCGTGTGGGAGGTGCCAGCTCGCATGGAGGCACTCGCCGCACTGGGTGGGCTGGACAGGGCGGCGTTGCACTCCCAACTGGCCGCCGCAGTGCATGTGGTCCTGGCGATGGAAAGAGGGCATGAGGGAAGGCGCCTGGCACACATTGGGGTGCTGGAAGGCAATCCAGTACGGCCGCAGCTTATCTGGAGCGCCGACACCGGGCCGGGAGAAGGCTTTAGCGAGTTTGCTGAGCGCTTAGGGGTGGCGCAATGACTTTTATATTTCTGGCTTTAGCTGCGCTTTTAGCGCAACCATCCGCCGCGCGGCGCTTGCATCAAGCGGAAGGGCGCACGCGTGTCCCGACGCTTTTGATTGGGCCAATCGTCTTTTGTGGTGGGCTGTGCTTTTATGCCTTTGGCCGCTTAAGCGTCGCCCTCGCAGTGCTCTGCGTCATTGCCTGCGCGGTGTGGTACCTGCGGGATATCAACTCCGCGCGGAGGTCCCGGCGCGCCCGCAAAGAACTCGCCACGTTCCTGGGCACGGTCTCTGCGGATCTGCGGGCCGGTGCTACGACGGCTGGTGCCCTAAAGCGAGGCGTGGAAGCGCTACCTGCGGATTGCCCCGCCACCGTGCTCGTGCCGCTGCGCACTGCGGCAGGCATGGCCGCCCACGGTGGGGCCATCCACGGTCCGCTCGTTGCGGCCACGGAGCCGGCGGTGGTGCGGCTAGGCCACGTCATTCGGCTCTCTTCTTTGCACGGCGTGGCGCTGGCGGGGCTGGTGGAGCAAGCCCAATCTCAGTTGGATGCGGCCCGCCGGCATGCGCAATCCACGGAGTCTTCTCTACAAGGTCCGCAGGCCACCGCGCTTATCCTGGCATGTCTGCCGCTGGCCGGCATCGCCATGGGAGGCGCGATGGGCGCGGATTCGCTGGGGCTGCTTTTAGGAGGCGGACTTGGAGGCCTTCTTCTCGTCATCGGGGTTGGCCTGGCCTGCGGCGGGTTTGCGTGGTCGCGCTACATCTTAAGGAGCGCGACGGCATGCTGACTTATCTTTGCCTGGCTCTTGCACTGTGCATTCCCACGAGCGCGCCGCTTCGTCGGCTCGTACGGCCCAAGACTCCGCGGGATGGCCCCGGAACACAGCCGGCACCGCTCGATGTGGCCGCCGACCTAGAGCTCTTCGCCGCCTGCGTGGAGGCAGGGCTGTCGGTACGTGAGGCCTTGGCAGGCGTGGCGTCGACAAGCGCGTGCGCTGCCTGGAAGGAAGCGGCGACGCTGCTGGGCGTGGGCGCTCCGCTGGCCGCTGCCATGGACGTGCTGCGCGCACAGCCGCAACTCGAAGATCTCGCTGGATTATTGGAGCTTTCCGGGGAATCGGGTGCGGCGATTGCCGCGGGCTGTCATCGCCTAGTCGAAACCTTGCGGGCGGAAGCCACAGCTCATGCGACCGCACGGGCAGAGCGCGCCGGGGTATTCATCGCGCTGCCGCTGGCAGTGTGCTTCCTCCCAGCCTTCATAGTCCTGGGATTGGTGCCGGTGATATTAAGCCTCGGTTCCCAATTGTTGTAACCATAAACCACACATTTTTCACCTCAATTCACCCACAAGGAAAGGAAGAGAACATGCACAAGATTGCTGCTCAGGTTAATGCCGCTTTAAAGAATGACGACGGTATGTCCACCATCGAATACGCCATGGGTTCGCTGGCCGCTGCGGCCCTTGCGGCTGTGCTCTATGCCGTCATCAACGGCGGCCAAGTGCCAGACGCCATCGAATCCATCATCACTGACGCTTTGTCTAACACTCCGGGTTAAACAATGCGGCGCTGTTATCTTCATATCGTTCGGCGCCTTAGCGGCGACACCGGTTCGGTCACCATTGAGGCAGCCCTCGGGTTGAGCTCTTTGGTCATCGTTGCAGCCGGTGCCGTTGCGGGTGTCGCGACGATGGCGGCCCACCTGGCGGCTGTCGACGCCGCCGGTGCCGCTGCGCGTGCATACGCGATAGGCGAGGACTACTCCCATGAGAAAGTAAGCGTCGACATCGCTGAAAGGGGTGGCCTCGTCACCGCACAAGCCACCGTGCACTCGCCGTTGGGGGAGATGAAAGCGCAGGCAGTGTTTCCGGCCGAGATAGCGGGTTCGGCGGGAGGCGGGCAGTGATGTGCCGCAAAGACGCTGAGGCTGGCTATGCCACCGTGGTTAATGCGGGGATCATCGTTGCCATCGTCTCCCTCCTCTTGGTTGTTGTCACCGTGGCTAGCCGCGTGGCAGCGCGCCATGAGGCGCAGGTGGCCGCCGACATGTCGGCGGTGGCGGCCGCGTGGGAACACGCAAAAGGCCAAGACGGGTGTGCCGCGGCGCGGGAGACCGCGCAGCACAACAACTCCAGTGTTAGGCAGTGCCGCGTAGTCGAGCGCGATGTCATCGTCACTGTCGCCGTGAGGCGCGTGGAGGCGGTGGCTCGCGCTGGTCCGGTCTAGGTCTCGGCGGGCATGGGCCCTGACTGCGTCATCGTCACCAGTGCACCAAGCAACTTAATGGCACCGGCCTTATCCAGCGGGTTGTTGCCGTTGCCGCACTTTGGTGACTGCACGCACGAGGGGCAGCCTGCCTCGCACGGGCAAGAAACCACCGTTTCATACGTGGTGGCTATCCACTCCGGGAAGCGGCGGAAGCCTTCATCGGCAAAGCCAGCGCCGCCCGGGTGACCGTCGTAGACAAAGACCGTAGGCAGACCAGTATCCGCATGCTGCGCCGTGGACACGCCGCCGATATCCCACCTATCGCAGGTAGCAATCAGCGGTAGCAGGCCAATCGCCGCGTGCTCCGCCGCGTGCAGAGTGCCCGGAGTATCGGCGGCGCTCACACCCATTGCTGCAAGCGCCAGCGGATCAATGGTGTAGGCCACCGCACGGGTGTGCAGGCGCTGCTGCGGCATGTCCAGCGGAATGTCATCGCCAACCGTGCCGTCGGGCAGGCGCACCTGGTAGCCGGTTACTTGATCGACTACCTCCACTTCTACGTTGGCCACCCACAGCCCCGGCGCATAGTTGATGAGCTCATCGGCCTCGCGCACGATGCGGATATCCGTAGTCGAGCGCGGGGTCGTTGTATATTCCGGCGTCTCCGGCTTTGCCAGCGCCAGGTAGTCCGCGAAGTGCAGCTGTTCAATCACGAAGCTTTCGCCCTGATGTAGATACACCGCGCCGGGGTGGACCTGGCTGGCGGCGCGTCCAGCGTCGATGGTGCCAAGCAGGCGGCCGTCGGAAGAATCCACGATCATCACTTCCTCGCCTGCGCTGCCGCGCAACGATACCGTCGAGTGTGCGGTCTCTGGGGTGAGCTCTTCGCCCGCCGGGAGGGGCGCTGCAAACCAGCCACGGTCGCGGCGTCGCAACAGCCCGCGCTCCGCCAAGGAATGGACAACCTCCTGCGCACCCAGCTGGACGATCTCCGCATCCTGCAGCGGCTTTTCCACCGCCGCGCAATAGACATGGCCGAACAAAATATAGGGATTTGCTGGGTTAAACACGCTGGCCTCCACCGGCCTTCCCAGCAGGGCCTCCGAATGATTCACCAAGTAGGTATCCATCGGCTCGTCGCGCGCGACCAAGACCACCACGGAGCCTTGCCCGCGTCTTCCCGCGCGGCCCGCCTGCTGCCAGAAGCTAGCCACCGTTCCCGGAAAGCCCGCAATGACCACGGCATCAAGGCCGCCGACGTCAATGCCTAGCTCCAGCGCGGAGGTGGTGGCGACGCCGAGCAGCGTGCCGTCGTCAAGCGCGTGCTCTAACTTGCGCCGGTCCTCAGCTAAGTAACCTGCCCGATAAGCCGCGATGCGACGAGCGAAATCGGGCCGTCCGAGGGAACCAGATAGCTCCTCCGCGGTGCGCAAGGCCACCGTCTCCGCGGCGCGCCGGGAACGCACAAAGGTAAGAGTGCGGGCGCCTTCTGCCACCAAAGTCGCCATCATCCCGGCCGACTCGGTGGTTGCGGCATAGCGCACGGGAGCGCCATTTTCGCCCTCCGCACCATCGATGAACCCGGGCTCACAAAGAGCCACCGTCCGCGCACCCGTGGGCGCGCCGTCTTCTGTGACCGCAACCGTGTCACGCCCGGTAAGGCGCTGCGCATGCAGTGCTGGGTCCTTCATCGTGGCCGAGGCAGAAATCACCACCGGATGCGCGCCATAGTGTTTGCATAAGCGCAGCAAGCGGCGCAAAACCAGCGCCACATTCGCGCCAAATACTCCCCGGTACGAGTGGCACTCATCTACGACGATGAAGCGCAAGTGCCGCAAGAAACGCGCCCAGCGTTGATGCGAGGCCAGCATCGACATGTGGATCATGTCTGGATTCGAAAAGATAAAGCGCGCATCGTCCCGGATGCCGGCTCTGGATTCGGTGGGCGTATCGCCGTCGTAAGGCGCCGCGACCACACCACGCAACTGCTCAACCTCACGGCACATCTGCAAAACCGCGTGCAGCTGATCCGAGCCCAACGCCTTAGTGGGGGTGATATACAAAGCGCACGCGGTGGGCTCTTCCGCCAGCCTAGTCAGGATGGGAAGTAGGTAGCCCAAAGATTTGCCGGAGGAAGTGCCGGTGGCGACCACGACGTCGTTGCCCCGCCATGCTTCTTCGGCCACTTTAACTTGGTGCGAATAAAGCTTTGCCACGTCATGGCCCTGCAAATAGGTTTTAAGTCCCGGCAAAACCCAATCTGGCCACGGCCCGAATTGGGCAGGCTTCGCCTCTAAAGTGGTGACGGAAGTAAACGTTGTTTCATCGAAGCGGCGTTGCAGCAGCTCGACTAATTCTTGGCCTAGGGGGTTGGGCACGCTACCCCCTTTCTAAAAAGATTTACGTGGCGAGCTATCGCCAGCTAACCAAACGTGCCACACTGGGTGCTAGGCCGATAAATTCTTGGCTCAGTGTTTTTCTTTTGGTTAGTGCTGGCGAAGATTTGTTTTCCACAATCCATTTTGTCCACTACTCGTAGACACTTACATAGAAGGTTAAACACCATGGCACAAGGCACCGTCAAGTTCTTCAACGCAGAAAAGGGCTACGGCTTTATCGAGATGGAAGATGGCTCCGGCGACATCTTCGTTCACTACTCCGAGATTCAGGGCAGCGGCTTCCGCACCCTGGAGGAAAATCAGAAGGTTTCCTTCGAGGTCGCCGAAGGTCAAAAGGGTCTGCAGGCCCAGAATGTCACCGCCCTTTAAAACGCGGCGTTTAAAAGCTCACACACGGCCCCTTCAAGCCTTTAAAGGCTTAAGGGGTTTCTGCATATCCGCGGCGGGTATCCCACCACTCGAGCACCGCATTCTGGGCCTTTTGTAGGCCAAAGCCGATGATGATGGCGGCGATGATGCTGACAATCATCGCCACGGCGGGAGAATCCGAGAAGGCCTTGCCGCCCACGAAGCCAATGGCCAGCGCCTGCGCGGCCCAGATGCTGACGCCGATGATGTCGAAGAAGAAAAACAGCGGCCAAGGATAGCGCATCGAGCCCAACAGGATGGTCATGAAAAGGCGGGCTGAAGGGATAAAGCGGGCGATGATAATCGCCGCGCCACCGCCGCGGCGCATGTTGCGCTTGACCCAAGCCAGGCCCTCGTAGGCCTTGGTGCCCTTCTGGACGCGATTGACCAGCGTCATCAGGCGGGTGCCGAGCAGGAAGCACAGGTTATCGCCCACGATGGCGGCCAGAATTGCCACGAAGAACATCATGGGGATGTGCGGGTAGCCCTGCGAGGCCGACCATGCTCCAACCATGTTGAGCGGGATCTCTGAAGGCAGCACCGGGAAGAAACAATCGAGGAAAATCAATGTTCCTATCAGCGGGTATACCCATTGGGTTAGCATGACTACTTCGATCCATGCGGTGACGGATGCAACCATCATTCCTCCCCATCGGGTACGCGATTCGTGTTACTGTGCCTGTTACTGTGCCCAGTTACTGTGACAAAGCAGTGCTGCTGCTGTGGTCGAAAGGCTCTGCCATTCGCCTACTTCTAACAGCCTGACACCGCAGAACGTTACAAAGCGTCCAGTATAACCGTGCATGTCTAAAGGCAGCAGGTAAGGCAGCGCAGCTGCCCTAATAAGTACAGAGTAAAAGAACTTCTGTACGCTATTGCTCAATTGCCTTTTGATCGTGCTCGTTTAACGTAGCGTGAACAAAGGGCGTTGTATAAGCGTTGTAGAAGCAACGTATGAGCGACAAGTGATCGCATCATCGAAAGGGATGAAGTCGAGTGGCAGAAGTAGCCGGGAAAACCCTGGTCATCGTCGAGTCGGCGACGAAGGCTAAGAAGATCCAACCCTACCTAGGCGACAATTACATTGTTGAGGCCTCCGTGGGACACATTCGTGATCTCCCACGCGGCGCCGCCGACGTCCCGGCGAAGTACAAGAAAGAATCTTGGGCGCGCCTCGGTGTCAACCCCGAGGATGACTTCACCCCGCTCTATGTCATCAGCCAAGACAAAAAGAAGAAGGTCGCTGACCTTAAAGCCAAGCTGAAGCAGTGCGACCAGCTCTACCTCGCAACAGACCCCGACCGCGAGGGTGAGGCGATTGCGTGGCACCTGCTTGAGGTGCTTAAGCCAAAGGTGCCAGTGCGCCGCATGGTCTTCAACGAGATCACCAAGTCCGCCATCTTGGAGGCGGCAGAAAACACCCGTGAGCTTGACGAGAACCTGATCGACGCGCAGGAAACCCGCCGCATCCTGGACCGCCTTTATGGCTACGAGGTCTCGCCGGTGCTGTGGAAGAAGGTCATGCCGCGCCTTTCTGCCGGTCGCGTGCAGTCCGTTGCCACCCGCGTCATCGTCGAGCGTGAGCGTGAGCGCATGGCGTTCATCTCCGCCGAGTACTGGGATCTTACCGCTCGCCTGCACAGCGAGAAGGCTGAGGCGAAGGAAGCTTTCGATGCTCGCCTGACCGCCATCGACGGCAAGCGTGTTGCCCTAGGCCGTGACTTCGATGATTCGGGCAAGCTCAAGAGTGACGAGGTGGTCGTCGTCAAGCAGGCGCATGCACAGGCGCTTGCCGACGCCCTGAAAGGCGCCGCTTTCTCCGTCACAAGCGTCGAGCACAAACCATATACCCGCAAGCCTTATGCGCCGTTTATGACCTCGACCCTGCAGCAGGAGGCGGGCCGCCGCCTGCACTACACCTCCGAGCGCACTATGCGCATTGCGCAGCGTCTTTACGAAAACGGTCACATCACCTACATGCGTACCGACTCGACCTCGCTGTCTAAGCAGGGCCTGAACGCGGCGCGTGGCGCGGCTAGCTCCATCTTTGGCGCGGAGTATGTCGCTGATTCCCCGCGTATCTATGACCGCAAGGTGAAAAACTCCCAGGAGGCCCACGAGGCGATCCGCCCGGCGGGCGAAAAGTTTGCTACCCCGGGCGAGCTGTCGAGCCGCCTCGATGCCGAAGAGTTCAAGCTCTACGAGCTGATTTGGAAGCGCACCGTGGCCTCCCAGATGGCAGATGCCAAGGGAACCTCCATGAAGGTCACGGTGGCTGCGAATGCGAATACCACCGAGGGCGCGCAGGACGTTGAGTTCTCCGCCACCGGCCGCACCATTACCTTCCCGGGCTTCCTGAAGGCCTACGAGGACGTGGCTAACAAGAATTCCGACGGTGAGTCCCGCCTTCCGCACCTCGACGAGGGCGACGCGCTGGCCTCCCAGGAAGTTTCCGCTGACGGTCACTCCACCAACCCGCCGGCGCGCTATACCGAGGCCAGCCTGGTTAAGAAGATGGAAGATTTGGGCATTGGCCGTCCTTCCACCTATGCCTCCATCATCAAGACCATCCAGGACCGCGGCTACGTGCTCTCGCGCGGCAACGCCCTAGTGCCGTCTTGGGTTGCCTTCGCGGTCATCGGCCTGATGGAAGACAACTTCACCGAGCTGGTGGACTATGACTTTACTTCCTCGATGGAAGACGAGCTCGACGCGATTGCCACTGGTAACGAGAACGGTACCGAATGGCTCAAGGGCTTCTACTTTGGCAATGCTGCGGCCAAGGAGCAGAAGGCGGATTCCATCGCGCGCCACGGCGGCTTGAAGTCCCTTATCGATATCAACCTTGAGGCCATCGACGCCCGCAAGGTCAACTCCTTGCTGCTCTACACCGACTCGGAAGGCCGCGATGTCTTCGTGCGCGTCGGCCGCTATGGCCCGTACATCGAGCGCGTGGTGGGCACGGCCGAGGACGGCACACCGGAGTATCAGCGCGCCAACCTTTCTGAGACCACCACCCCGGATGAGCTGGGTGAAGAGCTCGCTGAGAAGCTCTTTGCTACCCCGCAGGGCGGCCGCGAGCTAGGCGAGAACCCCGCCAATGGCCGCATGATCGTGGCCAAGGAAGGCCGTTTCGGCCCGTACGTCACCGAGCAGGTGCGCGAGGATGAGCGCGAGAAGGCTGAGGCCGAGGCCCTCGAGCTGGTCAAGCAGGAGCGCGAGGCTGAGGATAAGCAGCGCGCCGAGGAAGGCAAACGCGCCAAGAACTGGGAGACCAAGACTGCGGAAAAGCAGAAGGAAAAGCGCATCGCCGAGTACATCGACGAAAAGCTCAAGCCTGGCACCGCTTCGCTGTTTAGCTCCATGGAGCCTTCTTCGGTCACCCTGGAGCAGGCCCTGCAGCTGCTTTCCCTGCCGCGTGAGGTGGGCGTGGATCCTTCCGATAACGAGGTCATCACCGCACAGAACGGCCGCTATGGCCCGTACCTGAAGAAGGGCAGTGATTCCCGCTCGCTGGCTAACGAAGAGCAGATCTTCTCCATCACCTTGGACGAGGCGCGCCGCATCTACGCGGAGCCGAAGCGCCGTGGCCGCGCCGCCGCGCAGCCGCCGCTGAAGCAGCTGGGTGACAATGACGTCTCCGGCAAGCCGATGTCCGTCAAGGATGGCCGCTTTGGCCCGTACGTCACCGATGGCACCACGAATGCTTCGCTGCGCCGCGGCGACGATCCCGCAACGCTTACCGACGCCCGTGCTAACGAGCTGTTGTCCGAGCGCCGTGCCAAGGAAGCCGCGGATGGTGGTAAGAAGAAGACCACCAAGAAGGCTGGTAAGAAGTCGACCAAAAAATCGACTAAGAAATCCACGAAGAAGGCAACCAAGAAATCCACGAAGAAGTCGACGGCGAAGAAGCCTTCGCCAGGCACTAAGAACGTGGTCAAGGCAGGCAGCCGCAAGTAGCGATGGACTTCCTGCAACGCACTGAACAGGGCGCCGCCGCGCTGTGGCGGGCGGTATATCCCGCAATCACCGATCCCGCCGGCCACCCCGCGCGCCTAGGGTTTCTAGCCGCCGGGGAGGCCAGCGCTTGGGCACGCATCTTCGGGTTTGAGCCCCGGCTTCTCGACGCCGCGGTAATAGCTACTCTCTGCACCCAAACGGCGAACCCGGTGCTGCGCGGTGGCCTTGCTGCCGGTTCGGTGGGCCAGTACTGCAAGCGCGGCGAACCGAATGCTCTGGGCATTGCCGCCATTGCCTTGCATCACGGAGCTTATCTGTATCTTTTGCGCGCGCAGCGCAACGACAAGCTGGGCTGGGGCCTGCGCATCGGCGCGTGGGCTGGCGGCCTTGCCATTTCTAAGGGCCGCTACCGCGCGGCCACCGCAGTGGCTGGTGCGGCTGTTGCCGCCACTTCGGCGCTCGCAGGGGATCCAGCCTTGCGTGCAGACGCCACGAAGGGAGCGAGCCACGGCGCCAACCTCATCCTCTTTTCAGAGGGGCTTACCCTTGCACGCACCCTGCCCGTCAACCCGCTGCGCGATAGCCGCCTGCTGGGCGCCGCCGAGGCCGCTAGCCGCGTGCTTGGACATTTCCTTCTGGTTGATGCACTGGAGCGCCACTGACGGGTGATTCAATGCCACTAGGCGGCTGCCTTTTTAGTTCTGGCCGCATCGTCTTGCCATAAGAAATTCGGCGATGCAGCCACTCGAACGGGCCCGGCTTGCCAAAGTATTCGAGAAGGCAGGCCAGCAGCAGAGTGAGCAGCCAGTTGCCCACCGCCAACAAGGCCAAGCCGGAGGCATAGAACTGGGAGCCGATGTTCAAGGTGAACGGGAAAATCACCGCGAAGAAGATGATCGACTGCATGATGTAGCCGCTCATCGAGCGCTTACCCAGCGCACTAAATGGCCACAGCCACCAAGGCAGTGTCTGCACCTTCTCTAGCACCAGCGCGAGCATCGCCAGGATGCCCGGGCCGGTAATCACGCCGACGAAGGTGTTGAGCTGAAAGAAGGCCCCCTCGACTTCCGCGGGGAGCACGCCGATAGTAGCAAGGCCCCACGGCAGGCCCACGCCCAAGATGATCACTGCTGTAATGCCTGCCCAGATGCGCAGCTCGGTGCGGTGAGACGCGACGTCGGCAAGCGTGCCCTGGCGCGCCCACGTAAAGCCCACCAACATGATGGGTCCGTACATGAGCATGAACGGCACGGCGCTAACAGCCTGCCCCAACAGCATCAATAATCCATCCAGCACCAACTTCCCATAGGATTGGGGAAGCTCGGAAAAGAGGACGTAATTCATGCCTGATTCCGGAACCAAAAGCGTAAACACAAACGCACCGATTCCAAGGACCGTAATGATGGTCAGCAGGGTATAAGCGATCTTCTTGAGAGTTTTATCGTGCAGGGAAATAAACATGCTGATGACCAAAGCACAGCAGCCGTAGAAAAACATGATGTCGCCATAGAAGATAAACACCAGGTGGATAATGCCGAAAACGGCCAGGAAGCCGTAGCGCTTGATGATGACCATGCGCGCCTGGCCGAGCGGGAAGCCGCGGCGCCAAAGGCTCAGGGTGATAAGCCCGATACCGAAGCCCAGGAGCGTGGAGAACATCGGCAAGCCGCGGTTATGTGCGAACATCGCGGTAAAGAGCACGGTTGCTTTATCCCACGCGTTGCCGGAATCGATGCCGCCGAAGTACTGGCCGTCTGGATGGGTGGTGGTAATCCATCCAGTGCAGACGTTGGCTAGGGCGATGCCGAGAAGAGCCATGCCACGAGCTACGTCGGGCACGATCATGCGAGGTCGAGACTGAGACACTGCGGAGGTCATGGGCCGCATGTTACAGATCTTATGAAATTAGTTCTCGGTTACTGTGCCGCGGTTGCTCCGCTATTGTTCCGCACGCTCAGCAAGCGTGGAACGGATAGGGCGTGCCAGTCGCGTCATGCGGCGTCGTCCGCGCAGCTCAATGGACTTCATCATGGTCCAACGTGCCTGCTCGGCCTCGTTGGCGCCGCGCAGCGTGGCGGAGTTAGTTAGCACCTGGCCCGGGGTGTCCTTGGCTAGCTCGGTCAAGCGGGCCGCCTCGTTTACTGCATCGCCAATGACGGTGTATTCAAAGCGATCCGCGCCGCCGATGTGGCCGGCCACCACGTGACCCGCCGCGACGCCGATGCCTGCCTGCAGCTCCAAGCCACGCAGCTCCTGGCGCAGCTCGCGCGCCGCCTGCAGCGCCATGGAGTTAGCGTCGTAGACGTTAAGCGGAGCGCCGAATACGGCCAGCGCGGCATCGCCCTGGAACTTGTTGATGATGCCCTTGTTGCGGTGCACCACTTCGACTACGTGCTCGAAGAACTTGTTGAGTTCTTCGACGACCTCCTCCGGGGCGTGCTTGACCGCGAAGGTGGTGGAGCCGATGACGTCGATGAAAAGAACTGCTACCTTGCGGTCCTCGCCGCCCAACTCGGGGCGTTCCTCCAGTGCGCGCTGGGCGACCTCGATGCCGACGTAGCGGCCGAAGATATCGCGCACGCGTTGACGCTCGCGCAAGCCGCGCATCATCTCATTAAAACCTGCTTGCAGCACGCCCAACTCGGAACCGTCATAAATATCGACCTGCACATCATTTTCGCCGCGGCGCACGCGGTTGATTGCATCCTGTAGCTCGACGATGGGGTCAACCACGCTCATCATCGCGAAGACGGTACCGGTAAAACCCGTTCCCAGGGCGGTCAGCGCTAGGGCGATTACCGCGGGCATGATGTCGTTGGCGTTATCCGTGAACATGCCGGTGCGCTGGCCCACGAGCACCAGTGCGATGCCGACGAGCGGAATGCCGGAGGTCATCACCCAGGTATAGATGAGGCGGTATTTAATCGGCGGCTCCAGGGTGGAGTCCTCGAAGCGGCGGGCCACTGCCTGCGCCGCCACGGGGCGCACGAGGCGTTCTGCCTGCAAGTAGGTAAGCAACACCACCAACAGGCCGGCCAAGGTTGTGGAAACTCCCACGACTAGGCCCAGACTGCCGGAGGATTGGGTGGCGATGATGATGGCCAGGACGATGCCGATGATCCACACCAGGCCGGCCACTGCGGCTTGATAGATGGGTATGCGCAGCACCAGGTTGCGCACCATGTTTGGATCGTGGGCTTCGGGATTGCGCTGCCAGTCCAGCACCGGCCGGAAGAGTAACAGGGTTACCGAAATGCCGATGAGCACGGCAAAGGAAACATACAGGACGCCGATTAACGCCAAGTGCGGGACGTCGGAAGTAAAGTCCTTAATCTCCGGCATCGGTAGGAGGAAGACCACGAAGGTCATGATCGCCACGGCGCCTAAGATGTTGGATCCCAGAACGAGCGTGGCGTACATCGGCCATTGGGTGCCCATGAGCCAGCGGGCGCCACGCAGTAGTCTGTTCATGGTTTATTACTTTAGTTATCCCAGTAGGCTAGGGCGAGTGAATACCGGAAGCGTTGCGCAACGATTGGCAGATACCCCAGCAGTGGCCCAGACCATCTTGGCCGCAGCCCGGGCCGCCCGAGGCGAGGGGGATCTGCGGGCGATGAGTCATTCTTGGCTGCTTACGGGTCCTCCCGGGGCGGGCCGCTCTTTGGCGGCGCTGTGCTTTGCGGCGGCGTTGATGTGCACGAGCAAGGATGAAAACGGGGACCCCGGTTGCGGGCAGTGCGCGGCCTGCCGGGCGGTATTGGAACAACAAAAACACACCGACCTAGTTTTCGTCGACCCTAAGGAACAATTCATCACCGTCGGCGAGGCCCGCGACGTCATCGGCCGTGCGGCGAGCCTGCCCAGCGTGGCGCCGTGGCGCGTGGTTATCTTCAACAAAGCCGACCGCCTGCGCAACGAGGCCGCCAACGCTTTGCTGAAAACAGTGGAGGAGCCGCCGGAGCGCACCGTCATCGTCATGGTGGCTCCTTCCGCGGACCCACAAGATTTCTCCCAGACCCTGCGCTCGCGGTGCCGCCACCTATATATTCCTTCGCCCAGCGTGGAAGGCGTGGTCAAACAGCTCGTCGCCGAGGGCGCCAGCGAACACGATGCTCGCTTGGCCGCCGTCACGAGCTTGCAGCACGTGGGCCGTGCCCGCCACCTGGTACAGGACGCGGCCGCACAAAAGCGTCGCGCCATGGCCATCAACCTGGCCGAAGACGTCTTCCACGGCTCCCAGGCCTTCCAATCCGTTACCGCTCTGCTGAAGTTCATTGAGAAGGACGCCAAGGATTCTCACGCTGAATCCGAAGAAGCGGAGCGCTCCAAAATTGAGCAGTCCTTCGGCATCGGCGCCAAGGGTAAGGGAGCAAGCAAGGCGCAGCGCGACGCCCGCAGTGCCCTGAAAGAACTGGAGGAGCTCCATAAGAAGCGCGCTAAACGCCGCATCGCCGACGGCCTCGATATTGTCCTTGTGGATCTTGCCGGTATCTACCGCGATGCGCTCATGCTCAAAGTTGGCGCTGAGGTGGACATGACCCACCCGGACTTCGCCGGCCTGGCGGGCGAACTTGCCCAACGCGTGAGCGAGGATGGGCTGCTTGCCGCTCAGTCCGCCATCCGTACCTGCCGCGAGCAGCTGCCGCAGAACGTCACCCCGCAGGTGGCTTTCGACGGCATGATTGGCCGCCTGCGTTTGGCCTGCGGTGCGCGCTAGCGTGCACGTGTGCTGCGCGTGTAGTGCGGGTGGTGGCCCGATTTCTTTCTTAGCCCGGGCCTAGGCTAAACTTTCACGCGGTGCATCTTCCCGTTGCGCCGTGCCGCCTTAGCTCAGTCGGTAGAGCATCTCACTCGTAATGAGAAGGTCGCGAGTTCGATTCTCGCAGGCGGCTCCATGCCCCGATATACATAGTGCCCTTTCTCTAGCCTTCACGTTAGAGGAAGGGCGCTTCTTTTTGCCTCTTGAGTATAAGCAGGGATTAGTGGTTTCCGGGTAAAGGGCCAGAAGGGGATGCGCAGTTTTTTGTAACCCGATCCTTATGGATCCGGCTGATCCCCGATTTACGCTCGCGACAATAGACCAGGATGGCCCTTGCGAATGGGGCGACGCCGGGGTTGGAAACTTTTACATCCATCCCGATGACCTCGCTGTGCGCAATTTCGATCGGGTCGAATTTGCCTGGGATTGCGGATAAGACCCGTGTTGAGCATGCCGGAGTAAGCATTCAACGAACTGAAGTAGCATTCACTTTTGCTTGCGCCGGTAATACACCTGGCGGCGCACATGGGCGACGACATCGCCTTCCTCATCAAGGATGTCCACGTCGAACCAATGCAGGTATTTCTCGCCGTTAGCCGTCTTTTCTTCGATGAGAGCGTAGGTCTTCTCGGGAATGCGCATATCGGCGGTGACTGTGCCGCGGCCGGGTTTGAGGTACTTAATCTCGCCGGCGGCATCCCAGATGCGGGACTCCTTGCCCAGGCGGTGCATGGAGGCAAGCATGAAGAATGGATCTGTCATGGCGGAGAGCGTGCCGCCGAAGGCAACGCCCATGGCATTCTTGGTCAACATGTTCGGCTTGTGGCTGACCACGACGCGTGTGCCATCATCAGCGAATTCCTTGACCTTGATGCCAGCGCCTAAAAAGGGCGGTCAGAATCCCATGAAGAGCTTGAGCTGGCGTGCGGAAAAGTGGGCCATGAGGATTGCTCCGTGAAAGTGGTGGTCAGGTGGGCCAAATGGCATCAACTCTACCGTCACGAGAGGAGGAGTGCCCGCAGTACGCCTAGAAGCTACAGCCAGCCGCGCTCATTGGCGATGGTGTAGGCCTCGAAGCGATTTTCCGCTCCAGTCTTTGTCATGGCGGAGGAAATGTAATTGCGGGTTGTACCCGGGGCGAGATGTGCAGCTTTCGCGATGGCCTCGATGGAACGGCCCCGCCCGGCCATGGCTAGGACCTCCGCTTCGCGTTCCGTGAGCGGTGAGTCCCCGGCGGCAATGGTTGCGGCGGCCAGGTCGTGGTCCACGTGGCGCCTTCCAGCGTGGAGGTCTTGCCCGCGCCGTTCGTGCCCAAGAGCCCGAAGGTTTCTCCGCGTGCAACGCACAGGCTTATCCCGTTCACCGCGGTGTAGTCGTCGTACTGCCGGTAGAGGTCATGAATTTCGATGGCTGATTCTGCTGTGTTCATGGCTCTAACTTTTCCGTTGGGCAACGCCCGCTGGTAGAGGCGTATGTCAGCGATTTACATGACAAAAGTCATCGCTCTTCACACACAGCTCAAAAGGTATCACAGTTCACAAGCGAGTCTCATCCTGATAAATTGCAACGTAGTTACCAACCGGGCGGGTGCCGTGTCTGCCCAGACATACAGAATCGAATGAACTATGCAGCCAGAGGGAACAGGGAGTCAAGGCCACGTCGAGGGCCTCTACATCGATGAAAACTTCGAGCTGCGCGCCGGGGCCGTTACGTTCGGGGAGAATATTGAGGGCATAAAGCTTGGCTCTGTCCCCCAAGCCGAGGCCGCCTGGCGCGCCGGGGACCCGGATGCGCTGCTGTGGGTGCCCGGTTTCGTGGATCTGCACAACCACGGCGGTAACGGCGGGGGATTCCCCAACGGCGACTATGAGCAGTGTCTGGCCGCAGCCCGCTTCCACCGCGCGCAGGGTACGACGACGCTGCTGGCCAGCTTGGTTTCCGGCACACAAGAAGAGCTGTGCGCCCGGGCGGAGCTTTTGGCCCAGCTGGCTGAGGAGGGCGAAATCGCCGGCATCCACATGGAAGGCCCCTTCATCGCGGCGGCTAAGTGCGGCGCGCAGGACCCTTCGCGCATCGTGCCCGGTGACCCGGACTTCTTCCGCGCGGTCATCGCCGCGGCCCGCGGCCACCTGCGTTCGATTACCTTTGCGCCGGAGACGGAGAACGTCGACAAGCTGCTCGAAGTCTGCGCGGAGCAGGGCATCATCGCCAGCCTGGGGCATACCGAGGCCGACTACGACACCACGCTGAAGGTTATCGCCAAGGCTAAGGAGCTCGGCGTCACCGTGACCGGCACGCACCTTTTCAATGCCATGCCCTCCATCCACCACCGCGCGCCGGGCCCTGTGGCCGCCCTACTCACCGCGGCGAAGGCGGGTGATGCGGCCGTCGAGCTCATCGCCGATGGCGTGCATCTTGTCGACGGCACCGTGGACATGGCTCACAACCCCCGCGCCTTCGCGGTGACGGATGCCATGGCGGCCGCCGGTATGGCCGACGGTGACTATGAATTGGGCTCCCTGCCCGTCACCGTGAGCGGGGGAGTCGCGCGCGTGCCCAGCGGTGCTATCGCGGGTGGCACGTCCACCTTGGCCCAGCAATTCGCCAGCTTCGCCGCACGTCATGGTCTGGGCGAAGCGGTGCGCTTTACCTCCACCACGGCCGCCGATGTGCTGGGGGAGACGGAGCTAGGCCGCATCGCGGTCGGTGCGCACGCCAACTTGGTGGGCCTCAATGCTCAACTGGAGCCGGTGCGCGTCATTGTCGGTGGCACTGAATTTATACACTCTTAAACAAGACTCTCACTCACATTAGGAAGGCACCTCATGGACATCCTCATCCGCTCCACCCCCGCCGAGGTCGCCGCCGCGGCTGCCGATTTCCTCGCAGGCTACGCCAACAAATCCGCCACCCTAGGCCTAGCCACGGGTTCCACCCCGGTGGCTACCTACAAGGAGCTCATCGCCCGCCACGAGCGCGGCGAGGTGAGCTTCGCCGGCAGCCGGGCTTTTCTTCTCGACGAGTACCTTGGCCTTAACCCCGAACACGAGCAGTCCTACTACGCCACCATCCGCCGTGACTTCACCAGCCACGTCGATTTCGATGATGCCTTGGTCAAGAGTCCAGAAGGCAACGCCGCCGACCCCGTGGCAGCCAGTGCCGCCTATGACCAGGCCATCCGAAATGCCGGTGGTGTCGATGTCCAGTTGCTCGGTATTGGCGCGAACGGCCACATCGGCTTTAACGAACCGTCGAGTTCCCTGACGTCGCGCACTCGCGTGGTGGCCCTGCACCCGCAGACTGTGCAAGATAACTCCCGCTTCTTCGACACTGTCGAAGAGGTTCCGCGCCACGCACTCACGCAGGGCTTGGGGACGATTGCTGAGGCCCGCCACCTGCTCCTCATCGCCACCGGCAGCAACAAAGCCAACGCGGTGCACGCGATGGTCGAGGGCCCGCTTTCAGCGCGCTGTCCTGGCTCGGTGTTGCAGCTGCACCAGCACGCCACGGTGATTGTGGATGAAGCCGCCGCTGCCCGCTTGGAAGACCGCGAGTATTACCTCTTCGCGGACCAGAACCGCCTGCGTTAAAGCTTCTTTTCCTCATTCCATCCTTCTCTTCTACTCGAAAGGACGATTCAGACATGAAAATAGATGTCATGGGGCCGCTGCAGCGGCTCGGAAAAGCCCTCATGGGCGCTGTGGCGGTGCTGCCCGTCGCGGCGATCCTCAGTGGCGTTGGCTACTGGATCTCCAGCGCGGCTGGCCCGGATAACCTCGCCGCCCAGCTGCTGATCAGCTCCGGCGACGCTGTGCTGTCCAACCTGGGCTGGATCTTCGCCATCGCCATTGCTTTCGGCCTGGCCAAGGATTCCAACGGCGCCGCGGCGCTCTCTGGTTTCCTGGCCTTCGCCACCTTCATGAAGCTGCTGGGCCCGGAGGCCGTGGCCGGCTACCGCGGCATCGAAGACCCCACCGCGCTGACCGGCGATGAGGCCCTGGAATGGGCCGCGGAAGGCTGGAACGCCGTGGGCGGCGGCAACGTCCTCTTCGGCATCCTCGCCGGCGTCATGGCGGCCTGGGTATATAACCGCTTCCACGGCACCAAGCTGCCGGATTTTTTGGCTTTCTTCTCTGGACGGCGCCTCGTGCCGATTCTTACCGCCGTCATCGCCATAGTGATTTCCGGCATCCTCTACTTCGTGTGGCCGTTCATCTACAACGCGCTCTTTAACTTCGGTACCTCCATCCAAGGATTGGGCGCGGCGGGCGCCGGTATTTATGGCGTGGCTAACCGCCTGCTCATCCCGACCGGCCTGCACCACGCGCTGAACTCCGTCTTCTGGTTCGATGTCATCGGTATCAATGACATCGGCAACTTCCAGGCCGGTCAGAAGACCATCGAGGCAGCCGCTACTGCTACCTCCGCCGCCGATTGCCCGGGCATTTGGGCCAACGGCCAGTGCACGGTCGAGGGCGTCGTCGGCCGCTATCAGGCGGGCTTCTTCCCAGTCATGATGTTCGGCTTGCCGGGCGCGGCACTCGCCATGTACCTGCGCGCGGATAAGAACAAGCGCAAGGTCGTCGGTTCCCTGATGGCCGCAGGTGCTTTGGCCTCCTTCTTCACCGGCGTGACTGAGCCGCTGGAGTTCTCCTTCATGTTCGTCGCCCCGCTGCTCTACGTGGTGCACGCGCTGCTGATGGGCCTGTCCGTCTTCATCGCTTCCGCCATGGATTGGACCGCCGGCTTTGGTTTCTCTGCCGGTTTCGTGGACATGTTGCTCTCCTCGCAGAACCCGCTGGCTAATAAGTGGTACATGCTGCTGGTCATGGGTGTGGGCTTCTTCGCCCTGTACTTCGTCATCTTCTACTTCCTCATCGGCTGGCTCAACCTCAAGACCCCGGGCCGCGGCGAGGACGATGCGGTAGCAGATTCCATCGAGGATTCCGCCACCGGCGATGAGAAGACTGCTCGTGATGCCGCCCGCATCATCGAGGGTCTCGGCGGCAAGGACAACATTGACTCATTGGATTACTGCACCACGCGCCTGCGCGTCGGCGTGAAGGAGCAGGCGCTTGTCGACGACTCCGTGATCAAACGCGCCGCCGTCTCCGGCGTCATCCACCCCTCCGAGAAGAGCGTCCAGGTCATCGTGGGCCCGGCCGTGCAATTCATGTATGACGAGGTCAGCCACCAGCTGCGCCACGGCTCCCCGGCCCTGGCCACGACTGGTGCAGCGAGCGCGGCAGGTGCTGGAGCCAGCGCGCCGGCCAGCGCCGCTGCCGCTCAGAGCGGAAGCGGTGATGCCGCTGGCGTCGACGTGCGCGCCCCGTTCGCCGGAGACGTTGTCGAGCTCTCCCAGGTCCCGGATGCGTCCTTTGCGCAGGGCATGGTGGGCGAAGGCTTCGCGGTGATGCCTGATGCCGTCGATGCCTTCGACGTCTGCGCCCCGGTAGACGGCACCATCACCATGATCTTTAAGACGCGCCACGCCTTCGGCATGAAGACCGCGGATGGGCTGGACCTGCTCATTCACATCGGCATCGACACCGTGGAGCTCAAGGGCGAAGGTTTCACCGCCCTGGCTAAGAAGGGCGAT
Source organism: Corynebacterium sp. c25Ua_89 (assembly GCF_047459735.1). Classification (NCBI taxonomy): domain Bacteria; kingdom Bacillati; phylum Actinomycetota; class Actinomycetes; order Mycobacteriales; family Corynebacteriaceae; genus Corynebacterium; species Corynebacterium sp. c25Ua_89. The sequence continues at coordinate 203,535 of NZ_JASBOD010000003.1, forward strand.
ACCGTCACTGCCGGCACGCCGATCATCGCGGTGGAGGCAAGCAAGCTGCGCGAGCGCGGCGTCAACCTCATCACCCCGGTGGTGTGCCCGACGGCCAAGCAGGTCGCCGGAGTCGACATCGCTCGCGAGGGCCATGCCCTGCCAGGCGAAGTCGCAGCAACCGTCAAGCGCAGCAGCTAGCCGGCTGGATTAAATCCCAGACACAAAAACTGCCCGAGTTGCCAAAAACAACGTTGTTCCCTGCGGTTAGGAGCGAAGGTTTTGGCAACTCGGGCAGTTTCGGCTCGGAGGGTTCTACGTCTTGAGAGGAATAGGCGTGGGCTAGTCGGTGCCGTGCAGCAGGCGCGGCACCACCTTGCCCGTGGCATTGCGCGGGAGTTTGTCCAGGAAGTGGACATCGCGCGGCACGGAGTGGTCCGCCAGGTTCTCGCGGACCCAGGCGCGGATGGCGTCGGCAGTCACGGCGTTGCCTAGGGCGTCCCGCGTGGGCACCGCCCACACGGCGATGCGCTGGAAGGTGGTTTCATCCTCCACGCCACCGGCATGCACCTCCGCGATGCCCGGCATGGCCTCGAGCACCTCCGTCACCGACTGCGGGTGCACGTTCTCGCCGCCGACGATGATCATGTCATCGGCGCGGCCCACCACATGCAGGTAGCCCTCGGGGTCGATATAGCCCAAGTCCCCGATGGAAATGAGGCCATCGACCTTGTGGAGTGGGATCTTCGGGTTGGTATAGCCAATGAGCGCGGTGGAATTGGTCAGGTAGATCTCGCCGACCTCGCCGCGCGGAACCTCATTGCCCTCCTCATCGAGGATGCGCAGCTTAGTGCCGGAGGCAATCTTGCCGCCGATGGTCGGGTCTTTAGCCACCTCTTCCATGCTGGCCGTCGACGCCAGCGCCAGCTCCGTGGAGCCATAGACGTTGCAGAGAATCGGGCCGAAGCGCTCGTGGGTTTCCTTCACGATCTCCGGGGTCAGCGCATGCCCGGCGGAGGCAATGAACTTCAGGCTCGAGGTGTCATACGCCGAATCCGGGTCAACCTCAACCATCTGGCGGAAGAAGACGGGGGAGGAAAGCAGACCATCGAGCTGGTAGCGCTGGATGTCATCGAGCGCGGCCGCCGGGTCGAAGACGCGACGGGTGACGATGGTATTGCGCAGGCCCAGCGCGATATTGAGGCAGGCCCAACCCCACGTATGGAAGATGGATGCGGTCATCTGCACCTTCTGGATGGCACGCCAGGGGATGTTTTCCACGATGGATGCCAGCACGACCGGCAGCGTCGGCTCCGGGCGCATGATGCCCTTGGGGATGCCGGTGGTGCCAGAAGACATCAGCACGATGTGCCCGTGCTTCGGATACTTTGGCAAGCGGATGTCGCGCACTGCTTCGGCGTGCTTGACGATGCCGTCTAGCGTCGGTAGCCCGAAATGTTCCGCGCCCGAGTCATGCCCGATAATAACGGCGATCCTCTCGTGATAGGCGGGATCGAGGCGGTCGATGAATTCGTCGTCGATGACGAGCACGTTGATGTTGTTTTCCTCGATGCAGCCTGCGAGCTGCTCTGGGGAAGAAGCGACGTTGAGCAGGAAGATATGCGCGCCCGCGTATCCCTTGGCACCTAATGGGGTGATGATGCCGCGGCCGTTGCGGGCCATCACGCCGAGGCGGATTTCTGGCAGATCGAGGCTGCGTAGGTGCTTGGCCAGGGTCTGCGCGTTGTTGCGCAGTTGGCGGTAGGTAAGGGTGCCGTCGTCGTCGATTAGCGCAAGGCGCTCTGGGCAGGTGATATAGCCCTGCTCGAGCTCGCGGGCAGTGGTAAAGCGGTAGCGGCTTAAGATGGGCCCGGCCTTGAGTAGCGGGGTAATGCCATCACGGTGGGTGATGATGCCGGACTTAAAAAGCTGCGGGATAAAGCGGCTCAGGGCAGCGGCGTGGAAGGTTAAATCAGAGAAATTAAAAGGCATGTTGAGTAAAAGTCCTACGTCAATAAGAGAAAGCTAGCGCGACAGTTAGGCTACCGGCTTGTTAAGCGTGTGGGCTGCACAGGCTGTTGCACGGCTCGGAAGATTGTTACTAATGTTACAGAAGTTGCCCCTGTGGACTATAGTATATTTTTGTCATAGAACATATATTGATTCTGAACGGACCGTCCAGGTTGGGCTAAGATGATGGGCAGCAAAATTTGAGAGGAAATCCATGAACCTGAAAAAGAAGGTAATGGCAGCTTTTGCTGCGACCTGTATCGCGGTAGGCCTGGGCACGGCACCTCAAGCGGTGGCAGCCGATGCAAATCTGGTGGCCTTTGGTGATTCCGTGTTGGCCGACCCAGACGCGGGTGCTTATCTCACCGCGCGCCTGAGCTCCCAGAGTGCTGGCGGCGTGAATTGTCCTCAGTCTAATAACTATGCCCGCCGCACTGGCGCGAAGCTGGGCCTGCCGGTCGCGGACTTTTCTTGCTCCGGCGCTGTTTCCTTCTCGCGCGGCCCGCAGATGTTCGCCCAGGTTGATCGCGCGATCCAGACCGGCGCGTTGAGCCCAAATACCCGCCGCGTTCTCTACACCACGGGCTTTAATGACACGTATAACAACCCAGGCATGAGCGAGGGCGAGCTGCGCCGCCGCTTCGTGGATGCGAACGCTCCGCTCATCGGCCGCATCCGTGCTGCGGCGCCAAATGCACGCATTCAGATCGTCGGGTATCCCACCATCGGCTCTGCTGGTAGCTACTGCCTGCTGCACGTGGGTCCGGCACCGCTCGATCACACTTTCTTGCCGAATGTGCAGGCTTGGGAAAATGCTTCCCAATGGATGCAGGTGGACTTGGCCGCTCGTACCGGGACCGAGTTCCTCGACCTGAAGCCGAGCACCCGCGATAACGGCATGTGTGCCACCGCAGATCGCCGCATGTGGGCTGGCCTGGTTGACTTCACTGCTGGCGACGGCAACCTGCCGCTTCACGTAAATGCGCGCGGCCACGAGCATGCGGCAAACGTTATTGCTGGCTCTTAATTTCTAATTTTCGGCGTGCGCTGGGGTAACCCGCGCACGCTTTCGCATATCTGCTGAAATGAATTTTCATTAGTTCGGCCTTGCTGGAAATCCGTGTACGCTGGGGCCACATGAGCAACAACACTGTTAAAGCCGTAATTGCCCGCTCCAAGGGAGCACCGGTCGAGACCGTCAACATCGTGATCCCTGAGCCAGGCGCAAACGACGTCATCGTCAAGGTGCAGGCCTGCGGAGTCTGCCACACGGACCTGGCTTATCGCGACGGCGATATCGAGGACGCCTTCCCATTTCTGCTTGGCCATGAAGCCGCGGGCGTCGTCGAGCGCGTAGGCTCCGCCGTTACCCACGTTGCCGAGGGCGACTTCGTCATTCTTAACTGGCGCGCAGTCTGTGGCGAGTGCCGCGCCTGCAAGAAGGGCGAGCCAAAGTACTGCTTTAATACCCACAACGCCTCCGCCAAGATGTACCTGGCCGAAGATGATAAGGACGCAGGCGCCGAGCTGACCCCGGCCCTGGGCATCGGCTCCTTCGCGGAGAAGACCCTCGTTCACGAAGGTCAGTGCACCAAGGTGGATCCGGAGGAGGATCCGGCGGCGGCGGGACTTTTGGGCTGTGGCATCATGGCTGGCTTGGGTGCGGCCGTCAACACCGCGGAAATCCAGCTCGGCGAGTCCGTGTCCGTCTTTGGTTGCGGCGGCGTCGGCACCGCAGCCATCGCCGGCGCGAAGCTGGCGGGCGCGGCCAAGATCATCGCCGTCGACATCGACGAGGCAAAGCTCGAGACCGCGCGTGAATTCGGCGCCACCGATGTCGTCAACTCTAAGGACATGAGTGAGGATGAAGTCATCGAGGCCGTACGCCAGCTAACCGGCGGCTTCGGCACCGACGTTTCCATCGACGCCGTGGGCATCCAGCCGACTTGGCGCCAGGCCTTCTACTCCCGCGACCATGCCGGCCGCATGGTGATGGTGGGCGTGCCTAACCTCACCGACCACGTCGATATCCCAGCCATCGACCTCTACGGCCGCGGCGGTTCCATCAAGCCGGCGTGGTACGGCGACTGTTTGCCAGAGCGCGACTTCCCTGCATATGTGGCACTGCACCGCAACGGCCAGTTCCCGCTGGATAAGTTCGTATCCGAGCGCATCTCCTTGGACGAGGTCGAAGATTCCTTCGCCACCATGAAGTCCGGCAAGGTGCTGCGCTCCGTCGTTGAATTCGCATAGATTAGGAGAACTAAAGCTAATGCAGATCGACAAGGCCGTAACCAAGGGCAAGTTCCGCCTAGACGGCGGCGAGTGGGACGTGGACAATAACGTCTACGTCGTAGGCGATGCTTCGGGTGTGTACGTCGTGGACCCTTCCCACGACTTGGATGCGGTGGCCGAGCTCGTGGGTGATCGCCCGGTCAAGGGCATCCTGCTCACCCACGCGCACAACGATCACTGCGACTTGGCGCCGGCGGCCGCCGAGCACTTTGGCGCCGAGGTCTACCTCCACCCAGATGACCAGATGCTGTGGGAAGAATCCAACGGCGGCGCCGCGTTCCGCCCGCTGGAGGATAACCAGCAGTTCCAGGTCAGCGGCGAAGACATCACCGTCTTCCATACGCCGGGCCACTCGCCGGGCTGCGTGGTGCTTCACCTGCCGAGCGAGGGCGTGCTGCTTTCCGGCGATACGCTCTTCAACGGCGGCCCCGGTGCCACCGGCCGCAAGTACTCCGACTTTGACGTCATCATCGAATCCCTGCGCAACGTGGTCTTCAACCTGCCCGCCGAGACCCGCGTGCTGCCGGGCCACGGCGATGAGACCACCGTGGGCGCAGAGGCCGCGCGCATCGACGAATACGTCGCCCGCGGCTACTAAACCCGGCTGATTATTAAAACCGCCTGATTAATCCTCGCGCGCCGAGGCCAGCAGGTAGGAGCCGTAGCCGGACTTCATGAGCGGCTCTGCCAGCGCGGCCAAGGCCGGACGGGAGATGAAACCTTCCCGGTAGGCCGCCACCTCCGGCGAGCCGATGACGGTGCCGGTGCGCTTTTGCATCACTTCGACGTAGGCGGAGGCCTCGCTCATCGAGTCCACCGTTCCGGTATCGAGCCACACGTCGCCGCGCTGCATGCGCTGCACCCGCAGCTTGCCGCGGCGCAGGTACTCCTCGTTGACGGCGGTGATTTCCAGCTCGCCGCGGGCGCTCGGGCGGATGCCCTTGGCAATGTCGATTACTGAGTTATCGTAGAAATACAAACCAACCACGGCATGATTGGACTTGGGTTGGGCTGGTTTTTCTTCGATGGACAGCGCGTTGCCTGCCGCGTCGAATTCCACCACGCCATAGCGCTGCGGATCGGAGACCTCGTAGGCGAAGATGATTCCGCCTTCTGGGTCGCGGCACTGGCCCAAGGCGGTGGCAAAGCCGTGGCCTTCGAAGATGTTATCGCCCAACACCAAGGCTACGGAGTCATCGCCGATGAAATCCTCCGCAATGAGGAAGGCCTGCGCCAGGCCCTCTGGACGTGGCTGCACCGCGTAGGAAAGCATGAGGCCTAGTTGGGAGCCGTCGCCAAGCAGGCGCTCAAAAGACGCCGAATCCTCGGGGGTAGTGATGATGAGGATCTCCCGAATGCCCGCCTGAATCAGGGTGCTGAGCGGGTAATAGACCATGGGTTTGTCATAGATCGGCATGAGCTGCTTCGAGATGCCCTTGGTGATGGGGTAGAGGCGTGAGCCTGAACCGCCCGCGAGGATGATGCCTTTCATGCTTGAAAGCCTAATCCAAAGGATAAAGCGCAAGGTAGAGCGCTAGCGCGGCGCGCCAATTCATCGGGCTAAAGCCGGTGGCTTCAATCTTGGAAAGATCCAGCGTAGATTCGCTGGGCCGGCGGGCAGGCTCGACGCCGTACTCCGCGGTGCTGACCGAGTGGACCTCGGCGGGGTCGTGCCCCATGCCGATGAACGTGGCCATGGCGAGTTCATCGCGGCCCACGGTATCGCCCCCGGAGGAGAGGTTGTAGATGCCATAAGGCGCCTGGGTTTCCAGCAGGTGCGCGATGCCCTTGGCCAGGTCCTCTGCAAAGGTAGGCCGGCCGCGCTGGTCATTGATGACCTTCGGCTCGATGCCCTTATTTGCCAGCTGAGCCATGGTTTTGATGAAGTTGTTGCCCTCGCCAAAGACCCACGAGGTGCGCACCACATAGTGCTTAGGTGCCACGCTTGCCGACGCCTCACCCGCCGCCTTCGACGCCCCATACAGGCTCAGCGGGCTAGGGCTTTCTTCCTCGGTGTGTAATTCGGTTTCGCCGTCGAAGATGTAGTCGCTGGAGACGTGCACAAGCGTCAAGTTGTTATCGGCGGCGATGCCCGCCAGCTTGGCAGGTGCCAGCGCGTTGACTTCCCAGGCGCGGGCACGGTCGCTTTCTGCGCCGTTGACGTCGTTGTAGGCGGCGCAGTTGATGATGGCGCTGTAGCGGCGCCAAGGACGCGGCGGCGGATTGGTGATGTCGAATTCCTCGCGCGTGCAGAACTCCGCGTTCGGTAGCACCTTGCGCAGCGCGCGGCCCAGCTGGCCGTTGGCGCCGGTGACCAGCACCTTGCGCGGCGCCATGGGCGTGACGTCCGCTAGCTGCGGGTGCGCGCGGTCTTTGTCGGAGATTTCGGTCGGCTCGAGCGGCCAGTCCACCATGTCGAGGTTGACGAAGGTGTACTCCGCGTCAGGTGACCAATGATCGTTGACCAAGTAGGAATACGCGGTTTTCTCAAGCGCCTGGAAGCCGTTGGCCACGCCCCACGGGACAAAGACGGCGGTATTGGGGCCTACTTCATGGGTGACCAGCTCACCGTAGGTTTCGGAGCCTTCGCGCAGATCGCACCATGCGCCGAAGACCTTGCCGTGGGCCACGCTTACCAGTTTGTCCCAGGGCTCGGCATGCAGACCGCGGGTCACGCCCGCCGCGGCGTTGAAAGAGACGTTGTTTTGCACCGGCTGGAAATCGGGCAGCCCGGCGTCAACCATCTTTGCGCGCTGCCAGTTCTCCTTGAACCAGCCGCGATTGTCTCCGTGGACGTCAAGCTCGATGAACAGTAGGCCCTCGATGGCCGTCTTGGTTACCTGCACGTGTGCTCGTTTCTTCCTGTCTAGGTTTCGTTTAATGGGGTTGCGCTGCCGGCCTAGTGGCCGCGCTGGGCGTAATGCTTCTCGACGTCGCCTTTATCCGGGCGCCACCATTTCTCATTGTCGCGGTACCACTGGATGGTCTGTGCCAGCCCTTCGCGGAAGTCAGTGTAGTGCGGCTGCCAGCCTAGCTCGCGGCGGAGCTTGGAAGCGTCCATGGCGTAGCGCTGATCGTGGCCGGGGCGGTCAGCCACGTGCTCGTAGAGCGCGCCGCCTGCAGCGTTGGTAGCCCCCATGATCTCGCAGATGAGCTCGATGACCTCCTTGTTGTTGATGTCTTTCTGGTCAGCGCCGATGTTGTAGGTCTCGCCGATTTCGCCGTGATCGAGGATGGTGAGGACCGCGCTGTTGTGATCGTCGACGTGAATCCAGTCACGGACCTGCTCACCCGTTCCATATAGCTTGGCCGGCTGGCCGTCTAACAGGTTGGTGATTTGGCGCGGGATGAACTTTTCTACGTGCTGGAAAGGGCCGTAGTTGTTGGAGCAATTCGAGATGGTTGCCCGTAACCCAAAGCTGCGCGTCCAGGCGCGCACCAAGTGATCGGAGCTGGCTTTCGACGCGGAGTACGGCGAGGAAGGCGCATAAGGGGTGGTTTCGGTGAATTTGGTAGCGGCACCGATTTCGAGGTCACCGAAGACCTCGTCGGTAGAGACGTGGTGGAAACGCACATCGTGCTTGCGGCAGGCTTCCAACAAGGTGAAAGTACCTACGACGTTGGTCTGGATGAACGGGGAGGGATCCTGCAGCGAATTATCGTTGTGGGACTCGGCTGCGAAGTGCACCACGATGTCGCTTTGCGCCACCAGTTCATCCACCAGCGCGGCATCGGCAATATCGCCGACAACCAAGCGGCACTCTACGCCTTCGAGGTTCGCTCGGTTACCCGCGTAGGTGAGTTTGTCCAGCACCGTGATGGAGACTTCTGGGCGCGTGGCAGCGACCAAGCGGACGAAGTTGGCGCCGATGAATCCGGCGCCGCCAGTAACTAGCATTCTGCGCATGGATAACAATTTTAGGCTACCTACCTTCACTATTTTCACCTCGCGATAAAACGCAAGCGCAATCCGCCCGCAGGGCACAAGTATCCTGCGGTTAGGCGCTGAGTTTGTGGGCCGGGGCTTTATGTGCAGCTGGGCTGTCGTTGAAATGGATCCTTTCCGACCCTGCCGGACGATAACCAACTCTTCGAGTTATTGGGTCTCGCTCTGCATGCCCCATGTTGCGGAAACCGTCACGTCGGTCATTGTTATCCGCATGATGTCTTCTGCAGAGGAGCGTTAAGTTCTTGAGATCCGTTGCTCCACCTGCTGCCCACGCATGGAGGTGGTGGACATCGCATTCGACCCAAGGGCGGTCACAGCCGGGATGGGTGCATACCAACTCCGAGGCCGCCAAGGCTATCTTTTGATAAAGGCTTGCGCTGCGCTTGCAGCGGCCCAATTCCAGCGGGAATTTCTTATCATCAACCACACCGATGAAATCGTGTGATGCCGCTCCAATACGTAGTAGGTCCAGCGGGGAGAGCTCCACGCCAGCGTTGGTGGCGAACCGGGTGGAAGAATCCATCTCTTCCAACTCGTTCAGCGTGGTGGTGATAAGCAAGGAACCCACACCACCAGTGCCGTGCTGATGAGATTCGAGATAGCTGTGGACAATGGCAGAAAGCTGGTCTGCCATTCTTTGGGAGTATGTGCGGGAATCTTCCTCTGCCGGAAGATTTGGCCCTCCCTGATGGCGAGCTGGGGCAAATGCGGCTTTTAGCATTGCTGCCGTGGCGGCATCGACGTATCCACTGATGAAGACGCCACCATCAGCATCTGGCTGGGAGATGCGCAAGCGACGCTTTTTAATGACTGCGTCTGCATCGGAGACTGATTTGTTTGCTGCACGAATGGCCTCGCGCAGCCAGGCTCGGAGCGCTGTATGTGACATCTCCCGAGACTTCTCCAAAGCGTGCTGGCTAAGCTCTTGCCGGCCAGGGAGCGCGCCCTCCGTGAGGTGCTCAAGTTCCTGTTCGATGAGTGCGATAGTGCGCGCGTGTGCGGCTTCTTCTTCAAGCATTTGCCGGCGGCGCTTTTCTGCGGCTTCCCGCTCCCGACGGGCGCGTTCACGGGTGGCGTCCTCACGCTTTTGTTCTGCCGTTTCGCTGTCACTGCCCGTCGCGCTTGGATGGGCAGAAGCTGGCGCATCTGCGGCCGCTTCCTCCGAAAGCGGGGCAAAGAGCGATTGCCCGGTCTTTATGCGCGCCTGTGCCTCCGGATAGGTCAGGCCCAAACGTGCGGTGAGATAGTCTTCCGGCTTGCTGGAGCCGACTGTACGGCCAGCGTCATCTCGGGCAGCAAGGAAGGCAAAGGCGGCATCGATGGTGGTCTTCTTTCCCATTGCGTTCTCGAGGTGCTCGAAAGCAGGATGCAAACGGCCGAAGTAGAGGTCTGCGGGTTCTTTCATAAGTTCCCGCAGTTCTGTTAGCGATGTGGCAATTTCGTTGACTGTGGAGATAATCGCTTCGTGTTTGTCTTGCATGGCGCCCCACCCCCCTCGGCGTTTCGATTACATGTTCTATTTTATCCACATACAACGACCTGTCAAGGGTAAATTGGAAAATAAGTTCGAAAGTTTGGGGGGTGGTGCTTAAGCCGGGAAGTGCGGCAATTGTTCTTGTTCCAGCCACTGCTCCAGCAGGCCATCGAGCGTGGCCGTATCTTCCGCGCGCTCGCGCAGCTTCGCAAGCAGGTTTTCCGGCGTAACCACGCCGTGGCGGCCTTCTGCCAGGTAGGAGCGCACGGCGTCGAAAAAGGCGGCGTCGCCAAGCAGTACGCGTACCGCATGTACCGTGAGCGCGCCGCGTTTGTATACGCGATCATCGAACATGTCTTGAGTGCCCGGATCTGCCAGCAGCACATCCTGCGCCTTGCGAGCGAGCACGTTGTAGTGCGAACGCGCAGACTCATGCACCGTCCGGCCATGCGCGTGCTCCATCCACAACCACTCGCAGTAGCAGGCAAAACCCTCGTTGAGCCAAATATCCTTCCACTCGCTAAGGCCTACCGCATTGCCAAACCACTGGTGGGAAAGCTCGTGAGCGATGAGACGCTCGAAGGTAGGCGAGACATGGTTGGAGCCGAAAATCGAAAGGCCCTGGGCTTCCAGTGGGATTTCCAGCTCGTCCTCGGTGATGACAACCTGATATTCGTCAAACGGATAGGCGCCGAAGCAGGAAGAGAAGAAGTCCAACATCTCCTGCTGCTGGGCAAAGACCTCTTGGACAGGCGTCTTGAGCGCTGACGGAACCCAGGCGCGCACCGAGTCGCCAAGCCTGACCTCGCTAAACTCGCCTACCTGAACCGTAACGAGGTAGGTAGCCGTGGGGTGTTCGGTGCGGTAATGCCAGCGCGTCATCGAACCGCTGGCGGATTTGCGGGAAACCAGCTTTCCATTCGAAATCACGCGGAACGGATTATCTGCGGTGATCTTAATGTCAAAGGTGGTCTTCTCGCTCGGGGTATCGTCGCATGGGAACCAGCTCGGGGCACCGTTGGGCTGGCTAGCTACTAGAGAGCCGGATTCGGTTTCCTCCCAGCCGAGTTCGCCCCACGGGGTGCGGATGGGGCGTGGGGAGCCGCCGTAGCGGATGTGTAGCTCGAACTCGGTTCCCTCTGCGATGGTATCCGCGAAAGTCAGGCGCAGCTTGCCCACGGACTGGCGGAACTTCGCCACCCGAGGCGCGCCCTTGGCGGTGATGCGGCGGGCTACCATGGCGCCGCCGAGATCGAGCGTGAGCTTGTCGACGTCCTCTAGCACCCGGATATGCAGGACCGCTTCACCTTGCAAAAGGTTGGGCTCAACGCGGTAGGTAAGGTCCAGGTCATAATGGGTGACCTCATAACCTAAGTTGAACGCGACACCTGTGTATCTATCGCGCTGTTCAGATAGTTGACCGGCGGTGGATGCGACGTGCGAAAGGGCGGTGGAAAGCAGCTTCATAATGCTGCGATCCTACCGCCCTTTAAGGATGAAACCCTATTCGCGTTGAGGCCTTATAGGCCTATACACCGAGAGCCGATGCAAATACGGGCCAGGACTTCTCGATGTCCTCGCGCCAGCCCGGCCAAGAGTGGGTGCCGGTATTGCGGAAGTTGTAGGTAGCCGGGATGTTCTGCTGGTCCAGCTTGGCCTTCAGGTTGTGGGTGCAGCTGTTAACCGCAGCCTCGATGATGCCGCCCTCGACCTGGAGCTGTGCGGATCCGACGAATGCGGCGGCCGGGTTCATGCCCTGTGCGGTGTAGTAAGAAGGCATATCGGTCTTGCCAGCCAGGCCGGAGGCAGACGAGACGTACAGAGCGGTGCCCTCCAGATTGTGGGAATTCAGAAGGGCGTCATTGTAGCGGTTGTAGTCGCTGCCCATTGGGCCCCACATCTGCTCCGGCTGGCCGCCGCCACGGTTGACGGTCAGGCGCAGGAACTCATAAGGGAGCTGGGAGGAGGTTGCGGCACAGCCCGCGTAGGAGCCGGCTGCGTCGTAGAAGCCTGGATTGTGCTCTGCGAACAGCAGGGAAGAAGTAGCGGACATCGACATACCAGCCACTGCACGCTTATCGGAAGCGCTGAGGCGCTGCTCGATTGGTCCTGGCAGCTCCTTGGTCAGGAAGGTCTCCCACTTCTGCGGGCCCTGCAGGTACTTACCGTTTGGCTCCTGCTCCCAGTCAGTGAAGTAGGAGAAAGCACCAGCCTGCGGAACGACAACGTTGACGTCCTTCTCGTGGTAGAAGTCAACCGCGTCGGACAAGCTTAGCCAGTCAGAATCCTGCTCTGCAGATCCAGCGCCGTTGAGCAGGTAGATGGTTGGACGGTCCTCGCTCTTAGCCTTGATGACAGCCAGCGGGATATCGCGATCCATGGAAGGCGAGTGGGCCAGCAGCTTCTCGACGCGGCCGTCATCCTTGTACTTCTTGTACCACTTGGTGCCTGCTACATCAGCAGGAACGGCGCTCGGGTCGATCTCAGTGATGGTGGACAGCGCAGTGTCACCTGCAATGGTTGCTGGTGCAACGGTAGCAGCACCAGCAGAAGGTGCAACGAGTGCGCCAGCAGCGATTGCGGCTGCGGCGATGATAGAGCTAATACGCTTCATTAACTTCTTTCCCAACGTGTCGAGAGTTTTAAGGAGAGCTTACTGTGCTGGCGCTTCTAGGTCTACCGGCGGGGCGTCAGCGGGGGCAGGCTGCTCATCATTAGGGATATCGGCGTCGTCAAGCTTTTCGTTAGCAAGTACTTCATCAGCATTGTTTGCCTCGGCGACGTGAGCCTCCGATTCTGGGGTGTTGAATGCCGTGCCGAAGACCTTCCAGGAAGCGTTGATGTCTTCCAACCAGCCCGGCCAGGAGTGGGTGCCGGTGTTGCGGAAGTTGAATGTAGCCGGCACGTCTTCGTGATTGAGCTTTGCCTGCAAGTCATGGGTACAAGCGCTCATTGCGGCTTCGATGGCACCACCTTCAAACACGAGGGTGGAAGAAGACTTGGTCGAACCTAAATCGGTTGCGCCCGCGAGGCCGGAGCCGGCGGACACGTAGATGTCGGTGTCACCCAGGTTGTTCTTGGTCGCGTTGATGAGACCGTCGTTATAACGGTTGTACTCGCCACCCATTTCGCCCCACATCTGCTCTGGGGTAGCGCCGCCGCGGCCCAGGGTTAGCTGGAGGTAGAAGTGCGGCAGCGGCCTCGAGGTAGCGGCGCAGCCGGCGTAGGAGCCGACTGCGTCGTAGAAGCGTGGGTTGTGTTCAGCCAGCAGCAGTGAAGAGGTGGCGGACATGGACATGCCAGCGATGCCGCGCTGCCCGTTGCCGTTGATGTGATCCTCCAGCGGGCCAGGCAGCTCCTTGGTTAGGAAGGTCTCCCACTTCTGTGGGCCCTTAAGCCCGTACTTGCCGTCCGGTTCCTCCAGCCAATCGGTGTAGTAGCTGAATGCGCCAGCCTGCGGGATGACGACGTTGACATTGCGGTCTCCGTAGAAGTCATCGATGTCTTGAGTGCCCGGCTTTTCCGGATCTAGGTCGCGGCCAGCGGTGCTGACGATCCAATCCATGCCTTGCTCAGCGCCGCCTGCGCCGTTGAGTATGTATAGCGTCGGGCGTTGCGAATCGAATTTGCCGTCAGGGGTGATGACGGCAAGCGGGATTTCGCGGCCATTCATGGCAGGGGAAGAGGCCTGCATGGTGACGATTTTGGCGCGGTAGTCCGGGTACTTGTAAACGTAGCCGTACCACTTCAACTCGTCTGGCAACTTCGCCATATCTAGGTCGAAGCTCAGCTCCTTGTACTTCGCGGCATCGAGAGTGCCGTCCGCTGCGGCTGCGCGGTAGGTATCGATGCTTTCTCGGTATTCGTCTTCGGAGACCAAAAGGCCCTGAATGGAGGGATCTGCGTTAAGGACTTTCCAGGCGGAATCCTCGGTGATGGTGGAAGGGGTGGCGTCGCCTGCCACGGTGGCAGCAGGCACTTCAGATGCGGTGGCCGGAATGGTCGTACACCCCAAAATCAGCGCTGCAGAGGCAGCGACTTTGACCAATGAGTGGAGAGTCTTCATTTAGGTTTGCTTCCTTAGAGGGAGTCGGTAATGCGTGAGAGGGTACGCGCATTTTCGTTGACTATATTCCCTTGTGCCCTCGCCAAAGGCAAGAGGTAGGAGAGAGGAGACAACGAGGGAGCTACAGTCAAACTATCAAGTAACAAAAGTGAATGCTGGTGAACATGTGGCTTTTGTGTCATAATTTCGGCTGGAATTAGCGCACTGCGTAACGTATGTGCCTAAGATGCCGTTATAAAGAGTGCAATTTACTCGCAGGAAACCATCCCCACCAGCAGGTTTCTTTCCCCTCCCTGCATTTGTGCAGCAACAACAGAAAGTAAGACTTCATGAACGCTTTTGATTCCTTCATTGTCGCCATCAACAACGTCCTCGGCGCTTGGGTACACGCTGGCTCTTCCATGTCCTCCGAGGCTGCGCTGGGCATGGGTCTGTTCTAAGACACTGCTTCGGCTGAACCAATCTCCCTTTCCTACCTTGCTTTTAAGGCAGGAAAGGGAGATTTTTTAATTCCTGCGAGGGCTGCGTTTTCGCCTTAAAAAGTTAAAAGGCACTCAATCTTGGGGGAGAGTGAGACAGCGCGGATAATCTTCCGTATTCTTGTACGCGTGACTCAAGAACATTATGACGTTGTAGTACTCGGCGCGGGCCCAGGCGGCTACGTGTCCGCCATCCGCGCAGCCCAGCTTGGCAAGAAGGTTGCTGTCATTGAGAAGCAGTACTGGGGAGGCGTCTGCCTCAACGTTGGCTGTATTCCTTCCAAGGCGTTGCTGAAGAACGCCGAGGTAGCACACACCTTCAACCATGAGGCTAAGGCATTCGGCATCTCTGGTGATGTCTCCTTCGACTTCGGAGTTGCTCACAAGCGCTCCCGCAAGGTCTCTGAAGGCATCGTCAAGGGTGTCCACTACCTGATGAAGAAGAACAAGATCACCGAGATCAACGGCCTTGGCTCCTTCAAAGACGCAAAGACCATCGAAATCACCGAGGGTGATGACAAGGGCAAGACCGTCACCTTCGACAACTGCATCATCGCAACGGGCTCCGTCGTTCGCTCCCTCCCGGGCGTTGAAATCGGCGGCAACATCGTTTCTTACGAGGAGCAGATCCTCAAGGATGAAGCTCCGAAGTCCATGGTTATCGTGGGCGCCGGCGCAATCGGCATGGAGTTCGCATACGTTTTAGCTAACTACGGCGTGGACGTCACCATCGTCGAGTTCATGGACCGCGTCCTGCCGAACGAGGACAAGGACGTCTCCAAGGAGATTGCTAAGCAGTACAAGAAGCTTGGCGTGAAGCTGCTGACCGGCTTCAAGACCACCTCCATTAAGGACAATGGCAACGATGTCACCGTCGAGGTCGAGTCCAAGGATGGCTCCAAGACCGACACCCTGACTGTTGACCGCTGCATGGTTTCCATCGGCTTCGCACCGCGCGTTGAGGGCTTCGGCTTGGAAAACACCGGCGTTGAGCTCACCGAGCGCGGCGCTATCGCAATCGACGATTACATGCGCACCAACGTTCCGGGCATCTACGCAATTGGTGACGTCACGGCAAAGCTTCAGCTTGCACACGTTGCTGAGGCACAGGGCGTGGTTGCTGCTGAGGTTATCGCTGGCGCTGAGACCCAGCTACTGGGTGACTACATGAACATGCCGCGCGCTACCTTCTGCAACCCGCAGGTTGCTTCCTTCGGCTACACCGAGGAGCAGGCACGCGAGAAGTTTGCTGACCGTGACATCAAGGTCGCAACCTTCCCGTTCTCCGCAAACGGCAAGGCAGCGGGCCTCAACGAGACCGCCGGCTTCGTCAAGCTCATTGCTGACGGTGAGTTCGGTGAGCTCATTGGTGGACACATGGTTGGCTCCAACGTCTCCGAGCTTCTTCCGGAACTGACGTTGGCACAGCGCTTCGACCTCACCGCTGAGGAAATCGGACGCAATATCCACACCCACCCAACGCTTTCTGAGGCAATGAAGGAAGCTGCCGAGGGCATCGGCGGCCACATGATTAACCTCTAAGCGCTTTTCGCGTTAAGGCCCCCGCGAGGGGGCCTTTTCTGCATCTTCTGGCAAATACCCAGCCCTGGAAACACAGACCTGCTGGTGGCGATCCCGCGAGAACAATCGGGGATGCGAGTACGACCACGAGGTCTTGTTTTTCAGGGCTGGGTATTCGCGTTCCGGCAGCGAAGCGCGGCGCCGCGAGCCCAGGATGTCGCGTGCTTAGTACGGCGCCACTGCGGAGCGGTGGGCGTCGATTGTCAGCGTTTCGTTGATGGCGGGGAAGGCGCGCTGGGCGCAATTGGCACGTGGGCAGGTGCGGCATCCGTTGCCAATCGGAGTCGCGGCAGATAGGTCGCCCAGATCAAGGCCCTCGGCATATACCGTGCGGTCAGCATGACGAGCCTCGCAACCCAGGCCAATGGCGAAGAGCTTATTTGTATCGCCGTAGCGGCCCTGGTGGTGCTGAACCGAACGCGAAATCCACAGGTAGTTGCGCCCATCGGGCATCTGCGCGAGTTGGCGGGAGATAACTCCGGGGTTAGAGAAGGTCTCATAAATGTTCCACAGCGGGCAGGTGCCGCCCGAGTTGGAGAAGTGGACGCCGGTGGCCGATTGACGTTTGGACATATTGCCGGCGCGGTCCACGCGGACGAATGTGAATGGAATGCCACGCTTGTTCGTGCGCTGCAGGGTAGATAGGCGCGAAGCCACCGTTTCGTAGCCCACGCCAAAGACTTGGCATAGGTATTCCAGGTCATAGCCCGATTGCTCTGCTTCAGAATGAATAGTGGTGTAGGGAAGGATTGTGGCTGCCGCAAAGTAGCTGGCGATGCCTCGCTTAGCAAGGTTGCGCGAGGCGTCGGAAGTGAAGGGCTCTTCGTCGACAAGGGAGTCGATGAGCTCGCCAGCTTCCAGAAATCCCAGCTCAGCAGCCATGCGGAAGGAGCGCTGCCCCTCGGAGAGGCGGCTGGCGAGGCGGAACGTTCCGCTTTCGCGGTCGAAACGGTGTAGCGTGCCATCCATTTGTGGTGTCGTTATGATCTCGACGCCGTGTTTGTCGCGCAGTCGCGCTGAAAGGGCAGCCTCGGTATCGCGGATGCGGAATTGCGAAACGTCCAGCTCAGAAGCGAGCGTCTCAGCGTGAACGTCTAGTTCATCCAGGTAGTTTTGGCGCGCATAGAAGAAGTCGCGGACTTCGTCGTGTGGCATGGAAAGCGCCTGTGTGCCTGCGGAGCGGCGGGTATCGGTGGCAAGAGACAGTTTGTCGCGAACATTGCCGTAGCGGCGGTGAATCTCCACCAGCGTGCGGGCCACGGTGGGGTGGTTATAAACCAACTCGGACAATTCCTGCAGTTCAACGGGGGAGGGGCATAGCTCCTTGTCTTGGATGACATCCTGGATTTCAGCCAGCAGGCGGGAGTCATCATCGCGGGAGAAGAAGGTGGCGTCGACGCCAAATACTTCAGTAATCCGCAGCAGTACCGGTACGGTTAAAGGACGGACGTCGTGTTCGATCTGATTGACATAGCTAGCCGAAAGCCCCAGCGTGGAGGCTAGGGAGGCCTGGCTTAGATCCCGTTCGCGCCGCAATTGGCGCAGGCGTGAACCCACGTAAGTCTTACTCATGTGAAAAAGATTACTGGTCCTGCCATCCTGTAACAGGATTTTTGCAAAGATCGTGTGAAGCTTCTTAACCGCCCTGCGAACAGGGGTAAAAATGTGTGGAGTGTGGGTGGTGTGACTCCTGCGAAAGTTTGACACATAAAGGGGTAAACTAGTCACTCCGAAAATTAGCTGTGACGAACCTCATAGGCGCCTGGGAATTACGCAACGTGAGTATTGCGTAAAAAGCAGCGTGCAAGGTAAACGGCTTTTCGAATACTCCGTTTTAGGCGATCCTTACCTAAAGAATTTTCTACGGACTGCTCAGGCCCTTAAGAAGAGGCTGCGTTGGCCCGAATTTGACTAGTTGCCAGCGGATAAGGCTGCGTAAGGTAATAGCGACTATGGAGGTGTCATGTCTGTAAAAAATCCTGACCGTGAGGCAATCGCTCACGGCCGCATCACTAACGAAACGATTCGTACTAAGCCTTCCGTACCCACCTGGGCACTGAAGATTACGATGGCCATCACCGGCCTGTTCTTTGCGCTTTTCGTAGTCGGTCACATGGCCGGCAACCTGAAGCTTTACTTGCCGGCACACGACGGCGACGAAGCACTCGATATCTACGGCGAGTTCCTGCGTGATCTGGGCGCACCGCTCATCCCGCACGGCCACCTGCTGTGGATGATCCGCATTGTTTTGCTGGCTTGCGTTATTGCACACATTTACGGTGCAGTCGCACTTACCGCTCGCTCCAAGCAGTCCCGCGGCAAGTTCAAGCGCACCAATCTGATGGGTGGCCTCGACTCCTTTGCAACCAAGACCATGCTGGTCACCGGTGCAGTCCTGCTGCTGTTCATCATCTTCCACCTGCTGGACCTCACCATGGGTGTGCAGCCGGTTGCGCCTGAGGCATTCGTGCACGGCGAGGTCAAGGCAAACATGATTGCCACCTTCAGCCGCTGGCCAGTCACCATCTTCTACGTTCTGGCGATGTGCTGCCTGTTCCTGCACCTGACCCACGGCATCCGTCTGGCTGCTTCTGACCTGGGTATCACCGGTGCGAAGTGGCGTCAGGTCTTCGTGATTCTGGCCTACATCATCCCGGCTGTAGTTTGCATCGCAAACATCGTTATGCCGCTGTCCGTCGCCCTGGGTTGGGTCAGCTAAAGGAGCTTTTTAAAAATGACTAACACTGAACTCAAGCGCGAGCACCCGAAGTTCTCGCACCCGACGTCGATTGTCCCGGGCGTCACCGCAGGTCGCATCCTGGAGTCCCACGAGCCGCACGGCGTTCCGATGAAGGAAATGTGGAGCTACCAGAAGGATCATATGGATCTGGTCTCCCCGCTCAACCGCCGCAAGTTCGAGATCGTTATTGTTGGTACCGGTCTGGCGGCCGGTTCCGCAGCTGCCGCCCTGGGCGAGCTGGGCTACAACGTGAAGGTCTTTACCTACCACGATTCCCCACGTCGTGCGCACTCCATCGCTGCGCAGGGCGGCGTCAACTCCTCCCGCCACAAGAAGGTGGACAACGACTCTGCATATCGCCACACCAAGGACACCGTGAAGGGCGGCGACTACCGCTGCCGCGAGTCCGACTGCTGGCGCTTGGCATATGAGTCCGTTCGCGTTATCGATCACATGAACGCCATTGGTGCTCCTTTCGCCCGCGAGTACGGCGGCACCCTGGCAACCCGCTCCTTCGGTGGTGTCCAGGTTTCCCGTACCTACTACACCCGTGGTCAAACAGGCCAGCAGCTGCAGCTGTCCACCACCTCGGCGCTGTACCGCCAGATTGGCCTGGGCAACGTGGAGCTGTTCGCTCACCACGACATGCAGGACATCATCACCTACAACGACAACGGTGTGAAGCGCGCGGGCGGCATCGTTACCCGTAACCTGATTACCGGCGAGCTGAAGGCCTTCACCGGCCACGCAGTAATCCTCGGTACCGGCGGCTACGGCAACGTCTACCACATGTCCACCCTGGCTAAGAACTCCAATGCTGGCGCCATGATGCGTGCTTACGAGCACGGCGCATACCTGGCTTCCCCGGCATTCATCCAGTTCCACCCGACGGGTCTTCCGGTCAACTCCGAGTGGCAGTCCAAGACCATCCTCATGTCCGAGTCGCTGCGTAACGACGGCCGCATTTGGTCCCCGATCAAGGAAGGCGACGACCGCCCCGCCAACGAGATTCCGGAGGAGGAGCGCGACTACTTCTTGGAGCGCCGCTACCCGGCCTTCGGCAACCTGGTTCCGCGTGACGTTGCTTCCCGTGCGATCTCCCAGCAGATCAACAAGGGCCTGGGCGTCGGACCACTGCACAACTCCGTTTACCTGGATTTCCGCGATGCAATCCAGCGTCTGGGTAAGGACAAGATCCGCGAGCGTTACTCCAACCTCATCGAGATGTACGAAGAGGCAATCGGCGAGTCCGCATACGAGACCCCGATGCGTATCGCACCGACCTGCCACTTCACCATGGGTGGCCTGTGGACCGACTTCAACGAGATGACCGCTATCGACGGCCTGTTCGCCGCCGGTGAGTGCTCTTGGACCTACCACGGTGCGAACCGCCTGGGCGCTAACTCCCTGCTGTCCGCATCCGTCGACGGCTGGTTCACCTTGCCGTTTACGGTTCCTAACTACCTGGCTAAGCACCTCGGTGAGGACAAGCTGGCTGAGGATTCGGCCGAGGCACAGAAGGCTGTTGCGCACGCACAAGATCGCATCGACCGTCTGATGGGAGTGCGTGGCAATGACCCGCACGGCCCGGCTCACTACCACCGCCTGCTCGGTGAGATTCTCTACTGGGGCTGCGGCGTTTCCCGTAACGTCGAGGACCTCAAGGTTGCTATCCAGAAGATTCGCGATCTACGCGAGGAATTTTGGGCTAACGTCCGCATCACCGGCAACGCCAACGACATGAACCAGGTTCTCGAGTACGGTCTGCGCGTTGCTGACTACATCGACCTGGGCGAGCTCATGTGTGTTGACGCACTGGACCGCGACGAGTCCTGTGGTGCGCACTTCCGTGACGACCACCTCTCCGAGGATGGCGAGGCTGAGCGTGACGATGAGAACTGGTGCTTCGTTTCTGCCTGGGAGCCAGGCGCAAACGCTGGCGAGTTCATCCGCCACGCAGAGCCGCTGTACTTTGATTCGATCCCGCTGATGACAAGGAACTACAAGTAATGAAACTGACACTTGAGATCTGGCGTCAAGCCGGACCGACGCAAGAAGGCAAGTTCGAGACCGTGCAGGTTGACGACGCCGCCGAGCAGATGTCCATCCTGGAGCTGCTCGACCACGTCAACGAGGGCATGGTCGAGGCTGGCAACGAGCCTTTCGCATTCGCATCCGACTGCCGTGAGGGCATCTGCGGCACCTGTGGTCTGCTGGTCAACGGCCGCCCACACGGCCCAGGCCAGAACACCCCGGCCTGCCAGCAGCGCCTGTTCCAGTTCAAGGATGGCGACAAGATCAAGCTGGAGCCATTCCGCTCTGCCGCATACCCGGTTATCAAGGACATGATCGTGGACCGCTCCAAGCTGGACCACGTCATGGAGCAGGGTGGCTACGTCTCCATGGACGCCGGCACCGCTCCGGATGCCGATACCCTGCACCTCAACCACGAGACCGCCGAGTACTCCCTCGACCATGCTGCCTGCATCGGCTGCGGTGCCTGCGTGGCATCCTGCCCGAACGGTGCAGCTCACCTGTTCACCGGCGCGAAGCTGGTTCACCTCTCCCTCATGCCGCTGGGCAAGGAAGAGCGTGGCCGTCGTGCACGCAACATGGTCGATGACCTTGAGCAGAACTTCGGTCACTGCTCCCTCTACGGCGAATGCGCTGACGTCTGCCCGGCAGGCGTTCCGCTGACCGCTGTGTCCGCGGTTACCCGCGAACGTGCACGTGCTGCTTTCCGCGGCAAGGACGACTAAGATATAGTCATTCACAGGAATAACAGGAACGAGAGAAAGTTTCAGCCATGAGCGACAACACCCACGCAGTTGCTGATCACGCAAGTGAGACCTACCCGGAGTTTACCGGCAAGATCCAGGACTCCTACATTGAGGGATACGACCCAGTATCCTTCGGCGCACCGCACTCTTCTTTGCTGCGCACCTCCACCTGGGTCGGCATGGGCCTGATCCTTTCTCTGCTGCCGGCAGCCGGCACCCTGATTTGGGGCCTCGGCGCTGGTGCCTTCCAGTACGGTGTGGGCCAGGAAAGCTCCAAGATTTCCATCATCGTCGGTGCTGCCCTGCTCGTCGTCATTGCTGTCGCTTGCGTTGGTCTCATCCACTACGGTCGTCGTTACTACCGTCAGTACCGTTCTGAGACCGGTCGTATCAACTAAGCTGGTGCGAACTTAGCATTCCTGCCACAGCGCCCTTAGCCATCCTCGATGGAGGCTAGGGGCGCTTTTCATTTCCCTATCTGCACCAGGGAAGAGGCCACGTACCAAATCCGTTAGTACAGTTATACGGAGCAACAAAAGGAGTCACCGCCAACATGAGCATTGCCGTACCAGGCCCTAACCCAGCCGACGTCGCCGAGCGTCGCCGCACGCTACGCAAGTACCAGTGGGGTGTCACCGGCCTTTTGATCTTGGCCGCCGTCATCTTCTTCGCATGTTCCTGGTGGCAGCATCAGGACGCGACTGCTCCGGCGTGGGTGGGGTTTGTGCGCGCGGGCGCGGAGGCTGGCATGGTCGGCGGCTTGGCTGACTGGTTCGCCGTTACCGCTATCTTCCGCCATCCCATGGGCATTCCGATTCCGCACACGGCGCTGATCCCAAAGAAGAAGGATCAGGTCGGCGAGGCCTTAAGCACCTTCGTGGAGGAGCAGTTCCTTACCCCGGACGCTCTCTCGGCGAAGATTTCGGAAAACAACATTCCCGAAAAGGCCGGCGCCTGGTTGGCCCAGGAGGCTAACTCGCAGCTAGCCGCGCAGAAGGCGGCCGATATCCTGGCACGCGCTGTCAATAGCTTCGATTCCGCCGAGGCCGAGGATCTCATCCGCACCCAAATCCTCGACCGCATGCTGGAGCCCGAGTGGGGGCCGCCGGTAGGACGTTTGCTGGAAGGCTACATCGCCGACGGCAAAGCAGAGCCGCTTGTCGACGACCTCATTGACTGGGCGCATGCCAAAGTCCTCACCCTTGAAAATGAAGTCATCGAGCTTGTCGACGAAAAGATGCCGGCTTGGCTTCCCCGCTTCGCCCGCGGCATGGCCGGTGACAAGGTTTACGTCGCCATCGTGGAGTGGGCCTCCGAGGTCAAGTATGACAAGAACCATGCCGTGCGGCAGTCCATACGTCGCAACTTGGAGCTGTTTGCACGGCGCCTGCAGGACGACCCCGAGATGGTCGCCCGCGTTGAGGGTATCAAGCAGGAGATGATGAACTCCGAGCAGGTACAAGCCATGCCGGGGGCAGCGTGGGAGGCCTTTAGGGCGGGCGTCGCCAAGCAGGCGAGCGAACCGCAATCCTTCCTGCGCACCAAGATCGCGGCCGAAGCGCAGAACTTCGGCGTGCGCATTCAGCAGGACCCGCGTTTTCGTGACAAGGCGAATGAAATCGTGGATAAAGCCGCGCGCTGGGCGTCGGAGAATTTCGCCGGTGACATCATCAGTATCATCCCGGAGACCATCAAGCGCTGGGACGCCACCGAAGCCGCCGAAAATATCGAGCTTTTGGTGGGCAAGGATCTGCAATTTATCCGTCTGAATGGCACGGTTGTGGGAACGCTGGCAGGATTGGTTATCTACACTGTAAATCACCTCGTCTTTGGTGCTTAAAGGAGAAAATAATGGCTAATTCCTTCGTTAATTCTTTGAAGACCGCGGGTGCTTCCAGTTTGGAAGCCGCCAAGGATTTTTCGAGCCGCGTGAAGGCAGAGCACGCGCAGCAGCCGAAACCGGAAGGCTCTTTACTCGACAAGGTCACCGGCACCGCCCGCGGCCTTGGAGAAAGCGTCAGCAACGCCGCCGGTGAGGTGCGTGACTCCGAGGCTTTTGCCCGCGCCCGCAAGGACTTTAATGCGGCCTATGAGGAGGGGCGCGCGGGCGTCGAGAATGCGATTGCCAGCGTGAAGGAAAAGCGCTCCGGCTCCACCTCGGCAAACGGCAACATCATCGACGGCGAGGTCATTGGAGAAGGCGAAGAAAATCCGTTTGGCCCGGCCCGCTAGGCTGGGATGTCTATGGACATCATCATTTACCTTCTCAACCACGCAGCTGGGTGGTTTTTACCGTCTTGAGCATCTTCGCCATTGTTGGCGCCATCCTCGCCGCCACCACTCGCGAGGATGCCTACCGCGCCGGCGACCGCAAGAGCAAGTGGACCTGGGTTGCCATGCTGGTAGGTTCCGCGCTGGCGCTGAACTTGCCGCTTTCTTTCCTGCCGTGGATTGGCGCAGTCGTGACCGGCGTCTACTGGTTCGACGTCCGCCCGCAGCTCAAGGCCATCGTCAACGGCGACTACAGCTACTAAGATGCGCAATCTCTTAAACGCCGCTCTCGACGACGTCCGCGCCGCCGCGCAGCCGGATGAGGCCGTGCTCGTCGCGCCCACGCACGTGCTTGCCGCACAGGGCGCCGCCCACGTGGTCACCGTCGCCGGCTATCCCACCGGCCGCCACCATAGCCTCATCAAGGCCTCCGAGGCGCGCCTGGCGGTGCAGTCTGGCGCCGCGGAGGTATGGGTCGCGGTAGACGCCCTGCTTGGCGACGCCACCAGCCTGCTCACCGATCTCATCACCGTCCGCGAGGCCTGCCCGCAGCCGGCCCAGCTTGGGCTTATCCTTCCCGCGAGCGAGAATGCTCTCACCGCGGCGCAAGCTGCGACGCAGGCGGGCTTCGATAAACTCATCTATTCCTCGCCTGCCCAAGCCGAGCAATTACAAGAAAAGCTCGCGGGCCAGCCGGCAGGTTTGTTGCCTGCCGAGGTCTGGCCCGCGAGCTAGCCTAAGTGAAAACGCCTTTTAGCGGCCTTGTTGCGCGGGTGCTGGGGCGCCTTCCTTCGCGCCTTTGCCCGCCGCATTGGCGGCGCTGCCCAGCTCGCTCATCGGCACGTCCTGGCCAGTGATGGTGAGGTTGAGCTCGCCGTCAGCCACATCCACTTCGTCGACGCTCAAGCCCTCGCCGATGAACTGATCCTTCATGCCCTTCTGCAGCGCAGTAGAGATGGCGTCGGTTGCTTCCTTCGGCAAGTCGAAGCCCAGCAGGGAGGCGTTCTTTGCCGTGATCGACAGGTTGCCGTCCTGCGCCTTCGGCTCCAACGCGAGATTGGCGAGGCCGCCGGCGAACTCGACGTCGAGAAGATTCTCGGCGTCGTTAGCCGTGATGTTGGTGACCACCAAGTTGCCGACCTGTTCGCTACCGGACTCGTCTGCGATGCCCTTCTGGAAGGTGGCCAACAGGTAATCATCTGGAACCTTGGTGGAAGCTCGGAGGGAGCCTGCCACCGGGTCATCGGACAGCGTCATGTCTTCGATGTGGACGTTGGTAGCCGGCTGGCCCTTGATCTCGGTGCCGTCGATCTGCAGCGTGGACGGCGTTTCCATGTTCATTTCGCTGAGCTTGCCACCGAATAGTCCAAGCAGGATAGGAGTGGTGCCGAAGCTAATGTTCGGATCCTCCTGAGACTCAATTCCTTGGTCCTTGGCGGCTTGGGCGAACTGGTCTTTCATTTGGTTGCCCATGAACCAGCGCAGGCCGAACTCCGCCAGCAAAATGAGAACGAGGAATGCCACGAGCACTCCGATGAGAATTTTCCAAGCCAGAGACGTCTTCTTTTGAGCCATACCTACCAGTGTTACTTATGTGAACTCACAGCGCCAATGAGGGCAACCTGCTTCACAGCTTCGGCGCAACGACTTCCCAGTTAACGCTCAAGACGCTATCGCGCATTCTCCTGCGCACCGGATGCACGGGCAGCCCCGCATCAATCATCGCCTGTTGCGCCATTCGCCAGCGCACACGAGGCCCGTGGGGAGCCCACCCCGCGGCGTGATCCCATGCGCGGTCGGCGGCCTGCAAAAGCTCATGAATCGGCTCGCCCGGAACATTGCGGTGGATAAGTATCTTGGGCAGGCGTTCCGCTAAGTCAGAGGGACGCTCCACGTTAAAGGGATCCCATGCCAAATGCAGGCTCTGCGGGCCTTCGCGGTTGAGCAGGATCCAGGTGGATAGCCTGCCCAGCTCATCGCAGGTGCCTTCCACGAAGAAACCGCCAGGGGCCAAGCGCGAGGTAACCTCTTCCCAAGCCTCGGGAACCTGCGAGACATCGTATTGGCGCAGCACATTGAAAGCGCGCACCAGCTGGGGGCGATACCCCGCCAGCTCGAAGCCGCCCAGCTCGAAGGTCACGCCGTCGCGCGGCGGCAACACCCGCTCCGGTGCAATCTCCAGGCCGGTCACCCGCACGCGCGGATTCACCCGGCGCAGCCAGCCCGCCCACTCCACGGTGGTGAAATGGGACGCGCCATAGCCGACGTCTAAAGCCAAAGGCTTCTGGTGCCCACGCAGCAGGGAAGTGATAGCCGGATGCGTAGCCATCCACCTATCGCAGCGGCGCAACCGATTCTGATTGGTGGTACCGCGGGTAATAACACCGAAAGGCCGACCCGCACTCGCGCTTGCGCGCAGGTTATGTGCGTGATCGGCCATTTCTGTTAAAAGTAGCGTTTAGAGGTTGTCCGCGATCCACTGCTCGGTCAGCTTGCCCTCGTTATTGAAGAGCTCACCCAGGGCATCGGCAACCTTCGGCTCGATGGCAGCGCCCATCATCGGGATCTTCACGGAGATCTCGTTGACGTAGGACAGGGTGGTGGTATCACCCTCGCCGGTCAGGGCGATGTCGCCGCCGAAGTCAACAGGGGTGCCCTTGACGTCAGCGGTGTACTTGACGTCGGCAGCATTGCCATTGAGCTCACCAATGGTGACGACGCGCTTGACCTTGAGGTCCTGAGAAACCATGGCGCGGACAGCTTCAGGCAGCAGGGTGGTTGGCAGCACCTCGAAGAGGATGGCTACGTTGTTGGTGAAATCATGAACCTGGCCCGGATCCGGAGAAAGGTTAGCAACAATGTGCTCCCAGTAACCCTGCGTGAGCAGCGCCTGGTGAACCTTTTCGATGGGCTGATTGATCGTTACGGTGTTTTCGCTACGGGTTGACATGCTTTACAGACTACCTTGGTAGACGTGCTTGATGAATTTATGACCCAAAAGTTCTCTGCGATCGACGGCCTTGTCCTCGACACGGAGACCACCTTCGCAGACCTGACCACCCTGCGCGTAGGCGGCAAACCTGAGCTGTGTTTGCGGGCCACGCTTGCCGACGCCGCCATTTCCGCCGTCACGGCACTGGATCAAGCTTCTATTCCTTTCGTCGTGGTGGGCGGCGGTTCTAACCTCTTGGTCGCCGATGAGGGCATCGATGTCGTGGCACTCGTCCTCGACTTCGCTGAGGTGAGCGTGGACGCGGAGACTGGCGTGGTCCGCGCGGAAGCCGGCGCGAACTGGGACGAAGTGGTTGCCGCTTCCGTGGAGGCGGGCCTCGGCGGCATCGAGTGCCTGTCCGGAATCCCGGGAACCGCGGGCGCTGTGCCGGTACAAAACGTGGGTGCGTATGGCGCAGAAATCTCGGACGTGCTTAACCGCGTGCGCCTGTATAACCGCGAGACCGGTGCCGATGAGTGGGTTCCCGCCTCCGACCTGGACCTGGCTTATCGCTACTCCAACCTGAAGTTCACCCACCGTGCAGTCGTGCTCGAGGTGGAACTGCAGCTTTCTACGGATGGGCTTTCCAAGCCGCTGCGCTTTGGCCAGCTCACGCAGACCCCGGGCGAGCGCCGTCCCGTCGCGGAGGTGCGCTCGCAGGTGCTGCAGCTGCGCCGCGGCAAGGGCATGGTCTTGGACCCAACCGACAACGACACTTGGTCCGCCGGCTCCTTCTTTACCAATCCCATCGTGGACTCTGCGGTTGCCGATAACATCCAGGAAATCGTGCGCACCGAACGCGGTGCCGAGGACGCAGACCGCATGCCGCGCCACGCCGTCCTCGCAGGCTCGGACGGCGAGGAAATAAAGCTCTCGGCCGCCTGGCTCATCGAGCGCGCCGGGTTCGCCAAGGGCTATCCAGGTGTTGGTCCGGCTACCTTGTCCACGAAGCACACTCTCGCGCTGACGAACCGTGGGGCCGCGACGGCCGCCGACATCGTGGCGTTGGCGCGCGAGATTCGCGCGGGCGTCGCCAAGCGCTTCGGCGTGGAGCTCGTGCCGGAGCCGGTCTGGATTGGGGTGTCCATTTAGGGCGTCCTGCCCCAGGACGTCCCTCTGTGTGAAAATAAGGCCTTCCAATTGCGCAAATTGGAGGGCCTATTTACATTGAGAGGTATCCGCATGCTTGGGGGAGCTGTGCACACTTGGGGGGAAGTAGAGGATGCTGCAACCTATTCGGGGGAAACACTCGCGTACTATCGATCGCCTCGTGGCGAAGGGCAAAGCCGTGCGCATCACGCCGGGCCTGGCGTTGCCGCGCCAACCCACCCCGCGCGAACTCGCGGGGATTTTGAACGAGCGCTATCCCGGCACCGTGCTGGATGGAAGCTCGGCCGTTGCGGTCTATACAGAGCGCAAGCTGGAGTTTCCGCTGCA
Source organism: Corynebacterium sp. c25Ua_89 (assembly GCF_047459735.1). Classification (NCBI taxonomy): domain Bacteria; kingdom Bacillati; phylum Actinomycetota; class Actinomycetes; order Mycobacteriales; family Corynebacteriaceae; genus Corynebacterium; species Corynebacterium sp. c25Ua_89. The sequence goes on from NZ_JASBOD010000003.1 coordinate 231,588, forward strand.
GCTCATGGCGGCACGTCACGCTCGTACCTGCGAGTATTTCACCACGCGGCGCGCCACGCCCAAGGGCCCATATATGGTCAACGGCCTAAACGCGTGCAATCCGCTGCAAGCGCTGGAGGTTGTGGAAGAAGACAAAGCCATTGAGTTCTTGGAGCGTTTCTGCAACGGCAAGGATGGCCACCAACGGCTGGCCTTTTATAAGGAGGATTTCCAGCGCTTTCCCGCGCGCACGCGGCGGATTATGCAGCGCAGCGTCATCGGCAGTGATAGCAAATACGAGCGTCTTCTCACCCAAGCCCTTGCCGATGCCTGCCTCGCAGTGGCCAACAACCAACGCATCGGGCCGTATTACTGGGATATCGTGCTGGCCAAGGAGAAGGTCGCAATCGAGATAGATGGCTACGAGTACCACAAAGGTGAGCGCATCCAGCGTTTCGAGCTGGACCGCCAGAAGCTCAACGACGCGGTGCAGCGCGGGTGGAAGCCGCTGCATTTCACGGCGGGGATGATTGAACATCATCTGCAGGTTGCCGTCGACCAGGTCATCGCCGTGGCCCGCGGGGGAGGGCAGTTGCTGCCGCCAGCGTGGAAGTGGCATCACTACTTCCGCTACGAGAACGCGCGGTGGTGAGCGCTGTGCCCGCGGCACCGTACTTCTGTGTGTATTTAGCGCAAGAAATCGGGCCGGTTTGAGGGAGCTATTTACACAGGGAGGTACACGTACACGAGGGAAGCAGCTACGGTGGTGTCCATGATTGCGCTTGGCTGTACCTCAATGACTCCGCACTCCTATCCCGATTCCCCGCGTCGTACCGAGGTGGTCGATGTCCTGCGTGGCGCGGTGGAGGCAGGCGTAGAGCTCTTCGACACCTCTGAAATCCAGGGGCCCTTCACGGGCGAAGAAATGCTTGGCGACGCCCTGGGCAACCGCGCCCGCGTCCTCACCAAGTTCGGATGGGAGATTAAGGAAGGAAAGCCCACTGGCGCTTTGAACTCGCGCCCGGAGGTCATTCGCGCGAGCGCCCATGGTTCGTTACGCCGGCTAAAACGGGAGCGCTTGGACGTGTATATGCAGCATCGCGTGGACCAAGACGTGCCCATTGAGGAAGTAGCGGGCACAGTAAAAGAACTTATCGATGCAGGTGACGTGGCCGCATTCGGACTGTGTGAGGCAAGCCCGGAGACCATTCACCGCGCGAACAAGGTTTGTCCGGTGAAGTATCTGGAGTATGAATACTCCATCTTCAGCCGCGACGTAGAAGAAGAAATCATCCCGTTAGCCCGCGAGTTGGGCGCGGAGTTTATGGCCTATTCACCGCTGGCGAAGGGACTTTTGGCAGGCCGCAGCGAGCCAGATGATGATTCTTCCTCGCCGCGTTTGCACTCTGCGAACTTCGCGGCCAACAAGCAGCTGGCGCAGGAAGTGGCGGCAGCAGTGTCCGGCCGCAACGTCTCCGAGATAGCGCTGGGCTGGTTGCTGGCCAAGGACGTGGTGCCGATTGCCGGTTCGACGAACCTCGCACGGATCAAAGAAAACCTCGCAGTCACTGCGCTGAGCACGCAGGAGTGCGAGGCCGTTGACGAGGTACTAAGCCGAAAGCCCGTGCAGGGCGCGCGGTTGACGCAACTGCACGAAGGCTTCGTGGATAAGGGCCGTAGATAAGGCCCGCGGATAAAGGTTAGGCCATAACCTCGAGCCACTCGTCTTTCTTGGACAAGAACTCGCGGGCGGCTGCCTGTGCGCCTTCGAGGGAGTGGCTGGCGCCCCAGCCGCATTGGCGCTCGTTGGCGGCGGGAACCTCGGTGGCGTTGAGGATATCCTCGAGGCCGTGCTCGAGTGCATTGAGCAGCTCCTCTTGCTCCATGCCGTTGGTGATGGCATAAAAGCCGGTCTGGCAGCCCATCGGCGCAAAACCGATGAGTTTATCGGTGTAATCGCGCATGAAGTTGGCCATCATGTGCTCGATGGAGTGCACCGTGGGCATTTCGAGGTGAGCCTCATTGGGCTGGCAGAAGCGCAGGTCGTACTTGATGATCTCGGCGCCGCCTCCCAGCGGGGTACGGCCGGCCACGCGGACATAAGGAGCCTTGACGTTGCGGTGGTCCAGCTCGAAGGATTCAACATTGCTGCGTTCAGTCATATATAACAGCCTAGTATCTACTTGACGTGCCACGGGTGTCACTTCTCTGGCAGCTAGCTGAATGTGCTTAGTCTGGCGAAATGAGCCAGCAGGAACCTTCCAAGATTCTTCCCCCACACAGCACTGAGGTGCTGGACATTGACCAAACGGAGAGAAACCCGCTTTCGCGTAAAAATCGCCTGCGCAAGGAGAGCTGGGGTCTTGTGCTGCGTCGGACGTGGTCGGACTATTTCCTTGAGGGGCTGGGCGACCGCGGCGCGGCGATGACCTATTTCACGCTTATGGCTTTTGCCCCGACCGTCCTGGCCGTTTATTCGATTGCCACTTTGCTTTTTGCCAATCGGGAGCAAGAGGTGGAGCAGCTGACTCGGCGGCTCATTCAAGATTATCTGCCGCAGGACGTTTCGGCGCAGGCCATGGACATCGTGAATACCATCATTGGCTCGAGTGCAAAGGGCACCATAGCGCTGGTTTTATCCGTGCTGGTTTCCTTGTTCTCGGCCTCTGGTTACGTCCGCGCTTTTTCGCGCACCGCCAACATGGTCTATGGCCGCGTGGAGGGCCGCGGGCTGTTGCGCACCTGGGCGATGATGTGGGTTCTCACCATCTTCTTGGTGGTCGGCGCGGTGATTTTGGTCTTTGCCAACCTGCTGCGCGATACCGTCATCACTGGGCTCATTGAACCCGTCTCGCGTCCGCTGCATCTGGAATCCGCCGTGGACTTCTTGCTGCGCATTTTCCTTCCGGTGTGGAACTGGCTGCGCTTTCCGGTGACGGTGTTGATGGTCATGGTGCTGATTGCGGTTCTTTATCACTATGCCCCGAACGTGCGCCCACCGCGCTTCCGCTGGATTACTTTAGGCTCTGTGGTGACGCTGCTTGTCAACGTCGTGGTGTGGTGGTTCTTTGGCCTCTATCTGAGCCATTTTGCAGGCGTGAGCGCCTATGGCGCGCTGAGCACCGTGCTGGCTTTGTTCGTTGCACTCTGGATTATGAATACCGTGCTGATCTTGGGGCTCAAGCTCGATGCTGAGGTGCTGCGCGCCAAGGAACTCCAGATTGGCCTTGGCTCCCAGCACTATATTCAGGCGGCACCGCGTTCCGACGTCGCGGCGCAGGCCCAAGCCAAGATTCAGCAAGACTTGGAAGCCCGCGGCGACGCCATCCTCAACGCGAGGGAAGAGGATCAGTAGGCGCACGAGCAGAACCGTGCCGCCGCCCTCGCCTTCGAGGAAGCCGCCGCGGCGGCGGTCGTTGGCGCGGGAGATGGAGCGCTCGTCGATGCCGCCGGCGACCACGACGTCGGCTTTACCCAGAGCAATCTTGCTGTATAACCCAGATAAAGATCCAGCCCACTCTCGACTAGGTCGAGGCGGGCTGAACGATCAAATGAAGCTCATCACGGCGCACGACTCCCCGCCAGACGGACGAATAAATGAGCAGGCAGCGAATGCTGTTGAATGGACGGTGTCAAGTTTTCGTGGCTGGGTGAATTTCTTCGCATCATCAATCGCATGTAGAAATCGCGTACATCGTGTAGGATCACACGCAGCACTAACAGCCCGAAAGAAGAACGAGAAAGCATAAAGGAGGCGAACCCGCGATGATGACCCATAACAATCAGCCGCTAGGACGCTTCTTTAAGCAACTCTTCTAACAGGCTGACTTGACCATTTCCCGGGAAAGCGGCCCTGCTTATCCCGGACGTTGGTGCCAGCCGCGCGACCCGCGCGCAAACTTATAAGTCAGCCGCCCAAGCAGGCCCTTTCTCACGAACTGCGTTATGCAAACGCAGAGAAAGGCTCTTTTATGCGCCTGCACAACTTCGCCTCCATTGTTGAAGACAAGACGGTGGCGCAGGCACAACTCGTCGCTGACCTGCCCTTCGTCTACCCACACGTGGCGCTCATGCCTGATGCCCACTTCGGCAAGGGCTCCTCGGTCGGCACCGTTTTCGGCACGCTGCGTGCCGTCATCCCGGCGGCCGTCGGCGTGGACATCGGCTGCGGCATGATTGCCGTGCGGACCCACCTTACGCACGCGGATATCCAGGACTTCGCTCTCGAGGACCTGCGCACCGCGGTCGAAGACTCCATTCCGCTCTCGCCCGGAAACTACAACGGTTGGATCATGGACCCGCGCACCGAGGCCCGCACGCGCGAGCTCGCGCAGCTGGCCCAGGACACCGGCGTGGACCTTAGTCATTCGAAGAACTGGCGTCAGCAGCTGGGCAGCTTGGGCGGCGGCAACCACTTCATCGAGCTGTGTCTCGACGAAGAAGACCGTGTCTGGCTGTTTCTGCACTCCGGCTCGCGCGGCGTGGGTAACAAGATTGCACAGAAGCACATCAAGGCCGCGCAGCGCCACTGCGAGAAGCACTGGATCCAGCTCGCGGACAAGGACCTGGCCTACCTCGTCGAGGGCACGGAAGAGTTCGACTCCTACATTGCGGATCTCCACTGGGCACAGCACTTTGCGCTGCTCAATCGCGATGAGATGATGGACCGCTTCCTCGACTGCGTCGCCACCTGGTCCGGCGCGGATCGCGAGAACCTCGAGCTCGAGCGCATCAACTGCCACCACAACTACACCCAGCGCGAGAACCACTACGGTAAGAACGTGTGGCTCACGCGCAAGGGCGCCATCAAGGCGGATGAGGGCGACCGCGGTCTCATCCCCGGCTCGATGGGCACCGCCAGCTACGTCGTGGAAGGCAAGGGCTACGCGCCGGGCCTCAAGTCTGCGCCGCACGGCGCAGGTCGCGTCATGTCACGCACCCAGGCCAAGGCCCGCTTCACCGAGGCGGACCTTGCCGCACGCATGGAAGGCATCGTCTATCGTCCCGGCGCCGAGTTCGTCGATGAGATTCCGGACGCCTACAAGGACATCGACCGCGTGATGGCCGATGCCACCCAGCTCGTTGAGGTCAAGCACACCCTGCGCCAGATTCTCAACGTTAAGGGCACCTAACCTGCGCCACTATGGGACCGTCACTTTGAGTGACGGTCCCTTTTGCGCTTTCCGATGCCCCTTCCTGTAGCGTCGCACCAGCACGAAGCTTTGCCTTATGCAAGGAAACGAAGTGTGTGACTACAAATGATTACTGCTTATTTATCGCGAAGGGCTGGAACCGCTCGGCCGGTCGGAGGTGAAAGCCGAGTATTAAACTGCGTCGAGGCGAGTTGGCGTTCAGCATCGTCGACCAACAAGAAAACATCGTCAGCGAAGTAACCGAGAAGCCCGCCCGCACCGATGACTTTCTTACGCAGAATGCCAGCGTCGGTGAGTGAATCGAGAGCATCTCGGGCCGTGCTTGCCGATGAAATCCCCAGCTCGGACTTCACGATGGGCACCGTGACCAAAGGCATGGCAGGTAGCTTCTTGAGCAGTTGGAACTCCGTCGAATTCGATTTCAATGCGCGCTTGCTTCCTTGCGCAGTGCGGTGGTGATTGACCTTGTCCATCCACTCTGCTTCTAGGGCGGCGACGCTATCCGCAAGTTCAGCTGCTTTGGTGGTGGCGACTTGTGCAGCCTCGACGAAGAAAGAGATCCATGCCAGCACGTCGCCCTCGCGGAATTTCGTGAGTCCGTCGACGTAACGGTCACCGAGCGTTGCCAGAACCATACTGACGGGGAGAACCGCAGCATCGGTGAGCCCTCTGCGCTGCAAAAGCGCGTGAATCATGGCTCGCCCCACGCGTCCATTCCCATCCGGGAATGGGTGGATGGTCTCGAACTGTGCATGAACCAGCGCTGCCTGAACGAGCGCGGCGTGGTCTGCCCCGTTGAAGTATTCAATGAGATCGTCGAGGAGTTCTGGGACTTGTACAGGAGGCGGGGGGACAAAAGCCGCATCGATGGGGTGATAGTCAGACCCGCCAATCCAGTTTTGAGTAGTTCGTACTCCTTGCAAAGGATTTTCTGCAACGAGCGCTGTCTGCATTGCAACAATGTCATCCAGGACCAGCTCATCTTTGTAAGCCAAGTCTGCATTGATGGTGTCGAGGATGGCGACATTGCGGGCGACAGCTGTTGCGGATTCTTTGAAACCCCGAATTTCGGAATCTGATTCACGCGCGAGGATCGCCATGGCCACTTTGTCGGAGTTGGGAGCGATTCCCTCGATCCGGGAGGAAGCGACGGCCTCAGAACGGAGCAGGAGTCGCGCAACTCCTTCAAGGGAGTGGGTATTGTCTCTCATCCCAAGATTGTGAATCTTCCGCTCGATGCGAACGATACGTCGCGAGAGCTCGGACGGAAGCTTCAACGACATGCCTGCAAGTGGATCGGGAACGAAAGCGTGATACTTACCTCCTTGTTTTGCGCGTCGAGAAAGACCACTGCCATCAGCGGGGATCCATTCCAATTCGACTGTCTTTGCCACAGTTGACTCCTCTCATGCGCTCGACGCATTGGGGATAAGACTTATCCCGGTAGATCGATATCCTAGTTTACCGGGATAGCTGTTATCCCGGTGGACTGCGAGCGTAATGTGCCAGATAACTCTTATCGTGAGCCACTGCTTTGCAGACGAGGCGGAAGCCGGATATAACCTCGAAGTCTTGCGCCCTTCAGCATTGGAAAACCTCTTGCACAGGGTATTTGCGGGCGTGGGTTGAATGTGCCTCAGGTTGGGATCGATGGGCGCACCTACAATCCACATGAGTGGTTCGTCGCGCCGCTTCCGGTGATCAATCAGGCGATTCAGATGATTCAGACCGGCGATATCGTTTCCGCCGTTTATGACCCTGAGTAGCAAAAGTCGGTTGAGCGTTAGCTGAAAGGTAGTGGCCGATTCGACGGGGGCTACAAAAAGCTCAGGCCCGCTTCCCTTTTCAGGAAGCGGGCCTGAGCTCTATCTACTACTGGCTGGTCTGGCCAGCCAGTTAGTTAACGACTACGCACTCGGAAATTCCCCGTTTGCGCCTAGGCGCACATCGGCGTCGAGGAGCATGGAGATTTCCGCGGCCTTGTCGGTGTCGACGAGGTCGTAGCCGTCAATCATTACCTTGGCGTCAGCGTGCGGCAGGCGGCGGCAGCGGAAGACCCGCGCTGTTGACATAGCGCCTGCTCAAAGATGCCCGGGTGAGCATAGACCAGCAGCGCGCCGACGTGTCCGAATCCGAGCGAGGTGAGCGCCGCGGTCCTCACGCTGCGGCCGGCGGCCGAAAGGTCCATCGGGAAGCTCCACCAGGCGGGGCGCGAAGTCGCGGTAATCAAGCGGCTCGGGCAGCTCCGTGCCCGGTGTGGCCAGAGCGTCGCGTTGCTCGGGCGTAGCAATCTCCACGATGACGCTGCCGTGACTTGCCGACGCCGCCGTTTCCATCACTAGTGCCAAGCTCAGCGCCTCCTGCGGGTCGTGCAGCGCCAGCACTCCGAGGGCGCCTTGGGAGTGGCCGAGTGCCTTTTCCGGGCAGAACCCTGGCCGGCGAAGAGGATGGTGGCGCCGGTTAGGCGGTGAAGTAGCGTCAGGGATGACAAATGCATCGGGTTATTATCTCGGAAGTTCTTGGTTGGAAGAATTACAGAAAACGCTCGGCCACAGCGCGGCGGCGGAGTTTGCCCAGGCCATCGCGGCCTAGGTCTGGAACCATGATGAACTCGCGCGGGACCTTATAGCGGGCGAGCTGGCCACGGCACCACTCGCGGAGTTCTTCCTGCGTGGGCTGCGCGGCATCCGCGGGCGCGCCGGGTTGGGCGCTGGCGAGCACGATGCAGGCGACGACGTCCTCGGAGCCGTCGGGGCGAGGGCGGCCGATCACGGCGGCGTCGGCAAGCACAGGGTGAGAAAGTAACACCTCTTCGACCTCGCCGGGGTAGACGTTGAAACCGCCGGTGATGATGGTCTCCTTGAGGCGGGCACGCAGGGTGATAAAGCCATCGGCGTCCTGAGTGGCGAGGTCGCCCGTGCGCAGCCATCCGTCCTGGAAAGCGGTGCGGGTGGCCTCCGGATTGTGGAGGTAGCCGGAAAAGACCTGCGGCCCGCGCACGAGCAGCTCCCCGGTGTCGGGGTCGATGCGTACCTGCGTATCCGGCATGGGGATGCCAATGCAGCCGGCGCGGCGGTGTTCGTTCAAAGGATTGCAGGTCACCACGGGCGCGGCCTCGGTAAGCCCATAGCCTTCCACGAGGAAGCCGTGGGCCTGAGTCTCCCACTGGCCGATGGTTGCAGAAGGCAGCGTCGCGGCGCCGGAGATGGCTTGGGCGATCTTCGGAAGCTCCGGTGCGGCGTCCACAATGCGCTGATAAACCGTAGGGACCGCGGGCAGCCAGGTGGGAGGGGCTGCCGCAATTGCCGCAAGGATAAGCTCCAAGCGCGGGGCGGGCACGAGGCTAATCGACGCCCCCGTGACCACACCTACCGTCAGCGACATGGTCAGGCCATAGGAGTGGAACAGCGGCAAAACCGCCATCGCTTGTGGGTGCTCCTCCGGTAGGCGCCAGTGGGCCATTTGCAGTGCGTTGGCGGCGAGATTGCCATGAGAGAGCATGGCGCCCTTGGGGGTGCCCGTGGTGCCGGAGGTGTAGAGGATGAGTGCGAGATCGTCTTTGTTTACTTCGGCCCGTGGCGTTTGCTTCTTACCCTCGGCGAGGAAATCTTCCCAGTCTGCGTCGGCGTCGATGACGTGCTCAAGCTGCGGCAACTCGCGGAAGATGCCTACCGCGGGCCCCTGTGCGATGGCTACGTGGGCGCCATGGTGGGCCACCATCGGGGTCAGTTCATGCGTGGTGAACTGGGGATTGTGCTCCACCACGGCAGCGCCCAAGCGCAGTGCCGCATAAAAGGCAATGACGTGGGCGGGGCGGTTAGCAAGCGCCAAGGCCACGAAGTCGCCGCGCTGCACGCCGCGGGCGCTCAGTGCGCTGGCGGCCCGGTTGATCTCGGCGTCGAGCTGCGCATAAGAAAGTTCTTCGCCCATATAACGCAGTGCCACCCGCTCGGGGTGCGCAGCGATGGTCTCAGCCAGTTGGCTAAGAAGCGTGGCGTTGCCGTAGTCCAACGAGGTGGGTGTCCATTCGCCATAGAAGCGGTGCCAGGGCTGAGAAGAAGAAAACTGCATCGCTTTTTAAGCTTAGCCCTGGCTGCTATGGCGGGCCTAAACCGCTAGCTGTGTTTCCCGGACTTTAGGCGCTGCAGCAGATCCGCCTGCACTTCGCGGCGGCGAACCTTGCCCAGCTGGTCTGCGGCAAGGTGCTCGAAGTGATAGAAGGTGCGCGGCACCTTGTAGCGGGTAAGGTTCTGGCGCGCGAAGTCCTTCATGCCTTCTGGGTCGAGGGCGGCGCCGTCGCGCAGGATGACGCAAGCGACGACGTCCTCGGAGCCGTCTTCTCGCGGGCGGCCCACCACGGCGACATCGACGACGTCGGGGTGCATGCCGATGACCTTTTCGACTTCACCAGGGTAGACGTTGAAGCCGCCGGTGATGATCATCTCCTTGATGCGGGAGACGATCTTGATGAAGCCATCGGACTCCATGACCGCCATATCGCCGGTGCAGAACCAGCCATCGTGGAAGGCCTTTTCAGTGGCTTCTGGGTTCTTGAAGTAGCCCTTGAACACCTGCGGGCCGCGCGCGAGCAGCTCGCCGGGCTCGCCGTCTGGCATGGTCTCGTCAAGGTTGTCCGGGTTAGCGATACGGATTTCGGTATCGGGGAAGGGGATGCCGATGTAGCCGGGGCGTCGTGAATTGTTCATCGGATTGCCGGTAAGGACTGGGGAAGTCTCGGTGAGGCCGTAGCCCTCAACCAGCAGGCCGCCGCTCAAAGACTCCCACTTCTCAACGGTCTCCGGCGGCAGCGCGGCGGCGCCCGATAGTGAGTTGTGTACGCCGGTGATGTCGACGTTGTTGGCTTCTGCAGTTTCGATGATCTTGGAATACAAGGTGGGCACGCCCGGCAGCCAGGTAGGCCGGTGCTTTTTCATGATGTCCATGATGAGCGTGATCTTTGGTGCCGGGGTGAGTATGAGCTCGCCGCCGACGTAGACGCCGAGTGCTGCGATGAGTGTGAGGCCGTAAATGTGGAACATCGGCAGAGCGGCCAGCATGCGCTCGGGCTTACTGCCAAACTCGGGCACCCAGGCCACGCCTTGTTTCACGTTGGCGCAGACATTCGCGTGGGTGATTTCCGCGCCCTTCGGCGTACCCGTAGTGCCGGAGGTGTACAGGATGATGGCGGTGTCTTCGGGGTGAATTTCGGCGTCGGCAAGCTTGGTGCCATCGCCGCCGATTGCGGTGCCGGTCAGGGTGCTCCACGGCACGGTGTTGGGCGCTGGGGCGGTGAGCTGCTCGCGCTGCTCCGTGATGGGTGGGATAGGAATGCGCAGGAGCAGCTGCTTGCTGCGCGGCATGGCCTCGGTCATGTTGACGGAGATGATCGTCTCAAGCGGGGTGGTTTCGCGCAGCTGCTCGAAGGTGGCGGTCATCTTGTCCCAGACAATGGCCACGCGGGCGGCGTGATCCTGGAAAAGGCCCTCGAGCTCGTGGGCGGTGTAGAGCGGATTGTGCTCGACGACGATCGCGCCTAACTTGAGCACCGCATAAAAGGCCGCGATGTGCTGTGGGCAGTTAGGAAGCGCCATGGCCACGCGATCGCCGGGGCGGATGCCAAAGGCCTTAAGCCCGGCCGCTGCGGCGCGAACCTGGACATCTAGCTCGTGGTAGCTTTGTTGGCGTCCAAAGAACCAGGTAGCCGGCCAAGTTCCGTGCTTGGCAAGGTTCTCGTTGTAGATATCAAGCAGGGTCTGTTCGCCGTAGTCGAGGTGGTGGTTGGTCCACTCGGCGTAGCTGGCAAGCCAAGCTTTGGACTCGTATGCAGATGGCTGGGTATCCGACATGACGTCACTCCTTTGGGGTGGCAAACAGTTTTGTTTCGGACAGTATAACCATTTTGTGAACTAAACACTTCTGTCTGCCAAACTTTTCCGTCATGCTCTTCCGGTGGGGCCGGGAAGTGGAGTCGGAAGCAGTGGCTACTGCCCAGCCTTCTCCTTTTCCAGGCGCTTGAGCAGATCGGCCTGGACTTCGCGGCGGCGAATCTTGCCCATCTGGTCCTTGGCCAGTTCCTCGAAGTGGTAGAAGGTGCGCGGCACCTTGTAGCGGGTGAGCCGCTCGCGGCAGAATTCCTTCAAGCCTTCAGGGTCGAGCGCCACGCCGTCGGCCAGGTCGATGCAGGCCACGACGTCCTCAGAGCCGTCGGAGCGTGGGCGGCCGACAACCGCGACGTCGTCAATCGCCGGGTGCGTACGCAGCACCTCTTCGACCTCACCTGGATAGACGTTGAAGCCGCCGGTGATGATGATTTCCTTGATGCGCGAAACCAGGCGGATGAAGCCGTCTTCTTCCATGATGCCCATGTCGCCGGTGCGGAACCAGCCGTCGTGGAAGGCAGCTTCGGTGGCCTCAGGGTTGTTGAGGTAGCCCTTGAATACCTGGTGGCCGCGGGCGAGGACCTCGCCCTCGACGCCGTCGGGCTGGGTTTCGTCGAGGTTGTCCGGGTTTGCGATGCGGATTTCGGTATCCGGGAACGGGATGCCCACGTAACCTGGGCGGCGATCGGTGCTCATCGGGTTGCCCACGATGATGGGGGAGCACTCGGTTAGGCCATAGCCTTCAACCAGCAGGCCGCCGGTGTATTCTTCCCACTTTTCCACGGTATCGACAGGCAGGGTGGAAGCGCCGGAGAAAGCCGCGCGCACGCCCTTGATGTCAATGTTGTCTTCCTCAGCTGCCTTCACGATGCGCTCGTAGAGGGTCGGCACGCCCGGAATCCACGTCGGGGTGTGCTTCTTCATCAAGTCCATGATGAGGGAGATGTCCGGCTTCGGGATGATGACCAGCTCGCCACCGATGAGCGGCTGCAGGATGACGTTCATGACCAGGCCATAAGCGTGGAAGAAAGGCAGCGCACACAGCATGCGCTCTGGCTTATCGCCCAGGCCAGGGACCCAGTGCTTGCCCTGCAGAATCACGGCAAAGAAGTTGCCGTGGGAAAGCTGCGCGCCCTTTGGCTGCCCCGTGGTGCCGGAGGTGTACATGATGACCGCCACGGTGTCCTTGGTGACGTCCTCCGGCGTCGTGACGTCGCGGCCGTCGCCGCCAATCGCGTTGCCGATGAGGCTATCCCAGGTCACGGTGTTCTTTGCGTGGGCAGAAAGCTGCTCGCGCTTGGACTTAAGAAATGGCAGGTACTTCAGCGCCAGCTTCTGAGTCGTTGGCATCGCATCGATCATGTTGATGGAGATGACCGTCTCAAGGTTCGTGGTGCCACGCAGCTTCTCCAGGGTAGAAGCCGTCTTGTCCCAGGCAATTGCGATGCGGGCGCCGTGATCTTTGAACAAACCCTCCAGCTCGTGCGCAGTGTAGAGCGGGTTGTGCAGCACGGCGATGGCGCCGAGCTTCAGGATGGCGTAGAAGGCCGCAACGTACTGCGGGCAGTTCGGAGCGACGATGGCCACTTTGTCACCCGGGCGCACTCCAAATGCCTGTAGGCCGGCGGCCGCGCGGCGAACTTGGCGGTCGAGCTCAGCAAAAGTCTGGGTCTTGCCAAAGAAGTACGTCGCGGGCTTATCCGGGTTGATTGCCAGATTGTTGTCGTAAATGTCGAGGAGAGTGGTGTCTCCGTAGTCAAGGTGATGTGGTGTCCACTCTGGGTAGAACTGGAGCCACTCCTTGTTGTCGATTGCCGACATGGGGAATTCAGCACCTTTCGGTTACGTAAGTTTTAGCACGGGCCAGTATAGCCACGAATAGGGAACGCTAGACTGTGTGGCTATGCGCATCGCGATGATTTCTCTGCATACTTCCCCTATCGAGCAGCCCGGTTCCGGCGATGCCGGCGGCATGAATGTCTACGTTCTTAATATCGCGCGGCAGCTGGCTAAGCAGGGAGTAGAGGTCGATGTCTTTACCCGTGCTACCCGGCCTAGCCAGGGGGAAGTCGTCGAGGTTGAAGAGCGCCTCCGGGTTATCAACATCGTGGCCGGCCCGTACGAAGGCCTTGATAAGGAAGACCTTCCCACGCAGATGATCGCCTTTGCCGGTGGCCTGGTGCAGTTCGTCAAATGCTTTGGGCTGGAATATGACCTTATTCATACGCACTACTGGCTCTCCGGCCAGGTGGGCTGGCTGCTGCGCGATTTGTGGGGCGTGCCGCTGGTGCACACGGCGCATACTTTGGCGGCGGTAAAGAATGCCCACCGCACCGCGGACGATACGCGTGAATCGGAAGCGCGCCGCATCTGCGAGCAGCAGTTGGTCGATAACGCTGACCTGCTCGTTGTGAACACGAAGCAGGAGGCGCAGGATTTGGTCGAGCATTACGACGCCGACCCTTCCCGCATCAAGGTGGTCTTGCCGGGCGCTGACGTTGAGCTGTTTACTCCGGGCACCAACCGCAACACAGAGCGTTCGCGCCGCGAGCTGGGTATTCCGATTCACACCAAGGTCGTGGCCTTCGTGGGCCGCCTGCAGAAGTTCAAGGGCCCGGAGGTTCTCATTCGCGCAACCGCTGAGCTCATTGAGCGCGATCCTTATCGCAATATCCGCGTGCTGTTCTGCGGTGGCCCATCGGGTGCGAACTCGACGCCGGAGTACTACCAGAACCTGGTGCACAAGCTGGGGCTTTCCAAGCACGTGCGCTTTCTAAGCCCGCGTCCGCCGGAGGAGTTGGTCTCCATTTACCGCGCGGCCGATCTGGTGGCGGTGCCCAGCTACAACGAGTCCTTCGGGTTGGTGGCTTTGGAGGCACAGGCCTCCGGTACCCCCGTCATCGCTGCGCGCGTGGGTGGCCTGCCCATCGCTGTAGCAGATGGAAAGACCGGCGAGCTCGTCGACGGCCACTCACCCGAGGCTTGGGCGGATGCCTTGGAGCACTTGCTTGACGACGACTCGCTGCGCATCAGCATGGGCGAAGCCGCCGTCAGCCACGCCGCGAAGTTCAGCTGGGCTGAATCCGCCAGCGTTCTTGCCCAGATCTACGAGGAAGCCCTGCGCATCGAGGTCCCGGATTGTCACGCGCGCCGGGCAATTGGTTACTAAGTAGCGGGAGAAAAGACTTGATGTCTAAAGGCATGACTTTTCTGCGCACTCTCCGCTTAGGCGATGTGCTGCTTGCGGGCTTGGCCGTGCTACTGGCGCTCTTGTACACCTTGATACCGGGGCCGCTGCCCATGGGGATTTATATCGCGCAAGCTGTGGTTTCGTGGGCCTTCGTCCCGTTCTTTGCTATTTGGCGCTCGCGTCCTGCTTTGGCTTCGGCAGGCATGATTTTCTGCCTCGGTGTATGGGCACTCATTTGGTTTTGGGCGCTTCCGGTTAACTCTGGATTCTCTCCGTGGTTGGTCGCTGCTCCTTTAGCTATTTATTCTTCTGCGCGTTTATGTGAATCACGCTGGATTCCAAAGGCGATTCTTGGCGCAACGTTCGCTGGCACTTTTGCTTCGCCGCTCATGTGGAAGCTGCAACCAGACCTGACCGTGCGATACCGAAGCGGAACGGATTTTCTATTTACTTTCCTTTTCCACTGGCTACTTTTGTTACTCGTTTATGTAATTGCGGTGCGTTTGCGCGACAAGGAGCTGGAACGGCAGGCGCGGCAGCGTGAAGCTCAGGAAGAAGAGCGGCTTCTTATCGCGCGTGAACTACATGACGTACTAGCTCATTCGTTGACCCTCATCAAAGTTCAAGCAAATGCTGGTCTTGTTGCTTCGGGGACATCGGAGGAAGCATTGCGAACTATCCGAACTGAAGCGGACGGAGCGCTCGCGGAGGTGCGTTCAATTGTGTCGTCGCTACGGGCGCCGACAACGCGCGAGCCATCTCGCCAGCTATCCGATATTCCCAAGGTCGTTGAAGGTTTTCGCGCTGCAGGCCTTGATATCAGCGCAGATTTACCGAATACCCCGGTGACTCTTCCTGCGCTAACCCAATTGGCGTTGGTTCGGATTATCACGGAGACGCTAACTAATGTGCTTCGCCACCAAGGGGTAGGGGCGACAGTTCGCCTGAAACTTTCTGATTCTGCTGGGCTGAGTGTTGAGTCATGGGGTAGACCACAAGGAGAGACATCAGGAGCCGGTGTAGGTTTGGTGGGAATCGCCGAAAGAGCTAATGCCTTGGGCGGTTTCGTGCGTACCTCCGGAGACGCTCGGCACTTCCTAGTTGAAGCACAATTTCCGCGGAGGACCGTGTAATGATTCGAGTACTTCTTGCTGATGACCAGCCGCTGCTGCGCAGTGCGTTGGAAACCATTCTTAATGCCGCAGGGGACATTCAGGTCGTTGCCGCGGTCGGTGATGGGCAAGCAGCCGTCGAGGCTGCAGCTGCGCATTCGCTCGATATTGCGATTCTTGATATTCGGATGCCGGGGATGGATGGAATAGCTGCTGCAAGTGCCCTCTTGGCAAGGAACCCGTCACTTAGGGTGATCATGCTAACGACGTTTAATGAGGAGGAACTGGTTCGTTCTGCATTGCTCGCGGGAGTTCATGGTTTTCTTCTCAAAGATTCAGACCCGGAGGTGCTTTTAGGCGCTGTTCGTGCAGTGCATGCAGGAGAAGCCGTCCTAGCAAGCGGAGTGACCGGAACTGTTCTCGAGGGGTATCGCGGAGCGATTGCTGGGCGGGCTGAATTAACGGCTGTGCAACGACAAGGGCTTGCTCTGGTCACCCGACGCGAACTAGAGGTACTTCGGTTGGTCACCGCTGGAGCGACCAACCGTGAAATTGCCCAAGAACTCGTTCTCGCTGAGACTACCGTAAAGACGCACGTTTCCTCGCTCATGTCGAAGCTGCAAGCTAGGGACCGCGTGGCTTTGGTGTTGCTAGGCCAAAAAGTCCTACTGCAGTAGGAGAACTTCAGACCAAGGTTGGTTCTGCTGGGGGATACAGGAAAGAAGCTACGGCGACATACTTCTTTCATGTCCTCATCACTTAGCTTGTCACGTGTCACCAAGTCGTTCGGGAACCAGCGAGTCCTCAACGACGTCTCGCTTTCAGTAACTCCTGGACGAGTTCATGCTTTATTAGGGAGAAATGGCGCGGGAAAGTCCACCCTGATGTCGATTTTGTTGGGACTTTCCTCTCCAGATTCGGGAACAATCGGTGAGCTGCCCACGGTCGGTGCGTCCTTGAATGGTCCGGCTTTCTACGGGCACCTCAGTGCCCGAAATAACCTTCTTGTGCACACAAGATTGCTTGGTCTGCCCGCGGAGGAGGCAGACCGGGCTCTTGCTGTGGTTGGGCTGGTGGATGTCGGCGGCAAGAAAGCCAAGAGCTTCTCGACAGGAATGAAAGCTAGGTTGGCCCTAGGACAAGCGATTCTCGGCGACCCCGAAGTGCTCGTACTTGATGAGCCGCAAAATGGCCTTGACCCGCAAGGAATTAGCGAGCTACGCGAGCTGTTGCGTGACTGGGCTGCGCGAGGCGGCACGGTTCTAGTTAGTTCTCACCAACTCGGGGAAGTACTTCATCTCGCAGATGACATTTCTGTGCTGGCACAAGGTGAAATCGTTTATTCGGGGCCTTTGCGTGATTTGGCTCCGGAAGGAAACTTGGAAGAAGAGTTTTTCCGCCTCACCGCAGGGGGACGCAATGTTTAGGCGTCAGCTTTGCACAGAGCTGTTGCGCGCTCGCGGTACTTCGTTGGTGTGGCTGCCTTTGATAGCCGTGCCTTTGGTCCTTCTGACATATAACTTTTCTCGCCTTGCATCTTCTGCCACCGATGCGACGGGCGTGCTCATGTGGCAATCAATGTATGTCACTGGGATGGCGGCTCCACTTGTTGCAATGTTTGCTGCAGCTGCGGAGGCACGGGAGAAGCGTGCTCGGTTTGGCGGGACGCATATGCGTTTGGCGGGACTTCCGAAGGTGCGAAGGATGCGATTCTTGAATGCCGAGAGGTTGGCCCGCCTCCTCGTTGTCCTCCTCAGCATTGCTGTATTTCATGTAATTAATTTCGGCGGAAGTTGGTTAGCCGTCTATTCGCGCGAGAATAGCTCACGCATTCTCGCTGTCGGTGTGCTGTGCTTTGTCGGCTCGATTGGCATTGCTGGATTGGCAGCAGCAGTAGCACGCCTGACCAACTTGGTAGTGACACTCGTAGTGTTTGTTATCTGGCAACTATTCTTTGCCCTAAATCCCGTCGTGGAAGCCGACAATTGGTGGATGTGCCCGCCAGCATGGCCGGTGCGAGCTGTATTGCCGATTATGGGCATTCACCGAAACTCCGTTCCACTTGAGCCGGGTGCGTCTTTGGCAGCTGAGAAACCATGGAACGCATTAGCTTTGTGCGTTCTTCTTGCTCTGGTGGGAATTGCAGCAGCGCTCTGGGCACCAGATAGCTGGCACCCACGGCTAGTCCGACGCTCGAAAGCGGCAGCAAACGAACCTGGGGTGGGGTGGAAGCCCGCTGTGGTTACAAGGGATTGTGCACAACGGCCACGGCCATTTTTAGCGCTTTGCTTTGCGGCTACGACACCAGCGCTAGTGGCCTGCATGGTTCTTAGCGCAACGCTGCTGGTGTTTACCGCTTTGCTGTACCCAGCCTCTTATGTCCATGGCCTGTTCGTGTTCGGCATTTTGCCCATCGGATCGGGGCTGACACCCGTGCTGGGATGGGCTGCACTGCGCGATAGTTGGCCGTTGATGTTGCTCGAATATCGGGGGTGTCGAAGCACCTTTATCTACTGGTTAATCAACGTGGTCGCTGTAATGTCAGCATGCAGCTTGCTTGCTGGGCTCATTGCTGGCGGTGCGCTTGGCGATGAGCTTCGCCGCCTCGTGCTCAGCATCGCAGTGGGCACCATTATCGCTTTGGCAAGCTTGTTATTAAATACCCGATTCGGGAGCACGTTCACGCTTGCTCTGAGCATCGTGTTTGCGATCATTTCGCTTACGCTGGGCGGAGATGTCCTAGCGAATACTCCATTGTGGACTGTAGTCTTTAGCGCTTGGCCGGAGACGGTCACGAATATCGGCCGAATGACAGTAGCGATACCCGTGATGGTGGTAGCGCTCGCATCCCTTTGTTTCTGCTGGCAGAAGAAGGCTCCCATGGTCGGGCGCTCGGATTCTTAACTCGCGAGTGACTTCGTCCAGGAAGTCCACCAGAACTTCGGCTCAATGCCCAGCTTCGTGTTGATGGCGAGCATGCGCTCGTTGCTCAGCGCGTTGTAGGTGGTGACACGCTTTAAGCGTGGGTAGCGGGCAGCGATTTCGCCCCAGAGCGCCTGCTTGACGAGCATGCCCCAGCCGCGGCCACGGGCGCGGCGGTGGGTGATGGTCAGCTCTTGCTTGGCTACTTCGGGGTGTGAGGGATCGAGGAGCAGCACGGAGAGGGCGGCGATGCCTTCTTCATCGATGAGAACCGCATTGGCCGTGACCGTCTTGGAGCGAGCATGGTGCTTTGCGGCTTCCTGCAGCATTTCTTCGGTCCACTCGCGCTCGATGGGGCCTTCGGCGGTGGGGACGTCGAGGTCAGCAATTGAGAGGATCTCAAGGAAAGAGTCGGTGTGGTCCGAGAGGTGCTCGGGCAGGAGATGGCCCTCGAAGTACTCGGCGCGCAGGCCTGCAGGCAGCTGCGCTGGCTCGGCTTTGGCAAGTTCAAGCTGGCAAGCCTGCTCCACGATGCCGAGTGCAAAGCCGTGGCCTGTGAAAGCGGCGGCACGGGGGTCGTCGTCAAGCCCGCCTATAGCAAAGTCAGCATCCAATGTAATGGTGGTGCGGCCGTGCTGTGTCATGAGCTCCGCGGCCGCACCCAAGAGCGCATCGAGAACTTCTTCGCTGTAGTCATCGACGAAGATGGGGGCCAAATAGGCCAGCGTGGTCTCACCCGTCAGCGGCATGTTTACTCGCAGGAAGCCGCGTGCGCCGAGGTCGGTCTCATCCTCTTGGGCGCGCAGCTGACCTTCCTGCTCGCAGGCAGCGAGCAGGAAGG
This sequence comes from Corynebacterium sp. c25Ua_89, assembly GCF_047459735.1. Taxonomy (NCBI): domain Bacteria; kingdom Bacillati; phylum Actinomycetota; class Actinomycetes; order Mycobacteriales; family Corynebacteriaceae; genus Corynebacterium; species Corynebacterium sp. c25Ua_89. The sequence continues at coordinate 250,664 of NZ_JASBOD010000003.1, forward strand.
AAAGGCGCTGGGGACTTGGACGCAAACTATTGAGCAAGCTGTCCATGGACTCGCAGAAATCATCGTTGCCCGCGAGATAACCCACCAGCGCACTGTCCGCCTCGTGGCATACGCGCAGCGCTAGGGAAGGGGAATCGTTGGTTTCCAAGTGGGGTGGGGCTATCTGAATGACGTGCATGGCAGCTTCTGCTTTCGGCGAGTGTTTTTCCATTTAATTGTGATTTAGATTTCTTGAGCAGTAAAAGCCCATTGTAGTAAATTTTCGGTTACCGCTGAGGGCTAAAAGTTGCAGCGCGGGCCATTAAAAACTGGCATGCTTGAAGGCATGACTCAAGGAAAGCTTATTCTTCTTCGACACGGACAATCCCAGTGGAACGAATCCAACCAGTTCACCGGTTGGGTCGACGTGGACCTCACCGCAAAGGGCGAGGCAGAAGCAAAGCGCGGCGGCGAGCTGCTTAAGGAAAAGGGCCTGCTGCCGGAGGTTCTCTACACCTCACTGCTGCGCCGTGCTATCCGCACCGCAAACATTGCGCTTAACGCGGCAGACCGTCACTGGATCCCGGTCGTGCGCGATTGGCGCCTCAACGAGCGCCACTACGGCGCTCTGCAGGGCCTGAACAAGGCAGAGACTAAGGACAAGTACGGCGAAGAGCAGTTCATGGCATGGCGCCGTTCCTACGGCACCCCGCCGCCAGAGCTGGAAGATTCCTCCGAGTACTCCCAGAGCGCCGACCCGCGCTACGGCGACCTGGAGCAGGTCCCGCGCACCGAATGCCTGAAGGACGTCGTCGAGCGCCTCGTTCCGTACTTCGAGGAGGAGATCCTCCCACGCGCCAAGAAGGGCGAGGTCGTTCTCATCGCCGCACACGGCAACTCTCTGCGTGCGCTGGTCAAGCACCTGGACAACATCTCTGACGAAGACATCGCTGGCCTGAATATTCCTACGGGCATTCCGCTGGTCTACGAGATTGCGGAAGACGGCAGCGTCCAGAACCCAGGCGGCACCTACCTGGATCCGGAAGCTGCTGCTGCCGGCGCCGCAGCGGTTGCGGCGCAGGGCGGCGAGTAAGAGCTTTTGAAGTACTGCGTACAATTCCCCGGGGGTCTATACTCCCTGGGGATTGTTTTGTTTTAACTGGTAATAGATACGTGGAATTATTTTTAGCTTTTCTAGCCGGCGTGGTGGTTTGCGCCTTCGCTCTACCGGTGATCTCTTGGGGGCGCGGGCGCATCGAGCGTTTTCGCAAATCTAATGATGCTGATTCCAACCGAGTCACTACCGTGAGCCAGGTTTTGCACTTGGCTATCCAAGGCGCGCCGACAGGCATCACGGTGCTCTCGCGCTCGAAGGAGGTCATCCTTTCTAATCCTTCAGCCCATGAGATGTCTTTGGTCCATGATCGCACTGTTAATCCGGATATCTGGAAGGTCGCGGAGGAGGTCTTCGCAGATAAGGAAACGCGCTCGCTCGACCTTTCCATTCCGAAACGCCGCACCGGCAACCGAGTTACCCAGGTGCTGGCGGTGGTTAAGCCGCTGACGCTTAACGACGACCGCTTCGTCATCGTCTACGGCACCGACGAATCGGAGTCTGTGCGCATGGAAGCCGCTCGCCGCGACTTTGTGGCGAATGTCTCCCACGAACTCAAGACCCCTGTCGGCGGCATCGCATTGCTGGCGGAGGCTCTGCTCAATGACCCGGCTGACGTTGAAACCGTGGAGTACTTCGGTGGCAAACTACAAAAAGAAGCCAACCGCATGGCGGATATGGTCAACGAGCTGATCGCGCTTTCCAAGCTTCAAGGTGCGGAGGCGCTGCCGGAGATGAAGCCGCTAAATCTTGATGAATTGGTGGATGAGGCAATCTCCCGCAATCAGCTGGCAGCCGATTCACATCAGAATGAACTTACCCGCGGCAAGCCGGTGGGAGTACAGGTCAAGGGCGATAAGGCGCTGCTTATCACCGCTATTTCCAACCTCATCTCCAATGCAATCCACTACTCGCCGGATGAGATGCCGGTGTCGGTGACCCTCAAGATCGTCGGTACCGATATCGTGCTCGTGCGCGTGACCGACCGCGGAATCGGTATCGCCCCGGAGGACCAAAAGCGAGTCTTCGAGCGCTTCTTCCGCGTGGATAAAGCTCGCTCGCGCCAGACCGGTGGCACGGGTCTGGGACTGGCCATCGTTAAGCACGTGGTGGCCAACCACGGTGGCAACATCAAGCTGTGGTCGCGGCCGGGAACGGGCTCGACCTTCACGATCGAGCTACCTATTTACAAAGACGAAACTGCAGCGGATAACGTAGAGAATCAGGATAATGAAGTAGATGGTGCCGTCAGCTCAGCTGCGCCTGGGCTTCCTCGTGCCGTCGCTCGCGTAGCCGCACGTCGAAAGGACAAAGCACAATGACCAACATCCTCATCGTTGAAGATGAAGAGTCGCTGGCCGATCCACTAGCATTCCTTCTGCGCAAGGAGGGCTTTGACGTCATCCTCGCACCGGATGGTCCGACCGCCCTCGAGGAGTTTGCGAAGAACTCCGTCGACATCGTTCTTCTGGATCTCATGCTGCCGGGAATGTCCGGCACCGATGTGTGCAAGCAGCTGCGTTCGACCTCCTCGGTTCCGGTCATCATGGTCACGGCGCGTGACTCGGAGATTGATAAGGTCGTCGGCCTTGAGCTGGGCGCGGACGACTACGTGACTAAGCCTTATTCTTCCCGCGAGCTCATTGCGCGTATTCGCGCGGTTCTGCGCCGCGGTCAGGATTCTTCTTCTGAGGCTCCGCAGGAGGAGTTCGACGAGCAGATTCTTGAGGGCGGCCGCGTACGCATGGACGTTGAGCGTCACACCGTCACTGTCGACGGCGAGGCAGTCTCGATGCCGCTGAAGGAATTCGACCTGCTGGAGTACCTGCTGCGTAATGCAGGACGCGTTCTTACCCGCGGCCAGCTGATTGATCGTATTTGGGGCGCTGACTACGTGGGCGATACCAAGACCCTAGACGTGCACGTCAAGCGCCTGCGCTCGAAGATCGAGGCAGAGCCTTCCCGCCCGCAGCACCTGGTGACGGTGCGCGGTCTGGGCTACAAGTTCGAACTTTAATAGGCGCCTTAGTAAGCGTTGGCCTTCACGCTGGCCGGGTGCCGCGTGAGGTTAACGCCAGCCTTGGCTGCTTCGGCTCGTGCGGCGCAGTGAGCAGCCAGGATTTCGTAGCATTCCTCGCCCATTAGGGCAATGAGCTCGGTTTTCTGAGAGAGCCACATGGGTTCCGGCGAGGTATGGCAGGCCGCATCAGCGGAGCAATACCAATCGAAGTCTTCTCCGCCACCGCCCCAACCGCGGCGATCGTATTCGCCGATGGTGGTGCGCAGAATTTCCTGGCCGTCTGGACGCTCTTCATATTCCTCATGGCGGCGCAGCGGCAGCTGCCAGCACACTTCCGGCTTGACCACGGTCAGCTCTTCGCCTTCCGCCATTGCCCACTGATGCAGTGCGCAGCCCGCGCCGGTGGTCCAACCCGCGCGGTTAGCAAAGATGCAGGCGCCATCGACGATGGGCGTTTTAAGTGCTGGCTCTGGTTCCCCGTCGTCCCCGTCGAGCTCGTCCCATACGAGCCAGGGTTCTAGCTCGGTGGGGTCTTCGGCGGAAAGGTATTTATCTACCCCAGCTGGGCGTAGCTGCCAGTACTTGTCTGGCATGCGCTCGACGGCGTCGTAAAGCTGCTCTCGATCCGTTTCATCAGCCATGTACGCGCCATGGACGCAACAGCCGACGTCGGGTTGGCTGGCATCGATGCCGTGGCAAGCCGCGGTGCCGAACTGACACGTGTAGTGCGATTCGACCCACGTGAGATCGATTGAAAAGACATGGTGGGGGTCTGCCGGATTGGTGAATTCGAACCATTCCCGTGGGAAATCGGGTGCCTCCTCGTGGCCTGCAAGGATCGAGAAGGCAGCGGGGGAAGAGCTGGGGAAACCAAGATAAACCGTGTGAGAATCTGGGTTATTTTTTGAGCTAGATTTCGGGCGATTCACACCTAACCACGGTAGACCTACTACTCTAGGAGTGTGCGATTAGGTGTATTAGACGTCGGAAGCAACACTGTTCACCTCGTAGCGGTTGACGCCGCTACGGGTGGACGTCCGACTCCGATGAGCGATTGGAAGACTCCGCTGCGTCTTGTGGAGCAGCTGGATAAGGATGGCAACATCCACGAAAAAGGCTTGAAGAAGCTGATTTCGGCGGTTGCTGAAGCAAACGAGCTGGGGCAAAAGTTGGGCTGTCATGAGTTCATTGCTTTTGCTACCTCGGCAGTGCGTTCTGCCTCGAACTCTGAGTACGTGCTTGATCAGGTGGAAAAGCAGACGGGTGTACGTCTGGAGATCCTCTCTGGCGAGGAAGAAGCACGTCTGACGTTCCTGGCCGTGCGCCGCTGGTACGGCTGGTCTGCAGGTCGCATCACCAACTTGGACATCGGCGGTGGCTCATTGGAGCTTTCCACCGGTACTGATGAGCATCCTGACTTGGCATTTTCTCTGGACCTGGGCGCGGGCCGCTTGACTCACAATTGGTTCGATACCGATCCGCCTGAGAAGGCCAAGGTTAATATGCTCCGCGACTACATTGATGCGGAATTGGTACCAGTGACCGATCAGATGCGTGCAATGGGTACCGCGGGGCTTGCTGTGGGTACCTCAAAAACCTTCCGTACGCTGGCACGACTTACCGGTGCCGCACCGTCTTCTGCGGGCCCCTATGTAAAGCGCACGCTGACCGCACCGGGCCTTCGTCAGCTCATCTCATTCATCTCCCGCATGACCGCAGCAGACAGAGCAGACCTCGAAGGGGTAAGTTCTAACCGATCGCATCAAATCGTCGCTGGCGCATTGGTGGCTGAGGCAAGCATGCGTGCCTTGGGCATCGAAAAGCTGGAGATCTGCCCGTGGGCACTCCGCGAAGGCGTAATTCTGCGACGAACCGATAAGGGACTGGAATAGGAAATAAACGTGGCTGACGAAAAACAGTTGACAGTAGCGGAGCTCCTCGCCCGAAACTCGAAGGGGCGCGCTGGTGCTGATTCTGAGGGCGGTTCACGCCGTCGCCGCCGTAGCTTGGAAGACGGTGGCGTCTCGGTTGCCGAGCTCACCGGCAACCTTGAAAAAGTAAAGGCAACTCCGGCCGAGTCGAAGCACTCGAATGTCTCCATCGACGAAACCGCTCCAGTCATCCCTGCCCCAAAGCAGGAGCAGGATGAAAAGCAGGCCGCTGATGCAAAGGCCAAGGGCACCGACAAAGTCGCTGGCGAAGTTGCTGAGGAAAAGGCAGCAGATAAGTCCGCTGACAAGGCTTCCCAGCCTTCTACCGATGACACCCGCGTTATCAAGCGCGTAACGGACAAGCCTGAGGCAAAGCAGGACGCTAAAGATGCTAAGGCTGAAGCAGCCAAGGCTGATTTCAAGGACGACAGCAAGGCTCCTAAGGCTGCTGCGGCAACCACCGCGGCTGCTGGTACCACTGCAGCGGGCGCTGGCGCGGCAATGGGCGACAGCGTTCCGGTAAAGGCGCAGGAGAAGGACTTGCTCGAGACTGAGTCTGATGCGGATTACGAGGAAGATGATGAGAAGCTCAATCCGTTCTCTGTTTTGCTGCTTGCTCTCGTAGGAATCGTGCTCGGCGCAATCGTCTTCAAGGGCTTCGAGATTCTCTGGGATAGCTTCTCCCGCTCCATCGTTGCCATCCTGGCCGTTGCTGTAACCGCTCTCATGGTTGCTCTGGTGCACGTGCTGCGTACCAATCGTGATGGCGCCTCGATGGCGCTGGCTGCCTTCGTTGGTCTCGTACTGACCTTCGGCCCGCTGCTCATCGTCATGTAGGCGAAAATTCATCGCACCTTATAAAGCGCACCGCTTAGCTCTTAAAGCAAGCGGTGCGCTTTTGTATATCGTCAGCGAGGAGACTAAACCCAAGGTGCAAAGGAGCGGGTAACAAGGTGGCCTGGCCGCAAGCTTTCTGGCACTGTGGTTGGCATGACAAAAATTGCAGTACTTGGTGGAGGACAAATCGGTGAGGCCCTCGTTTCGGGCCTTGTGAACGCTGGCTATGACGGTGCGGACATCGTCGTGACTAACCGCAGCGAGGATCGTCGCGCGCACATGGAAAAGACCTACGGCGTCAAGACCTTGAGCGATAACAATGCGGCTGTGAAGGATGCAGACTTCGTCTTTGGCTGCGTGAAGCCTTATGCCATTGAAGAGGTCTTCGCAGAAGCAGAGATTCCTACAAGCGCTGTCGCAGTGTCCCTGGCTGCTGGCATCCAGTTAGAAAAGCTGGAGGCCGCTGCCGGTGACGGAGTGCCGGTTGTGCGCGTTATGCCGAATACGCCGATGTTGGTGGGCAAGGGCATGAGCACGGCTACCGCGGGTACCCACGTCAGTGAGGAGCAATTCGACGGCGTTGTGGAGCTTCTGGGTGCCGTCGGTGAAGTAGCAGTCGTTGCTGAAAAGGACATCGATGCAGCCGCAGCGTTGGCGGGTTCCGCACCGGCTTATTTCTTCCTTGTTGTTGAGGCGCTTGTCGACGCCGGCGTGCAGCTGGGGCTTACCCGTGACGTTGCGACGAAGCTGGCCACCCAGACGGCTTCTGGTGCCGGTGCCATGCTCGTCGAGTCCGGCCGTGAGCCGCTCGCGTTGCGTGCTGGCGTTACCTCCCCAGGCGGCACGACTGCGGCAGCAGTGCGAGAGTTGGAGGAGTCCGGCTTGCGTGGCGCGTTCTACCGCGCGGCAGAAGCATGCGCACAGCGTGCCAAGGAGCTTGGCTAAAGGCTTCCTAGCAGCACGGGTGTCCCCAATGTGGACCAAAAATCAGAGCGGCCGATCCTCGTGTGACACCAGTTGCGCGGGGAGTTTGGCGAGAGCTGGGGGACACCTGGGAAAAAATTTGGCTCTTGGGTCGCATTAGTCACAGGTTTCACGATAGGCTGGTACGAGCACGTGCGTGAATGTCCTGTGGGAGGGGAAGCCTACAGCGCGTCACGGGCTGAAGGGTTAGATAAACTATGGCTAATGAAGATAAGGGAACCTTTTTGACCATCGCCGAGGTCGCAGAAATCATGCGAGTCTCCAAGATGACTGTCTACCGTTTGGTTCACGCAGGCGAAATGCCGGCAGTTCGCGTTGGACGCTCTTTCCGCGTTCACGAGTCTGCGGTTAACGAGTACCTCGAGGCTTCCGTTTACGGAGCTTAAAATACTCGCGCCTTCGACAGTGCCCACCTCTGCTGACCAGCTTGGTCTGCGGTGGTGGGCACTGTCTTTTTTGGTACGTAGGCCCCGACTGGGTAAGATAGTCACCATTCGTGCCAGCGGTCCTGCGTCTTCCACGCCTTGTTCGCAAAGCGTGGGGTTGCTGAGAAGTGCACCTTAGCGGCCATTTCCAGGCTGTGGCTGGCAGGTTTAGTACGTACTGATCTCGAAAGTGAGGAAACCTACTATGGGTTCTGTCATCAAGAAGCGCCGTAAGCGCATGTCCAAGAAGAAGCACCGCAAGATGCTGCGCCGCACCCGCGTTCAGCGTCGTAAGCTTGGCAAGTAAACATTTAGGCCTCGGTTTCCCGAAAGGGAGCCGGGGCCTTTTTGTCGCAAAGGCGCTACTTTCTTATCCAGCGCCAGCCGCCATAAGAGAAGGCTGCGGTGGCCAGGGCAGGAAGGCCGTAGGCGCGCACGGCTTTGCGCACAGACCGGTAGTCGCGGATGAGCCAGCCGTTGTCTTCGGCGACGTCGCGTAGCTTGGAGTCGGGGTTAATCGCTACGGCGGTGCCAACCATCGACAACATTGGTACGTCGTTGACGGAGTCCGAGTAGGCGGTGCAGCGCTCTAGGTCGAGGCCTTCAATGGTGGCCAGTGCCGCGACGGCATGGGTCTTGCCAGGGCCGTGCAGGATATCACCCAGCAGGCGGCCGGTGAACTTGCCGTCTTTTACCTCAGGCACGGTGCCGAGCGCACCAGTGAAGCCAAAACGCTTTGCCAGCACCTGGGCCAGCTGTACCGGGGTCGCGGTTACTAGCCAGACCTGCTGGCCCGCGGCCACGTGCAGCTGCGCCAGCTGATTGGTTCCCGGATATGCACGGCGGGCCAGGGAAGCATCGACGATTTCCTCGCACAGTGCCACCATGTCTTCAACCGAGCGGCCTTTGACAAAGTCCAAGGCCTGCACGCGGCCAGCGGCGACATCGTCGGCATTTTCGCTGCCCGAGACGCGGTACTTCAACTGCTTCCACGCAATGGGCAGGATTTCCCGGAGCTTGAAGTAGCGCTTGCGGTAGAGCCCAAAGGCAAAAGCAACCAGTGAGGAGCCCTGAATCAGCGTGTTGTCCACGTCGAAGAAAGCCGCAGCCCCGGCGTCTTGTGGGACATCCGGATCCGGCTGGGTGATCTTCTTCGCGCCGGCGGACTCAAAAGAACCCTGCACGGAATCCACGCCCGAGTGATAGGACTCGAGGTCGAGGCCGAAAATGCTATCCACCGCAGCGCGTGCGGCAGCCTCACCAGCGGTCTTTTGTGCGTCGTCGTCAAGCGGCGCTAATGCTTGGTTCTCAAGAAAGTTGCGTAGATTTCCCCGGCTGGCGGTCCAATTTGCTAGGAAGTCGCGGGGAGAATCAGGCATTCCAGGTGGGGTGGGGGACGCAGAGGACACGGGTATGCATGCAGCTTTCGACGGGGAGGCGGACTATCGTGTCCATAGTAAACCTTTCGACCAATGGCGTCTTTTTATAAAGCGCCAAAGTCAGGAGCAAATAGGCATATGTCGCGCCGTGTCGTAGAGTTGATGGTTCGTACTACCTGCGGTTCTTGCGCTAGGGTACGGGAGCAAATTGCCCCAGTAGTAGAAGCCGCCGGAGCGGCTTTTTATATCCGCAACGTTGATGAAGACCAAGAATTAGCAATGGAATACGGCGACCGTGTGCCCGTTGTAGTCATTGACGGAGAAGAGTTCTCCTGCTGGGAAGTAGACAACGAAGAGCTCGCAGCCGAGCTTGCGGCTAGCCTTAATTAGCCCTAATTAGCCCCTAATTAGCACAGCCTTAGTTCGGCAAAAGCCGGATAAACTATTAGGCTTTTGGTTGATTTATGTCAATCAAAGGGTTGATCTGAAAGTGGAGGATTGTGCATGAGTGTGCTCGTCGTGGGCATGTCCCACCAGTCGGCACCAGTAGCGCTGCTGGAGAAACTAAGCATGGATGACGCGGTGCAAAACACCGCTTGCGGGGAGCTGGTTTCTGCACAATCTCTTTCCGAGGCCATGATCATCTCCACGTGTAACCGAATGGAGGTCTACACGGTCACCAATTCCTTCCACACCGGTGTCCAGGACGTGGTGCACGTGCTGGCTGAGGTTTCCGGGGTTCCGGAGGAGGACCTGCGCCGCTACCTGTATGTGCGTTACGCCGATGCCGCGGCCGAGCACCTGATGACGGTGACCTCCGGTCTTGATTCCATGGTCATGGGCGAGCAGCAAATCATCGGCCAGGTGCGCGCGGCTTATCAATCGGCCTCGGACCAGGGCACGGTCGGCGCACGACTGCATGCTTTGGCGCAGTCCGCACTGCACACCGGCAAGCGCGTGCACACTGAGACCAACATCGACGAGGCCGGTTCCTCGATGGTTTCCTTTGCCTTTGACCAGGCGCTGCAGCGTATGGGACAGGAGAACCTGCAGGGCCAGCGCGTGCTTATCCTGGGCGCGGGCGCCATGGCTTCTTTGGCCGCCACCCACGCGGGACGATTGGGCGCCCAGCTGGTCATCGCTAACCGCACCCGCGAGCGCGCCGAGCGCCTTGCCTCTCATGCGCATGAGGCGGGCGTGCGCGCTGAGGTCGTTGACTTTGGCGAGCGTGCCCAGGCTTTAGGGCAGGTAGACATGGCGATTTCTGCCACCGGTGCGCAGAACTTCACCATTACTGAAAGCGACGTCGCCAAGCACAGCGCACAAGGCAAGGCCTTGATGCTCGTCGACCTTTCCCTGCCGCGTGACATCGATGATGCCGCGGCGGACATCGATAACGTTGATCTGGTTAACATCGAGCGCCTGAGCCGCTCGCTCAACGCCGCTGACACCGACATCGCTGCAGGCACGAGCCCACACGCGCAGGCTCGCCGCATCGTCAACGAGGAGCTTGAATCCTATGCTTCCGCACAGCGCGTGCGCGACGTCGTTCCCGCAGTTTCTGCTTTGCGACGCCGCGCTGCCGACCTCGTCGAATGCGAAGTCGCCCGCCTGAACCAAAAGCACCCGGAACTGGATGAAAAGCAGATGGATGACGTCTCCCGTGCCCTCAAACGCGTGGTGGACAAGCTGCTACACGAGCCGACGGTGCGAGCTAAGCAGTTGGCTGCTAACTCCGGATCTGTCAGCCACGAAAGGGCGCTGCAGGAGCTGTTCGGTCTGCAGCTAGAAGGCAGCGGCGTCTCCGTAGACGTCGAGGATCTGCCAGCCTTGAGCGAAGTCAAAAAGAGCCAAGAACAAAGCACTAATTAGAGGAAACTTTTAAAAAATATGTTCAAGATCGGTACCCGCGGTTCCAAGCTCGCTACGACGCAGTCCGGCCACGTGCGCGATTGGCTGGCGGCCAAGGGCTTTGAATCTGAGCTCCACATCGTCACCACTCACGGTGACGTCAACATGGCGCCGGTCGAGCGCATCGGTGTGGGCGTATTTACCCAGGCGCTGCGCGAGGCGCTGTATGCCGGCGAATGCGATATCGCGGTGCACTCCTTCAAGGATCTGCCCACAGCAGCGGACGAGCGCTTCCTCCTCGTCGTCCCGGAGCGGCAAGACGTGCGCGAGGCGCTCGTGGCGCGCGATGGACTTACCTTGGCGCAGCTGCCGGAGGGCGCGCGCGTGGGTACCTCGGCGCCGCGACGCATCAGCCAGCTCAAGGCGGTGCGCCCGGACCTAGACATCCAGCCGTTGCGCGGCAACATCGATACCCGCATGGGCAAGGTAACCTCCGGCGAGCTTGATGCCGTGGTGCTGGCCTATGCCGGGTTGGTGCGCGCCGATTATCAGGACCGTGCCACCGAGGTTTTCTCGCCTGCAGACTTCATGCCGGCGCCGGCGCAGGGCGCGCTGGCCATCGAGGCTGTCAAGGATTCTGCGGCTGCCCGTGCCATCGAAACCCTCATTGATGAGGAAGCAACTGCGGCCGCACTGGGCGAGCGCACCGTGCTCTCCCGCTTAGAGGCCGGCTGCACCGCTCCGGTAGCAGCTACCTCCGAGGTGGACGGCGATAAGCTCACCGTTCGCGGCGGCGTATTTGCGCTTGACGGCTCTCGCCAGCTTCTGGCCACCGCTTCCGGTTCCCTGAGCGATGCTGCGGCACTGGGCAGCGCTGTATCTGAGGAGCTTTTCTCCCGCGGCGCAGCCGAGCTGCTGGGGAACTAATTTTTTGTTTAGGCCTTGATAATTTAAGGTGTATCTAGCACACAATCATTGGCCCCCAATGATTCGGCCCCCCTTAATTTGATCCCAGGACTTCTGGCCTGGGATTTTGGCCGTTAATACGCTGTGAAGAACACCGCCCGCTGGTCGCAGGGTTTTCGCCGCGCACGATCATGTCCGTGCGTGGTGCCTGAGGCCCAAACGTAGAAAAGAACCTTATGAGCAACGCTGTGCCGGACACTCAGTCTGAACTGGGAAAAGTCGTTTTTGTAGGCGCCGGCCCAGGCAATCCTGACCTGTTGACCGTCCGCGCCCGCGAGGTTCTCGAGGCGAACGCAATCGCAATCGTCGATGAAGAGGTTTCCTCCGGAATCCGCGACGTCGTCGCGCGCGCAGTTCCCGTACCGCAGGAGCTTCTCGACGCCGCGGAAGAAGAGTACGCGCGCATCTGCGCGGAGGCCAAGGAGGCTGGCGCGCGCCGCAAGCCGCCGCGTCCTGCTCCGCCAACGGCAGCGGTATTTTATGCACCGCAATCTGAAGACATCGTGGCGCAACTGCGCGAAGGCTTGGTAGAAGCCGATGGTCTTGACGTCATCCGCCTAGTCAGCGGTAATCCGCTCAACCGCGAGTCCATCAAGGAAGAAATCTCGGCCGTGGCCGCCGAAGGCCTGGAGTTCCAGGTAGTGCCCGGCATGTCCCTGCCTTCTACTGTTCCTTCCTTCGCCGGTCTGGCTTTGGGTGCTACTTATACCGAAGCGGATATTACTGAAGGCGCTGACTGGGATGCGCTGGCAAGCGCTACCCAGCCGCTGGTACTGCAGGCAACTGCCGCCGACCTTCCGGTGATTTCCCGGGAGCTCATCGAGCGCGGCATGTCTGCGGACATTGAGGCTTACGTGACCGTTCACGGCACCACCCGTCTGCAGCGCACGCATGAGACCACCTTGGGAACTTTGGGCAAGCTCGACGCCGAGTTGCCCGGCGACCTCGTGGTGACCTTGGGGCGCAGCTTTGACGATCGTTCCAAATACTCTTGGTGGGAGAATCGTCCGCTGTATGGCTGGCGCGTGCTGGTGCCACGCACCAAGGAGCAGGCAGCTGCCATGTCTGCGCGCTTGGCCGGCTATGGCGCTATCCCGCAGTCTGTGCCGACTATCTCGGTGGAGCCGCCTCGCAACCCGGCGCAGATGGATCGCGCTATCAAGGGCATCGTGGAAGGCCGCTACAAGTGGATCGTGTTTACCTCCGTGAATGCGGTTTCTGCAGTGTGGAGCAAGATTGCGGAGCTAGGCCTGGACGCCCGCGACTTCGCCGGCGTTCACCTGGCCGCCGTTGGCACTAAGACCGCCGATGCCATCCGCGCCAAGGGCATGGTCCCGGAGCTGCTGCCGAATAAGCGCAAGCAAAACGCTGAGGGCTTGGTCGAGGTCTTCCCGAACTACGTTGAAGACATCGATGCTGTAGGCCGCGTGCTTTTGCCGCGGGCGGACATTGCGGGTGACGCACTGGTCACCGGCCTGGAGGAGCTGGGCTGGGAGGTTGATGACGTCGTGGCTTATCGCACCGTGCGCGCCGCCCCGCCTTCGGCGGAGATCCGCGACATGATCAAGTCCGGCGGCTTCGACGCCGTAGCCTTTACCTCGGGCTCTACCGTGCGCAACCTAGTCGGCATCGCCGGCAAGCCGCACGCGCGCACCATCATCGCCTGCATCGGCCCTTCCACGAAGGCCGCCGCCGAAGAGTTGGGCCTGCGCGTCGACGTGGTCCCGGAGGTTGCTGAGGTGCCAGCGCTTATCGACGCCCTGGCTGAACGCGTTGCCGCCCTGCGCGCTGCGGGTAACCTGCCGGCGCCGCGCAAGAAGCGCCGCTCGCGTAAGAAGGCGACTAAGTCCGCCTAATTGCGCCGAACGCGAAGAGGTATTGGGGCAAGGTTAGTCTGCAACTAAAGTATGAGTAGACTGACGAGGCAAAGAAAAAGACCTCTAGGGAGAAATACTCATGAGCCTTGTTCGCCGTCCCCGCCGCTTGCGCCAGTCTGCCGCTTTCCGCGAATTGGTCGCGGAAACTACCCTGCAGCCTGCGGATCTGATCCTGCCGATGTTCATCATGGACGGCATCGATAAGCCGCAGGAAATTACTTCCATGCCGGGCGTCTATCAGCACACGCTCGATTCCCTCAAGCGCGCTGCCCATGAAGCGCTCGATGCGGGCGTTAAGTGTGTTGACCTCTTTGGCGTTCCGCGGGAGGAAGACAAGGATGCCACCGGCTCCGTTGCCTGGGATCCGGAGGGTATCTTGAACCGCGGCATTGCGGAGCTGCGCCAGGAGTTTGGCGATGACCTCATCGTTATGGCAGATACTTGCCTGGATGAGTTCACCTCGCACGGCCACTGCGGCATGCTCGATGAATCCGGACGCGTACTCAACGATGAGACCGTCAGCCTGTACCAAGACATGGCTCGCTCGCAGGCTCGCGCGGGTGTTCACATGGTTAGCCCTTCCGGCATGATGGACGGCCAGATTGCCGCCATCCGTGAGGCGCTTGACGAAGCCGGCCATGAAGACGTCGCCATCATGGCTTATTCCGCAAAATACGCGTCTTCCTTCTTTGGCCCGTTCCGTGACGCCGTGGGCTCCTCCCTAGAAGGAGATCGCCGCACCTACCAGCAGGATCCGCGCAATTTCCGCGAGTCCCTTTTGGAGATCGACTTGGACATTGAGGAAGGCGCTGACTTCGTCATGGTCAAGCCGGGCCTGCCATACCTCGATGTGCTGGCCGCTGCGGCTGAGCGTTCTAGCGTGCCGGTTGCGGTTTACCAGGTTTCTGGTGAATACGCGATGATTAAGGCCGCTGCGCAAAATGGCTGGATTGATGGAGAGGCCGTTATGCTGGAGTCCTTGACCGCATTCAAGCGCGCCGGTGCGGATCAGATCCTTACTTACTTCGCCACCGACGCCGCTCGTTTGCTGAAGTAGCCGCTTCTTTCTTTCCGCGGCCACTGGCCAATTTTTCGCGAATATACAGTACATAAGGAATTTTGTGACACTTCCGGCTTCCCCTCAGCCCCCTCAGAATCAGCAGCCTCCACAGCCGCAGCAGGCTCCGAAGGAGCGAACGGAGACTCAAAACCCGCAGCATGCGCCGCAGCACCGTGGGGCGCCGCAGACAGGTAATGCCAAGCCGCCGCAGGCCCCGAAGGAGCGCACGGAGGCGGTAAACCTCATGCTGAAGCTGTGGGCGGGCACGCTGGCTTTGGAGGTCATTCACCAGATTTTGAACCTGGTGATGACGTTGCTGAATCGCTCGGTGCTTTTTGCCCAGGCACGTCAGACGGCAGAGGAAGCCGCGCAGGACTCTGGTCAGAAGGTCTCTGATTCCTTGATTGAGGTAATCGGCTATGGCTCGGTGGCATTTTCCTCCGTGCTCTCGCTGGTTATCATCGTCGTTCTCGCAGTGATGCTGCACTCACTCAACAAGGGCGGCAAAGCCGCGGCAACCGGACGCCGCCTGTGGTTCGCGTTCTCCCTCTTCTTCGCCTTCCGCACGCTCCTAGTCTTCCTCGCCACGCCCGCGGGCAATGAGGCGCCGGACTGGCTGATTGCCGGCGATGGCATCATCCAAATCCTGGTTGGTGTCGGAGCAGTAATGGGCCTTATCTTCTCGCTTAAGGAAGAGACGCTGGATTACACCGGCGAGCTGGAGCAGATGCGCAAGCTGGAGCAAGAGCTGGCGCAGGAGCGCCGCGAGAAGGAACGCGAGCGCCGCGAGCAAGAGCGCAAAGAGCTGCTGGAAAAGCAGCAACAGCAAAAGCAGGATGCGGCCGCCGGTGAGGATGAACAGGAGCCACGCCGATGACCAGCATGTTCCCAGGCCAGGGAAACGGCCAGCCTAAGGGCGACCCATCGCGCCCAGGTCCGGTGGACTACAACCGCGCTGACCGCAAGCAGGCTGGACACAAGCAGTCCGCAGCAGACACCGCGGGTGCTGGCGGCGCGCCGAAGTCGCTGCGCTTTGCCTATTGGGTACTGGTAATTGCGGCGATAATCATGCTGGTTTCCGGCATGATTGGCATGTTCGGTGACTCTGGCGCGGAAGAAGTCGCTGCCTCAAAGCAGATTGCTGATTATTTGTCCCGCAACCGCAACTTCGTGGCTATTTCTAACATCGTGTGTGCGCTCGTGATGGCGCTGTGCGCGCCGCAACTGCCGCATGGCTCCAAGTGGTCGCGTCGGATCATCACCATCGCGATTGCCTTTAGCTTGTTTGTCAACATTGCCGCCATGGCCTTGGGCGTGGGCGGGCTCGGCCTAGTGGCCATCCCGGTTGTGTTGGCCGTGGCGCTGTTGTTGCTCTATCGCCCGGATTCGAACCAGTTTATGCGTGAGCGTAATCCGCGCTTCTAGCTCGCGGGCCTGCCCAAGGCAGAGCTAACTAGATTTAAATCCAACTTTTGATTCATAATGAAGACCATGTCACGACTTAAAAACGCCCCGCTCATCGATGCCGCCGCTGGCCGCACGCCGTCCCGTCCGCCCGTGTGGTTCATGCGTCAAGCAGGGCGTTCCTTGCCGGAATACCGCAAGGTTCGGGAGGGCATCGACATGCTCGACTCGTGCTTCATGCCGGAGCTGCTCGCTGAGATCACCCTGCAGCCGGTGCGCCGCCACGACGTTGATGCCGCGATTTTGTTCAGTGATATCGTTGTGCCGCTCAAGGCCGCTGGCGTCGGCGTAGACATCGTGCCTGGCCGCGGGCCAGTGATGGAACAGCCAGTGCGCACCAAAGAGGACGTCGCCAAGCTGCCCATCCTGGACACTGATGTTCCGCAGGTTCGCGATGGCATCGCCATCATCTTGGATGAGCTGACCGAGACCCAGGCGCTTATCGGTTTCGTCGGCGCGCCATTTACCTTGGCCAGCTACCTGGTGGAGGGTGGTCCTTCCAAGAACCACGAGAAGACCAAGGCCCTTATGCATGCGGAGCCGCAGACCTGGCACGCACTGATGGAGCGCCTGACGCCGACCATCATCAACTTCCTGCAACTGCAGATGGAAGCGGGCATCGATGCGATGCAGCTTTTCGATTCCTGGGCGGGCTACCTCAACGAGCGTGACTACCGCGAGTTCGTGCTTCCTTATTCCACGGAAATTCTGAAGGCCGCGGAAGGCCGCATCCCGCGCATCCACTTCGGCGTGGGAACGGGCGAGCTGCTCGGCGCGATGTCCGAGGCCGGCTCTGAAGTCATGGGTGTGGACTACCGCGTCTCCATGGATGCCGCAGCCAAGCGCGTGAGCGCGCGCACTTTGCAGGGCAACCTGGATCCTGCGCTCTTGTTCGCTGGCGACGACGCCATCCGCGGCGCAGTGCGCACCATCAAGGACGAGGTCGCGGCAGCCCAAGCAGCCGGCGACATCGATACGCATATCTGGAATCTTGGCCACGGAGTTTTGCCAACCACAGAGGCGGAGGCGGTTACCCGCGCCGTCTCTATCATCCACGAGGAGGGCTAATGAAAATCGCGATTATTGGTGCTGGCCTGGCAGGCCTCACAGCAGCGTGGGAGATTGCCTCCCGTGACTCTGGGCACAAGGTGGACGTGTATGAGGCTGAAGGCCGCATCGGCGGCAAGCTTTACACGGTTCCGTTTAACGACGGCCCAACAGACATGGGAGCCGAGGCTTTCTTAGCCCGCAACGAAGAAGTAGTGGAATTTTTCACCAAGCTGGGCTTGGCGGATTCCTTTGTTTCTCCTTCGGGTCTATCCCCGCTGTTCTACGTCGATTCCAAGCTGCAGTCCCTGCCTTCCGGCGGCATGATGGGCATCCCGTCCTCGTCTGAGTCCATCGCTCCGCTGGTCTCTGCGGAGACCGCGCGCCGTATCGACAATGAAGAGCCTTTCGAGTGGAAAATCGGCGGCGATGTTTCGGTGGGCAAGCTGGTCCGTCAGCAGTTTGGTGACGACGTGGTGGACCACGTGGTCTCCGCCCTTCTGGGTGGCGTCTATTCCTGCACTGCGGATGACTTGGGCCTGCGCGCCACGATCCCGGCGCTGGCCGCTAACTTGGACAAGCTCGCAGCTGATGGCCCGGTCAAGCTTTCCGACGCCGTCCGCGCAATGGAGCAGGCACGCCCACGCACCCCGGGCAAGGGGGCGCCTTTCCAGACTTTCCGCGGCGGATACGCTGAGGTTTACGAGGCACTCGCGGAAAAGTCCGGCGCCGATATTCACCTCGATTCCTTTATCTCCGGCGTGACCCGTGAGTCCGAAGGCTTCCGTGTCAAGGGCGCACCGAACGAGGCCGGCCTTTATGACCGCGTGCTTTTTGCTACCCCGGCGCCCACTACCGCGCGTCTTCTGCCGGCTCTTTCTCCTGCGGCTTCTGCCGCGCTGAAGAAGGTAAAGTTGGCCGGTTCCGTGGTTGTTGGCTTTAAGTTTGAGTCCGACACGGATCCGAACGGCAACCGCCTGCCGGATAACACCGGCATTTTGGTGGGCACGGACCAGACTGATGTCCACGCCAAGGCTTTCACGCTGTCTTCGCGCAAGTGGCCGCACTTGGCTGAACGCGGCGGCGCGCTGGTGCGTGCTTCCTTCGGCCGATTCGGCGACGACGCCCTCGTCCGCGCGGAGGAAGACGATCTGGTGGATTACGCCTTGGACGATCTTCAGCACATCACCGGCTTCGATGGCCGCGCTGCAGGCGTATCCGAGATCTTCACTCAGCGCTGGTTCGGCGGCATCCCACGCTACGACGAGACCCACCTGGACACAGTCGCTGCAGCGCACGCCGCGCTTGCCGACGTCCCCGGCATCGAGGCCACCGGTGCCTGGTCTGGCGGCGTGGGCGTGCCAGCCGTTGTGGCAGATGCACGCGGTGCCGTTGAGCGGCTGCTCGCGTAGCTAGAGAGCAGGAAACCCCTCGCCCTTCGCCGGCCAGAATCCCCAGTCCTCGAAGAAGCTTGCGAAGACTCTGGTCGAGGCCTTGGGGGAGCAGGGCTAACCTCTGGCCCAATGTGGGCGGCCAGGCCGCCTACGAAAAACCTCCACCGACAAGCTGCTAGAGCAAAATCGGCAAAGCGATGGAGCCTATGAGCAGTAGCAGAATGACGGCCATGAAAACCTTCGCCTGCCAGCGGGCGTAGTTGAAGTCCACGCCGGCGCCGAAGCGCTTGTCTACCATGACGGCTGGGTCGTCAGGGTTGTAATAGAACATGCCCCACTTGTAGAACTCGTCATTATCGGGGGAGTCTTTGCCGTCGTCGGGGAAATTCACGCCCCGCAGGGCGTCATCGATGCGCGTTTGTGCGCGCAGGATCATCACGAGGAGGGCGATGACTCCGACCAGGCTCATGACGATAACGCCGATGAATCCCACAGGCAGCCAGCCGGCGTAGCGAGGCAATGCGGAGGCAACCTGAATCTGCGCCATGGGTAGGCAGATTGCAAAGAGCAAGAAGCCTGTTGCCTGGTTTGTTGCGTCCATTACCGCGCGGTTTCGCAGCTGACCCTTGATAGAGCGGTCCGAACGTGCATGGACCGATGAGGTGCAGACGAACCAAAAAATGAGTGCGAAGACTGCGATCATTCCGAGGTTAACGAAGGTCAACCCGAATACAGTGCCGATGCCTTTGTCGCTCCAGGCGTCGGGCTGCATGGAGGCGCCCCAGTGCGTAGGGATGGTCTCGGGAATCGTGTCCCAGCCTTGGGCAACGATGCCCGCGGCAGCTGCGGTCATGAGCAGTGAACCGAGGACCCAAATCCAGGGAAAGCGGGCCTGGGCGGTGAGGTTGGCCAGCGCGCTGTTGTTCAGCGACGTGGCAGTTATCTGTGCGGAAATGGCTGTTTCGACATTGTCATACCAGCCGCCCGCGGCTTTAGCCTCGATGATGCGGCGACGCGATTTAACGTAAGCAAAGAGTGCTCCAAAGATGACGAAAAGGGAAGGGAACGCTGCGATTGCTGGCCACTTCCATGTGGCCACTGAAATAAGGGTGGCGGCGATACCAATCGCCCACACGAGGCAGCGGTAGTGCTTAATCGCATCAGTTACTGCAGGCTCAGCGCGTTTGTCTTGGGGTACTGAAACGCCAAGGGGCAGGACGGCTATCGCCGGTGCTGCCGCCAGGGCCCACGTCACGGCTAAGATGACCGCGGCCATTGATAATGCGAAAATCATGGTAGTTCCTTCAGGATGGCGTCGAGATGGTCACGGATTTCGGAAACGGTGAAGCCCTGCGCGCGTGCAAGCCAGGCGACGCGGGTGAGGCCCTCGTCGAGTTGCTGGGATTGGGCTGCAGTGCGGGCGCCTGGGCGGACCACGGTGCCGGAGCGACCAGCGGTATCCACGAGGCCGTCGGCTACGAGCTGGTCGTAGGCCTTCTTGACCGTGGCCGGGTTGATACCGAAGTTGGCTGCGAGACGGCGAACTGGATCGAGCTTGTCGCCGTCACGGAGCTGACCGTGAGCGATGGCCGCAACTATCTCGTTGTGGATTTGTTTAAACAGTGGGACGTCAGAGTCCGGGCTAAGGGTGATGAACATGCACCCTCACTTTCTGTGTTGTTCTTACTAATACAACGTTGTATTAGTAAATATAGCACAGATTGTATTGGTGTCAATGATACAAACTCGGGCTGAAACTAGTTACCTAAAGCTCAACGGTGCGATCGAGAAGCAAGCGTGAACAGAAGTGTTCGTCGTGACTCACC
Organism: Corynebacterium sp. c25Ua_89; assembly: GCF_047459735.1. NCBI lineage: Bacteria > Bacillati > Actinomycetota > Actinomycetes > Mycobacteriales > Corynebacteriaceae > Corynebacterium > Corynebacterium sp. c25Ua_89. The sequence goes on from NZ_JASBOD010000003.1 coordinate 270,818, forward strand.
ACCAGCATTGCCCCGCAGTATGCAGAGAGGACGTCGATAAGCCAATCCACCGTGGGAATGTCGAGGTTGTTCGTTGGTTCGTCGAGGAGCAGAAACTTCGGCGCTGGGTCTGACAACAAGACCCGGGCGCATTCGGCCCGAAAGCGCTCGCCGCCTGATAACTGGGAAAGCGGAGCGTGTACGCTGTCGTTCTGGAACAGTAATTGTGCAAGCTGATTGCGCAGATACTGCGGCGCAGCGTGAGGATTGGACTCGGTCACTAACTCCCACACGCTTTTATTGCCGGGAAGCGTTATGCGCTGACGCAAGTAACCACAGGCTAGTGCGTAGTCGACGTCGCCGTTTGCCACGCGGTTGAGGAACGTTGTCTTTCCGGAACCGTTGGGACCTGCGAGTCGGACGCGCTCTGGGCCTACGATGCTGAGTAGCTCACTGCGGAGAACGTGGGTTGCGTTAGGCAGTTGAGTGCTCGGAAGCTCGATATGGACGGCAGAATCGTCGCGTATCCGCAGCTGAGCTTTGTCGTACTCCTGCTGTGCGCTTGCCACTGATTGGGCAGCTTCGTGCGAGCGCTTGGCAGCTGAGTTTTGAGAGCGATTCTTGTCCAAGCCCAATGCGAGAGGAGGCTTGCGTTTGGAGGCCGCGTATTTCTTTCCGCGACGCTCATCCCGGGCTAGCCGCGTTTGCATTGCTGACCGCTGGCGGACTTCCTTGCGTAAGGCGGCCTTGGCCTGGTGGACGTCGGCAAGCGCGGCGTCCTGTTCTTGGTCAATAGCCTCCTCATAGGAGGCGTAGTTCCCAGTAAACATGCGTAATGAGCCGTGGTAGAGCTCGGCGATGCAATCTGCGTGATTGAGTAGATCGCGGTCGTGTGAAATGACCAAAACCTGGGCTGGCGAGTCGGCGATCAAGCTAAGGAGAAGTTCCTTGGACTGCGCATCAAGGTTGTTTGTGGGCTCATCCAAAATGATCACGTCAGGTTCGGAGAAAAAGAGCGCAGTAAGCGCGACAGTAACGGCCTCGCCGCCCGATAGGCTACCGATTGTGCGATTCAAGGAAATGGGCAATTCCGACGCCGCGAGTGCAGTACTGATTTTTTCCTTGAGATCCCAACGCTCGCCGACGACCTCGACGAGCTCGTCGGTGTAGTGTCCCGCTTCGATTTGCTCGATGGCCTCCAATACTTCACGGGCGTGGAATACGTCGGCAACAGTATCGGAGACTTTCAGGCCTAAGTCTTGGTCGAGGTACCCGACGCTAGGGGCGCTGACGGTACCTGAGGTTGGTTCGAGTATTCCGGCCAGCACCTTGGCCAGCGTTGATTTGCCCGAGCCGTTGGTGCCAACGAGTCCGGTGAATTGAGCGCTAAAAGTCCCGTTGAGATTCGCGAAACAGGGTTTACCGTCAGGCCACACCATGGTGAGGTCAGTGAAAGAAATAGGCATGGATCGATCCGCCTTCGAGTCAGAGGTGTTGATGTGAGCTTCGAATTAAGAGCGGATCTTCATGGCAAGGAAGGTTAGCAGCGTGCCTGCGTGCTGTCAATAGTTTGTGGGGAAATGGGATTACAAGAAAAGCGCCACTGCCACTACTGCGAGGCCTTTCCAACCACGGCTTAAGTAGCCCACCACCTCAGGGGAAAAGGAAGCACCGAAACCGCCCGTATCGACCATGCTCATTTGCGTCACGCGGGCAGGGCGGGACCTGGTGTAGCCGGCCCACGCCAGGCCTACCGCGATGACTGCAAGTGCGGCAAGTGAAAGCTGCCACACGATGGCAACAAAGACCGTTCCTATAATCGCTGTGCCTATCGCAGCGCTCATAGGAAGACCCCACTCTGCCCAAGGCCCTTCCACGATTCGCCCAAAGGAACCTGCGCGGCTTACGGCCGCACCCACCATGGACCAAGCGGTGGCAAATGCAAGAATGCCCAGCGAACCCAGGTGCGGTGCGAACCCGAGGCTCAAACCAGCAACTGCCAGTGCGCCGACGCCGATGTACCAACGCCTGCCTAGACGGCGCGCGAAAAGACCAGCTAAAGAAGCGGACGAACCGATCTGCGGTTTCAACCACATGCTTTGGCTGGCTAGGGCGTCGGAGCTGACCTCAGAGTCGAGCAGGTTCACACCTGAACTGCTCACCTGGCGGGAACGGCCAGCAGCGAGCAGTGACGCAACGGTGAAGGAACGCCAGCCCACGGCCATGCGTAATGCTGGCGCTGCCAGTGCGAATAGAGGAGATGCGCCGAGGGACACGCAAAGCAGCAACGCGAGTGCAGTGACCCCGAGCAGCTGCAGAACTGAAATTGAATCCATGCCCCGCAGGCGTCCTTGTGGGCGGAGGTGGTAAACCCACCGAGGGCCTGACATCCCACGCAGCGGGAACAGCGCCTCCAGAAGCGCAATCAGCGCCAGCAATCCCAGGATGCCGCCCGTTGTCTGTAGAGGAGCAACGTCGGTGCGAATTACGACGAAAGGCAAATAGTCGGCGGCGTATTGCCATACGCCAAAAAGTACGCCTAGGAGACATCCAAACATGGTGATCGCTCCAACGACGTCACCGAACTTCGACAGGGCCCGTGTCATGCCAGTACGAGAGTTGGTGTCAGGCATCATAGCTCCACCAACTCATCGCACGCATCGGTGACGGTAGGCGAGTGGGACGCCACGATGATGCAGCGACCTTCTTTCGCCAGGTGGCGCAGTTCGCTGCTGAGGAATTGCGTCCACTCGGCGTCGAGGTGGCGCTCGGGTTCGTCGATAAGCAGCACTTGCGCGGGCTGGTAGAGCTGGATGGCCAGGAAAACGCGCTGGCGCTGGCCCGCGGACAAACGCGTGGCGGGGTGAGGTAGGAGCTCCTCAAGCGCCCACAATTCGATGATTTCAGCGAAGTCAACGCCAGTGGTCCGGGCGATGAGATCGATGTGCTCGCCCACGGTGAGGTCCGGTAGGAAGATTGGGTCGGCCACGGTGAGCACCGCGCTTGCCGACGCCCTCGTTCCCACCTCCTTCCCATCAACACGGACGGTGCCCTCGAGAGCCGCGAGCTCGCCACCGAGAGTGGCGAGCAGCGTCGACTTGCCTGAGCCGTTAGCTCCCTTGAGGCCGTACATGCGGCCCGGGGCAAACTCGCGGGCAAGATGGCCGAGGGCTGCGGTATGTCCGTAAGTGGCATCGATGTTCAGCATGCGGCAAGGCTATCAATTCTGCTGCTTGCAGGCTTTCAAGACCTTGGTTTTGGTACCTTGAGCTGCTAAAATTTAGCGTCAAACAGCTATTTTTGGGGGGGAGAAAAAGAATGGTTAATCCACAGCCCGCTAATGAGTTCATAGACACCGAAATTGATAAACCGAGGGATAACAAGTTGGCCTTGGGAGACGCAGCAATGCGTTTGGCCGGCCATGACGTTAGTGACCCGGAAGTCCGTGACTTGGCCCGCCGCGTAGCCGCTGGCACGGTGTCTGCTGAGGACGCAATAGCCCAAGTTCGCCGGACGGCATTTAAGTAAGCAGGGGAAAATGAGCGGGGGTTGGAAAGATTACTTCATTCCAGGAACAACGGTTCTGAAGAATCTATTGGGGGCAACTGATGCTGAGGAGCTCCGATTACTCGAGGAAAAACTGGTATTCCTGCGAATCTCGGAATTACAGCATGAGCCCCTAGAGGGGAATTTTGATTATCAGCATTTCAAAGCCATCCATCGCCACCTTTTCCAGGATGTTTATGAATGGGCGGGGCAGGAGCGTACGGCTCCTACTGACCAGTTCATGGTGAAGGCCGGTCATGCTTATTACCCAGCGGGTCCAGAGCTGACCAAGGCCGCGAACAAGATTTTTGCTGGTCTTGCCCGCGATAACCTGTTGTGCGATATGACTCTTGAGGAGTTCGTCCCGAAGCTGGCGGAAGTGTGGGGTGAACTCAACGTTGTGCACAGCTTCCGCGAGGGAAACACCCGCACGCAGACCGTCTTTTTCGCGTTCCTTGTGGATAATGCTGGGTTTGCCTTGGACGTGGAGCGCCTAGCCGTTGATAGTGAACTGCGTGAGCGGTTCATCGCTGCACGTTTTCATAGCCAGGACACAGGCGATAACGCGCAGCTGGCGCGGGTGCTGCGCGAAATCGTCGGCAACCGCTAGCTCGTGCTAGCCCTTGTTGCGGAATACAAAGATAGAAGAGAAGTCCTGGTCGCCGTGTCCCATGGACTGCTGTTCCTCAAAGCGTTCGATGGCGGCATGCACTGCTGGCAGCGGCTTAGAAGAGGTAGCCTCCATGAGCTTGGCATCCTTGCAGAGGGCATCGACAGTGAAGTCGCCTGGAGTGGTATTGCGCTCGCCGGTGACGAACGGGCCCTTCATGCTCTTCATGAATGCCAGGCCCGTGATGTCCAGCATTTCCAAGACGACCTCGGAATCGAGGCCCTCGGATTCGCCGAGCTGAAGAGCCTCCAGCAGTCCCTCGGCGGTAACAGCGAGCGCCAAGTTGGCAAGCAGCTTGCCAATTGCCGCGGTGGCTGCCGATTCCACACCGATGAGCTTGTTCTCACCAGCCCAGGGCTCAACCAGATCCATGGCCTGTTCGCGGCGGGCGTCGTCAGGCGTGCCCACGTAGACGCCGAGCTCACCATTACGCGCCGGGCCAAGGGAGCCCACCACCGGGGCATGGACGTAGGACTCCACCGCCGCGGCGAACTCGCGGGCGGCCTCCGGGGAGACGGTTGTGGTATCAATCCAGGTCACACCCTCCGGAATGAGGTTGGTGTCGATAACACGCTCCCGGATGTCATCCGGGCCGAACAGCGAAGTGATGATGACCTCAGCATCTTTTACCGCATCCTCCGGGGCGGCGGCGAGAGCGGCGCCTTCGCGGACAAGCGGCTGCGCACGCTCGGCGGTGCGGTTCCACACGGTGACGTCGTGGTTAGGGATGAGGTGGCGGGCAAGCTCGCTGCCCATGCGGCCGGTTCCAAGGAATGCAATCTTCATGGCTGCCAGTGTGCCATTATTGAGCGAAGGCGCGCAGTCTTGTAGGGCGTGCCTCCGGACGAGGGAGCCGTACCCGGCCAGCGTGACAAGACGGCCAGAAGGAGCAAAGCGGCGTGGTTCGTATCCCGTCGGTACTGCCTACGCCGTCTGGGCTGGCGATGATCATCGGCGGAACCGTAGGCCTGAAAACCGTGGGCTAGGGCAGCGGGATGTAGATTTCCTCTGGACGCGGAAGTGGTGGCGGTTTCGGGATTTGATCGATTCCCTGTTGTACCTCCGGTGGAAGCGGAACCTTTGTGGGAATCCGCGGCGGCGCTGGTGGCGGCGGTGGCGGTGGCATATGAAATTCCGGCAGCTTTGGCAGGCCTGGAACTGGTGCGGGTGCTGGACGCCGTGGTGGCGGAGCCGGCGCAGGTGCGTGGACAGTTACCGTATCGGGTGAATGCGGCGGTGCTTCTGGTGGTGAGGCCTGTTGGCTTTCTTGCGGAACTTGCTCAGGTGCGGGCGCCTTCGGTGTTTCTTTCGGCTTTGGTTCGTGTTTGCTGGATGACTCTTGCGCGGAATCTAGCGCTAAGCGTGTGGCCGGTTGTGGCGCGGAGCCCTGGGCCCAAGGCGTGGTGCTTTCTGATGTTTGCGTTTCCAGCGGTTTCATATCTTGAGCTGGAACCATGGTGACTTCTCTGCTTGCGCAGGATGCACAGAATAAAGCGCTAAGGCCGATAGCGCAGAAGAAAATGCGTGAGCGCATGATGAAATTCCCCCTTTAAAACCACCGCCACGGGTGTTGGTTGCAAGCTGCATGAGCAGCCTGAGCACAGCGCGCTTTGTTGTTCCCCCATGACGCTGCGATCGTGGCGACGGCAGTAGCTTAACCTCATTTTGAAGCGCGTGCAGGATTAACGAAATGCGGAGTAGCTGCGGTGGGGCGCGAAGTGCTCTGGGCGCGGTGGCGCGTTTCGGGCACTCCAACTCTTGTATAGGGACAAAGCAGTTACAATGTTGGCTATGCCTAATACGAGTCAGCAGCCAGTTTCCCAGTCCACCCAGTGGTTCGAGCGCGCCTCCAAGGTCACCCCAGGTGGCGTGAACTCTCCAGTCCGTGCCTTCGGTTCGGTCGGCGGCCAGGCCCGCGTCATCGCACGCAGCGAGGCTTCCCGCCTGTGGGACGTCGACGGCAACGAGTACGTTGACCTGGTTAGCTCCTATGGCCCGATGATCCACGGTAATGCTCACCCGGCAATCGTGGAGGCTGTGCAGAAGGCAGCGGTCGATGGCCTTTCCTTTGGCGCGCCGACTGAGGCAGAAACCCTGCTGGCAGAGCGCATCGTTGAGCGCACCGCAGTCGAGCAGGTGCGTCTGGTCAACTCCGGCACTGAGGCAACCATGTCCGCCGTGCGCTTGGCCCGTGGCTTTACCGGCCGCGCAAAGGTGTTGAAGTTTGATGGCTGCTACCACGGCCACGTCGACGCGCTCTTGGCGTCGGCAGGCTCCGGCGTTGCTACCTTCGCCCTTCCGGATTCCCCAGGCGTTACCGGCGCAACCGCTGCCGATACCATCGTTGTTCCTTATAACGATCTGGATGCTGTGCGTGAGGCTTTTGCCGCACACCCGGGTGAGATCGCCTGCATCATAGCTGAGGCAGCCGCGGGCAACATGGGCACCGTGGCTCCCGATGAGGGCTTCAATGCGGCGTTGAAGGAAATCGCGCATGCCGACGGCGCGCTGCTCATCCTGGATGAGGTCATGACTGGTTTCCGTACCTCCCACAAGGGCTGGTTCGGCGTCGACGGCGTCGCTGGTGACTTGGTCACCTTCGGCAAGGTTGTCTCCGGTGGTCTGCCTGCCGCCGCTTTTGGTGGCCGCGCCGACGTCATGGCTTACCTGGCACCGGCTGGTCCGGTCTACCAGGCAGGTACTTTGTCCGGTAACCCAGTTGCGATGGCTTCTGGTCTGAAGTCCCTGGAGCTTGCCGACGAAGAGCTGTACCCGCGCCTTGGCGCAAACGCTGACCGTCTGACCGGTCTTATCTCTGCGGCATTGGATAAGGAAGGCGTCGCTCACAACATTCAGCGCGCTTCCTCGATGTTCTCCATCCGCTTCGCTGAGGGCCGCGGCCGCAACTTCGACGATATGAAGGCTGCCGATACCTGGCGCTTTGCTCCGTTCTTCCACGCTCTTCTGGAAGGCGGCGTCTACGTTCCGCCATCAGCTTTTGAAACCTGGTTTGTCTCCGATGCGCTGACCGACAATGATTTTGAGGTAATCGAAAAGGCGCTCGCGCCCGCAGCAAAGGCTGCCGCAGCAGCCCAGCGCGCTTAAAGCTCATTTAAAGAAGAGCGAAAGGAACTTCTATGTCGACGACTATCGTCCACCTGGTCCGCCACGGTGAGGTGTACAACCCGGAAAAGATCCTCTACGGACGCATCCCGGGCTATCACCTTTCCTCCCGCGGCCACTCCATGGCGGCGCGCACTGCGGAGGCTTTCCGTGGCCACGACGTGACCTACTTGGCAGCTTCCCCGTTGCAGCGCACGCAGGAAACTGCGCAGCCGATCTCCAAGGTCACCGGCCTTGACGTTGAGATCGACAAGTCCGTCATCGAATCCGGTAACCGTTTTGAGGGCCTGCGCACCAAGGGCTGGAATTCCCAGCTGTGGAACCCACAACGTTGGCCGCTGCTGCGCAACCCGATGCAGCCTTCCTGGGGCGAGCCTTTTGAGGAGATCGCTGCCCGCATGGTTAATGCAGTCGAGCGCGCACGCGATAAGGCAGAAGGCCACGAGGCCATCATCGTCTCCCACCAGCTGCCCATCGTCATGGTCCAGCGCACCGCACTGGGCAAGCGCCTTGCCCACGCACCATGGGACCGCGAGTGCGACCTTGCCTCGGTGACCTCGCTCGTCTTCCAAGATGACCAGCTCATCGACATCTTCTACTCCTCCCCGGCACAGGATATTTAAGGCAGAGTCCGTGAAACACAAACTTTTGCCTGTAGTTGCCTCGTTGATGGTTGTCGCTTCGGCTACCACTGCGTGCGGTCAAGACGCAGATAAAGCACAAAATGCAGTGGCGAGTGGCGGCACCTTTGAATTCTTTGCTCCAGGCGGAGAAAAAGTAATCAAATATGCGCCCGAAGAGCGCAAACCGTTGAAGTCCTTTACAGGAGAGAATCTGCGCCACGACGGCCAGACCATTTCCTTGGATGATTTCTCTGACCAGATCGTCGTACTGAACTCTTGGGGACAATGGTGCGCTCCTTGTCGCTCCGAATCGGATGACTTACAAAACATCCACGCCGAGCTGACCAAACGCGGTACCGGTACAGTTCTGGGAATTAATGTCCGCGACTTCAACCCGGAAATTTCCCGTGACTTTTTGGAAGATAACGGGCTGGAGTATCCGTCCATCTACGATCCGCCTTTCAAGACGGCTGCGGCTCTTGGCGGCGTACCGACCTCTGTCGTGCCAACCACCATCGTGCTCGATAAGCAGCATCGACCAGCCGCCGTATTCCTGCGCGAGATCACCGATAAGGATGTTCTCGAAGTCGTAGATTCGCTGGAAAAAGAGTAGTTTCCACTGCTAGACAACTTATTTAGAATTGCGCGAGGTTTCATGGACTTTACGGATACGGCGCTCAACGTCGAATCGGTCATCACTAGCGGTCCTTTCGCCCTAGGTTTTCTCCTCGCTATGGCCGCTGGCTTGGTCAGCTTTGCCAGCCCGTGCGTGGTCCCGCTCGTTCCCGGCTATATCTCTTACCTGGCCAGTGTGGTTGGCGGTGAGGTTAGTTATGACGCGGAGTTTGGCGTCGGCGTCGGCAAGCGCAAGCAATGGGCTGTAGTACTTGCCGCGGCGCTGTTTGTGCTGGGCTTTACCGTGGTATTCGTGCTGGCGACGGTCTCTGTTTTCGGCGCTATTTCCGCGCTGACGCTCAACGCTGATGCGCTCATGCGGATAGGCGGCATCATCACCATCCTCATGGGCGTTGTGTTCATGGGCGTGGTGCCGGTGCTGCAAAAGGACACCCGCATGGCGCCGCGGCGCTGGACCACGTGGTTGGGTGCGCCGCTGCTCGGCGGCGTCTTTGCTCTTGGTTGGACGCCGTGTCTGGGGCCTACGCTCGGGGCGATTATCTCTGTCTCCGTTGGCACTGAAGGCATGACCGCGGTCCGCGGAACGTTCCTTATCATCGGCTATTGCTTGGGACTGGGGCTGCCTTTCCTGCTCGTTGCGCTGGGCTCAGCCCGTGCCATGCGCACTATCTCTTGGATGCGGCAACACTCTCGCACCATCCAGATCATCGGTGGTATCGCCATGATTCTGGTGGGCCTCGCACTGGCTACCGGCTTGTGGGGCAACTTCATCAGCTTCATCCGCCAGTGGACGTTTGAATACGGCGCGACCCTAATTTAAGAGGATAAGAAGGCATATGAAACTTATCGTTCGCTATCTGCGCAAGGCATGGCATTGGCTGACCAGCATGCGCACCGCACTGGCATTGCTGTTCCTGCTCGCCCTGGCTGCGATCCCGGGCTCGCTGCTTCCACAGCGCGATCTCAACGAGGCTAACGTCAAGGACTTCATCAGCTCCCACGGCAAGGTTGCGGAAATCTACGACAAACTGCAGCTTTTCGACGTCTTTTCTTCCATCTGGTTCCAGGCCATCTTCATGCTGCTGATGGTCTCCCTCGTGGGCTGCATCATCCCGCGTTCTTGGGAGCACTACAAAGCCTGGAAAACCCCGCCTACCCGTGCTCCGAAGTACCTGGAAAAGATGCCGCTTCACGCCGAAGGTCATTCTGAGCATTCGCCGGAGGAAATCAAAGCTCGAGTAACCAAGCTACTGAAAAAGTGGCGCGTTGCTGAATCAGGCCCGGAAGAAGACCGCCAGGGGCTGCAGTCTTTCTCCGCTGAGCGCGGCTATGCCCGCGAGCTGTGCAACCTGATTTTCCATATTGCCTTGGTGGCCATCTTGGTCACCGTTGCCGCCGGCCGCCTGTCTAACTACGAGGGCCAAGTCATCGTGGTCACCGAGTCCGGTTCCCAGGATGGGGAGACCAAACTGGATCAGTCCACCGAGTTCTGCAATACCTCGACCTCGAACTATGACTCCTTCCGCGCTGGCTCGCTTTTCGACGGCACAGGCCTGCACCCGTTCTGCTTCGTAGCTCACGACTTCACCGCGGATTATCTGGATAACGGCCAGGCGGAGATGTTCACTTCGAACGTTTCTTATGCGGAAGGCGATGACATCTACTCCGATCCTTCTAGCTGGAAGGATTATGAGCTCAGCGTCAACCACCCGCTGCGCCTTTCCCATAATCGCGTCTACCTGCAGGGGCACGGCTACGCGCCGACCGTGACGGTGGAGTGGCCAAACGGTGAGAAGCGTACCCAGACCATCCAGTTCCGCCCCGATGACATGGTTCGCTTCCTGTCTTCCGGCGTCATGCGTTTTGACCCGCCGGCTGGCATGTACTCGGATCTCTTTGAGCGTCGCCAGAATCAGCTCGCCATCCAGGGCCTTTTCGCGCCGACCGCACAGTGGTCCGGGGAGAACGGTCAGCTGCTGACCTCCGCGTACCCAGGGCTTACCGATCCGGCGCTGGCCATTGACATCTATCGCGGCGATGCCGGCCTCGATACCGGTACCGCCCAGTCCATCTTCGATCTGGATTCCTCCTTGGTGCACTCGGGCCAGCTGCAGAAGATTGACCGCGTGAATCTCTCGCAGAACGAATCCGTGACGCTGGACGATGGCACGAAGGTCACCTTCAACGGTGCCTCCCAGTACGCGAATTACCAGATTTCTTATGACCCATTCCAAAAGTGGGTCTTGGTCTCGGCCCTTTTGATGCTCGTCTCCTTGGTCGGTTCGCTAGTTATCAAGCGCCGCCGCGTGTGGGTGCGCATTAGCCCGGCCGCGGATGGAGGAACCGACATCCAGATGGCGGGTCTTGCCCGCACCGACCGCGCCGGTTGGTCCGAGGAGTTCTACGCGCTCTATCGCGAGCTTTTGGAACTGCCTGACCCGGACGAAGTAGAAGAGGACGAGATCTGGGTGGATGATTAATTCATCCGACTAAAGTTTGATGTCGCCTGCATGCGGGAGTATCGTATGCAGGTACTATTTGGAGCAAAGCGCAAGGTTTTCAATGCTGATCGATCAGAATCTGTCGAATTTTTCCGACATCGCCGTCCAAACGGCCTTCGTTATCTACGCCATCGCGCTGTTTATCTCGCTGGCGTACTACGGCCGCATGCAGTCGGTCATCGATGCCCGCCGCGCAGCTGCAGCAGATCGCGCGCAGTCCAAGCAAAAGGTAGCGGCAGGCGGCAGCCCCTACGCACCAGGCGCTGATGACGCTGCGCTTGCCGACGCCGCCGTCGCCGACACCACCCCAGTCAAAGACCCCAGCGTCCTCGAGGAAAAGGCTGACAAGCTCGGCGGCATGACGCAGATGCTGCTGTGGCTGGGCATTGTGCTCCACGTCGTGGCAATCGTGCTGCGTGGCCTAGCCACACACCGCTTCCCGTTTGGCAACCTGTATGAGTACGTGCTGATGGTGACCGCTGGCGTGCTCATCGTGTCCAACATCGCGATGCAGCGCAAGGAATGGCGCACGATGTGGCCGTGGATCCTCACTCCGATTTTGGCGCTGATGTTCTACGGTTCCACCAAGCTGTATGCGGAATCCGCTCCGGTTGTCCCGGCGCTGCAGTCGCACTGGCTGCCAATCCACGTCACTGTGGTTTCCCTCGGTGCTTCCATCAGCGTGGTTTCCGGTATCGCGTCTTTGCTGACTATGTTGCGTGTCTGGCAGCCGAAGGGCGCTGAGCGTAGTTTCGCTGGAGTTGTGGCAAAACCGCTGCCTTCGGCGAAGAAGCTGGATCAGCTTGCTTACCGCCTCGGCATCATCGCACTGCCGACCTTGGGCCTGGGTATCGTCCTCGGCGCCATCTGGGCGGAATCCGCATGGGGCCGCTTCTGGGGCTGGGACCCGAAGGAAACCGTCTCCTTCGCTACCTGGATTCTTTATGCGGCTTACCTCCACGCGCGTGCGACGCCGTCCTGGCGTAAGTTCTCGCCGTGGATCAACATTGCCGCGACCTCCTTGATGGTCTTCAACCTGTTCTTCATCAACATGGTTGTTTCCGGTCTGCACTCTTACGCGGGGTTGAACTAGTGCCTGATACGCATAAGCCAAGAAATAAGCAAGGAAAGCCAGCAGGCGATAACCCGCAGCTGCTCGCCATCGGCGCGGAGTTCGCTGCTCGCCGTCGCGAGCTCGGTATCCTGCAGCAGCAACTGGCCGATGCCGCAGGCGTATCTCGCTCCACTTTGCACACCATCGAGCACGGCGGCAGCGGTGTGCGCTGGGAGAAGGTCACCGCGGTCGCGGAGGCCCTCGGCCTTGAGATGAGCTTCCAGCCGCGCGCTTAGCGGCGTAGCTTTCCATCACTTTCTTCATGGTCCCATTGCTTGGGTCCCTTTGTGGGGCAATGGGACCATGAAGCGCGTTTCAGGGTTGCTGTTACTCGTAAAGCTACCCGTAGAGAGGGACCTTTAGAGGGGGACCATTCCGTGCCGGCGGAGAATACACTCTACTTCTCGTCCGTTTGGTCGCGCGGGAGCTCGTCGCGGTGGCTCTCGCGGCGCTGTTGACGGCGGCGCTCCTCGGCTTCCCGCTCGGCCTGCAACTCGCGGGCGCGGCGCTCCTTGAAGCGCTCCTTCTCGAGGTTCCACAGGAACTCTTCATCGTCGTCTGGGCCCTTGATGGCTGGGCGCTGCTGCGTTGTTTGCGGCTTCTTCCAGCTGGAAGGGCCAAAAGCCTTCCAGACCAGTACGGCGGCAAGAACAACTAAGACAAGCAAAATCAAACGACCCATGCGTTATATCCTACGGAATCGAAAGCGTAGACTTTAGCCCCATGACTGATACTTCTTCTGCACATAATCCGGAGCCGCCGGCACCCGATCCCGAGCTGCGCCGCCGCTCCCGCGCCGCGCTTTGGAAGTACGGCTTGGCCCGCCTGGTGCTTTTCATCCTGCTCACGGTGGTCATCGAGCTCATCGCCATCCTGGCAGGTTTCCCCATTCCAGTACTGCTCGCAGCGCTGCTTGCCCTATTCGTGGCGTTGCCGCTGTCGATGCTCGTGTTTAAGAAGTGGCGCGTAGAAGCCACCGAGACCTTGGCTGAGTACTCCGCTCAGCGCAAGGCTCATAAGGCTTGGGTCCAGGCTGAGCTAGCCGGCCGTTAATCCCTTAAACAAGAAAAAGCGCAATCGCGCTGACCAGCGCCCATGCCAGCATTGCGCGGCCAGTGATCCCAAGTACCGGGATGAGCTGGGGGCCGCGGGCGCCGCGGTTGACGGTGCGCACCGCCTGTAGTGCGAACGGGAAGTAGACCAACGCCGCGAGCGCCAGCCAGGAATCGAATGCGATGACAATGGTCAGCAGAACCGGGATGAGCAGCAGCCACATGAACAGGTTGCGAGACTTCTTATCGCCCAAGCGCACGGCCAAGGTAATCTTGCCGGCCTCAGTGTCGGAGGGGATGTCGCGAATGTTGTTGGCTAAGTTGACCGCGGAGCTCATTCCACCAATACCCACTGCGAGCGCAAGACCCGTCAGCGTGATGTGGCCTGCCTGCGTGAACTGGGTGCCCAGTACCGCCACCAATCCGAAGAAAATGAAGATAGCGACCTCACCGAGGCCACGGTAACCGTACGGATTCTTGCCACCGGTATAAAACCATGCGCCGGCAATACAAAGCGCGCCTACCAAGATGAACCACGCGGCGTTCGCTACCAAAGACAACGCAATGCCAGCCACGGCAGCAACTGCGAACGAAGCAAAGGCCGCGTACTTCACGTGCTGCGGCTTCGCCAGCCCACCGCCGGTTAGACGCTGCGGGCCAGTGCGGTCATCGTCGGTGCCGCGAATGCCATCCGAGTAATCGTTGGCGTAATTGACACCGATGATGAGCGCCCACGCCACAATGAGTGCGAGAAAGGCACGGCCCCAGTGTGCGCCGTCGGCAGCCGCGGCGGCGCCAGTACCAGCGATGACTGGGGCGAAAGCATTTGCCCATGTGTGCGGGCGAGCGCCTTGGAACCAGTCTTTGGCAGTTGCGGGATAGGCAGAAAGTGACATGTCAGTTATTGTGCCACGCCACCGCGGACATGCTGTGCACAAGGGACGCGCACGGCGGACATATAAAAGCCACGGGTATGGCGGAAGCGCGTCGTACGTACCCAAGAAAGGACGGCTGTGGGCCACACCCGTGACAAAAGTTCAATGCGTTGAACTTTCTTAAAGTTATCATGTGAATCGCTCGCGGGGCAAGGCCTTTACTACGATGAATGTCATGCATTTAAGCGATCTCCCTGAACGTACCCAGGACTACCTCAAAGTCCTGTGGGACCTCTCCGAGCACTCCGGCGGCGCGCCCATCGCGCTCAAGGAGCTGGCGGGGCGATTGAACCAAAAGGTGCCCACGGCGTCGGAAGCCGTAAAGCGTCTCGTTGCCCAAGGGCTGGTGGAACATGAGCGCTACGCTGGCGTTTCGCTGACCCCAGAGGGCCAGGCACTGTCCATGGGCATGGTCCGCCGCCATCGTCTCCTCGAGACCTTCTTGGTCAAAGAGCTGGGGTACACCTGGGACGAGGTTCACGAGGATGCCGATCTCCTCGAGCATGCATGCTCCGATCGCTTCATCGATCGACTCGATCAGCACCTGGGCCATCCTCAGCGCGATCCCCACGGCGATCCCATCCCCGACGCGCAGGGCAGCATCGAGGACCTTGGCACGCTCACGCTTGACGACGTCCCCCTTCACACCCCTGTCACCATCGAGCGGGTATGCGACGGAGACACCGAGCTGTTGCGCTACCTCGACAGCCATGGCGTCGGCCTGGGCGTCGAGGTCGTAGTCGATTCCCGCGTTGCGGGCCTGCTCAACCTGCACGCAGGGGACGAGGAGTTCTCTCTTGCGGAAGTCGCGGCCGCCGACGTGACGGTGCGCGCTAACGAAGTCTAATCAGTTCTTAAAGAGCCCTGCGACACCACGACGGTCCACCTTGCCGGGGCCGGTCAGCGGCATCTCAGCAATGCGGATAATCTCGCGCGGAATCTGCCACCGAGGCAGGTCATCGAGCGCTTCGAGGATGTCGGTGCGCGAGGCCCAGCCGGTGTAAGCTGCGGCGATCATCTGGCCAAGACGTGGATCAGGGATGCCCACCACGCATACACTGTCGACGCCCGGTACCTGCAACAAGAGCTGTTCCAGTTGTTCTGGGTGCAACTTCAACCCGCCCGAGTTGATGATGCTGTCCAGACGTCCAGTGACGGTGAGTTGACCGTGGGCGTCGAGCTCCCCGGCGTCGGAAGTTGCGAACCAGCCACCGACGAAGTCGCGCGATTCCACATTGCGGTAGCCCTGCGCAATGGTCGGCCCGCCCAGGAAAATGCGGTTATCTTCCCCGATGCGCACCTCGGTGCCGGGCAGGGGAGTGCCGTTGTAGACGCAACCGCCCGCAGTCTCCGAGGAGCCATAGGTGGTTACCACGGTGATGTCGAGCTTGCGCGCAGATTCTAATAGCTGGGGATGTGGCGCTGCTCCACCTACCAGGATGGAGTTGAAACGGCGCAGTGCTTGGATGCCGTCCAGCGAATCGAGTGCCTTGTGCAGCTGCATCGGTGTGAGCGCGGTGTACATGCGGTCCTCGGTGTGGGCGAGTTCTTCTGCTGCGCGGGCGAACTCGGTGATGTTAAAGCCTTGGGACAGGTCGAGGCACAGTGGCTCCACACCCGCCACCAACGAACGCACGAGCACCTGGATGCCCGCGATGTGGTGGGCGGGCATGGCCAGTAGCCATTGGCCGGGGCCACCCAGGAAAGAATGGGTGGCATCCGCACTCGCCACCAGGTTAAGCGGGCTTAGCTGCGCACCCTTCGGTGTGCCCGTGGAACCCGAGGTGGACACCACCAAAGCAATGTCCTCAGCAATCGATTCGCCCGCGCGCATGTGGTTGCGCAGCAATTCCGTCCGCGTGCGGTCCGCTGCGGGAAGGGGTAAGAGCGTGGTCTGCCCAGCGATGGCCTTCTCGAGGTCATCCAAAATTCCTGCGGGATTGCGGGGATCGACTGGGAGTGGGGCGAGGATATGAGTCACGAATAATCAGGTTACCCGGGCATATCGCTCGTCCCGGGAGGCGGCGCGCCGGGCGTTTAGAGCAAGGCGCGCAGCCCCATGCTGAGCAAATAGAACACACCCGCCAGCACCGCGATGCAGCCGCCCGCCGACAAACTGAGTGCGGCCGCCAGCCAGAGCCCGCCGCATGCCAGCGCAATGCCCGCGATACCGGCACCGAGCATGAGCTGGGTCGGGCGCTTGATCCACGGCTGCAACGCCGCCGCCGGGGCTACCAGCAGCGCCAGGGACAAGATAGTGCCCACTGCGGGAATCACCACCACCATGGTCACGCTGATAAGCGTGAGGGTAAGCAAGTCATAGCGGCCGGGCTTTCCGCCTTGTGCGCGGAAGGACGTCTGGTCGAAGTAGAAGGAGACTAACGTCCGGCGAAATGCCACCAGCACGCCAAGGCTGACCACCACCAGGGCGCCGACAAACCAGACATCCTGCGCATTGACAGTGGTCAGCGAGCCCACGAGAAAGCTATCCACGTGGATAGGTAGCGGTTGGAACCAGCGCAGCAACAAGATGCCCAGGGAAAATCCCAAGGTGAGCGTCACGCCGGCGGCAGCGGTCGAAGAAATGCCCTCGACGGTACTCAACCACCGCATAAGCCAGGCCAAAGGCAGGCAGAACAGTGCCGCCCCCACCATCAAACCCGTGGAGAGATCCAAGCTCAGAAGGTTGGCCACTACTACACCGAGCACCGCGCCGGGGAAGATTCCGTGCGACAGGCTCTCAGCGAAAAAGACGCGCTTGCCCATGACCATCAAGGTTCCAACTAAGCCAGATAAACATCCCACAGCGATGGCCTCAAGGAGGGGCATCCGCAGGATCTCTGGATCAAGATGAGACAGTCCCATTAGCTAAATACCCCCTTCAAGCCCGCTAGCGGCACGGTGGCAACCAGCATCAAGCTGACGATTGCCTGCGGCGAAATCTGGTGCGTGGTTTGGGACAGCATGATGGCAAATCCAACCACCACTGCCAGCGTGGACAAACCCGCAGCCCAGAAGCACATGCTGCGCGGGGATCCTGCGATCAAGCGCGCCGAGAGGCCTGGAATGACAATAAAACCGATAACCAGCAACACACCCACTGCCGAGCTAGCCGCCACCACGATTAGGCCAACCGCGATATTCGCAATGAGCTCATAAGCCGCCACGTTGATGCCCATGGCGCGGGCCGCTGTGGTATCGAAAGCGACGAGAATCTGCATGCGCCAGGTTGTCAGGATGAGTAGTGCCGCAATCACGCAGAGCGTGACGGAGGTTGCCAGCCTGGACTGCGTGACGTCGAGAAGCCGGCCAAACATGAGGGCCTCCAGCTGCCCGGACTTGTCGCCATAGGCCAAACTGATGACCACGCCGATGCCGTACATAAAGGTCAGCACCACGGCCGTTCCGGCTTCCATATCCAGCTTCTGCGCTGACTGGCCCTGCCCAGAACCCAGAGAAGCCAGCACCAGCACCGTCACCGTGGCCACCGCGGCCGCACCCGGCACGATGCCCGGGATGCCGCCCACGATGAGCCCTACCACGATGCCCGGAAAAACCGAGTGCACGAGGGCTTCCACCGTAAATTCCATGCGGCGGAGATTAACGAGGACGCTAATGGCAGCTCCCGCAATCGATAGGCACAGCAGGAAGAGGAAGGCATTGCGCAGGTACGGGGCGAAGAGAATCTGCTCTATCACAGTCGCGCGCCTTGCTCCATATAGGTTTCCACTGCTTCCTCGGTTCCCATGGTGCGGACCTTGCCGTCGATCACAAACGCCGCCCAGTCGCAGGTGTGCTGCGCCAAGATGGGGTCGTGAGTGGAGACGAGCAGGGCGATTCCTGCTTCCTTGAGATCCGCAATGATCTGAATCAGGATTCGGCGACTTTCTTGATCAAGCCCGTTGAAGGGTTCGTCGAGAAGCACCAGCTCCGGGGCCGAAACCAACGCGCGCGCGATGAGCACGCGCTGGCGTTGCCCACCCGAGAGCTGGCCAAACCGCGTCTCGGCGAGGTGCTCCATCCCCACTTGTCGCAGGGCATTGAGTACGCAGTCGCGGTAGCTACGCATGCTCGTGCACCTGTGCCACCAGCTCACTGAGGGCAAAAGGCCCATTTCCACGACCTTGTAAGCCGTGACGGGAAAGCTCAGGTCGGAGTCTTGGTACTGCGGGACGTATCCGAGCGAGGCGTCGATGGTGGCCATGCCGCGCAAGGCAGCCAGGCCAGTGATTGCCTTGAGCAGGGTAGATTTGCCCGCGCCGTTGGAACCTAGGAGCGCCACGGCCTCGCCCGCGCGGATCTCAAGGTCAACGTCGGTGAGGATATCCCGGGCGCCATAGCCGCAGGTGGCATTGTGCAGAGTGACTAATGGGGAAGACATAAAGAGCTACTTTCGCTTGGCGACGTCGAATTCCTGCAGCGATTCTGGCAACGGTTGCTGCTTGGAGTCCCAGGCGCTGACCAGGGTGTTGATGTTGTGGACGATGGATCCGATGTAGGTCTCGCCCTCACTGCCTGGCACACCTAGCGAGTCGCCGTACAAAGCGTCGTCGGATGTAACCGCCTTGACGCCTGCGGCGCGGGCGATGGCCTCGATGGACTTCGAGCTGTTGGAATTCTCCGCAAAGATGGCCTTGGCACCGGACTCGCGGACCTTCTTTACCTGCTCATCGATGTGGCTCGAGGTGGCGTCCTGCTGGTGGTTGAAGTCAGACAGTGCGGAGCCGATGAATTTCACGCCATACTCGTTAGAGAAGTAGCCGAAGGCGTCGTGGGAAGAGAAGAGCACGCGGTCTTGCTCAGGAACTGCGGACATGGAATCGCTGGCCCACTTGTCGAGGTCCTCCAGCTGGTCGGTGTACTTCTTGCCGGCGGCGGTGAAGGCGTCCTTGGCCTGCGGGGAGGCCTGGGACAACGTGTTGACGATGTTGTCGACCTGAATCTTGGCCTGCTTCGGGGAGGTCCACACGTGCGGGTCGTACTTGAATTCTGGGGCCTCGCCGTCCTCCCCCGGGAAAGGCCACGGGCGCGGGCTCACGTGTTCGATGCCCTCGTCGATGGTGTACTTGCCGTTGCCATCGCTCATGCCTTCGCTCTTGACGCCCGAGGTCACGGCCATGACGCCGTGGAAGCCGGAGGAGTCCACGGCTTGGTCGAGGAAGTGCTCGAGGTCGACTCCGTTGACGAACATGTAGTCGGCCTGGGAGAGCGCCTGCATCTGCTGTGGGGTCATCTCGTGCTCGTGGGCGCTGGCGTTGGGGGCGAGCAAACAGGTGAGGTCGAGGGTCACTGGGCCCTCGCCGGAGTTGGTCTCCGCACCCTGGGAGTCGACCTTGTGGAGCTTGAGGCCGCCGGCGGCTATCTGGGTGAGGTAGTCGCAGATCTGGGTAGTCGTGGCCACGGCCTTGACGGTGTCGCCGTCCTTCGGCTTTGCAGCGTCGGTGGATTCTTTCGAGGCGCTGCAAGCGGCGAGGCTGGCGCCGAGTGCTAGGGCACAGGTGCCTGCGAGAATGCGCTGTAGGGGCCGGCGTGGGGTGCTGTGATTTGAGCTCATAATGAACTTCCTTTGCATTGTGAGAAGCGAACTCAACAAACACTATCACCCTTGAACTGAATTGTTCAATACCGTGAACTTAGGTAGTCCTATCTCCTTCTTGAGCTGCTAAACTTAAAAAATCCTCTCACTTCAATGGATGAAGTGAGAGGTTGGGAAGCGGTGGCCTTAGTTGGCTACTTTTGTCTTCTTGCTGAAGAGAAGCTGGTCCAGGGAGTGCATGCCGGGGCCGGCGGCGACGAGCATGACGAATGAGTTGCTGAGTTTCATGCTCAACACTTTACGTATGAACTATGGACATGTCCACAATTGCTTGAGGTGTCTCACTCGGGAGGCGTGGGTGTCCCACGCCATTTACTCCGCTACATGTATGGATTGCGCGGGGTGTCCTCCTGATCGAAGGGACGCTCCCCACGCCTTTCGGCGTCTTTGATATGGCGCAGCATCCACACGCGCGAACCAAGAACGCCCGCAAACGCCAGGACAGCCAATCCGATGCAAAGATAAATCATGCTTCTTGCCTTGCTATAGCCATTAGCTGAAGCGCTAATAGTAGTACGGGAACTGCTCCCACTGTGGATCACGCTTTTCGAGGAATGCCTCTTTGCCCTCGACGGCCTCGTCAGTCATGTATGCCAGGCGGGTCGCCTCGCCGGCGAAGACCTGCTGGCCCATGAGGCCGTCATCGGTCAGGTTGAAGGCGAACTTCAGCATGCGCTGGGCTGTCGGGGACTTGCCGTTGATTTCGCGGCCCATCTGGATGGCGGCATCTTCCAAGTCGGCGTGATCGACGACCTCGTTGACGGCGCCCATCTCGTACATGCGCTGGGCGTCGTAAGTGCGCCCCAGGAAGAAGATTTCGCGGGCATACTTTTGGCCCACCATCTTTGCCAAGTAGGCCGAGCCATAACCGGCGTCGAAGGATCCGACGTCGGCGTCGGTCTGCTTGAAACGGGCCTCTTGACGGGAAGCGATGGTCATGTCGCAGACCACGTGCAGGGAATGCCCGCCGCCGGCAGCCCAGCCATTGACCACGGCGATGACCACCTTGGGCATGGTGCGGATAAGGCGCTGGACCTCCAAGATGTGCAGGCGGCCGCCTTCGACCTTCTCGCGGGCGGTGTCCACGGTGGATTCATCAGCGGTGGCATCATCGTGGGCGTGCTCGGTGGCGTAGCGGTACCCGGAGCGGCCGCGAATGCGCTGGTCACCGCCAGAGCAGAACGCCCAGCCGCCATCCTTTTCGGACGGACCATTGCCGGTGAGGAGCACGGTGCCTACGTCTGGGGTGCGGCGTGCGTGGTCTAAAGCGCGGTAGAGCTCATCCACGGTGTGGGGGCGAAAAGCGTTGCGCACCTCAGGGCGGTCGAAGGCAATGCGCACGATGCCGTTCTTGCGGCCCTCGCCGTTGAGCCGGTGATAGGTGATATCCGTGAGGTCTTCAAAACCCTCTACGGAATGCCACAATTCCGGCCGAAAGGGATTATCGGTGCTGTATTTTTTCTGCTCGCTCATAACGGCCAGCTTAGTGGCAAAAGAAGAATAGTCCCCATTCCCAACCCTCACCCACACACGCTGCCCAGCAGGCTGGTAATAATCAATACGTGATACTGCGAGGTTGTTGCCCCGCACAATACCCGTGTACGCCATACCAGCGCGGTACTCCATGCCATGGGGAGACTCGAACTCCCCCGCCCCTTAAAGCGCTAAAGGGGGCCTGCATTCCCTGAACTTTCCCCTCCAGGGTGGGGGCCTGCTCGCTGCAGGCGTGTGGGCTACCATCGCGCGCTTTAAGCAGCGCGCGATATGACTATCCGTTCTTCAGTTCGGTATTCCAGTTCAGTTGCTGGATGCGGGTATCCAGCTCGCGGTACTGCTTAGACAGATCGTCGACACGCTTGCGCATATCCGCCACCGAGATGGTGGAGACAAACTTAATCTCGTTGCGGGAATAACGATCCGAGCGTGTGCCCGCCCGCTGCGCCAAGTCGTGGTAGATGCGGCGCTTGCGCAACAGGCCGTCGCGAAGTGCGAGGGCTTCCATCAAGTTCCTCTTCTCATCAAAGGCGGTTGCGATATTCGTCGCATTAATGGCCTGCACCAGCTCATCGATGCGCCCGGTCACGCCGTCGAGCTCGCGCAGCAGCTCCTGTGGATCCTCCTCCGGGGTATCGCCCTCCTGCACGCGAACCACGGCGAGTAGCCGCTCGTGCAGGCTATTGAGACGCTCTTGCGCCTGGGCGCGCTCCGCCAATGCCTCAGCTAGCAGCATAATCCCTCCTTTATTGGTATAGGTTCCCAAAATAGCGCAGAGCGGGGGAGGGGGTCAATGGTCTGAGGGCGCTACCATGAATGCCATGCATATCGATGACGTCCTCGACCGGGCCCACGTAGTCTCCCTCCCGCTTGCCGTGCGTTTCCGCGGCATCACCACGAGGGAGGCCCTGCTCATCGATGGCCCGGCCGGTTGGGGCGAGTTCTCACCTTTCCTGGAGTACGGCCCAGCCGAGGCTGCGCATTGGTTGGCAGCCGGCTTGGAGGCGGCTTATGAAGGCTTCCCGGAACCAGTCCGCGATCTCATCGAGGTCAACGGCACCATCCCCGCCGTGCCTGCCAGTGAGGTTCCTGCCGTGATGGAGCGCTACCCAGGCTGTCGCACCTTCAAGATCAAGGTTGCCGAGAAGGGCCAAACGCTTGCCGACGACATCGCGCGCGTCACCGCCGTGCGCAACTACATCACCGAGCGCGGACGCGTCCCCGTCCTTCGCGTCGACGCCAACGGCGGCTGGAGCGTTGAGCAAGCAGTCGAGGCAGCCAAGGCTTTGATGCCGCTGGACTATATGGAACAGCCTTGCGCGAGCGCAGAAGAACTCGCGGAGGTGCGTCGCCAGCTGATGCGCAACGGGCTTTTTGTGCGCGTTGCGGCCGATGAGTCTATCCGCAAGGTCGAGGACCCGTACCGCGTGGCTGATCTGCAGGCAGCCGACGTCGCGGTGGTAAAGCCGGCGCCATTGGGCGGAGTGCGCAGGGTGCTCGACGTCGCCAAGCATCTACGTTCTCGCCACATGGATATTACGGTGGCTTCGGCCTTGGATACCTCGGTGGGAATCGGCATGGGGCTGGCCACTGTCGCGGCGCTGCCGAAGATTCTTGATGACGAAGACGTCGACGTCACTCCTGCCGCCGCTGGGCTGGCCACGGGCTCTTTGTTCCTCGAAGACGTCACGGAGCCGCGCCAACTGATTGATGGGCACCTTGCCGCCACCCCGCTCCCACCGGATCCGGCGCGCTTGTCCGGCCTGGCGGCCGCGCCCGAGCGCCGGGATTGGTGGTTTGCGCGCGTGCGTGAGTGTTGGCAGTTCCTTTAGAGTTTTAGTTCTGTCTGCAACGGCGTTTGTGCGGCGTGGAAAACCGCACAATTTGCCAATTAGCGCCTGGAAAACGCCAGGATCCCCGCCACTAATTGGCAAAATGTGCACTGTTGGCCTGAGTTTGTGCGCGGTAGGCTGGCGGCCATGACTGGCATGATTAGCGTCCGCGACGCCCACCTTCATAACCTGCGCAACGTCGACGTCGATATTCCGCGCGGCAAGGTCGTCGCCGTGACTGGAGTTTCAGGTTCGGGTAAGTCTTCCCTTGCTTTCGGCACCATCCACGGAGAAGGCCAGCGCCGCTACCTCGAATCCGTCGCGCCTTTTGCACGCCGCCTCATCGGCTCCGCCGTGGATCCGCAGGTCAGCCAGATTGAAGGCCTTCCACCCACAGTGGCCCTCGAGCAGTCCACCTCAGCGGGCGGCGCGCGCTCGACCGTCGGCACGATTTCCGCCATCTCCAATTCCGTACGTCTGCTCTATTCGCGCGCCGGGGATAACCCGGAAGGCCTGTATTCCGATTCCTTTTCGCCGAATACGCCCGAGGGGATGTGTCCGGAGTGTCAGGGCACGGGCGTGGTGCATGTGGCGACCGAGGAGTCGATGGTTCCGGACCAGTCCTTGAGTATCGAGGAGGGCGCCATCGCCGCCTGGCCCGGTGCATGGGCAGGCAAGAACTTTCATGACATCCTCATGACTTTGGGCTATGACATGGATTCCCCGTGGCGCGAGCTTCCGCGCGCAGACCGAGACTGGATCCTCTTCACCGAGGAACGCCCCGTGGTCACCGTCAAGCCACTGCGCGGCGCTGACCAGATTCAGCGCAACTACGAAGGCACGTGGCGCTCGGTGGCCAGCTACCTCAACAAGACTCTCGCGGAAACGCAGTCCGAGAGCTTGCGCAAGCGCACGCTCCAGTACATGGAGTCACATACCTGCCCGACCTGCCAGGGCCGCCGGCTGAATCCGCGCGCGCTGCAGGTCACTTACGCGGGCCTGCCAATCGACGCCCTCAACGACCTGCCCTTGGATGAGCTCCACGAGTTGCTTGCCAAGCAGAAACCGGAAGAAAACAGCGCCGAGGATCTCTTACTCAAACAGGTTATTCCTGCCTTGACCTCCGCCCTGGAACTCGGCCTGGCGCACCTGAGCCTAGGCCGCCCCACGGAGACGCTTTCGGCCGGCGAATTACAAAGAATCCGCCTCGCCGCGCAGCTGCGCTCGGGGCTCTTCGGCGTCACCTATGTGCTGGACGAGCCCTCCGCCGGCCTGCACCCAGAGGAGCGCACAGCCGTCATGGACATCTGCCGCCGCTTCGTCGCCGCCGGCAACACCGTCCTGCTGGTTGAGCACGACATGGATTTGGTCGCACAAGCTGACTGGCTTGTCGACGTCGGCCCTCACGCCGGCGAAGGTGGCGGCCAGGTACTGTACTCCGGCCCAATCGCCGACTATGTTGCCGATACCCCGACCAGTAAGGCGCTGGCGCGGCGTCGTTTGGCATTGAATGAGACCCCACGAAAGAGCGAGAAACAACTGCACTTACGCGGCATTAAGGCGCGCAATCTGCGCGGGCTCGACGTGGACTTTGCACTAGGTGCCTTCACTGCAGTTACGGGTGTCTCCGGTTCGGGAAAGTCCACGCTGGTCTCGACGGTTCTTGCAGGTCTGTTGCGCGAGCAGGCTACTGCCGTGACCGACGCCGAGGAACAACCCGACGGCGCGGCCCGGCAGTGGAGCGTCGAAAACACAGAAAATCTCGGCGAAGTCACCCGCCTGGTGCAAATCACTCAGAAGCCCATTGGCCGCACGCCGCGCTCGACGCTCGCGACCTATACCGGCCTCTTTGACCACGTCCGCAAGCTTTTTGCCAACACGCAAGAAGCCAAGCAGCGCAAGTGGACGGTCTCGCGCTTTTCCTACAACGTCAAGCAAGGGCAGTGCCCTACCTGCGGCGGCGCGGGGCAGATCGAGGTTGAGTTGGTCTTCCTTCCCGGTTCTTACACGCTATGCCCGGATTGCCAGGGCAAACGCTACAACCCTGAAACACTCGAAGTGACGTGGGGCGGGCGCACGATTGCGCAGATCCTGGAGTTAAGCGTTGACGACGCCCACGAGGTATTCGCCGCCGCTGAAGGCTCCGCGCAGGTCACCGCAATCATGCGCGCGCTGGAGACCCTCCAGGCCGTGGGGCTGGGCTACCTGCGCTTAGGCCAGGGCGCGCCCGAGCTTTCCGGCGGTGAGGCCCAGCGCATCAAGTTGGCCACCGAGCTGCAGCGCTCGCGCAATTCCCACCGCGGGCACACGGTTTACCTCCTCGATGAGCCAACCACTGGTCTGCACCCAGCGGACATCGCCTTGCTGAATGCGGAGCTGCACAAGCTTGTCGACGCCGGGCAGACCGTCGTCGTGGTCGAGCACAATCTCTCGGTTATCGCGGAGGCAGATACAGTCATCGAGCTGGGCCCTGGTGCCGGTGCAGCGGGCGGAAAGATTGTGGCTACCGGCACGCCAGGCGAGGTTGCCAAGCAGGACAGTCCAACTGGCGGCGCGCTGGCTGCAGCTGCAAGTTAATAAGGCGGCTTGCGGGTTTCTGCCTGTGTTTCTACAGGAAAATAGGGTATTTCTAGGAGCATGGCTAATAACTTTGGAAATAATTCCGGCGGCTACTCTGACGATGAAACCCGGCAGATTGGTCGCGTGACTGGGTATGGGCCGGGCTCCAACTCGGGCTTCGGCAGCAACGACGCCACCCGTCAATTCGGCGCGTCAGAGGAGCGGCCGCGTCAGGTATTTCCTGGCCAGGGCGCGCAACAGTCTCCGGCGCCTCAAGCAAGCCCTGGCGGATATGGTCAGCCCAGCGGATATGGTCAGCCTAGCGGCTATGACTCTGGCTACGAATCCGGCTATGAATCTGGCTATGAGCCGGTGCCCTCCAGCTATGAGGTGGAGCCGGAACGCAAGCGTAAGAGCGGCGGTTCTGGGCTGACCAGCGTCTTCGCTGCTATTGCGGCCCTGGCAGTTATCGCGGCCGGCGCACTGTTTTTCATGTGGCGCAACGCCAGCTCCGAGGCGGATTCCCAGCCGGAGACGGTAACCTCCACCGCAACGGTTACTGAGGAAAAGCCCACCACCGTTACTGAAACGGTCACCGAGGAAGCACCACAGAGTGAAAACCCGATCGACCAGCTGCCAACCGAGCTTCCGCCAGACGTACAGGATCAGCTGGATCAGGGTGGCGAGGACCTAGAGAGTCTACTGAACGACCTGCTGGGCGGCGGAAACGGCAATGGGAATGGCAATGGGAATGGCAACGGTAACGGCAACTCCCAGGGAGCTTAAGCCCCTAAACGCCAGCTAGTACTATGGAGCACCATGACTGACTCCATGAAGCTGGCGGAGGCGGTGGCTGCGCAATTGGCGCGCCACCTGTCTGACGTCATTATCTGCCCAGGCTCCCGCAACGCGCCGCTTTCTTTGGCGCTGCTGGCTCGCGAGGATATCCGCGTTCACACTCGTTTGGATGAGCGCTCCGCGGCCTTTACCGCCCTGGGCATGGCGCGCGTGCAGCGCCGCCACGTTGGCGTTGTGATGACGTCTGGCACCGCCGTGGCTAACGCTTTGCCAGCGATGGTGGAGGCAGCCCACTCGCATACCCCGCTGGCTGTCATCAGCGCCGATCGTCCCGCACGCTTGGTGGGCACGGGCGCTTCTCAGACCATTCAGCAGCAGGGCATTTTCGGCGTCTACGCTGCGACCACCCAGGTGGCTGAGGAAGCAGACATTCCGCAGGTTGCGCAGCGTTTTACTCGTGACCTGCAGGTGCACATCAACGTTGCCTTTGACGTTCCACTTCTCCACGAGTCACTGCCGGAAAAGCCGTCTGATCACACCTCCCGCAAGGCGCCTACGCCGCGGCCTGTCAACCACGGCGAGGTCGAGGTTGACTTGAGCAAGAACACGCTCGTTATCGCCGGCGACGAAGCTTGGGAGGTCCAAGGCCTCGAGGACGTTCCGACCATCGCCGAGCCCACTGCGCCGGCACCATTCCACCCGGTGCACCCAGCGGCAGCTCATATCTTCCGCCGCGCGCAGGTCTCGGCTAACGATTACGTGGTTAACACCAAGGTCGAGCAGGTCATCGTGGTAGGCCATCCTACGCTGCACCGCGGCGTCATGGCGCTCATCAACGACCCAGATATCGAGCTCTTCGTTCTTTCCCGCAGCGCCGATTTCACCAATCCGCGTGGCGAGCAAGCCACCTTGGGTACCACGGTCAAGACCACCGGCGAGCCGAGCCGCGAGTGGCTAAAGATCTGCGAGGGCGCCGCTGAGATGGCTTCCTCCGGGGTGCGCGAGGTCCTTGAGAACGAGGAGCTTGGTTTCACCGGCCTGCACGTCGCCGCCGCGGTGGGGGATACCCTCTCCGTCGAAGACACCTTGGTCCTAGGCGCCTCGAACCCGGTCCGCGATGCCTCGCTGGTAGGCCTGCCTTTCGACGGCGTGGATACCTTCTCACCCCGCGGCGCCGCCGGCATCGACGGCACCATCGCACAGGCCATGGGCATCGCGCTGGCCACCCAATCCCGCGAAGCTGATGCATGGCGCGCCCCGCGCGTTATCGCATTGCTTGGCGATGTCACCTTCCTCCACGACGCCACCTCACTTCTTGTTCCAGAAGGCGAGGCCCGCCCGGAAAATCTCACTATCGTGGTGGCCAATGATGACGGCTGCGGCATCTTCGAGCTCCTGGAACAGGGCGCAGAGCCGTTCCGCCCCTCCTTCGAAAAGGCCTTCGGCACCCCGCACGGAATGAAACTGGAACAGGTGGCGGAAGCCTTCGGTGCCGAGTACCGCGCGGCGAATACACCACAGGAGCTTCTCGATACGCTCGCCGAGCTGAAGGAATACTCCACCGGAGTTACCATCGTCGAAGCACACACCACCCGTGAGACCCGCCGCCAGCTGCAGGCGGAGCTGACTGCAAAGGTCGGCCAGTAGGTGGGCGCATTTCCGGTGCGGCCGCCCAAGGCGCCGAAGACGGCAGTGGCCCCGCGCTACACGCCTGTCGTGTATCGCCGGCGCCTGCATCAGCTCATCATTGCGTTGTACGCGGCGTCGATTGTCGCGATGCTGGGGATGATGGTGGGGGCTTTCCTAAACGATCGCTCCATCGAGTCCAATCCGGGCCGCGCGCTGGCGACGGTCACGGACGTAGGAATCACAAGAACCTACGTCGATTTCCAGGACTCCGAAGGCATCTACCAATCCCCGCAATCCGGCCTGCTTTATCCCACCGGGCTGGGGGAGGGCCAACAGGTTTGGGTGCTCTACTCGCAAAGTGACCCTGACCTAGTAAAGGTCGAGGGCCGCGAATGGACGCTGTCTATCCTCCCGGCGCTTTCCTCGATGGTCGTGGCCAGCCTGATTGCCGCCGCTGCTTGGTGGATGGTGGGATTGAGCACGCGGGCGGCGGAACGGCGTCGCCAAGCAAAGGAAAGTGTTAACCAAAATTTTCCGCAGGCTTCACCGGAATCCTAGGCAAATAGGGGATTATTGAACCCATGCGTGTTGCGATTGTGGCAGAGTCCTTCCTTCCCAACGTCAATGGAGTGACCAACTCCGTGCTGCGTGTGCTTGAGCACCTGGCAGAAACCGGGCACGAGGCCTTGGTCATTGCCCCCGGTGCGCGCGAGGGCCAGGAGGAAATCGCGGATTACTTAGGCTTTCCCATCGTGCGGGTTCCCACCGTGCGCATCCCGTTGATTGATTCGCTGCCTGTCGGCGTACCAACCACCGCCGTGGACGAGGCATTGCGGCAGTTCAAGCCCGACATCATCCACCTGGCCAGCCCCTTTGTTCTGGGTGCGGCCGGGGCCTTCTCCGCCCGTCAGCAACGCATTCCGTCGGTGGCGCTGTACCAAACGGACGTCGCCGGTTTCGCCACCAAGTACCACGCTTCCGCGCTGGCTTATGCCACCTGGGAGTGGCTGCGCACCATCCACAACGCCTGCCAGATGACGCTCGCGCCTTCCTCGTTGACCATCCGCGATTTGGAAGATCACAACATCAAAAATGTGCGCCACTGGGGCCGCGGTGTGGATGCGGAGCGTTTCCACCCGTCTAAGCGCTCCGCGCAGTTGCGCAAGCAGTGGGGCGCAGACGGCAAGAAGGTCGTGGGTTTCGTTGGCCGTCTTGCTGCAGAAAAGGGCGTGCACCGTCTGGCTGCGCTGAATGATCGCTCCGATATTCAGCTGGTCATCGTTGGCGACGGTCCAGAGCGTCCACTGTTGGAGGCACAGCTGCCCAACGCTTACTTCACGGGCGCGCTCGGCGGCGACGAATTGGCCCAAGCTTATGCCTCTCTCGACGTTTTCGTTCACGCGGGCGAATTCGAAACCTTCTGCCAGGCCATTCAGGAGGCGCAGGCTTCCGGCGTCCCCACGATTGGGCCGCGCGCCGGAGGCCCGGTGGATCTCATTCAGGAGGGCTACAACGGGCTGCTTCTCGAAGTCGCGACCTTCGTCGAGGATCTCCCCAATGCCGTCGATGCGCTGCTGAACCCAGAAATCCACGAGGAGTTGCGTGCGAATGCCCGCGAGTCGATTTCTTCCAAGACGTGGAAGGCGCTGTGCGAGCAGCTTCTGGGCTACTACGAGGAGGTCTTGGAAGATACTCGCCGCGTGCCGTTGACCATCCTGGGTCAGCGCCCTGAGCTGCCGCGGTGGGCGGCGCGTGCCCTCGGTGCACGCGTGGCCTAAACTAGCTACTTATGTCAAAGGCAGATCTCGATAAGAAGCCCTTCGACGTTGCGCGCATGTTCGACGCCGTCGGTGCCAAGTATGACATCACTAACACGGTGCTGTCCTTCGGCCAGGATAAGACTTGGCGTAAGCGCACCCGTGAACGCTTGGACTTGCGGCCGGGGGAGAAAGTCCTCGACTTGGCGGCGGGCACGGCTGTGTCGACTGAGGAGCTCGCCAAGTCCGGCGCGTGGTGCGTGGCCTGCGACTTCTCCCGCGGTATGCTGGCCGCCGGTGCACAGCGCGATGTCCCGAAGGTTGCCGGCGACGGCATGCAGTTGCCCTTCGCAGACGAGACCTTCGACGCCGTAACAATCTCTTATGGCCTGCGCAATATCCACGATTTCGAGCTGGGGCTGCGTGAGATGGCTCGCGTAACCAAACCGGGCGGCCGTATTGCAGTGGCAGAGTTTTCCAAGCCCATCATCCCGGTCTTCGGCACGGTCTACAAGGAATACTTAACCCGCCTGCTGCCGCCGATTGCGAAGCTAGTTTCGTCGAATCCGGAGGCTTATGTCTATCTCGCTGACTCGATTCGCGCCTGGCCCGACCAGGAGGAACTCGCCGCAGCCATCAACCGCAATGGGTGGGAAGGCGCGGGCTGGAAGAATATGACGCTCGGCATCGTGGCGCTGCACTCCGCGACGAAGCCGTTGCGCTAGGTCCAGCAACGCTGGCTCCGGCCCTGCCGAGCTCTCTGCCGAGCACTCACCGAGCCCTCTGCCGAGCTTTCGCCAGGCTCCCCCGGGGACCATCTGAAAAGGCGCGCGGGCCTAGAGCGAGTTCCACAGCGGCGTATCGCGCCGCGCCGCCGCTACGCCGCGGCCAGCCAGGCGCCACGCGCGAGCGATGAGGTCGCGGTCTTCTTCTGTGACCAAGTTGCCCATGAGCCGGGCTGCCGCCGGCATCAGCATCCGGCCGACCGGCCCGCGCAGCGCAACTGGGCCCGCGAAAGGCAGGAACTGCGGGTAAGTCAGC
Organism: Corynebacterium sp. c25Ua_89; assembly: GCF_047459735.1. Classification (NCBI taxonomy): domain Bacteria; kingdom Bacillati; phylum Actinomycetota; class Actinomycetes; order Mycobacteriales; family Corynebacteriaceae; genus Corynebacterium; species Corynebacterium sp. c25Ua_89. The sequence goes on from NZ_JASBOD010000003.1 coordinate 301,703, forward strand.
AAGCGCGCGGCCGTGCGCGCCAAGACGAAAGCCTCGCCGTACTGCGCCTGCAACAAATTTGGCCAGGCCAGTGTGAAGTCCTTGGTTCCCAACAGCTCGACTGCAAGCTTTGCGGTCTCCAAGCCATAGTCAATGCCCTCGCCATTGAGCGGGTTCACGCAAGCCGCGGCGTCACCAATGAGCATCCAGTTGGCACCGGCCACGTTCGAGACCGCACCGCCCATAGGCAGCAGAGCTGAGGCTACGCGGGTGATTTCGCCTAAGCCCCAGTCCGCGCGCTGCTGCTGCGCGTAGTGAGAAAGCAGCTTCTTGGTGTTGATGCGGGCCGGACGCTGCGCCGTTGAAAGCGCGCCAAGTCCGATGTTGACCTCACCGATTTCCGCACCCAGCGGAAAAATCCAGCCATAGCCCGGTTGCACCTCGCCGGTCTCCGACTTCAGCTCCACATGCGAGTGCATCCACGGCTCCGCTGCGTGCGTGGAGGTTGCATAACTGCGCGCAGCGATGCCATAGACCTCGTCTTGGTGCCAGGCGCGTCCTAGCTGCTTGCCAAAGGCCGAGCGCACGCCGTCGGCAACGATCACCCACTTGGAACGCACTTCGCGCTCACCAACGCGGAAGCTGGTGAGAGACCCGTTTTCCACCTCTGGGGCGGTCGCAGGCGTGCCGGTCCACGTCTTTGCACCTGCGGCCTGTGCGGCCGCAAAGACGAGATTGTCGAACTCGTGGCGCGGCAAAGCCGTGCCCACCGAAGTCGGGTAGCTGGAGGGCCACGGTGCGGTTACCGAGCCGCCATAACCGTGTAGCTTCAAGCCCTTATTGCGATATTGCGCATTAATGTCCAGCCCCAATAGATTCAGCTGATGCATCGCGCGCGGGGTGAGCCCGTCGCCGCAGGTCTTGTCACGGGGGAAAGACGCGGCGTCGATAAGCAACGTTTCGTAGCCCGCTTTAGCTGCGTGAATGGCGGCGGCGGAACCTGCCGGCCCTGCGCCGATGATGGCTACGTCTACAAGTTCTGGGTTATCGATCTGCTGCGACATGGGCACTATCATTGCACGCGTTGGCCACCTTGAGTGTGTTTAGGGCCGTGGTATGGACTACGGTAAGTAGCTGATTATCACTGCCATTTTTGAGTTAAAGGAACGCTGTTAATGTCTCACGGCCAGACTCATGCCACTCATGTGGACTTGGGTGACCCGCAGCTAAGCGAGCGCATTGGCGCTGGAATGGCTGCCGTTGAGGAATTGCTGCACCATGAAATTGATCGTGGGCAGGACTTCGTAAAAGAGAAGGTCAGCCACCTTTCGAGTGCAGGCGGAAAGCGCTTTCGTCCAATGATGGCTTTGCTCGCCTCCGAGTTTGGCCAGCGCCCAGCTTCTGCTGAGGTTATTAAAGCCGCCACGGTGGTTGAAATGGTGCACGTCGCAACGCTTTATCACGATGACGTGATGGATGAGGCTGAGCGCCGCCGCGGCGTCGAGTCCGCCAATTTCCGCTGGACCAACTCCGTGGCAATTTTGGCTGGCGACGCCCTCTTGGCGCATGCGTCCCGCCTGATGTCCCAGCTTGATACCCACACGGTTGGCCACTTCGCGGAGACTTTCGAGGAGCTGGTCACCGGCCAGATGCGTGAGACCATCGGCGCGGGCGAGGCTAATGCGGTGGATCATTACATGGCGGTTATCCGTGAGAAAACGGCCGTGCTCATCGCGTCTGCTGGCTACCTGGGCGCTTATCATTCCGGTGCTACCTCTGAACAGGCCGCCGCGTTGCGCCAGATTGGTGGCGCAATCGGCATGATTTTCCAGATCGTCGACGACATCATTGACATCTTCTCCGACCCGAAGGAATCCGGTAAGACCCCGGGCACCGATCTTCGCGAGGGTGTATTTACCCTGCCGGTCCTCTACGCCCTGGAGGAGGAAGGTCCAGTGGGCGACGAACTGCGTGCGCTTTTGACAGGCCCGCTTGCCGACGACGCGTCTGTTGACCACGCCATCGACCTTCTGCGTCGCTCGGGCGGCCGCGAGAAGGCCATGGACGATGTGCGCGGCTACCTGCGTGTTGTGGAGGAGCAGCTTTCGGTGCTGCCGGAGTGTGCAGCTAGCGAGGCGCTGCGCCAGTTGGCGGATTACACGGTTCGCCGGGTTGGCTAAGTAGACACTAAAAGGGCTTGTGTCCTGCCGATTTGCATGGCGGTGGGCACTTCGTAGTAAAGTACCTAATCGCACCTCGAGTGCAAGCCAGGTTGCCCGAGCGGCCAAAGGGAGCGGACTGTAAATCCGCCGGCATTGCCTTCAGAAGTTCGAATCTTCTACCTGGCACAATCTAAACCCCGTGGTTTCGACCGCGGGGTTTCTTCGTTTTCGCGTAGTGGGCAGAATCTAGCGGTCGTGGTCTTCAAGCTTGCCTCACTCCGCTCCTTGGGCCAAAAGTGCGCGAAAACGTGCGTCTAAAAGAGTTCAAAAACGTAGAGTGAACTGGCGATTTGTGTAATTAGACTAAATCGGGTTAATCTTTTCAAGGCTTCAACGAGAGCACAGCGAACAAGAAGTTCGTTACTCAACGAGGCTGTGCCCCCTTAGCTCAGTCGGCAGAGCGTTTCCATGGTAAGGAAAAGGTCGACAGTTCGATTCTGTCAGGGGGCTCCAATCATGTCTGCATCTAGTGCACATGGTTATGGCGGTGTAGCTCAGTGGTAGAGCAAGCGACTCATAATCGCTGTGTCGCGAGTTCAATTCTCGCCATCGCTACCGGGAAAAGAAAGTGCCCCACAACGCGGGCGCTTTTTTACTACCGACTCCGGCCCAAGGGCTGGCGGTTTAGAAGTGAATCGCAGTTCTGGTAGGGTTGTGCATGCTGTCTTTGACAGTTACATGCATAGGGGCGTGGCGCAATTGGTAGCGCAACGGTCTCCAAAACCGTAGGTTGCAGGTTCGAGTCCTGTCGCCCCTGCCAAAACTTTTCCAAGGAGGATCCAGCTGTGAGCGATGAACAGCAGCCGATTAAGTCAGGCGCTTCACGCCCCACCGGTAAGCGTCAGCTCTCCGGTGCAGCTACCACCTCTTCTCAGGTGTACACCGACAAGCGAGTCGTACGCGTAGAGGACAAAAAAGATGACGCAACCGTTGGCGGCGGTGTAGCCGCTTTCCCGGGCGAGGTTGCTTCCGAAATGAAGAAGGTCGTCTGGCCAACCACAAAGGAAATGGTTCAGTACACCGTAATTACCTTCGCCTTCCTCATCGTCCTGACCGCCCTTGTTTGGGGAGTGGACACATTGTCCGGTCTGGGAGTTGAGAAGATTCTGACTCCTTAGTAGTCTTTTAATACAAGCTTTTATCCCGCTGATTTCACTCGCGAGGCGAGGGAAACGGCGGGATACTTTTTGCTCTAGTGGCTTGACGGGGCGGCGTTCGTTTAGGGGCCGCAACGTAGGTAGGCTAGGGCGCAGAAAATTCTTGAAGCGCCTGCTTCTTTAAAGCTCGCGCGCGAACGGATGGAGTAAAAGACCATGAGCGACGAGAACAACGTCGAAACGCCAGAAACCTCCCTCGAAGCGGCCCTCATCGGCAACGTACAGGACCAGGCAGCTGAAGCTGTGGCTGATTCCGAGTCCGCCACCGAAGAGGCTTACACCGAAGCCGGCATGGAGGCGCCACAGTTCAGCGAGGCCGAGTCCGCGGACGCACCTGCCGCAGAAGGTGCAGAAGCCGCTGAGGACGCGTCTAATTCTGCAGACGCAGAGGCTGCAAGCGCCGCTGAAGCTGAGGGAACCGAGGACGATGACTACCGCCGTCGTTTGCGCCAGTTCACCCGCGAGCTGAAAAAGCAGCCGGGCCAGTGGTACATCATCCAGTGCTACTCCGGCTACGAGAACAAGGTGAAGACCAACCTTGACATGCGCGCCCAGACTCTTGAAGTTGAGGATTCCATCTTTGAGGTTGTCGTTCCGGTCGAGCAGATTCTGGAAAACAAGGACGGCAAGAAGAAGATCGTCAAGCGCAAGCTGCTGCCGGGCTACGTCTTGGTCCGCATGGAGCTCAACGACGCCGCCTGGTCCGTCGTTCGCGAAACCCCTGGCGTGACCTCCTTCGTGGGCAACGAGGGCAATGCGACCCCGGTCAAGATCCGCGACGTCGCCAAGTTCCTCATGCCGAACGAGGCTGCACCGGAGTCCAAGCAAAACGCTGGCGACCAAGACGGCGAGCAGGTCGTCGCAATGCCGGAGAAGGCTGCTGCGAAGGCTTACGCGCACGACTTCGAGGTCGGCGAGGCAGTTACCATCCTCTCCGGCCCGCTGGCATCCGTTTCCGCAACCATCTCCGAGATCGACCCAGAGACCGGTAAGATGCAGGGTCTGGTTTCCATCTTCGGCCGCGAGACTCCAGTCGAGCTTTCCCCGACCGAAATCGAGCGCGTCTCCTAACCCCACTTGGCGCGTAGCCTGGGAAAATGGCAGGCTACGCGATTTGGTAGCAGGGCGCACGGTGTTCTAAGATGAAATGCCGTGCGCCTTTTTGCGTGCACAGACAACTAAACGTTTCTCCCCCGGTGGCCCACTTGAGGTGAGCATCCGGACGGGGCGTTGTTATTCATCGTGGCAGCGCACCGGTAACACAGGAAAGAGGTAATTCGATGGCTCCGAAGAAGAAGGTTTCTGGCTTCATCAAGCTGCAGATTGAGGCTGGCGCTGCTAACCCGGCTCCGCCGGTTGGTCCGGCACTGGGTGCCCACGGCGTCAACATCATGGAGTTCTGCAAGGCTTACAACGCTGCGACTGAGTCCCAGCGCGGCAACGTTGTGCCTGTTGAGATCACCGTCTACGAGGATCGCTCCTTCGATTTCAAGCTGAAGACCCCGCCGGCAGCGAAGCTGCTGTTGAAGGCCGCTGGCATCAAGAAGGGCTCCGGCGTTCCTCACACCGACAAGGTCGGTTCCGTGACCTGGGATCAGTGCAAGGAGATTGCACAGACTAAGTTCGAGGATCTGAACGCTCGCGACATCGAGAACGGTGCTCGCATCATCGCCGGTACTGCTCGTTCCATGGGCATCACCGTCGACGGCATCCCAGCCAAGTAAACAACTTCATCAAAAAGTGAGCGGCCATCTCGTGTGGTCGCTCGTGGTAGGGCCAGCTACGGCCCGCCAAGACCACACCAATCCAAGAAAAGGAATTGCTTAAATGAGCACCAACTCTAAGGCTTACAAGGCGGCTGCTGAGCTCGTCGACAAGTCCCGTCAGTACTCTCCGCTCGAGGCTGCAAAGCTCGCTAAGGAGACCTCCTCCAAGAACTTCGACGCTACTGTCGACGTCGTTTTCCGCCTGGGCGTTGACCCACGCAAGGCTGACCAGCTGGTTCGCGGCACCGTTTCCCTGCCTAACGGCACCGGTAAGGACGTTCGCGTAGCTGTCTTCGCAGAGGGCGAGAAGGCTGAGGCAGCTAAGGCTGCAGGCGCTGACATCGTCGGCACCGACGAGCTGATCTCCGCTATCAACGAGGGCAACATCGACTTCGACGTTGCAATCGCTACCCCGGACCAGATGGCTAAGGTCGGCCGCGTTGCACGTGTCCTCGGCCCACGTGGTCTGATGCCGAACCCGAAGACCGGCACCGTCACCGCTGACGTTGCGAAGGCTATCTCCGACGTCAAGGGCGGTAAGATTTCCTTCCGCGTTGACAAGGCTTCCAACCTGCACGCAATCCTGGGCAAGGCTTCCTTCGACGCTGAGAAGCTGGCTGAGAACTACGGCGCTCTCTACGACGAGATCCTGCGTCTGAAGCCGTCCTCCGCTAAGGGCCTGTACGTCAAGAAGGTAACCATCTCCACGACCTCCGGTCCTGGCATCCCGGTTGACGCTTCTGTTCAGAAGAACTACGCAGAGTAATTTCTGCGTCTGTTAGTGGTTTGCTTTAAGCGCCGCTGATGGTTCGCCCCGACCGCGTCGCGGTTGGGGCATTCTTTTTGCCTTTTAACCCCTTATTCCGCTCGATTTCGGCGGTTGTAACCTTGCCGTTTTCTAAATTTCAGGAAACTGGCAGGAACGCACAGGGGACTTGCAGGTTGAATTCATTGTCTCGCAAGTTCCATGCCCCATACTTATGTTGTGCGTTTGAGAGAGGCGCATGAGAGATAGAGAGAACACCCTGAGCTTTGCAGGGCGCAGCGGCTTGAGAACCCGCAGCGATATCCAAAGCGCATAGAGAGACATCGAGGGCCCCGGCCGTAAGGCCGGGGCCCTCGATGTTTTCCGGTTGTCTCGCCGGCCTGTCTTGCACGACCGTGTCAGAACACGCGGCAGGCCTAACGGATTTCCTGGTATGCGTCCAAGGCGGCTTGCCGCGACTGCTTGAGGTCCACGATGGGCGGTGGGCTAAGCGGTGGTGCCCATTGGCGCACGTAGGTGCCGTCGGGATCGAACTTGCTGGCTTGCAGCTGCGGGTTAAAGATGCGGAAGAATGGCGAGGCGTCATCGCCGCAGCCAGCGACCCATTGCCAATTGAAGGGATTGGAGGCAGGATCGGCGTCGACAAGCGTGTCCCAGAACCACTCTTCGCCGTGGCGCTAGTGGATGCCGAGGTTCTTCGTCAAAAAGGAGCCCACCACCATGCGCACGCGGTTATGCATGTAGCCGGTATGCCAGAGCTCGCGCATTCCGGCGTCGACAAGCGGGATGCCGGTCTCGCCCGTGTGCCAGGCTTCTAGTTCCGGCAGGGGATGCGGGCGCGGGTCCTTTCCGGAGCTGTCGATTCCGCCGGGGTCCCAGTAGTCTGCGAGACGCTGTTGCCAAGGGAGCGGGGCTTCATCGGGGAAGGGCTCGGAAAGCTCGGCAAAGGCCTGCGCGCCTGGGCCACTAAGCGCAGGGGTGGGCACGGGATCTCCGAGAGGATGGTCATCAAGGTGCTGGCGTGCTGCGCGGGCGAAGGGAGTGTAGCCTTTATAAGGCTTGATGGCGGTGGGCTCAACGAGGAGGTGGCCGGCAAAGGAGTGAGTAGCGATGCCGGACGAGGTGAGGGACTCTTTTACTGCTGCGTCGACATCCCGCACGTGATAGCGGCGGTTCCAGAGCACCGCATCTGGGCCAATCTGGTGGGCAAGGCGGGGAATGGCCGTGCGGGCATCAGCGTCTAGGCGCAACAGTGGAATGTCATGCTCGGCGAGACGGGTGCGCAACTGTGCCAGGGAGCGCTCGCGCCACCACGCCGCCGCACTTCCGAGCGGGCGCGAGCCTGGATAGGCAGGCTCGTCGAGGACGCAGGCAACAACCTCGCCCCGGGAAGCAGCCCAGGTGAGTGCGGGGTTATCGCAAAGGCGCAGGTCATCGCGAAACCAAACAAGGGTGGTCATGGTATCCCAGCATACGGATGCACGGTGAGCGGGCAGAGAGATTGCCATGTAGCGTAGATGCGTGCGAAGGAATTAAGGCCGCGGCTTGCCTTTCATCCAGTACACGGACCAGATAACGTCTTCGCGCGGTACACCCCAGTCATGCACGGCTATCGAGCGCACTGCTTTGGCCAGGTCTCCTTCGCCTGACACCCACACCGAATCCGGCGCTGTATCCGCGGAGAATCGGGATCTAAGAAGCTGGCTAGCGCGCGTGCTGTGTTCCTCGTGCGGGGCGGTGATCATGGCGAGTGAGCGAACCTTGTCGCGCCACGTTTCCTCAAAGCCGTCTTCAACTTCAGCGTCGTCTGCGATCATGGCAACGACGTCGACTGCACCCAAGGTTTCCGGTGACAAGGCTTCGTAGTGCTCGAGGATGTGCCATAGCGCCGGAAGGGCAGAGGCATCTGCGAGCAATAGTTGTGACTTCTTAGGCGCTTGCCACCGCACTTGCCCGGTATATATTCCGGCGGTATCCCCGGGGTGGGCATTGAGGATCCAGCGTGAGCCCGGGCCATTATCGCCATGGGTCACAACGTCGACATCGATGGTGCACGCTTCTTGGTTGAGCTTGCGAATTGTGTACCAGCGCAATGCTGGGCGTATGCCGTCGGGCAATCCGTTGACGGCAGCACGAACATTGGCATCTTCGACTGGGAAAGGGGAGAACTTCTGCCCGTCTTGGGGCATGAGGAGCCCAAAATACTCGTCAGGCCCGGCTAGGGGGTAGTCACTAAAAGCCGGCGAGTGAAAAGTTAAACGGTGCAGCCGCGGCTTGAGGCGGGTGTTCCCGGTGAGGGTAACGGGCAATAAGCGGTGATTCGTCAAGGGAATTGTTCCTAGGTAAAAGAGACATTTGAATCCATCATAAAGCAAAGGGTAGGCTAGCCTAAAATAGGCTAGGGGTGCGAATGCTTGCGTGCTCGTTCCCGTTAAAGGAAAGGTTTTTCATGCTTGCTATCAGCCGGCGCGCAAAAGGCGTGCTCGCGATTGTCTCAGCGGCAGCGATTGCTCTGACAGGGTGCTCGCGCGGAAGTAGTGAGGATAGTACGGGTGCGGACAGCGCTGAGGAGGTGCGCGTTGCCAGCCTAGGGCTGGGTGATGCCGATACCGTGCTGGCACTCGGAATCACTCCGGTTGCCGTAGCACCATGGGGTGCGCAAGGCGACGGTGATGGCTCCGGCGTTGGCCCATGGGCGAAGGAGCTTCTGGGAGATGCCCAGCCCGAGGTGATCTATAACACCGCTTCCGGTTTCACGGCAGAGGTACTTGAGCAGGTCACTGCCTCGGATCCCACACAGATCATCGCCGTGAACCAAGCTGTGGACCAGGAAGCGAAAAAATCCCTCGAGGATATCGCCCCGCTGACCGTGAAGCCCGAAGGTTTCGAAGACTGGCAGATTCCCTGGGAGGAACAAGTCAAGACCATCGCCTCAGCCGTGGACAAGGAAGAGGAGGGGGAGAAGCTCATTGACCAGGCGGAGGACGCCTTCGAGCAGTTCAAAGACTCCCACCCAGAGCTGCAGGGCAAGCGAGCAGCCATCGTCATGCCCTATGAGGGGAAGCTGGGCCTCTACACAGCAGAAGACGGCCGCGGCCAGTTCATTGAGAACCTCGGCTTTGAGATTCCGCAGGAATTGCAGGGTGATGGTTCCAGCTTCTTCGTGGACTATGCCCCGGAAAACTACTCCCAGCTCAACAACGTGGACTACCTGTTCGTCTTGGACTACAACGGCGCGGTCGATGAAATCAAGAAGGATTCCACGTTCCAAGGCCTTGACGTGGTCAAGGATGGCCGCGTTCGCTACCTGGACACGGACACCGGCAATGCGATGAGCATTCCGAACCCGCTGACGATCCCGTGGGCCGTCGACAAGTTCGAAGAGAAGCTCTAAATGCTCGCACTACCGAGGAAGGCTGATGCTATCCACGGTGCTGCGGGTGCGCGCCACGGCGGTGAAGCAGCCGCATTGGATTCGCGGGGAAGAAGCCGCGCACTGCTCACCACGGCCCTAGTTGTGTCGACCCTCCTCCTTTTGCTGTGCTCGCTGGTAGTGGGGTCAAGGACTATCCCGTTTCCGGATCTGTTCGCTGCCCTCCTCCACGGGGGCGAGGCAGATATCGAGAATATCGTGTGGGATTTACGCATCCCCCGCACGTTCGTGGCCTACTTCGCGGGAGCTGCCATCGCGGTATCGGGTGTTATCGCTCAGTCCTGGACTAGGAACCCCTTGGCCGATCCGGGCTTCATTGGTATTACTGCGGGAGCCTCGTTCCTTGTTGCCCTCGGGACAACACTAGGGATCGCCACCTCAACCGGGATGCGGACAGCGCTCGCCCTCCTCGGCGCTGGCTTGGCCACGGCATTAGTGCTGGGTGTGTCCCGCAGGTTTCAGGATCCTTTGACGCTGGTCTTGGTCGGCGCAGGCGTTGCTGCTGCCTTGAGCTCTAGCGCCATGTTGATCGGCCTGTACTCCACGGATGTTCTCGACAGCATGCGCCGGTGGACCATCGGCTCCACGTTTGGGCGCGGCCCAGAGGATGTCGCCATTGCAGGTGTTGGGTTGCTCATCGGGCTTATCATCGCCGCACGAGTGGCGCGCCCGCTCGACCTTTTAGCCATGGGGGAGGAATCCTCGGTTGCTCTAGGTGGTTCTCCCACGCTGGCGCGGCGCGGCGCTGCCTTGAGCATCGTTGTGCTAGCAGGATGCGCTACCGCGGCGACGGGGCCCATTGCCTTCGTTGGTTTTGCCATCCCCCATCTGCTGCGCCGGTTCACGGGGCCAGAAGTTACCGCGATGGTTGCGCCAGCCGCCTTACTCGGTGGCTGCTCCGTACTCGTTGCGGATATTCTGGGCCGCCTCATCGCGGGTCCCTCTGAGCTGGAGATGTCCATCGTCTTGGCCTTTGTGGGCGCACCAATTCTCATCTGGGCCGTACACCGTGGGGAGCACGAGCTATGAGGGGGTTGCAGAAGGGGGACGTCGTCAAGCATCTGCGTTCCCAAGAGCGGCAGCGCCGGACATGGATATGGGCAGCGACTTGCTTCTTTGTTGTGGTCGCCGCAAGCTCCTATGTCCTCATGCTAGGGCAGGGCCCTGTGGCCTTGAGTCCGGGGCAGGTCCTGGAGATTCTCAACGGCGGGGGAAGCCGCAGCGAAATTCGCGTTGTGTGGGACCTGCGCATGCCGGTAGCGCTAGCGACGCTCATCGTGGGTGCCGCGCTCGGACTGGCGGGGTCGTGGACGCAGTCGATGTCGCGCAATCCGCTGGCCTCTCCCGATATCCTTGGCGTGACTGGTGGTGCGTCCGTCATGGTGGTCCTCGGAACGGTGCTCTCCCGGCCTGTGCTTGCCGAAGGGCTCTCCATGTTCTGGTGGCGGGCCGGGCTCGCGTTGCTGGGTGCCGTGCTAGCAGCCATCCTGCTGGTAACGCTTGGGGGAATCGGCACGAGCAACCGCATCGTTATCGTCGGAATCGCGCTCTCGCTGCTGTTTCAAGCGCTGGTGGCGTATCTTTTGCGCGCCGCCGAGCTCCTTCGCGCGGCGCAATCGCAGCTGTGGCTGGCGGGAACCACGGGCTTCGTGCGGATGGAGGTCATTGCTCCTCTTCTCGTGGGGTTGACTCCTTTCGTGGTGCTTGGTCTGTGGTGTGCCAGGGAGCTGCCACTTCTTGCGCATGATGATCTCTCGGCCCTTTCCCTCGGAGTTAACATCACGCGAACACGCGCGTTCCTGCTGGTCGCTGCTACGGGAATCTGCGCGGTGACTGTATCCGTGGCCGGCCCCATTGGTTTCATCGCGCTTCTGGCCCCGCATGTGGGGCGCATTGTTGCCCGAACACCCACGCCGGTGCCGTTGGTTTCTTGCGCTGCTGGCGCCGCCTTGTTGAGTGCGTGCGCTGTGATTGCTGGAGCGTTGCCAATGGACGCTCCAGTGGGTGCAGTCTCCTCCATCATCGGAGGATGTGCCCTGGTCATCTTGGTGTGGAATGCCGCACGGCGGAGAGGATAAAAGCTTGTGAAAGACAGAGAAATTACGGCCACCGGTATCCATGCCGGCTATAAGGACGGGGACGACATCCTGTCCGGCGTTGACCTGGTGGCCCACCCGGGTGAAATCACCACGCTCATTGGGCCTAATGGCTGCGGCAAATCCACGCTGTTGAAGACCTTGTCTAAAATTCTTCACCCGCGGCGGGGAAGCGTGCGCATCGGCGAGCTAGACGTACATGGCATGAGCCCGAAAGAAGCAGCTACCCACGTGGCGCTTCTTCCACAGCAGCCGACGGCGCCGGACGGGCTGCGGGTGGGCGAGCTTGTAGCGCGCGGGCGCTACCCGCACCTGGGCCGCGGTCGGGGACTGTCTGCGAAGGACCGCGACATCATCGCGCAGGCCTGTGTGGAGACGGGCATTACGGACTTCATCGACCGTGATATCGCGGCGCTCTCGGGTGGCCAACGCCAACGGGTGTGGCTGGCGCTTGCTCTGGCGCAGGACACGCCAGTGCTGCTTCTCGACGAACCCACAACCTACCTCGACCCAGCCCACGCCATGAGCGTTTTGGAGCTCGTGCGCAAACAGGCCGACGCCGGGAAAACGGTGGTCGTTGTGCTGCACGATCTCATGCTGGCCGGCCAGTACTCCGACACCATGGTGGTCATGAACAACGGCGAGGTCATCGCGCAGGGAACTCCCCAGCAGGCGTTGACGAAAGAAGTGCTGGCAGCCGCCTATGGCATCAACGTCGAGATCTGGGATGACCCGCGAAGCGACGCCCCCGTCATCGTTCCGCGCGGGGTGCTCAGGGACTAAGAATTCTCGTTGGGTGAAACAGGGAGAAGGAAGCCCCGAGAGTCGCGATTTGGAGTTGGCTAGCGTGGCTTGTATAGTTCCTAGCGAAGTTTGAACGGCCTGAAAGGTCGAGTCAAAGTTCACCGAAGACCGTCGGTCATCCGGGAGTCCGGATCGAAGGTTCCTCATCCTAGGGGACGGCCCACGCAGGAGACACTTTGCGATTAATCGCGGCATTCTCTTATGCTGCGCGCCCTGTGCTCTTGCACGGGGCATTTTTTATTGAAGATGTCTCGACGGAAAATCACAGAGATGTTTTGAAAGGAGGCGAAGTAGAACATGGCAAACCCAAAGAACACCGCAGACCTTGCGGCTCTGAAGGAGAAGCTCGCTGGCTCTGAGTCCATCGTGCTGACCGAGTACCGTGGTCTGACCGTTGCACAGCTCCAGGTGCTGCGTAACAACCTGGGCTTTGACGTTGAGTACTCCGTCGCCAAGAACACCCTCTTCAAGATCGCCGCTAACGAGGCTGGCATCGAAGGTCTTGACGATAAGCTGACTGGCCCGACCGCAATTGCGTTCATCAAGGGCGAGGCAGTGGATGCCGCTAAGGTCATCAAGAAGTTCGCTGAAGACAACAAGGCATTCGTCGTCAAGGGCGGCTACATGGATGGCAACGCTCTGTCCGCAGAGCAGGTTGCTGCCATCGCCGAGCTGGACAACCGCGAGACCACTCTCGCAAAGCTTGCCGGCGCTATGAAGGGTTCTATGGCAAAGGCTGCGGCTGCATTCAACGCTCCTGCTACCAAGATGGTCCGCACCGCTGCGGCCCTGCAGGACAAGAAGTCTGCCGAGGCTTAAAGTCGCCAATCAAGGCGCATAAAAATCAACACAAACACAATCTGGGTTGCATGGCAGCCCAAAAGAAAGGATGGCCATCATGGCTAAGCTCACCAAGGACGAGCTCATTGAAGCTTTCAAGGAAATGACCCTCATTGAGCTCTCCGAGTTCGTTAAGGAATTCGAAGAGGTCTTCGACGTTGAGGCTGCTGCTCCGGTTGCAGTTGCAGCTGCAGGCGCACCGGCTGCTGGTGCCGCTGCTGAGGAAGAGAAGGACGAGTTCGACGTCGTTCTGACCGACGCTGGCGCAAAGAAGATCGGCGTCATCAAGGCTGTCCGCGAGATCGTCTCCGGCCTGGGCCTGAAGGAAGCTAAGGAGCTCGTTGAGGGCGCACCGAAGGCTATCCTCGAGGGTGCTTCCAAGGACGATGCTGAGGCTGCTAAGGCTAAGCTGGAAGAGGCTGGTGCTTCTGTCGAGCTCAAGTAATTTTACTTGGCTTACAACCCCGTTTCCCCGCTGGGAGACGGGGTTGTTCCCGTTTTGGAGGTGTTTGTCCGTCCCGCCCCGCGTGCAGATTCCAGTCTCCGCGCCCGCGACCTGTAGAATATTCCACCATGCTGCCCAAGTCCCGAATCTTTTCTGTCCTGCTTCTAGGCCTCGGCGTTGCGCTAATGGCTGCAGGTATCGCGGCGCCGAAGTTCTTGAGCTTCGAACCGCGCATGCCTTTGGATTTGCAGCACACCACCTGGACCCTGCACGACGATTCCGCCAAGTCGCAGGTAGTGACAGGGGAGGGTACGAGTCCTTACGAGGGGCCAATGACTTATCAGCTCAACATGGACATTCAAGATCCTTCAGATAAAGAGCAGACCACGCTCCGCATCGGTGAGTCGGCCATGCGCGGCGATAGCGGCAAGGTGGAGGATCTTTCCATGGCGCGCGTGTGGAGCTACCCCATGGACCGCCTGAGCGGTGACGCGCTTGGCGACGCCTCCCTTACCCACACCCTGGGCAGCCCTACCGCGCAGGTCACCGTCGATGGTGTGTGGTTAAAGTTCCCGGCAGCAACCGAGCAGACTACGTACCCAGTCTTTGACCCCTATCTGCGCAAGGCTGCCGATGCCGTCTTCGAGGAGGAAATGGAAATCGAGGGGCGCACCGTCTATCGCTTCCATCAAGAAGTTGAGCCGACTAATCTTGCGACCTTGTACCCAGGGCAGACCACTACCACCTTGCACAATGAAGATGATTCGACCGAGCAGGGGTACCTATTCCACAAGGCGACACGCGACTTCTACGTCGATCAGGTAACCGGCATGGTGGTAGGAATGGACGTGGCTATTGATGACTATTGGGGCGACCGCAGTGGTGCCGGCCGCGAAACCCAATTCATGTTCGAGGGCAAGACCTCTGACGAGGACCGTGCCGCCTTCCTCGCACAAGCCGCGGAATTCCCAAAGCCCGCCTTTGCCACCATGGTTCGCTGGGCCGTCTTGGGCCTAGGCGCGGTGCTGACTCTCATCGGTTTGGCTGGGGCATTGGGTGCCTTCCAAAAGCGCCGCCGTAAGTAACATGCTGATTTCGTCTTTACACGGTGGGAATTTTCCTATAAGCTATATCGTTGCGCTGGAATCTGGATCTTCGGTGCACATTTAGCCTTTCAAGTAGGTGATGGCAAAACCGACTTGACAAGGTGATTTTGTGCATTCTGAACCCAGATAATCCACAGCAGACCGAATGCTAAATTTACCAGCGGTTTTGCACCTCGTCGGCCAGGGCGGGGAGGCAATCCGCGTGAGGTGCTGGAAGGACCCATCTTGGCAGTCTCCCGCCAGACCAAGTCAGTGGCCAATATCCCTGGAGCCCCGAAGCGATACTCGTTCGCGAAAATCAACGAGCCTATCGCCGTCCCGGGCCTCCTCGATCTACAACTCGATTCCTTCGCATGGCTGATCGGCTCGCCAGAGTGGCGCGAGCGCGAGCAGGCTGAGCGCGGTCCCGAGGCTCGCGTCACCAGCGGCCTCGAGGACATCCTTGAGGAACTGTCTCCGATTCAGGACTACTCGGGCAACATGTCCCTGTCCCTGTCGGAGCCTCGCTTCGAGCCGGTGAAAAACACCGTCGACGAGTGCAAGGAAAAGGACATCAACTACTCCGCGCCGCTGTACGTGACCGCAGAGTTCATCAACAACGACACCCAGGAGATCAAGTCTCAGACCGTCTTTATCGGCGACTTCCCGATGATGACGGACAAGGGTACGTTCATCGTTAACGGTACCGAGCGTGTCGTCGTTTCCCAGCTCGTTCGCTCCCCGGGCGTCTACTTCGATCAGACCATCGATAAGTCCACCGAGCGTCCACTGCACTCCGTGAAGGTGATTCCTTCCCGTGGTGCATGGCTGGAATTCGACGTCGACAAGCGCGATACCGTCGGCGTCCGCATCGACCGTAAGCGTCGCCAGCCAGTAACCGTTCTGCTCAAGGCCCTTGGTTGGTCCGAGGAGCAGATCCGCGAGCGCTTCGGCTTCTCCGAGCTGATGATGTCCACCCTCGAGTCCGATGGTGTGGCAAACACTGACGAGGCTTTGTTGGAGATCTACCGCAAGCAGCGTCCGGGCGAGCAGCCAACCCGCGAGCTCGCGCAGTCCCTGCTGGATAACTCCTTCTTCCGTGCAAAGCGCTACGACCTCGCAAAGGTGGGCCGTTACAAGGTCAACCGCAAGCTGGGTCTGGGCGGTGACCACGATGGTCTGATGACCCTGACCGAGGAAGACATCGCTGTCACCCTCGAGTACCTGGTACGCCTGCACGTAGGCGAGCGTGAGATGACCGCTCCGAACGGCGAGACCATCGCCATCCACACTGACGACATTGACCACTTTGGTAACCGTCGTCTGCGTACCGTCGGCGAGCTCATCCAGAACCAGGTCCGCGTTGGCCTGTCCCGTATGGAGCGCGTCGTCCGCGAGCGCATGACTACTCAGGATGCGGAGTCCATCACTCCGACCTCCCTTATCAACGTGCGTCCGGTTTCTGCTGCTATCCGCGAGTTCTTCGGTACCTCGCAGCTATCCCAGTTCATGGACCACAACAACTCCCTGTCTGGTCTGACCCACAAGCGCCGTCTGTCTGCGCTGGGCCCAGGCGGTCTGTCCCGCGAGCGCGCCGGCATTGAGGTTCGAGACGTGCACGCGTCTCACTACGGCCGTATGTGCCCGATTGAGACTCCGGAGGGCCCGAACATTGGTCTGATTGGCTCCCTGGCCTCCTACGCTCGCGTCAATGCTTTCGGCTTCATCGAGACCCCGTACCGCAAGGTTGTCGACGGCAAGGTCACCGACGAGGTCGAGTACCTCACCGCTGATGAGGAAGATAAGTACGCAATTGCGCAGGCGGAAATCGAGAAGGAAGCTGACGGCACCATCGTCGGCACCCGTATCGAGGTCCGCCTGAAGGACGGCGATATCGGAGTTACTGACGCTTCCGGCGTCGACTACGTTGACGTTTCCCCTCGCCAGATGGTTTCCGTGGCAACCGCCATGATTCCGTTCTTGGAGCACGACGATGCTAACCGTGCACTGATGGGCGCTAACATGCAGCGCCAGGCAGTGCCGCTGGTGCGCTCCGAGGCACCTTTCGTTGGTACCGGTATGGAGCAGCGCGCTGCATACGACGCCGGCGACCTCATCATCACCCCGAAGGCTGGCGTTGTAGAAAACGTCACCGCGGATCTCATCACCATCATGGATGACGAGGGCCAGCGTGACACCTACATGTTGCGCAAGTTTGAGCGCACCAACCAGGGCACTAACTACAACCAGACCCCGCTCGTCGAGCTGGGCCAGCGCGTAGAGGCCGGCCAGGTTTTGGCTGACGGCCCGGGCACCCACAACGGCGAGATGTCCCTGGGCCGCAACCTGTTGGTTGCCTTCATGCCTTGGGAAGGCCACAACTACGAGGATGCAATTATCCTGAACCAGCGCATCGTCGAGGACGATGTTCTGACCTCCATCCACATCGAGGAGCACGAGATCGATGCTCGCGATACCAAGCTGGGTGCCGAGGAAATCACCCGCGAGATCCCGAACGTCTCTGACGATGTTCTGCGCGACCTGGATGAGCGAGGCATCGTTCGCATTGGTGCTGATGTTCGCGCAGGCGACATCCTCGTCGGTAAGGTCACCCCGAAGGGTGAGACCGAGCTGACCCCGGAGGAGCGCTTGCTGCGCGCCATCTTCGGTGAGAAGGCACGTGAGGTTCGCGATACCTCCATGAAGGTTCCACACGGTGAGAACGGCAAAGTTATCGGCGTTGCGCGCTTCTCCCGCGAGGACGACGACGATCTGGCGCCGGGCGTCAACGAGATGATCCGCGTTTACGTCGCTCAGAAGCGCAAGATCCAGGACGGCGATAAGCTCGCTGGCCGTCACGGCAACAAGGGTGTCGTGGGCAAGATCCTGCCGCCAGAGGACATGCCATTCATGGCTGACGGCACGCCTGTCGACGTCATCTTGAACACCCACGGTGTTCCGCGTCGTATGAACATCGGCCAGGTCCTCGAGGTCCACCTCGGCTGGCTGGCCCACGCCGGCTGGAAGGTCGACGTTGATGACCCAGCTAACGCTGAGCTGCTCAAGACCCTGCCGGAAGAGCTTTACGACGTCCCGGCTGGTTCCCTGACCGCAACCCCGGTATTCGACGGTGCTTCCAACGAGGAGATCGGCCGTCTGCTGGCTTCCTCCCGCCCGAACCGCGACGGTGACGTCATGGTTGACGAGCACGGCAAGGCACAGCTTTTCGACGGCCGTTCTGGCGAGCCGTACAAGTACCCGGTTTCCGTCGGCTACATGTACATGCTCAAGCTTCACCACTTGGTCGATGAAAAGATTCACGCTCGTTCCACCGGCCCTTACTCCATGATTACCCAGCAGCCGCTGGGTGGTAAGGCGCAGTTCGGTGGCCAGCGCTTCGGCGAGATGGAGGTGTGGGCAATGCAGGCTTATGGCGCTGCCTACACCCTGCAGGAGCTGCTGACCATCAAGTCTGACGACGTCGTCGGCCGTGTGAAGGTCTACGAGGCAATCGTGAAGGGCGACAACATCCCGGATCCAGGTATCCCGGAGTCCTTCAAGGTCCTCCTCAAGGAGCTGCAGTCGCTGTGTCTGAACGTGGAGGTTCTCTCCACCGACGGCACGCCGATGGAGCTGTCTGGCTCTGACGATGACGACATGGATAGCCCGTCGCTGGGTATTAACCTTTCGCGCGACGAGCGCGCTGACGCCGACATCGCATAGCACGCTTGAGCTCAAGCGTGAGAGCTTACGGTCCTAGCTGGTAGCTCCCGAGCTACCAGCAGGGCACACTATTTGAGAATTTTTTAAAGCCATCAACGTTCCCCACACTCGCGTGGGGATGAAAGGGAGACATTACGTGTTTGACGTAAATCTCTTCGACGAGCTCCGCATCGGTCTGGCCACTGCCGATGACATTCGCCGTTGGTCCAAGGGCGAGGTTAAAAAGCCTGAGACCATCAACTACCGCACCCTGAAGCCGGAAAAGGACGGCCTGTTCTGCGAGCGCATCTTCGGCCCGACCCGTGACTGGGAGTGCGCTTGCGGTAAGTACAAGCGTGTTCGCTACAAGGGCATCATCTGTGAGCGCTGCGGCGTCGAGGTCACCAAGTCCAAGGTTCGCCGTGAGCGCATGGGCCACATCGAGCTGGCTGCTCCGGTAACCCACATCTGGTACTTCAAGGGCGTTCCTTCCCGCCTGGGTTACCTTCTGGACCTTGCTCCGAAGGACCTGGAGCGCATCATCTACTTCGCAGCCAACATCATCACCTCTGTTGATGAAGAGGCTCGCCACAACGACCAGTCCACCCTGGAAGCAGAGATGCTTCTGGAGAAGAAGGACGTCGAGGAAGACACCGAGTCTGAGATCGCAGAGCGCGCTGCCAAACTCGAGCAGGATCTGGCCGAGCTGGAGGCTGCTGGTGCGAAGGCTGACGCACGCCGCAAGGTCCAGAACGCTGCTGACAAGGAGATGCAGCACATCCGTGAGCGTGGCGAGCGCGAGGTCGCACGCCTGGATGAAATCTGGAACACCTTCCTGAAGCTGGCTCCGAAGCAGATGATCATCGACGAGACCATCTACGAAGAGCTCGTTGACCGCTACGAGGATTACTTCACCGGCGGCATGGGTGCTGAGGCTATCCAGACCCTTATCCGCAACTTCGACCTCGAGGCCGAGGCCGAGGAGCTGCGCGAAGTCATCAACAATGGCAAGGGCCAGAAGAAGATGCGCGCGCTGAAGCGTCTGAAGGTCGTAGCAGCCTTCCTGCGCTCCGGTAACGACCCGGCAGGCATGGTCCTGGACGCGATCCCGGTTATCCCGCCGGAGCTGCGCCCGATGGTTCAGCTCGACGGTGGCCGTTTTGCCACCTCCGACCTGAACGACCTGTACCGCCGCGTTATCAACCGCAACAACCGCCTGAAGCGCATGATCGATCTCGGCGCTCCTGAGATCATCGTTAACAACGAGAAGCGCATGCTGCAGGAATCTGTTGACGCGCTCTTCGACAACGGCCGTCGCGGCCGCCCGGTCACCGGACCTGGCAACCGTCCGCTGAAGTCTCTGTCTGACTTGCTCAAGGGCAAGCAGGGCCGTTTCCGTCAGAACCTGCTGGGTAAGCGTGTTGACTACTCCGGCCGTTCCGTTATTATCGTCGGCCCGCAGCTGAAGCTCCACGAATGCGGTTTGCCGAAGCTGATGGCTCTCGAGCTGTTCAAGCCATTCGTAATGAAGCGCTTGGTCGAAAACGACTACGCACAGAACATCAAGTCTGCAAAGCGCATGGTTGAACGCCAGCGCCCAGAGGTTTGGGACGTTCTGGAAGAGGCTATTTCCGAGCACCCGGTTATGCTCAACCGTGCGCCTACGCTGCACCGTCTGGGTATCCAGGCCTTTGAGCCGAAGCTGGTCGAGGGTAAGGCAATTCAGCTGCACCCGCTGGCTTGTGAGGCGTTCAACGCTGACTTCGACGGTGACCAGATGGCAGTTCACCTGCCGCTGTCCGCAGAGGCACAGGCTGAGGCTCGTGTCCTCATGCTCGCTTCCAACAACATTCTCTCCCCGGCATCCGGTAAGCCACTGGCTATGCCGCGTCTGGATATGGTCACCGGTCTTTACTACCTGACCATGGACAAGGCAGAGGGCGAGATCGGCGGCGAGGGCCGCTACACCGAGGCGACCGAAAACGGCCCTGCAACCGGTGTTTACTCCTCCTACGCTGAGGCCATCATGGCTCGCGACCGCGGCGTTCTGGGCCTGCAGGCACCAATCAAGGTCCGCATCTCCCACCTGCGTCCGCCGGCTGAGATCGAGGCTGAGCAGTTCCCTGATGGTTGGCAGAAGGGCCAGGCTTGGATGGCACAGACCACCCTTGGCCGCATCATGTTCAACGACTTGCTGCCGTGGAACTACCCGTACCTCGAGGGCGTCATGGTCCGTAAGGGCGGCGCCGAGAACTCCGTACTGCTCGGTGACGTCATTAACGACCTCGCTGCTAAGTACCCGATGATCACCGTTGCCCAGGTTCTGGACAAGATGAAGGATGCCGGTTTCTACTGGGCAACCCGCTCTGGCGTGACCATTACCATGGACGACGTTCTGGTCCTTCCGAACAAGACCGAGGTTCTCGAGTCTTACGAGAAGGAAGCACAGCGCATCGAGCGCAAGTACTGGGAGCAGGGTGCGCTGACCGAGCGTGAGCGTTACGACCGCCTGGTTGAGCTTTGGAAGGACGCTACCGACACCGTCGGTAAGGCAGTCGAAGATCTCTACCCGGATGACAACCCGATTCCGATGATCGTTAAGTCTGGTGCAGCGGGTAACATGCGTCAGATCTGGACCCTGGCCGGTATGAAGGGCATGGTCGTGAACTCCAAGGGTGACTACATCACCCGTCCGATTAAGACCTCCTTCCGAGAGGGTCTGTCGGTCTTGGAGTACTTCAACAACTCGCACGGTTCCCGTAAGGGTCTGGCCGATACCGCACTGCGTACCGCGGACTCCGGCTACCTCACGCGTCGTCTCGTCGACGTGGCACAGGACGTCATCGTCCGCGAAGAGGACTGTGGCACCCGCCAGGGCGTCCGCGTTCCGCTGGGCGAGTGGGCCGGCGACAAGCTGGTTCAACACGAGCTGTGGGAGACTTCCGCATCCGGCCGCGTTGTCGCGTCCGATGTGAAGGCTGAAGATGGCACCGTCGTCGCTGAGGCAGGCTCTGACCTGACCGAGGAACTGACCGAGAAGATCCTGGCTGCCGGCATCGCCGAGATCAAGGTTCGCTCCGTTCTTACCTGCCAGACCCCAGCCGGCGTTTGTGCGAAGTGCTACGGCAAGTCCATGGCCTCCGGCCAGCTCGTCGACATCGGCGAGGCAGTCGGCATCGTGGCTGCACAGTCCATTGGTGAGCCGGGTACCCAGCTGACCATGCGTACGTTCCACCAGGGTGGTGTCGGTGGCGATATTACCGGCGGTCTGCCACGTGTGCAGGAGCTGTTTGAGGCACGTAACCCGAAGAACCGTGCGCCGATCGCATCGGTTGATGGCACCGTGTCCCTGTCCGATGAGGGTAACTTCTGGACCTTGACCATCACTCCGGATGACGGTTCCGACAATGTTGTTTACGAGAAGTTGTCGAAGCGCCAGGGTCTGGCACAGGTCCGTCGCCCGATGGAGTCCAACCCGGATGCAATGATCGAGCGTTCCCTACGCGACGGTGATCACGTCACCACCGGCGAGCGCCTGATGCGTGGTGCGGCTGATCCGCACGATGTCCTCGAGGTCCTCGGCCGTCGCGGCGTCGAGAAGCACCTGATTGACGAGGTGCAGGCCGTTTACCGTACTCAGGGTGTTGCCATTCACGATAAGCACATCGAGATCATCATCCGGCAGATGCTGCGTCGCGGTACCGTTATTGACTCTGGTTCCACCGACTACCTGCCGGGCGTTCTGGTTGATCTCTCTGAGGCTAAGCAGGTCAATGCCGCTCAGGTTGCCGAGGGCGGTGAGCCAGCTCAGCTGCGCTCGGAGATCATGGGTATCACCAAGGCATCGCTGGCTACCGAGTCCTGGCTGTCCGCGGCCTCCTTCCAGGAGACCACGCGCGTGCTTACCGATGCTGCTATCAACAAGCGCTCCGATCAGCTCATTGGTCTGAAGGAGAACGTAATTATCGGTAAGCTTATCCCGGCTGGTACCGGTATCTCGCGTTACCGCAATATCTCTGTTAAGCCGACCGAGGCTGCACGTAATGCTGCGTACTCGATTCCGACTTACGGCGATTCGATCTATGGTGATGATGGCTTCGGTGAGTTCACCGGTGCCTCTGTTCCGTTGGATGAGGACTTCACCTTCTAAGAAGTCGCATTCGCCTCGGTAGTCCCGAGTGTCATTAACCACCTGTCAAAGGCGTGGAAAATGGCACTCGGGACTTTGTCGTTTTAAGCGTTTTGAGAAGACGGGGGTGAAAAGTCAATTACTTAATAGGAGTCTGGATGCCTGTGTTTAAAATCACTTTTTGTAATGCGATTATGGCATTCGTGCTCTAACCTCTATTTGTTAAGCCCGTTGGGGGTGAAAAACATAGTTTGACCTGGTATTCGATGAAATAATGAAACCTATTGCCTGCTAGATATAAGTGTCGGAAAACCGTGAACCTTTAAGGCGTAGTGTTAGAAGGCGATTGGAAGTATTGTTAAAAGTTTCGGGAAACCTTAAAGAAAGATAAGCTAAAGGTCGAAAATATGTCTCACGTGCCACATCTCTTGGCGACTGGGCGTTTCTTACCTTTCTCAATATCTCTAAAAGGATGAAACTTGAATAGTCAAGGAAAGCGCCGGATTCTCACGGCTTTGATTTCTTCTGTATGTCTATCCCTTAGCGTGGTAGTGCCTGCTTCTGCGCAAGAAGAGCAGGGAATTCCTGAAGACCAGTTTGCGGCCGAGGTGACCGCGAACGTCGACAAGCCTATTGTTTCGGTGCCTGAAGAAGGCGCTGACCGATTTATTGTCGCCTACAAGAACAAGACTCGTAACGATTTGACCCGCCCTGCGGCTGCAAAGCTTCGCCAAAGCGTCTTCTCGGCGCCGGCGCTGAACCAGGGCACTCGAGCAGTTGAAGATCGCCAGATGCATAACGGCTCATCCGTGGTGCAATTGGATCACGTGCTCGATCAGGAAGCCGCGAAGCAATTCATTGCCGATGTCCAAGCGGACGAAAACGTGGCTTATGTCGATGTTGACCGCGTAGCATACCCAGATGCTTCTCTTCCCACGGACCCGAAGTACCCGCAGCAGTGGCACGACAAGCCAGTTTCGGAGACTAACCCTTGGGCCAAGGGCATCGGCTTGTATGGTGCAAACGTTGAAGGCGCTTGGGACCTCGGCTACACCGGTAAGGGTGTGACCGTCGCGATTGTCGACACGGGCCTTACCGATCACCCAGATCTTGAGCGGAACACACTACCGGGTGCTTCCTATGATTTCATCTCCCACGCCGAGCGTTCTCGCGATACGGTGGGGCGTGACAACGATGCGCATGATATGGGCGACTGGTACGAGGTTGGCGAATGTGGAGCCCGTTCGAAAGGCCGTGAGTCCACTTGGCACGGCACCCACGTTGCAGGAATTATTGGCGCGACTCACAACAATGAGGGCGTAGCCGGTACAGCTGCAAATGTCGAAATGTACCACGCGCGTGCGCTTGGTAAGTGCGGTGGCCTGACTTCCGACATTGCCGATGCAATTGCTTGGTCGGGTGGCGCAGATGTGCCAGGCGCGCCGAAGAACGAGCACCCAGCCGACCTCATTAACATGTCCCTGGGCGGCGAAGGCGTCTGCTCGCCGACCTACCAGGACGGTATTAACGCCGCTAACAAGGCAGGTGCACGTATCATCGTATCTGCTGGTAATGAGAATCAAAGTACCTTCATGAAGGAACCTGCTTCCTGTGCAGGTGTTATGGTCGTTGCAGCTACTAATCCAGAAGGCCGCAAAGCTAGCTACTCGAACCGCGGCGACGAAGTTGATATCGCTGCCCCAGGCGGTGACCAAAACTACATTGATTATTCGGATTTGAAGCCCAAGCACGATCCAAATCGCGGTATTTGGTCAACGTTGAATGATGGCGAAAAGGGCCTCGGTCAGCCGAACTACGAGCCATATGACGGTACGTCTATGGCAACCCCATTGGTTACCGGTATCGCTGCACTCATGCTCGAGGCAAACCCGAGCTTGACCCTAGCGCAAATTCAAGAGGCGATGCAGACTACCGCAGTGGACTTCAGTAAGAATGAGTACAAAATGGGCCCAGGCATCGTCAATGCTGAAGCGGCTGTACGCGCAGTAATGACGGAAGAACCGCAGCCGGAGCCGACTGAAGAAACACCGGTTACTGAGACTGTGACGAATGTCGTAACTGCAACGGAAACGGCAACAGAGGTTAAGACTGTCGAAGAGACCGTCACCGAAGAAGTAGAGCCTTCCGAGCCAATCGTGGTTACCGAAACTGCCATTCGTGAGCCGGCAACCACTACGGTGTTCGCAACGGAGACTCAGATTGAAAAGGTACCGGGAAAGAAGATCACTACCACGGTTGCGCCAGAGCCGGTAACCGTTGTTAAGGACCCAGTCGAAGAAACTACTGTGGTTGAAGCTGATGATGTCACCGAGACGTCGACTGTGACTTCCACGCGCACGACAACACTGCCACAGAAGACAGTTGTTGAAACTGCCCCTGCAGGCGAGGATGAGACCGTAACGGCTGAGCCTTCTACCGTTACTTTGGCACCAGTTACCGATACTGAGCCGGCCGACGAGCCAGTAGTCACTGTCACGAACGTCATTACCCCAGAACCGGGCAAGGCCACGGTTACTTCGACCGCTAAGGAAACGGAAACTACCACTGTAACTTCCACCCGCCGCGTATCTGATAATGGCAGCGAAGTTCCGCAGACCACTACCACTGTCATCGTTGCTCCTGACCGCGGTAGCAGCGACCTCGATCCAGAAGACGTAGCAAATGGCTCCAGCCACGCGAAGAAGTGGAGCGTTGTGATGCTCATTCTCGGCATCCTGGCTGTACTGCTCCCGCAGTTCGCGCAGAACAACTTGTCGAGCTTTGCTCTTCCCGATATGAGCCGTCTCCGGACTTTCATCAAGTAAGCGTAAGTAGAAAGACTTTCAGGCACATGATTTCTAAGAATAACCGTGCTCCGCGCACCATCCTGGCAGCCGCTACTGCGCTGCTGATTCCTGCGGGGTTCCTGGTCGTACCAACTGCGACTGCAGTTGATGCTGGAGCTTTCAATGCGAAGATTATTGAAACTGATGCAACCGGATTTGCTGCGTTGGATTCTATCGACGTGGAAAATCCTGGCGGCTCCCACCGTTTCGTGGTGAAGAACCAGCAGGCAACGAACGAAGAGCTACAGAAGCTCGACGACGAAGGCCGTATTGAGCAGCGCGCCAAGATTGCGAAGGCAGCAGCGGATGACGCTAATGCGGCATTGGCTGACTCTGGTGAGGGCGAGTTCGTTCCCTTTAGCGCTACTGCGCCAGGGCTCGGTTTCGAGAATGTCTTCCTGGTAGAGACTGACCGTGACCTCAATGAATCTGAAATTGAGGCTTTCCTGAAGGCACTGGCCGATCAACCTGGTGTCCGCAGCGTCGAGCAGGACGGTTGGATCGCTCCTAACGCGGTACAAAACGATGAAAAGTATCCAGTTCAGTGGAATCTGCACCAGGCTGATCTTCCCCAGATTACGGGCAACTACAGCTCTAACCAGGACCGCGCTTGGGACATGGGATTCACCGGTAAGGACAAGGTCATTGCGATCCTGGACACCGGTATCACCGACCACCCTGACCTCGCGAAGAACCGCCTGCGCGGTTTTGACATGATGTCGGACCCCAAGCTGGCACGCGATAACGATGGTCGTGACGATGACCCGACTGATGAGGGCATGTACCGCGACGCGGGAGAGTGTGGATACGCAGCAAAGGAATCCACTTGGCACGGCACCCACGTTGCCGGAATTGCGGCGGCAGAGGCGAACAACGGCATTGGTATTGCCGGCGCAGCACCTGACGCTCAATTCCTGCCCATTCGCATCATGTCTGGTTGCGGTGGCAGCCCTGCAGATCTTGCAGCCGGCATCGTTTGGTCTGCAGGCGGACACGTCGACGGCCTCGAAGACAACAAAAACAAGGCCGATGTCATCAACATGTCCTTGGGTACGCAGAGCCGTTGCCGCGACACCACTCCTTATCCGGAGGCAATCGCTACTGCTCGCGAGCTAGGCGCCGTCCTTGTTGCGGCTGCTGGTAACAACAATGACGGAGCGGATTGGACCGCACCTGGAAACTGTGCCGGACTGATTACTGTCGGAGCTACTGGTCCTACTGGTGAGCGCGCTTTTTATTCGAACTATGGCCCTGAGGTCGACATCTCTGCACCTGGCGGTGATAGCTGGCCGGATTCCATTGAGAACCTCTCCAGTGGCGTCGACGATTTCCAGATTTGGTCGACCGTGAATACTGGGCTAAGGGGACCAGAGTCTCCATCCTACGGAGTTCAGCAAGGCACTTCTATGGCAACCCCGCTGGTTTCTGCAGCGATCGCCCTGGGCCTCGAAGCAAAGCCAGATGCAACGCAGGACGAGATCATTGCGGCTCTCAAGAAGACCGCGAACAAGGTAGTCAACCCTGATTCCGCTAAGCCAATTGGTGCCGGCATTCTTAATACTCCGGCTTTCATTGAAGAGCTAACTGGTGGAGCGGTAGAGGTTCCTACCACCACTGAGCCAAGCACCCCAGTTACCACGTCACCGGCTGACGATGGAGACAACGGTGTCACGAGTACAGTTACGGCAACGAGCACGGCGAAGGTTACCGCCACCGTTACCTCGACTTACAAGAAGCCAACTACGGTTACGAATATCTCGGAACCAACAACGTTGACGACTACGGTCGAGCCGGAGCCGACTACTAAGGAAGTTACCGCGACCACCACCAAGCGTGTCACGGAAACTGAGCCAAACGTCACCTCCACCGTTACGCTGCCGCGAGAAACCGTCACTCTGGAACCAACCGAGACTTCTATTGTGACCAGCACTCAGGCAGGCACCACGGTGAAGGAGACCGCGACGACGGTTGTTGATTCTACTGTCGAGCCAGCTCCGGTAACCTCGACTGTTACCGAGGAACCAGGTGTAACCACGGTAACTCCAAAACCCGTTACGGTTGTACCGACGACGACCGTAGTTGCTGACCAGGAGACGTCGACCGTTTACTCCACTCAGCCTGTTGCAGACGAGACCGTAACTGAGGAGGTTACCGAAACCACGACTGCTACTTCTACCGTTGTCGTCGACGAAAAAGAGAACACTGTTCCAGTGGTCACCGTTACTAAGCCAGCACCAGCTGATGAATGGAAGATCGAGTGGGGCGGCATGCGCGACAACTTGGGTTCCTCGCAGGCAGGTGGAATTCTCAAGTTCTTCGGCGCCTTCGTTGGTCTTGGTTCCTTGTTCTCGCTAATTGCGTTGATCGCAGGACAGTTTATTCCAGGGGCTGCACCGCAGTCCTCCGGTTCTAGCTTCGGATTCTTGACTCCGCTTATCCAGTGGGTTCGTGACCGTTTCTAGGAACAGCTGACAGGCCGTCTGTTATGGGCGGCGTGTAGTGGAAAAGGCCGGGTTCCTTCCAATAATCGGAAGGAACCCGGCCTTTTGGATCTTAAATTGCTGCAGCCTAGAAGAACAACCTACTGCGGACCCGTTCCCCCGGAAGAAATGAACGCTGCGCTATCGCTTCCCGCGTACTCGACTTCACTCAAGGCATTTAATGCTGACAAAAAGGCCTCTGTCTGCTCCGGTGCTAGCTGGCGGTTGAGGTCAATGGCATAGGCACCATTGAACATTTCAACGCCAAACGATGCCTCGGCGTCGTATTGCGCCGCAATCTCGTTGATGAGTGCGACACGAGATGCACGGTCTTGGGGCGCTTGAGCGTTAAATTCAACGATGAATTTTGAGTTGCGGACCTTCTCGGCCCATTCGGCGTTCGCCGCAGAACGAGAATTTGGTAAAGGTGTTCCGGCGTTAAGGGGAGGATTCGGTTGCTCTGGCATAGTACTCGTCGCTTTCATTGGGGCGTTAGTATGAGACGCCGGCATGGGCGCCGATGGTGTGATTTCTTGGACGGGCGTAGCGGCGTGCTGCTGCCTGGAGAGGATTGAAGACCCCTCATGAAGCGAGGATGAACCTTTGCTTGATGTCGCTAGGGGAGGCGTTGTGTGGGCAGTAGAAGCCCCTTTTTGTGGCTCTTGTGTAGGCGTTGTCCCACACCCAGCCAGAGACAACGTGACTATGAGGGTAGATATCAAAAGATGACTTCTCAAAGAATTCTCCGTTGGCTTGGGGAGGATCTAAACTACTAACAAGAATAACTGGTCGGAACCTATAAATACAGGAAAGCGCCCTTCCTCGAATCAAAGAGGAAGGGCGCTTAGAAGAGGATGAGTCTTAGATTTTAGGACTCTTACCCGTTGGTCGGGACATCGAAGAAGTCAACAAAGAGGGAGCTCAAGAGCAGGCCCAAGTTGATCATCGAAGAGCCGACAGCTACCTGGGTACCATTCGGGCGCATGCCGTCAAGCGTTGCACCGATGCGGTTCATGGTGTCCTTATCAACGACGCCTGCACGGCCCAACAGTTCGTTAGTGGTAACGCCGATGCGCTCGAAGAATGGGTTGACGATGTCGCGCACACCAGGCATGTTAATGGCAGCGGCGAGGCCGACTGGAATCATCAGCAATGCTGGCCACCAGTTAGCGCCAACGCGAGCAATGTGCTTTTCCCCACCAGGTGCGGCAGGCGCAGTAGTGGTAACGGTGACCGGCGCAACGGTGGAGGTGGTGGTAACCGGGACCTCAACCTCAACGGTGGTGGTCTCCGTGGTGGTTACAGGATCCACCGGCTCGTTGTTTTGGTTGACCGTGGTCGTCACAGTAGCGGTAGTCGTAACTGGCGCTGGCTTCTCAGTGACGGTCTCGCGAACAGTGGTCTCTTCACCAGGCGCAATGCTGGTAACGGTTTCCTTCACGGTGGAAGGCTCTGGGGTGACGGTCTCAGTGATCTTCTCCCCAGGCTCCTTCACGGTGGTGGTAACTGGTTCGCCTTGTGCAGTGGTGGTGACGGTCGCGGTCTCCTGAGACTCGGTCTCAGTTACAGTGACCGGTGCCTTGGTCTCGGTGGTGACTTCGGTAATGGTCACTGGATCTGCAGGTTCCTTCACCGTGGTGGTTACGGTCTCAGTCGCAACCTCAGTTACGGTGGACGGCTCTACCGTCTCAGTTACGGTTTCGACGACTGTAGTAGGTTCTACATCCGGTTCGTCGCCGCAGTCCTCTGGTGCGTTGCCAGCCGTACGCGCTGCCTCACAGACAGCCTCGAAGGCATTGATGCGACCTGCACCCATGTGATTTGCGGTGCGGGTTGCCTCGTAGAGTTTGCCGGATGGGTAAATACCAAAGGTATCGCGGATATTTGGCTCTGCAGTGTATTCGTCTGCGGTGTCCTTGAGGATCTGCTCAATCTGACGAGGAGTCAGGTTCGGGTTGGCAGACAGCATCATTGCAGCAACACCGGTTGCTACCGGGGTAGCCATAGAGGTGCCCTCTTTGTAGCCATAGTAGTTCTGGATACGGCTATTGGGATCGAGGTGCTGGCCGTCGCTCGGGTGAATCGTTGACAAGAATTGGTGTTCATTCACCACGGAGACGCGTCCGGACTCATCGTATGCGACGATGTTGCCGCCAGGGGCACCCAGATCAATTGCGTCGCCGTAATTGGAGTAGTGAGAGCGGTGTCCCTCGGGGCCAGTAGCGCCGATGACGATGACATTATCGCAGTTTGCGGGGGTGATGGTGTCAGTGGAGCGACCATCGTTACCGGCTGCGACAAAAATAGTGGTGCCCTTCGCTACGGCAGCATCAATCGCGCGCTGGTAAAGCGGGTCGCACCTGGAGACTTTAGCATCGCCGCCTAGGGACAGGTTCATGACCTTAGCCGGGTGTTCATTTTTTGGAACACCAGGAACGTCGACGCCTGCGGACCAAGCGATCGCGTCGGCGATATCGCGGGAGGTACCGCCGCAGTGGCCGAGAGCACGAGTCATAGTCAACTGCGCATGTGGTGCGGTGCCTGCGACGCCCTCGTGGTTATCAGTGATTGCGCTGATGATTCCGGAAACGTGGGTCCCATGCCATGAAGACGGGGTCGCTGGACCACAATTCATCGATGATTCGACCCAGTCTCCCGTATCCATATAATCATTTTCACGGCCGGTATTATCGCCGGCTACCAGGGCGTTGCTAATCATATCGTAGCCGCCGATGACTTTATCGCCCGGTGGGACGTCTCCGTTGATTGCTAGACCGGAGTCAACCACACCAGCTACAACGTCGTCGCCCAAGAATCCAAGCTTCCAGGCTTCTTCGACGTGGGCACCGTGGTTGTCCTCAACACGTGCGTTCGGGACCCGGATGCCATCGTCCATGTACGCCCATTGGCGTGGGTAAAGGGTGTCATCTGGTGCGGTGTCTGGAAAAGCCATTGGGCCGTAGACGGCGTTGACTGAAATACCAGATCGAGAGAACTCAGCCTTGGACTGCAAGAATCCATGAAGCTGGTCGCGCTTTTCAGCAGGTAGTGGAGGCTCAAGGTTAACGACCCAAGTGCCGTCAAAAGCTACCGAAGGAACCTCTTCCTCGGTTTTTGGATCGACTTCCATTGCTCGTGAAGGTACGACATTGGTGCCGTATTCTTTGTTGAACTGTTCGAAAATCTCCTTGAGTCGTGCAACCTTCTTCTCATCAGTCTCAAGCGTGGCCATGTTTTCTTGCCACTTCAGGTTGATGCTGGAGATTTCTTGCTTAGAAAGATCGACGGTCTGACCCGCTTGAACGTGAGCGCGGAGGTTTGCTTCGGTAACTTCATCGCCGGGGATTGGGGACTCTTGTGCCGAAGCTGGGACGATTGTTTGTCCCAACGCAACGGTAAGAGCTGCGATAGCAATTCCGGTACGCTTCATCAGACTCCGATTACCAGGAGTGGGGGAGAGATGCATAAGCATTCCTATTCGTTTACTAGGGGATTGACCCAAGCCCATCTAAAAAGGACTGAGCCAATTCTATTAATAGAGAGTTGCTTGCGCTCAGCTTTATTGGATAAACGCAAGCCGGTGAACTTATGAATAAGTCATACTAAGCATAGCTGAGGAAATGATAAGCGTCGAATCAAAAATATAAAAACTTATTCCCACTAAGGCGCTGTTGTATTACTGAGTTCTTCTAAAAGTTGATTGGTTTAACGGTGTAAAAGTGAATTCTTGGTGCGGGCCGAGTTTTCTTTAAGGCTTTAAGTATTTCAACAGGCATTTGCTGAAGGTTTATAGATCGTCAAGAGGCCTCTCCACACCGTGGAGAGGCCTCTTGTGCGTTTTTTCTATCCCAGAAGGCTAGAAACGGAACATCTTGAAAAGCTGGTCAAACGCGTTGCGAACTCCAGGCAGAGTCAAGAACGAGAAGATTCCGAGCGGTAGCAAGAAGAACAATGGGAAGAACCCGAAGGAGGAGGTTCCGGTATGTACAGGCTTGCCGGGCTTACCAGGGGCTGGCTTAACAGTCTCAGTGACTGGTGCAGGCTGAGTAATCACGGTGGTTGGAATCTGCTTCGTGGTAGTTTCCGTCGTAGTCTCAACCTTCGTTACAGGTTCACCGTTGTCGTCGATAGGCTTGACCTCGGTCACCGTGGCGGTAACGGAAATGGTTTCCGGCTCCTCGGACACGGTAGTGGTCTCGGTGACAATCGAACCAGGTGCAGTGGAGGTTTCGACCTCAGTCTCGTTGATGGTAGAAGGCGCAACCGTTTCTTTAACCGTGGTTGCTTCTTCTACGGTCGTCTCGGTAACTGTTGACGGCTCTGCAGAAACGATCTTCGTTTCAGTAGTTGGAGCCTGCTTTTCTGTAACGGTTACATCCGCAGCAGTGGTCGTTGTGGTTGCAGTGATAGTGATCTCTTCAGCTGGCTCAGTGACGGTGGTTGCTGAAGTGACAGTGCTGGTGGTCGTCTTGGTGACTGGTTTCGGGGTCACCGTCGTGGTCACAGTGGTTGTGGTTGGCTCAACCGGTGCCTCGGTAGGCTCCGCGGACGTTGGCTCAGCCGGGGAAGTCGGCTCAGTCGTCTCTACAACGTCCGGCTCACCACATTGCTCAGGTGCTTTGCCTGCGAGATCGGCAGCGGAACAGACAGCTTCAAAGGCGTCGATGATTCCCGGACCCATCTTGCTTGCTGTTTTGTAAGGGCGGTAGTGGCCGCCGACGTATGGTTCTTTGGTGTAAGGCTGAGCGGTGTTTTGGAGAATCTCGCTGACCTGCTCAACTGTAAGGCTTGGATTAGCCTGCTTCATCATCGTGACAACGCCGGCTACGAGCGGGGATGCCATAGAGGTTCCCTCTTGGTAACCATAACCAGCGCGGCCCGGATCCTTGGTGCCGAGGTTGATGGTCGAATAGAAGGAGTTTTCCGGCTTAGGGATCACGTAGGAACCAGTTAAACCTTCTTCGTATGCGTCAGTGTTTCCACCTGGTGCACCGATGGTGATTTCCTCGCCGTAGTTGGAGTAGGAAGCGCGGTGTCCCTCAGGGCCGGTAGCGCCGACAACTACGACGCCGTCACAGTTGGCAGGCTGGTATCCAGCAGTGTCCTCGTCATAGTTGCCTGCTGCAGCAACGATGATGGCGTTGTGCTTCCTCGCGATAGCAATAGCGTTTTGGTATTCAGCAGAGCATTCCGTGCGCTTGCCGGAAATGGACATGTTGACCACCTTGGCTGGATGCGGGTTAATCGGGAGATCCCCGACTTTTTCACCCACAGCCCATGCGATACCGTCGGCGATATCGGAGGCAGTGCCGCCACACTTGCCCATGGTGCGAACTGGAACGATGCTTGCGTCCTTGGCAGTGCCAGCGACGCCCTCATTGTTGTTCGTGAGTGCAGCAGCGATGCCGGCGACATGGGTGCCGTGCCAGCTCGAGTCGTCGGCGGAGTTACCCTGGCAACCGTAGTCGCCTGGATCGGATGGATCGTCGTCACGGCCGGGTTGGTTGTCCCCAGAGTTGACATCGTTACGAATCATGTCAAAGCCGCCGGCAACCTTATCGTCCAAATCAGGGTGCTTGGTGATGCCGGAGTCGACGATGCCGATGTATTCGCCTTCACCAGTGAACCCGAGGTCCCACGCTTCAACAACATTTGCGTCGTGTTCGTTGTGGAAAGGCCACTGCTTGTCGAACTCTGGGTCATTCGGAGCTGCTGCTGGGAACTGATAAGCGTCGATGTATGCTTCGGTGATTTCTTCACGAGCATTGAGCTGCTTAGTTAGCTCTGGTACGTCAGCGGCGGGAACAGGCTTATCCAGTTTCAGGATCCAGTTTCCTGCAATGGAGATGCGGTCGAATTCGACGGTCGTGTTGAAGTCCGCAAAAATAGCATCCGCAATCGCCTGCTTTTCCTCGTCAGTTGCTGGGCTGGTGGCTTCGTCCCAATCGATGATGAAGGAGTAAGCGTCCTGCTCATCTTCGGAAGGCAGCTCTTTTGCCTTTTCAACGGTTTGGAAGGGCTTGACGTCAGTTGGGAAAGGCGCAGTTTGGGCGTGCGCCGGCACAACCGCCATGCCGAGGACGAGGGATGTCGCGACGACTGCTGTGAGCGATTTGTTTTTCATAGGTATCTCTTTCGATAGAGGGGCTCCAATTAATTGGAAGAGAAGTGAACTGGGGCCGTGGGGGCAGTTGCGGTGCCAGCAGCCAAGGTGACCGCAACGAGTGAGGCGCAAGCCTTGAAAGCGGTCGACCGAAGCCTTCCGTTAGATGGGGAAATGGACATGTCTTTCCTTCTTTAAGAGAAAGGAGCGAGAGTATGAGATTTGGCTGCCAAGCAGTTGTGAATTTTGGCAAGCGGTTTCAGCATATCGGCCTTAGCCTCTGGTTACCAGTTGGATTTAAGCCCTTTATTTCCTTTAATAAATAGTTTTATTAAGAAATCTCAGCTTGGCAGCGGCTTTCCCATCGAAACGGTCTCATTTTTGCTGGTAATCAGGGGTAGTAATGAGGGTAGAAAAGACTTAAGAAGACTAGAAAGTGAGCACTTTCACGAAGTGTTTTCGCAGGCCGCGTGAATCTGACACTGGCTGTAGCTCCTGTGTGGTGAAGGCAAAGGGCGGTGGTGTCGTGGGCATTTGCTAGTGTCGACGTGGTGTAAAGCGGGAGCCTGCGGGCTTTCGCCAAACAAGATAAGCGCGGGTGCTTTTGTCGCGTTGGGTGCTCAGAGCCTGATGCGGGGATTCGTGAAATTCCCGATGAGGTCTAGGGTGCAGCGAGGCTGGGCTGAGACGTGGCGTGTAGCCACGAACCGTTGAACCTGATCCGGATAATGCCGGCGTTGAGGGAGGAATGAATCCTATGAAGTGGCGTGTCGTTGACATTGTTATTGCAACTGTTCTTGCGGTTGCTTGTGGTTTTCTGTTCTTAGTTTGGAACACCGTTGGCTATGCCTGGTACGAGGCCCTAGACGCTGTTACACCCGGACTTGGCGGCCTTCCGGCGGGAATGTGGCTGATTGGCGGCGTGGTGGGTGCCTTGGTAATTCGTAAACCGGGAGCCGCGATTTACGTCGAACTTATTGCGGCTTGTGTATCCGCTCTCCTGGGATCCCAATGGGGCATTAGCACGGTGTGGTCAGGTATCGCTCAAGGCTTGGGCGCTGAACTAATCGTTGCGCTCTTTCTCTACCGTAAATTTGGTTTAGGAGTTGCTGCCCTCGCTGGCGCCGGCGCCGGTGTCGGGGCATGGGTCCTCGAATTATTCACCTCAGGAAACCTGGCCAAGGGAATCGAATTCTTGTCCATTTATCTAGGCTGCTTGGTTGTTTCCGGAGCGGTGTTGGCAGGAGTACTTGGCTACCTGCTTGTCCAAGCCTTGGCTAAGACTGGCGCGTTAGATCGTTTTGCTGTGGGCCGAGAGGCACGGGCGGCTCAAAGTCGCGTCTAAAAGTACGACCTCGCACAGTGCTTCTGAAAGGCACACACTATGGACAGATTTTCGGAGCCTTTGGGCATCTCCGCGCGCGAATTTAGTTGGACGCACGCGGGGCGCATCAAGCCGGCGTTGCGTCAAGTCAACTTGGACATTCAGCCAGGTGAACGTGTCCTCATCTGTGGTGATTCTGGCTCTGGCAAGTCCACTTTGATGGCTGCTTTAGCGGGAGTACTTGGCGGCGACGATGAAGGCGCTGCCGAAGGGAGTCTCGATCTCATCACAGGAACTGGAGCGCACGAGCCAGGTTCCGGTGTTCCAGTAGGCCTAGTTCTCCAGGACCCTGATTCGCAGGTTATTGCTGCCAGTGTGGGACGAGACGTAGCTTTTGGCTGCGAAAACCTAGGCCTAGAAAGAACTGAAATTTGGCGGCGCGTTGAGGAATCGCTGTCCCTTGTCGCCCTCGATCTGCCGGTGGATTATCCCACGGCGGAGCTTTCCGGTGGGCAGAAGCAGCGGCTCGCTTTAGCAGGGGTTATGGCGATGGGGGCCGGGCTAATTCTATTAGATGAACCTACTGCCAATCTCGATCCCCAGGGTGCGCGTACTGTTATCGCGGCAGTGCAGCGGGTGGTGAAAGCCACGGGAGCAACTCTTGTGGTTGTAGAGCACCAGTATTCCCAATGGGAGGGGCTCCTAGACCGGGCTATTGTGCTGGAAAAAGGAGCAGTGCTTGACGACGCCGATTTTGCAACGGTCGTCTCATCCCGTCAGTTAGGTGGATTACCAGTCGCTGAGGAAACTACGTCGTCTCCCGATCTTTGGTCAGAGGAATTACTGACGCGATTTGGCCCGCCGCGTAACTGTGAAATTCCGGCAGGGTGCTCAACTGTGATCACTGGTGAAAATGGTTCCGGGAAGACGACTTGGCTGATGACTATGGCCGGCCTGTTGCCCAAAGTCAGCGGAGATATTGGAGTAGCGGAAAGAGTTCGCCGCGGAGCAAAGGGAGAACCCAGCGAGTGGACGTCACGTGTGTTGGCGGAGCGCATCGGATTTGTTTTTCAAAACCCGGAACACCAGTTCGTCGCGCGCAGCGTTGTTGAGGAAATGCGGATTGCCCCGCGAATTGCGTACAGAGCTTTGCATGAGAAACGGTGGTGGCAAAAGGTCTCGCACGCTGCGCAAAAAGGAATAGATGGGGGCGTCGATAAGCGCATTGCGGAACTGCTGGAGCGTTTGCGGCTGACTGACTTGGCTGACGCGAACCCATTTACTCTATCCGGAGGAGAGAAGCGAAGGCTATCCGTTGCGACTGCATTAGTCGCGGCCCCCTCTGTTGTCCTACTTGATGAACCAACGTTTGGACAAGACCCGACGACGTTTGGCGAACTCGTCACGATGCTGCGGGAATTGGCGGACAGCGGAGTAACAATTGCCTCCATCACTCACGATCCAAATTTCATCGCTGCTTTAGGTGACAAAAAAATTCACTTTAAGAAGGGGAGTACTGGTGCCTAATCGCTTGGATGGCCTTAATCCAGTGACAAGGCTGCTACTCATCGTGGGTGTGACTACACCGATTTTCCTATCTTTGGATTGGGTTTCTGGACTTAGCTCAGTGCTCCTAACCTGTGCTTTAGCGCCTATATGCGGGATGTCTTGGCCACAGCTATTTAAGGCTGCTTGGCCACTTTTTTGGGTCGCCCCAGTTTCTGGCCTTTCGATGCTGTTGTATGGCAACGAAGGAGGTCAAGAGTACTTTAGCTTCTGGATGGCCTCCATCACGGACAACTCCATACAGCTTGCTGGTGCCGTGATGATTCGTGTTTTCGCAGTTACGCTGCCGGTGATCGTATTGGCGCGGGGAATGGATCCAACGCGTCTAGGCGACGCCTTGGCGCAGGTTCTGCATTTGCCTTCTCGTTTCGTGATTGGCGCCGTGGCGGGAGTACGCATGGTTTCGCTATTCAGAGATGATTGGGACTCTCTAGCCCGTGCTAGGAGGGCCCGCGGAATTGCGGATATGGGTCGAGCTAAATATCTTGCGACGATGAGCTTTGGTTTGTTGGTGCTCGCGTTGCGACGCGGCGGAAAGTTGGCCACAGCTATGGAAGCTCGAGGTTTTGGCCGCACCCCACCAGGTATCGTCCGCACGTGGGCAGAGCCGTCGCAGCTCCATGCCAAGGACTATTGGGCGCTAGCTTTTGGGGCCGTCATTGCCGCGATACCGGTTCTTTTGTCTCTTTACCTAGGTGCCTGGCGCCTATTCGGCCTGTAGTGTCATAGGAAAGAAGTACGGCTTGAAGCGCCGCGACTCTCCTAGCGCTTAGGTCAGTTTCAAAGGATTTGAATGGATTACGACAGACAGCTCGAAGAACTCCTCGCCAGGATCATCAACATTGCAG
The DNA here is from genome assembly GCF_047459735.1 of Corynebacterium sp. c25Ua_89. Classification (NCBI taxonomy): domain Bacteria; kingdom Bacillati; phylum Actinomycetota; class Actinomycetes; order Mycobacteriales; family Corynebacteriaceae; genus Corynebacterium; species Corynebacterium sp. c25Ua_89. The sequence goes on from NZ_JASBOD010000003.1 coordinate 339,294, forward strand.
AATCCCGGAAGCAGCCTTTTCGTCCAGTGACGGTACTAATCGATGGACCGTCGGGCGCGGGAAAAACCTGGAGCGCGGCTACTCTGGCAGGCAAGACTGGCTGGAGGGTTGTCCATCTCGACGAATTTTATCCTGGATGGCATGGCCTTGAGCGAGGCTCTGAAATCGTGCATGAGCAGGTACTTCGCGAAACTAACCCAGGATATTGGAGATGGGATTGGGAAGTCGATGCTCAAGGTGAGTGGGCGAGCCTCGACGCGCGCGACGACTTGATCGTTGAAGGTGTCGGTGCCGTGACCGAGGCGAATGTACAAGCTGCGGCAGAGCGTGGAACAGTGATCACCGTCGGCATTTATGGGCCGCGGGAGGCACGTCGGGCCCGCGCGATTGAGCGCGATCCCAACTATGCCGAATGGTTCGAGACTTGGGAGGCCCAAGAATCCCACTACTTCGAGGCCCTTGCGACGCCGCCCGAGTTGGTTTGGGAATGGACGGAAGGCGCATGGACAGAGCACACCGAATGATTCGAAACCATCACGTGGTTTGGATGGATCATGGTCGGTGCGCTCCTCAGCGGCTGGCTACTGCTGGTGTGCAGGCCAACTTCAAAACCTAACTTATGTGCCTGGCCGATAGCTTGCTCCAATTGAGCGGAGGTGAGGGGTCCCGCCGGAGAATACGAGGGCGTCGAGTAGCCCGCGCCGCGTATCTAAAGCTCAAGTACTTTTGACCACCGATGAAGGCAGGCCACAAACACAATCTGCGAGGGTGCAATTGTCACAGGCCCAATATCTTGTACCACTTCCGTCGGTGTCACGGAATCCGAGTACACGATGTTGTGGTTGTGATGTATTTCTATTGCAGCGGGCGAAAATGCGGGGCATTGCGAAAAACTCGGGATTTGGGGTATGCGTGGGCGGGTGATAAACTCCACTGAGGTTTCGCCTTCGAGTAGGGCGAAAAGTCTGATCGATTAATCGGCTTGAATGGCTGATTGATGTTCTGGACATGCGGAAGGGCCCCGGAAAAGAGCCCCTATTTTTGCGTGTTTGGGCAGCATCGGTCAGTTCAGCCGAAGTCATACAGAAAGACTAGATTTATGCCAACTATTCAGCAGCTGGTCCGTAAGGGCCGCCATGATAAGCGCTCCAAGGTCGCAACCGCAGCGCTGAAGGGTTCCCCTCAGCGTCGTGGCGTTTGCACCCGCGTTTACACCACCACCCCGAAGAAGCCGAACTCTGCACTGCGTAAGGTCGCTCGTGTTCGCCTGACCTCCGGTATCGAGGTTTCCGCGTACATCCCAGGCGAGGGCCACAACCTGCAGGAGCACTCCATGGTGCTCGTCCGCGGCGGTCGTGTTAAGGACCTCCCGGGTGTTCGTTACAAGATTATCCGTGGCGCCCTGGATACCCAGGGCGTTAAGGACCGCAAGCAGGCTCGTTCCCGCTACGGTGCAAAGAAGGGACAGTAATCAACAATGCGTAAGAATGCTGCTCCGAAGCGTCCTGTAGTTAAGGACCCGGTATACAACTCCGAGCAGGTCACCATGCTCGTGAACAAGATCCTCCTCGATGGCAAGAAGTCCACCGCAGAGCGCATCGTCTACGGTGCACTCGAGGCTTGCCGTGAGAAGACCGGTACCGACCCAGTCGGCACCCTGGAAAAGGCTCTGGGCAACATCCGCCCCGACCTCGAGGTTCGCTCCCGCCGTGTCGGTGGCGCTACCTACCAGGTGCCAGTTGAGGTTAAGCCGGCTCGCGCTAACACCCTCGCTCTGCGTTGGTTGGTGACTTTCACCCGCCAGCGTCGTGAGAACACCATGATCGAGCGTCTCGCTAACGAGATCCTGGATGCATCCAACGGTCTTGGTGCTTCCGTGAAGCGTCGTGAAGATACCCACAAGATGGCTGAGGCAAACCGCGCCTTCGCACACTACCGCTGGTAATTTTCCAGCGTATGCCTATGGTCCGAGCAACGTAATAGTTTTGCTGAACAGTTCCACCCGCTTTCTGCGGTTAAAACTGCAAACACAACTTCATATCGTTGCTCGGGCCATTTTTCTAAGCGGGTGTCTTCTCTTTGTGGGCAGACGGCTAGCTTGGGGAGGCAGGCTACATAAAGGTGTATTAAGGTGCACCGCTGGAAGTTTTAGTAGCCCTGCGGCTGCTAAGACGGCCGAGACGTGGCAAGATTAATAAAGACCTATCCATGCGGACGGATTGGTGCTGGAACCTCGCTTTGAAAGTGGGGAACCGGCGCGAAGCGTCCACGATAAATAAGTTGGGGTAAAACCGTGGCACAAGAAGTGCTTAAGGACCTTCACAAGGTCCGCAACATCGGCATCATGGCTCACATCGATGCTGGTAAGACCACCACCACCGAGCGTATTCTCTTCTACACCGGTATTAACCGTAAGGTCGGCGAGACGCACGATGGCGCATCCACCACTGACTGGATGGAGCAGGAGAAGGAGCGCGGTATCACCATTACCTCCGCTGCTGTTACCTGTTTCTGGAACAACAACCAGATCAACATCATCGACACCCCGGGTCACGTTGACTTCACCGTTGAGGTCGAGCGTTCCCTGCGTGTCCTGGATGGCGCTGTCGCTGTCTTCGACGGCAAGGAAGGCGTTGAGCCACAGTCCGAGCAGGTGTGGCGCCAGGCTGCTAAGTACGACGTTCCGCGTATCTGCTTCGTCAACAAGATGGACAAGCTGGGCGCTGACTTCTACTTCACCGTTCAGACCATTATCGACCGCCTCGGCGCTAAGCCACTGGTTCTGCAGCTGCCAATCGGCGCTGAGGACGACTTCGACGGTGTCGTTGACCTGCTGAACATGCGTGCCATCACCTGGCGCGGCAAGGTCGAGACCGGCGCTGAGCCGACCATCGAGGAGATCCCTGCTGACCTGCAGGAGAAGGCAGAAGAGTACCGCGAGAAGCTGCTCGAGGCTGTTGCTGAGTCTGACGAAGAGCTCATGGAGAAGTACTTCGGCGGCGAGGAGCTGACCCTTGACGAGATCAAGGCAGCCATCCGCAAGATGACCATCAACTCCGAGATCTACCCGGTTCTGTGTGGTACCGCTTACCGCAACAAGGGCGTTCAGCCGCTGCTCGACGCAGTCGTTGACTTCCTTCCGAGCCCGCTGGACGTCGGCGAGGTCATTGGCCACGCTGTTGGCAACGAGGAAGAGCAGGTTACCCGCAAGCCGGCTGTTTCTTCCCCGTTCTCCGCACTGTCCTTCAAGATTGCTGCACACCCGTTCTTCGGCCAGCTGAACTTCGTTCGCGTTTACTCCGGCCAGGTCTTCCCAGGCACCGAGGTGCTCAACTCCACCAAGGGTAAGAAGGAGCGCATCGGTAAGCTGTTCCAGATGCACGCCAACAAGGAGAACCCTGTTGAGCAGGCTGACGCAGGTAACATCTACGCAGTTATCGGCCTGAAGGAAACCACCACGGGCGACACCCTGTGCGACAAGGACAACCCAATCATCCTCGAGTCCATGGACTTCCCGGAGCCGGTTATCAAGGTTTCCATCGAGCCAAAGACCAAGGCTGACCAGGAGAAGCTGGGTACCGCTATCCAGAAGCTCGCTGCTGAGGACCCAACCTTCACCGTCGAGCTCGACGAAGAGACCGGCCAGACCGTTATCGGCGGCATGGGCGAGCTCCACCTCGACGTTCTGGTTGACCGTATGAAGCGCGAGTTCAAGGTCGAGGCAAACATCGGTAACCCACAGGTTGCTTACCGCGAGACCATCCGCAAGACGGTTCAGTCCCTGGACTACACCCACAAGAAGCAGACCGGTGGTTCTGGTCAGTTCGCAAAGGTCATCGTCACCATCGAGCCTTACAACCCGGACCCAGAGACACTGGAGGAGGGCGAGTCCGCAACCTACAAGTTCGAGAACGCCGTCACCGGTGGCCGCGTTCCGAAGGAATACATCCCTTCCGTAGACGCTGGTATCCAGGACGCAATGCAGTACGGCTACCTCGCTGGCTTCCCGCTGGTTAACATCAAGGCAACCCTCGAGGACGGCGCTTACCACGACGTCGACTCCTCCGAGATGGCCTTCAAGCTCGCTGGCTCCCAGGTTCTGAAGGAAGCTGTTGCTAAGGCAAAGCCAGTCCTTCTTGAGCCGGTCATGGCCGTTGAGGTTGTTACCCCTGAGGAGTACATGGGCACCGTTAACGGTGACATCAGCTCCCGTCGTGGCCAGGTCTTCGCTATGGAAGACCGCTCCGGCGCAAAGGTTGTCAAGGCAAAGGTTCCGCTGTCCGAGATGTTCGGTTACATCGGCGACCTGCGTTCTTCCACCGCTGGCCGCGCAAACTTCACCATGGTCTTCGATTCCTACGCTGAGGTTCCTTCCTCCGTTGCAACCGAGATCATCGAAGAGCGCACCGGCAACAAGGCCTAACTAGCCTTAAGGCAATCGCCACCCCCTCACGCTTCAGCCCCGCATACGGCTGGTAGTCTTTGCCAGTAGATTCCAGTTGCGGGGCGGGGCAAAAGCTTGCAGCTTTTCTCCCGCGTGAGGCAACTGGTTGGGTAGCGGTTGGCTGAACTTGCACTTGCAAAAGTGTTGGTTGAGCCGGCCGTTACCCTCCCAGGATCCGTTATCAGATTCTTGTCGAGGGTCAACGACCGCACAACATGCGCGGGGTTACCTCCTATTTAGGCGGTTTGAAAAAACTGCGGCATAAATCTAGGATCGTGTAACTGGCACGTAAAGAAAGCGTCATTAGCGCTTCGGAGCATTCGTTCCAAGTGCCAATGACATTAACCAACCACGTGGCTGCCTATGCAGCCGCCATAGAGTCCAGGAGGACAAACAGTGGCAAAGGAGAAGTTCGAGCGTACGAAGCCGCATGTTAACATCGGCACCATCGGACACGTCGACCACGGCAAGACCACCACCACCGCAGCGATCACCAAGGTTCTGGCTGACCAGTACCCGGAGGAGAACACCGCTTTCGCATTCGACATGATCGATAAGGCTCCTGAGGAGAAGGAGCGCGGTATTACCATCAACATCTCCCACGTTGAGTACTCCACCCCGAAGCGCCACTACGCACACGTTGACGCTCCGGGCCACGCCGACTACATCAAGAACATGATTACCGGTGCTGCTCAGATGGACGGCGCTATCCTGGTTGTTGCTGCAACCGATGGCCCGATGCCGCAGACCCGCGAGCACGTTCTTCTGGCTCGCCAGGTTGGCGTTCCTTACATCCTCGTTGCACTGAACAAGTGCGACATGGTTGACGACGAGGAAATCATCGAGCTCGTCGAGATGGAGATCCGCGAGCTGCTCGCTGAGCAGGACTACGACGAGGAAGCTCCGATCGTTCACATCTCCGCTCTGAAGGCTCTTGAGGGCGACGAGAAGTGGGTACAGGCTGTTGTCGACCTCATGCAGGCTTGCGATGACTCCATCCCGGATCCGGAGCGCGAGCTGGACAAGCCGTTCCTGATGCCGATCGAGGACATCTTCACCATCACCGGCCGCGGTACCGTTGTTACCGGCCGTGTTGAGCGTGGCTCCCTGAACGTCAACGAGGACGTTGAGATCATCGGTATCCAGGACAAGTCCCTCTCCACCACCGTTACCGGTATCGAGATGTTCCGCAAGATGATGGACTACACCGAGGCTGGCGACAACTGTGGCCTGCTTCTGCGTGGTACCAAGCGTGAAGAGGTTGAGCGTGGCCAGGTTGTTATCAAGCCGGGCGCTTACACCCCTCACACCCAGTTCGAGGGTTCCGTCTACGTCCTGAAGAAGGAAGAGGGCGGCCGCCACACCCCGTTCATGGACAACTACCGTCCGCAGTTCTACTTCCGCACCACCGACGTTACCGGCGTCATCAAGCTGCCTGAGGGCACCGAGATGGTTATGCCTGGCGACAACGTCGAGATGTCCGTCGAGCTGATCCAGCCGGTCGCTATGGACGAGGGCCTGCGCTTCGCTATCCGCGAGGGCTCCCGCACCGTTGGCGCTGGCCGCGTTACCAAGATCATCAAGTAAGAGCATTTGCTTGAGCGTTTAAAGTAACGCCCTTTAAAGCCACCGCTTTCCCGTCCCGGGAAGGTGGTGGCTTTTTACATGTCTTGCACCCGCGCCAGTTAAGCTATGAGCCATGCTTGATCCCACACGCATCGACCGCACCCTGCAGGCTCTGAAAGCTGCGTGGGAGGGGCAGCCGGAGCTCCCCTTGGGCACGCTGTTTGCAATGCTGGCCAAACAAGGCCTCGGATGGGGTGCTGATGACGCGGATATGGTTCGCGCGTTGGAGCAAATGGCGCGGTTGCATCCACCGACACTGCCGCTTGGCGACGGTCGCGTGGAGGAAGGATTGTGGCTACTCGTCACCGAGCGTGAGCGCGTGACTATTGGCGAGGAAAATGTGGTCATTCGCCGTACCGGCGATGATGGTCCTCGGCAGCCGGTGGCGTGGAAGTACTCGGCTGTTCGGCCGGTGGGACCTGGTCGTCCTCTTGTTATCAAGGACTCGGAGTTTATCGAACATCGCTTTGGCGTAGTGGAGTCAATTACCCGCCTAAAGCAAGATTCACGCCGGCTCAGCGGGTTGAAAAGGCACAACGTAGGAGAGCGGGCGTGGCTTATCCGCACCGAGCAGGAAACCATCCTCTTGGACCACGGCTTACATGCATTCAGAATTGCACGGCGCTGCCTGCAACGTGCTGACTATTCCTGGCAGCAGGTTCTGCAGTGTAGTCCCGGGAAGCCTTTGCAAGTATCGCTGTCACGTGGGGTTACGCATGAATTTGGGGCGGTCACCGAGGTGCTCCTCGCTGAATCCGCTCCTGCCATTGCCGTCGATGGTTACATTGACTAGTCCTTCAGTGCCTTAACCTGCCTAAAGTGCAGCTTGTACACGGTATCTAGATTGGCGTCGGGAAATGCTGTGCGGAAGTCTTCCTCGCTGGCTTCGACTGTCTTGGTTAGCTCATCTAGTGGCATATCCGCGCTGGCTTCTATCTTGTATTGCAAGGTCGGCCGCGCACGGTCATAGGCCACCAACCGGTGAACCTTCTCGACTCCGTCGAGAGCATCAAAGCTTTTGGCCACGGCACCAGCAATAGCTTGCATATTGGTGGAAATGGCGCCTTCATCATTCGAAGAATCGGATGCGACGTTGTTGAAGCGCCGGTGGCGCAGGTTCGCCACGATGAGCCAGATGCCGGCTACCGCTAGGAGCATGGTGGCTGCACCCAGCGCTACCGGCCACCAACTAGCGCTAGGCAGTGCTGCCCAAGCGTCGTGATCAACCCAGCGTGCCAGGGAAGTGGCGAAGGGAACCTCAAAATGAATGAGGATCGGCCAAAGCCCTAGCGCAATGAGGACTACGGCGATGAGGAATAACAAGAAACGGTCGAATGCTGCCAAGCCCTTAGACATGATTATCGACCTCCGGGAGATTTTCTGCCTTTACTTTTAGCTGTGGGGCGCGCTCCAACGAGGAAAGGGCTTGCGATACAGCCTCTTCCACGCGGCTGACCAATAGTTTGTCCTTAGTGTCGCCGTTGACGGTGATATCGACGCCGATCTTCTTCTTGCTGATTACTGCGCGGCTACGGGCAGCACTGACGCCGGGCACGCGGCGCGCAGCGGCTGAGGCCACGCGCGCGATGTCTACCGAGCGCAGCCACATCGAGGCGGTGTCGGAGGAGAGCCTGGTATGTGTCTTTTTGCGTGGTTTGAACACCGCAATGAGCAAGATGAGGCCAATGGCAATAGCGATGCCGCCGCCTATCAGCATCCAGGTTTCGACCGCGTCCTGTGACATCACGTCGATGAAAGGCTGCAGCCAGGAATTGGCTTTAGTGCTGACAGCCCACGTTTCCCTTCCGAGAAAAGCTGCGGCGCTCAAGCAAACGATTCCGAGGAAAACGGCCCATTTACGGGCTGCAGGGGATGCCGCCGGCCTTTGGCCAAAGCCCTGCGGGAGAGCATCTTTCTTAGACATCCTGGCCCCCTCTGTACATCGGGTTGATTGTGATTTCGCGCAGTGGCTGTGGACGGGGCGCTACAACATGTCGAACCGGCGCGGTACCTTGCAGTGAGGCCTGGCGGACAGGTGCTGGCTCGGGTGCGCGGACTGTGCGCAGCGCAACCGGGCGGGGAGCACTTACCGGACGCGGCTGCAGCGGCCGAGGAGTCGCCACGCTGCGTACAGCGACGGGATTGGGAGCGGTGACAGGGCGGACGTGGTTAGGCGTGGGCGCCGTTACCTGCAAGAGCCTAGTTGGCTCCGGGGCGCGTACGGACGCGACCTGAAGCGGAGCGCTGTCAGCGTCGATAGAGCGCACCGGTTGCGGGGCAGGCGCATCTATATTGCGTATTGGCACCGTATGGTTGGTGGTTATCGGTTTAAGCTGGCGCTCCGGAAGTGACCGCGGAGTGATTGCCCGTGGCGTTTGTCGCGCGTCGACGGCAGGGCCTGACACGCGCTCGCCCGGTACTGCTGCGGCAACGGTGACGTTGACGCGGGTGGTGCGGTAGCCGGTATAGGCTGCAACCCATTCCTCGATGGCTTTGCGGGTCGACTTCGCTACGTCCGTGACAGGACTCGGCCAGGTCACCGCGATCGAGGCATCCACCGCTAGCACCTCGGAAGCAGGATCGCTCTGGATAAGCAGGCGCGGAAATGCGCGCCCGGCTAAGCCGGCGAGCTTGGCGTCGATGGCTTCGGTCCCGGGGACGGAAGCGATGGCGCTAGTGACAATGTGCTCGAGAGCCTTGTGCGTAAACCGCAAGGTGCCATCAGCGCGCTGTTGTGGCGTGGCAGATGGCATTATCCCTGCCCTTTATCCTTGCCGATAATTCCGTACCACACGGCGGTGAGGTCGATACGGCCGTCGAAGTGCGCACCTACAACACCACCGATGGCGGCAAGCAGGATGGCCAACACCGTGGGCCACAGGCCAAGGTGGATGAAAAAAGCCAAAACCAACCCGGCAACAATGCCCAATGTGGAGTAGTTCTTCATAATCTTCCTTCTTAATCTTCCAGTGCGCTGCTTAATGCATCAGCCACGACGACATCAACACGTTGCAGTCCCGGGCAGGCCTCAAGCGCCGCGGCGCGGGCGGCGTCCGCGATTGTGGCAACCGGAATGCGCTTCGCGACGTCGATGACAAGGTGTACCTCGACATGGCTATCATCGCGCGGACTCGGGCGCTTTATGCCGCCGATGCGCTCGCCGGGGTAAAGCAACGCAACTTCGCCGAAAGAACCGGGATGCAGCTTGGCGACGCCCTGGATGGCTGCTACTGAGTCGACGATGCGATGTGCAGCAGCGGCATCTAGTTCAAAGCGCTCCGGAGAGGACTCCATCATTTAAATAACTGCCTTAGTCTTTGAAAGGCCTATTCCTGGCCCTGTGCCAAAGCGTTGTTGGAGGCCTGCTCGCTGGCAGTGTCTTCCTTTGGCAGTTTGACGTCGTGGACCACAACGTCAACACGCTCAACGTTTAGGCCGGTCATGCGCTCGACTGCGTTCATGATGTTGCGGCGGATAGCCTCAGCCAACTCGTGGATGGCAACGCCGTACTCGGCAATGATTGCAACCTCGATTGTGGCTACTGCGTTGTCGACCTGAACGTTAACGCCTTGGCGGACATCCTCAGATGCGCCGAAAGACTCACGGATGGAGCCCATCATGCGTGCGCCGCCACCGCCCAATGCTGCAACGCCAGAAACCTCGCGGGCTGCGATGCCAGCGATCTTGGAAACCACCGCATCATCAATAGTGGTGGTGCCGTACTCGGTCTCCAGGTTCTTGTTGACCTCTGGGGCCGCAGCGGCGGCGTTTGTCTGCTCGGCGGGGGCTGCTGCGTTCTGTTCAGTGTTTGCTGGGGTATTAGCGGACATTGCTGCTCATTCCTTATCTATAGGGGACTTGCTCAATTGTTTCTTGATTGCGAGAAGTTTCGGCTCAACTACAAAGCTACCTTTCCGAGCTTATAACCAAATGTGGACATTGTGGGGTGCTCAATAGCAATCTTTTGCAAAACGTGACTTTGCGCACGGTTTGGAAAAAAGTTTGGAAAATGCGCGATTACATGCTTAAATACAAGGGTTGCTTTAACATAACGGCGTTTGAAGATCGTGAGCGTTGCCGCTCCGATGTTTAGCAAAGTTGCTGGTAAAGCGAACATGACACCTTCGCAGGTGGGCACTTTTCAAGTGCGTGCCGAGAAGGTCATTTAATCGGGCTAGGTCCGCGTTTAGCAGAGACATCCCGAGCGAATGGACCGGAGAAGGGGCATGGCAAATAAACAGCGGCAGTATATGAATTGGATTTGTACCTCCACGTGTAATGCGTGAGGAACCGTCCTCTTTCTATAGAACTTTGACTTACGGGTCTTGTACCCCGTCGAAAGCACTGCAACCGGGTTTATTGCCAGGTCGCAACTTTTGGTCGTCATGACAGTCAGACAACTGGCGTTGCGCCCAGGCCCTAGAGTCCGGACAACGTTATAGAGAAATCGAGAAGCAATTCCCACCGCTTCACGCCCCGGATACGCCGGGAATGTGAATGTGGGGTAGCGAGGAAGAGGATAAGCGTGGCGGGACAAAAAATCCGCATTCGGCTGAAGGCCTATGATCACGAGGCTATCGACGCTTCTGCAAAGAAGATCGTCGAGACCGTTACCCGTACGGGTGCTCGTGTTGTTGGCCCGGTGCCGCTCCCAACTGAGAAGAACGTATACGCCGTTATTCGTTCTCCGCACAAGTACAAGGACTCTCGCGAGCACTTCGAGATGCGCACTCACAAGCGCCTCATCGACATTCTCGACCCGACCCCGAAGACCGTTGACGCTTTGATGCGCATCGACCTTCCGGCCAGCGTCGACGTAAACATTCAGTAGTGTAAAGCGATCGACGAATAGATATTTGGTGGAGAACTAACAATGAGTGAAAACGAGATCAAGGGCATTCTGGGCAAGAAGCTCGGCATGACCCAGATCTTCGACGAGGAAAACCGCGTTGTACCGGTTACCGTCGTTGAAGCTGGGCCGTGCGTTGTTACCCAGATTCGCACCGCAGAAACCGATGGCTACAACGCCATCCAGATCGCATTTGGCGAAATCGACCCACGCAAGGCAAACAAGCCTGCCGCAGGTCACTTCAAGAAGGCTGGCGTAACCCCACGTCGCCACGTTGCCGAAATCCGCATGGATGACACCTCTGCTTACGAGGTTGGCCAGGAAGTTACCGCTGACATCTTCGAGGGCATCACCTTCGTTGACGTCACCGGCACGACCAAGGGTCACGGCTACGCTGGCGCCATGAAGCGCCACGGCTTCGCAGGTCAGGGCGCTGCCCACGGTAACCAGGCTGCTCACCGCCGCGTCGGCGGCATCGGCGCCTGCGCTACCCCGGCTCGCGTCTTCAAGGGCACTCGCATGGCTGGCCGCATGGGCCACGACCGTGTGACCACCCAGAACCTGAAGATTCAGAAGATCGATGCCGAGTCCAACCTGCTGCTCATCAAGGGTGCTATCCCTGGTGCACGCGGTGGCCTCGTCACCGTTAAGACCGCAGTGAAGGGCGGTGCACACGCATGAGCAACCTCAAGCTAGACGTCCAGACCGCTGAGGGTAAGACCAACGGCTCTGTCGAGCTGCCAGCAGAGATCTTTGACACCGAGGCATCCATCGCTTTGATGCACCAGGTTGTCAACGCTCAGCTTGCTGCTGCACGCCAGGGCACCCACAAGGCAAAGACCCGTGGCGAGGTTTCCGGTGGTGGCCGTAAGCCTTTCCGCCAGAAGGGCACCGGTCGTGCACGCCAGGGTTCGATCCGCGCACCGCACTACGCAGGTGGCGGCATCTCCCACGGCCCGGTTCCGCGCGACTACGCACAGCGCACCCCTAAGAAGATGATCAAGGCTGCTCTCTTCGGTGCACTGTCTGACCGCGCTCGCAACGAGCGTATCCACGTAATCGAAGAGCTCGTCCCAGGCCAGACCCCGTCCACCAAGGCGGCAAAGGCTTTCATTGAGCGTCTGACCGAGCGCAAGAATGTGCTGCTCGTTGTTGGCCGCGAGGACATCAACGCTCGCCGCAGCGCCAACAACCTGCCTAACGTCCAGATCCTGGATGCAGGCCAGCTTAACACCTACGACGTCCTTTACTCCGACGACGTTGTGTTCTCCGTTGAGGCTCTGCACACCTTCGTCGCTCGCGCTCAGGGTGCGAACGAGGAAGTTAAGGAGGAGAAGTAATGGCTAAGCTCGCTAACCCGCGTGACATTGTCATCGCACCGGTCGTTTCCGAGAAGTCCTACGGCCTGATGGAGCAGAACGTTTACACGTTCTACGTCTCCACGGACTCCAACAAGACCCAGATCAAAGATGCCATCGAGCAGATCTTCGGCGTAAAGGTTGACTCCGTGAACACCGTCAACCGTGCAGGTAAGCGTAAGCGCACCCGCACCGGTTTCGGTCAGCGTAAGTCCACCAAGCGCGCTTATGTGACGCTTCGCGAAGGCAGCGACTCCATCGACATCTTCGGCGGCGGCGCTTAAGCGCCACCGGAGAGCCGAAAGGAAAAGGAAGAATTATGGCTATTCGTAAGTACAAGCCGACAACTCCGGGTCGCCGCGCATCCTCCGTGTCCGAGTTCGAGGAGATCACTCGTTCTACTCCGGAGAAGTCCCTGCTGCGCCCGTTGACCAAGACTGGTGGTCGTAACAACTACGGCCGCATCACCACCCGCCACATCGGCGGTGGCCACAAGCGTCGTTACCGTCTGATCGACTTCCGTCGTACGGACAAGGACGGTATCCCGGCAAAGGTTGCTCACATCGAGTACGACCCGAACCGCACCGCAAACATCGCTCTTCTGCACTACGCAGATGGCGAGAAGCGCTACATCATCGCCCCTAAGGGCCTGAAGCAGGGCACCATCGTTGAGGCCGGCGCCAACGCCGACATCAAGGTTGGTAACAACCTGCCGTTGCGCAACATCCCTACCGGTACCACCATCCACGCTGTGGAGCTCAAGCCGGGCGCAGGCGCTAAGCTTGCTCGCTCCGCTGGTGCTTCCATCCAGCTGCTGGGTAAGGAAGGCAAGTACGCGATCCTGCGTATGCCGTCCTCCGAGATCCGCCGCGTCGACATCCGTTGCCGCGCAACCGTGGGTGAGGTCGGCAACGCTGACCAGATGAACATCCGTTGGGGTAAGGCCGGCCGTATGCGCTGGAAGGGCGTTCGCCCGACCGTCCGTGGTGTCGTCATGAACCCGGTTGACCACCCACACGGTGGTGGTGAGGGTAAGACCTCCGGTGGTCGTCACCCTGTGTCCCCATGGGGCAAGAAGGAGGGTCGCACCCGCAACCCGAACCGTTACTCGAACAACATGATCGTGCGCCGTCGTCGCCCGAACAAGAAGCGCTAAGAGGAGGTAAACAATGCCACGCAGCCTTAAGAAAGGCCCGTTCGTCGATGAGCACCTCCTCAACAAGGTGGATGCTCAGAACGAGGCCGGCACCAAGCAGGTCATCAAGACCTGGTCTCGCCGCTCGACCATTCTGCCTGACTTCATCGGTCACACCTTCGCCGTCCATGACGGCCGTAAGCACGTGCCGGTGTTCGTAGAGGACTCCATGGTCGGCCACAAGCTCGGTGAGTTCGCACCAACCAAGACCTTCAAGGGTCACATCAAGGACGATAAGAAGGGACGTCGATAAGCGATGAGTGAAACCATCACCTCCGCATCCGCAACGGCCCGCTACGTCCGCGTTACTCCGATGAAGGCACGCCGTGTCATCGATCTGGTTCGCGGCAAGTCCGTAGCCGAGGCACTTGCAATCCTGAAGTACGCTCCGCAGGGCGCTGCTAAGCCAGTCGCTAAGGTTGTTGCTTCTGCAGCTGCTAACGCTGAGAACAACTTCGGTCTGGACCCACGCACCCTGGTCGTCTCCGAGGCATACGCCAACGAAGGCCCGACCATGCGTCGTTTCCAGCCACGCGCACAGGGCCGTGCATTCATGATTCGTAAGCGCACCAGCCACATCACCGTGGTGGTCGAAAGCCAGAAGGAAGGGGCCAAGTAATGGGCCAGAAAATCCATCCTCACGGCCTACGTTTGGGCATCACTTCCGACTGGAAGACCCACTGGTTCGCCGATAAGGACTACGCGAACTACGTAGCCGAAGACATCAAGATCCGTCAGTACCTCGAGAAGGGCCTCGACCGCGCTGGCATTGCCAACGTCGTTATCGAGCGCACCCGTGACCGTGTACGCGTCGACATCCACACCGCCCGCCCGGGCATCGTGATCGGCCGCCGCGGTGCTGAGGCAGACCGCATCCGCCGCGAGCTCGAGAAGCTCACCGGCAAGATGGTCGCCCTCAACATTCTCGAGGTCAAGCAGGTCGACGCAAACGCAACCCTCGTTGCTCAGTCCGTCGCCGAGCAGCTGGTTAACCGTGTTGCATTCCGTCGTGCAATGCGCAAGGCTATCCAGTCCGCTATGCGCCAGCCGCAGGTCAAGGGTATTAAGATCCTCTTGAACGGCCGTCTGGGCGGCGCGGAGATGTCCCGTACCGAGCGCTACCACGAGGGTCGCGTTCCGCTGCACACCCTTCGCGCCGAGATCGACTACGGCACCGCAGAGGCTCACACCACCTTCGGCCGCATTGGCATCAAGGTGTGGATCTACAAGGGTGACGTCGTCGGTGGCGTACGCGAATCCGAACTGAACGCTCCGGCGCAGGGCCGTGGCCGCGGTGACCGTAACGGTCGTCCGCGCCGTGGTGGCCAGCGTCGTCAGCGCGCACAGCAGAAGCAGGAGGGCTAATCCATGCTGATTCCTAAGCGCGTTAAGTACCGCCGCCAGCACCGTCCTACCCGTACCGGTGTTTCCAAGGGCGGTAACCGCATCAACTTTGGTGATTACGCAATCCAGGCTCTCGAGCCGGCTTACATCACCAACCGTCAGATTGAGGCCGCACGTATTGCCATCAACCGCCACGTCAAGCGTGGTGGCAAGGTGTGGATCAACATCTTCCCGGACCGTCCGTTGACCCAGAAGCCGCTCGGCGTTCGTATGGGTTCCGGTAAGGGCCCGGTTGAGAAGTGGGTCGCCAACGTTAAGCCGGGCCGCGTCCTCTTCGAGATGTCCTACCCGAACGAGGCCACTGCAATTGAGGCACTGCGCCGCGCAGGCCAGAAGCTTCCTTGCAAGGTCCGCATCATCAAGAAGGAGGACCAGTTCTAATGGCAACCGGTACCCCCGCCCACGAGTTCCGTGAGCTCGACAACGCTGAGCTGGAAAAGCGTCTGCAGGATGCGAAGGAAGAGCTGTTCAACCTTCGTTTCCAGAAGGCTACCGGCCAGCTGACCAACAACCGCCGCATCGGCACGGTTAAGCGCGACATTGCCCGCATCTACACCGTTCTTCGCGAGCGCGAGCTGGGCCTGTCCGTAGTTCCGGGAGCTGAGGCTTAATCATGAGTGAGGCAAACGTGAACGAAGTAAAGAAGGAGCGCGGTGCGCGCAAGACCCGCATCGGTATCGTAGTT
Organism: Corynebacterium sp. c25Ua_89; assembly: GCF_047459735.1. Taxonomy (NCBI): domain Bacteria; kingdom Bacillati; phylum Actinomycetota; class Actinomycetes; order Mycobacteriales; family Corynebacteriaceae; genus Corynebacterium; species Corynebacterium sp. c25Ua_89. The sequence goes on from NZ_JASBOD010000003.1 coordinate 354,855, forward strand.
TCCGACAAGATGGATAAGACCATCGTCGTCGAGCTCGAGGACCGCAAGCAGCACGCGCTTTACGGCAAGATCATGCGCTCTAACAAGAAGGTTAAGGCACATGACGAGAACGAGACCGCCGGCGTCGGCGACCGCGTTCTGATCGCCGAGACCCGCCCGCTGTCTAAGGACAAGCACTTCCGTCTCGTCGAGGTCGTTGAGAAGGCTAAGTAAAACCTAGCTTTTCAACACTTAAGCCGGCCGAGCTTTTCCTCCTTTAGGAAGAAGGTTCGGCCGGCTTTTCATATGCGCGTATTTTTTAAGCGTTCGTCGCGCTGCCCGGTATAGCAACGTATCTAGCGTGGTCTCCCAGTAGACGGTGTCGATGCCGGCACCGGGGTCGTCGCAAAGCGTGTCTGCTCTATCGGCATAGCGGGATAGTGCCGTCATACTCTGCTTGTTGGTAGACCAAGTCTTGGCGAGGATGGGGCATTTCAACCGCATTGCGGCGGTGCAGATATGGCGCACATACGCGTTAGTGAGTCCGTGCTTGCGCCATTCGTGCGCGGTGACCGCGGTGCTCACGTATAGGTAGCTTTGGCCCTGCCATTGATAGGGATAGTAATAAGCGCAGAACCCTGCCAACTTGTTGTTGCGGGTGACCGTGATGATGGTGGCCTTTTCGATCAACGACTCGTAATAGTCTTTGATTCCCGTATTCGCTCCCTGGCTGTCCCAGTCGGTCTGTCCAACGGCCGCGCGCTGCGAGAGCGGGGGAGTGAAGTCCTTGTCGCAACGAGTTAGAAGTTCGAAGAGTTCTTTTGCTTCGCCGACGGGAATCTGTCCTGGTTTGTAGTGGCCCATTAGCGTAGTCTCCAATCTCTTTAAAAGTGGTAGTTTGTAACGCATGGTAGAGACTATCGCTAAAACGCATTGGTCGCATCTATTAACACTGTGTGCCGGAATTATGACGTTGTATATGAATACGACCATGGTTGCGGTTGCCCTGCCAGCATTGACGAACTCACTAGGTGCGAGCCCCGCGGAAGCCGCATGGGTTGTCTCCGCATACAATGTCGCCTTCCTTGCGGTATTGCTGCCGTGCGGGCTCTTCGGCGACAGGCTCGGACATAAACGACTACTCCTCTTAGGAAGCATGGTCTTTTTTGTATCCGCGCTCGTGTGCGCGCTTGCTCCGTCGGCCATCTGGCTCATTGTCGGACGTGCGGGCATGGGACTTGCGGCCTCGGTGTTTACGCCGATGTCGCTGGCCCTTTTGCCCACGGTGATAGAGCCTTCCGACATGGCACTGGCCAATAGTTTGTGGACCGCCGCCGGTGGTGTTGGCGCTCCTTTAGGTCCGCTCCTGGGTGGCTGGATTATTCATGCTTTAGGCTGGCGAGGCATCTTCTGGCTTGACGTCGTTGTCATCGCCCTTGTCTTTTTCGGCTGTAGCCGACTGCCGAAGGCAAGGTCTGTTCCTTCCCATCTGGCGCTGCCGTGGGTACAGATCTTGCTCTCTGCCTTTGGTTTCCTTGTTCTCACGGTCGGCATGATTAACGTCAGCGGCAAGGTCTCATTTAGTGCGGTTTGGTTACCAATTCTGATTGGGTTGGCTGCTTTGGCACTGGCCCTGGTCTTCGGCGGAAGGAGCGATCAAGCGCTCGTGGACTTGGGGCTTATGAACAATCCGCGCTTCCTCGTGAATACTGTGACCCTGTTCTTTATCAACTTGGTGCTTTTCGGGCTGCTTTATGTCACTCCGCACTACCTGCAGAATATCTTGGGCAACTCGCCTGCCCGGGGTGGCTTGATGCTTATGCCTTTGGCCGGCACTGCCATCGTTGGCGCCTTGGCAGCCGGGCTGTTGGTGCGGCGAAGCAAGATTGGGCGGTGGCTTCTGCCTAGCTCGATTTTCCTCGTCGCCGGGGGGCTGCTGGTTGGTGCGTTGACGAGTCCATCCAGCGGATATGGATATTTGGCCGCGGGGTTAAGCCTTGCCGGCTTTGGTGTGGGGGCGGGGCAATCCTTGGCTTTGCAGGAGGCGATGGCGCAGGTTCACCCGGAGCGCCGGGGAAGTGGTGCCTCGTTGGTTAATACAATTCGGCAGCTTGGCTCGCTCCTAGGCGTTGCTTTCATCGCCTCACTCGTAATTAACTTGGCAGGCGAGCCGGCTAGCGACGCCTCCTATATCCATGCGATGGATAGCGTCTTTGTCCTGTGTAGCGCTGCTTGTGTTTTAACGGGATTTGCGTTGTTATTCATGCACACGAGGCAGCAGAAATTATAGAGTTAAGGCATGGTGTCACGTCCTTTAGAATCTTCGTCTTCGGACAATCTTGGGCTTAATCGTCGCGACCGAAAGAAACTTATGACGCGGCGCGCGATCCGAAGTGCGGCGCTCGAGCTTTTTGCAGAGCGTGGATATGACGACGTCACCGTGGCTGAAATTACCGAAGCCGCTGATGTCTCAGCGATGACCTTCTACCGCCACTTTGGCACGAAAGAAGCCGTTATCACCAGTGTCATCATCAGTCCCGAAGCAACAAAGGTTCTGGTGGACATCGCGCAGATGACTGATTATAAGAACTTGGAGGCAGCGCTCCGCGAACTCTTCAGCGATGCCGATGCGTGGGGAGGACAGCTCGCAGATCGAGTCCTTCTGTTGCGTGAAAATCCTTCGTTGCTGGGCCATATCTGGCAGCACTCGGACCAGTGGGTGGACTGCGTCCTAGCTGAGACGGGCACCAGCATTATCGACCGCACCCGTGCCCGCAGTCTGATCGGCATCTTCATCGAATGCATCGCAAGTTGGTCCGAGCACAGGGATTTTCCAAAGAACGCCGGCCTCAAAGAGCTTTTAATTCAGACCATCCCAGCAACTCTCGCGCCGCATCCGAGTTAACGACCCCCGAGCGGTCTCTGCTCGCAAAGACAACCTTTGAAATAGTCTTTAAGAAAACCTGCTCACCGCGGAAGTCGTCGGGTCGTAGTGCACGCCGGCACGCATTCCCGTCCAACCGATGAACGGTTCCGCGCTTAGCGTGACGGGCTTGTGCACGTGCCCAAGCACCCACGTCGCACCGCTTTCTTGCAGATCCTCTAGCTTGCACGGCAGGCAAGGCTTGCGGCTGAACTCACCGTGCACAGAGGTGTGAAGCAGTCCCAGGCCATTGAAGCTGGGGATTTTGATTTCTCGTGGGTCAGGGTCGGTGGCCACGCCGCAGGTCCACGCCTGCACACCGTCGATCTCGAAGAAGTGTGGTTCGGTCCCGTGCACGATGATTCCTTCGGGCCATTTAAAGTCATGGTGGACATCGTGGTTTCCCGGAATAAAGTGGATAGTCTCAAAGGAAGATTCGGCTAGTAACTTTTCACCTTTGCGTGCCCATTCCGTGCCGACGTTTCGGTCCACGATGTCGCCAAGAACCACCAAGGTACCGTCTCCCTCCGGGAGCTCATAGCTGCCGGGTAGGCCTAGGTGAATATCTGAGATGATGGTGATCATGCACGTTCCTTTTGCTGCCACAGGGTGACGAGTACGAGGACGATGGTGGAGGTGCCCACGCCCATGAGGGTCATTGCCATGGCCTCAGCGCGGTGGCCTTGATCGAATTGGCTCATGATCCAGGGCGCTAGCAGGTTGATATTGTTCGGGCGCACTAGAGAGGACATGACGAGTTCGCGGAAGCCCACGAAGAAGGCCAGAATCCAACCCGCAGCGATACCCGGCGCTAGCAAAGGCAGCGTGATCCGGAAGAAGGTCTGGTGACCCTTGGCACCGGAGACCTTCGCTGCTTCGTAGATGGTCGGGGAGACTGCCGTAGCAGAGGTTTTGATGTTCTGCACGGCCATTGGCGTAAACAGCACCGTGAAAGCCATCACCAGTATGAGCTGTGTGCCATAGGGGCTCCACGGCAGATTCGGCGAGTTCCACAGCAGGATGAAACCAATGGCTAGAACGATTCCCGGAACGGTATCGGGTGCAACTGCGAGGAAGTCCACTATGCGCGCAACTGGTCTACGGCGGCGTGTAGTCAATAGGGTGACGGCCAGCGCTACTAGAACGGCAACCGTCGCACCGATTGCACCAAGCAACAAGGAACGCAGCATTGCTTCGCGGCCCGAAGACATCGACAGAACGATGCCGAAGTAGTCAAAGGTGAGGTTATCCGGCGTCGGCGGTGCCGAGCGCAGAATCGTCATCGCTGCTAGTGCAATGGAAATATACGGGATGACCACGGAAAGGGCGATTGTCAGCGCCACCCAACCGCCGCACAAGAATCGGGCGAACGAACCCAAACGCGCGGACACGCTGCGGGCGACGCGGCCGCCGTTGGTTATATCTCGGCGCGCGGCCCATTGCTGTAACGCCCAAGCACCCACACCGATGGAAAAGAGCACCGAGGACGAGGCCGCCGCTTGAGAAAAGCTCAGAGGATCAATGGTTACATCCTGATAGATCGAAGAGACCAGCACCTCGTAGCCGATTGCATTGCCCAGCGTGACCGGCGTGCCAAACTCACCTGCTGCCTTGATGAATACAATCAACGCGCCTAGAGAATAAGGCCCCAGTGTCATCGGTGTGATGATGCGCCGGAAAAACTGCCACCGAGAGGCTCCTGCAACCTGCGCCATCTCCAGCGTCGATGCCGGGATGCTGGTAAGACAGTTCCGCAGCACTAGGTAGAAGAATGGGAAGAGCTCTGCAGCCATGATGAAGGCCATGCCGCCTACCGAATAGATGGCGTCGTGTGCCAGCTTGCCCAACATTTCACCCAGAAGCATCGCGGCCACGCCACCGCGGCGGGTGAAATCCATCCAAGCCATCGCGGCGGCGAAGGGCGGTGTCATGAAGGGAATCATGATTGCGACTTCGAGCGCGCGGGAGTTGCGCCACGAGGTCCATGAACGCAGAAACGCTAGTGGGGCCGCGAACAAGGTCGCGAAGACTACAACGAGGAAGGACAACCACAAGGTGTGGCCGATAATGCCTGCCATTCCCGGCTGCGCCAGGGTTCCTAAAGCCGATGGTTCTTCGCGGTAGCCCAAAAACGCACTAGCCAACACCGCCACTAGTGGTGCTGCTACGAGGACAAGCAGGACAACGAGAATGGAGTAAAGACCAGTGCGTCTTGCCATTTACTTCTCCAAGTAGCGGGAAACGAAGGACTCCTTGACGTCGGAGGATTCCTTAGACAGGGCATTCCAGTCCTCAGAGAGCTGGGAGATGTCCTGCAAAGCCGGGCCGTTCTTAGGCTCTACATTCTTGGCAGCAGGGATCATGTTCTTGGAAGCGGAAATCTGCTGGGCTTCCTCGGAGAACATGAAATCAACGAAGGCTTGTGCTGCTTCCTTGTTGTCAGTGGACTTAAAAATCATGACCGGACGCGGGGTAACGGTGGTGCCGGACTTAGGGATTACCACCTCGAGCGGCTCGCCCTTGGACTTGGCGGAGTATGCGGAGTAATCGACGCCGCCTAAGACGATGCCGCGTGAGCCGGAGGTGACCTGGTCAAGTGCTGGACCGTTAGCGCCCTGCACGATCATGCCGTTGTCGAAGAGTTTGTCGAACAGCTCCCATGTCTTGTCTTCGCCCCACTTGGAGACCATCGCCGTGATCAGATCAGCGGCGGTGCCGGACTCACGCGGATCCGGCATGATGACCTGATCCTTGTACTTCGGATCCGCGAGCTCCTCCCAATCCTGCGGGACCTCGTCTACGACGTTGGTGTTAGTGACGAGGGCGAGGGCAGAACCATCGCGGCCGGTGAAGGTCTTGTTTGGGCCAGTCCATTTCTGGTTGATGTCGTCAGAGTTCTCCGGCGTGTATTCCGCTAGTGCACCGGTCTTGTCCTGCTTGCTGGCGGCGTTCCAAGATGCAAGGTAGACAACGTCGGCCTGAGGATTTGCTTCCTCAGCCTTGATCTTGGCGGTAACTTCGCCGGTGGTGCCGGCGAAAACGTTGACGTCTACGTCGGTCTTTTCCTCAAAGGCCTCCACGAGGGCGTCGGTAAGCCCCTGCGGATTCGCGGAGTAGTAATCGAGAGAACCGGAAAGGCCTTCGGGTGCCTCCCACTTTTCGGCCGCTGCGACTGCGCTGTCCTGCGCGGAATCGGAGGTGTTAGCGCTGTCTACAGATCCGCAGCCAGTCAGGGTGAGGGCAATTGCGGCGATGGGAAGAGCGATTTTCTTAAACATGGGAAACTCCTTGTGGTGTGAGATAGAGCGTTTGTCCTGGTTGAAGGCGAGTGCGGCTGTAGACAGTCCATTCCTCTGCGGCCCCGGCCACGGCGCATTCGACTTCAAAGCGTCCGCCGACGAAGTGGGCCGAAAGTACCTCGGCAGGGATTGCCCCGCCCACGTCATCGACGGAAACGAGAACGTTTTCCGGGCGAACGGGCGGGAAGTCGGGGTGGTGGTTCATGGTTCCCACGAAACTTGCTACGAAGTCATTAGCTGGGTGTTCGTAAAGCGTGACAGGGTCGTCGAATTGCACGATGGAACCCGAATCCATGACGGCGATGCGGTCAGACATAGCTAGGGCTTCCGCTTGGTCATGGGTGACATAAATGACGGTCAGACCCAGTTCACGGGTGATGCGAGTGAGCTCGGCACGGATTTGGACGCGGAGTGCAGCATCGAGCGCGGACAGTGGTTCGTCCATCAACAACAAACGGGGATTGGATACCAAAGCGCGGGCGATGGCCACGCGCTGTTGCTGTCCGCCAGAAAGCTGGGCTGGGCGCGCGTTTGCTTTACTCGTGATGCCCACCATCGCCATGGCCTGGGCTACGGATTCTTTGCGCTTTTGCTTGTCGACGCCCTGAATCGACAGGGGGAAGTCGATGTTCTTCTCCACGCTCATGTGTGGCCAGAGCGCAAGGTCCTGGAAGACCATGGAAAGGCCGCGTTCATTAACAGGGATAACGCTGTTTGGGCCGAAGACTTCGCGGCCGTCAAGAGTGATGCTGCCAGCATCTGGTGTTTCTAGGCCGGCGATACAACGCAGCAGGGTGGACTTACCGCAGCCCGACGGGCCGAGGATAGAGATGAACTCACCTTCGCTTACGGAAAGATCTGTTTCATGCAGGCCGGTGTTATCCGCGAATTCACGGCGTACCCCGTTCAGCGAGAGATAAGCATCATGGGATGAGCAATGCATGAGTGGATAGGTTAAAGATGGCGTTTTAAGTATCAGAAGCGGCTAATTAAACAGTGTCTTAATTTTTAAAGTCTTTTAAGATACGTATTCCGGCTTCGCCCAATAGTGGGGATGTACCCAGTAAACTGCGAAGCATTTGCCGCTTGCCGACGCCGCCGGATCGCCGATTTCCACAATCCTCACCGCCCCAGGGCGTTAAGCTAAAAAGCTGTCCCCTATCTCCTTATGTGTTTTGAGGTCCAATCATGCGCCGCTATGTTTCCTTTCTCTGTGTTGCTGCCCTAGCGCTTTCTGGCTGCAGTAATTCCGGAAAAGACGACTCCGCTAAAGAAACAGAGAAGATGTTCAATACGCTGGTGCCGCAAAGTTCAGCAGAGGCGGATTCCCAAGAATCCACGGCGTCAGAAGAATCGAAGAAACCAGCGGTGGTCGTTGAAGACGGCATCTTGAAGATGACGGGTAAGGTTGTAAAGAAGAAAGGTCGTGAGACCCTAGGCTCGCATCCTGAATCCGGAATCCTTGAAAGCGAGCTCAACGGCGACTATTGGATCCTCGAATTTGACGCTCCGGGGGAGATCACCGGGAACAAGGCAGGTTACAAGGAAACCCGTGTGGTCGATAGCGGCTTCCTTGCATCGCACTACAGCGCGCACGAGGAAAGCCGCGAAAAGGCAGAGCCGTGGGTGGGCAAGCATGTGACGGTGTCGATCGCTGCTAACAACGTTAGTTGGCCAAGTGATCCCTCTTTGCCGATCGGCCTGCCTCGTGTGGGCACCAGCTTTGAAATCGAAGCTGCTGAATAACAAGAACTCCTTGTGGCTGCGCAGAGCAACTACAAGGAGTGCTTGATGTTTTTCGGGGAGCCAAAGGCAGTTTCGCCGATTAGTGCTTGACCGGAGTAACGCGGCCAGCCCGCCAATCCAGGAAGGCCATGGCGGCGCAGAAGATGTTGAGCACGGCGCTGGTGCCCAGGGTGAAGGTGCCTACCTTGTACATGGTGGTGCCGGCGGCGTCGAAGTTGTTGAAGATGATAAGCCAGCAGATCCAGCCGATGAGCGCGGTCAACGCAGCGAGGGCGGAAAGTGCGCGCAGGCCACGTGCGGGGCGTTCAGATGGGGCGAAGGCTTTGTGCGCGGCGTCGACAAGAATGGCGAGCGCAACGAGGATACTCACGATGCCGGATAGCCACGTGGGCAGCAGGGCAGAAGTGCCCAGGACTACCGGGAAGATGAAAGACAGCGCCACGAAGATGAACGCCACGGTGTGAAGTATGGCGCTACGGCCCTGGTAGGAAGCAAACACTTAGGCCCCCTTCTTCTGAGCATCTGCTTGCATGGCAAGCACTTCTGCGCGGTGCGGTGGCTGTGCGCCCTTGTGAGAGACGGTAATCGCAGCGGCTGCCGCTGCGAATTCCAAAATCTCTTTCCAGTCGTATGCGCTCAAGTGAGTGAGCTCTTCGGCCGTGAGGTTGTGGCGGGCGATCTCTGTGAGCAGCGCACCCATGATGGTATCGCCCGCGCCGATGGTGTCGGCGACGTCGACCTTGACGGAAGGCACATCGAGCCGGGTCGTGCCAGCGCGCAACGTGAGGCCCTCGCTGCCGCGGGTAACCACCACGACTGGAACCTGCTTGAGCGCCTGCTTGCCCAGGAATTCCACCTCTTCCTCAGAAAGCTTCAGCACGGTGACGTGGGCAAGTAGCTCGTTGAGGAAGGCCTTGTGCTTATCGTTGGCGTAGAACGGGCGGATATTCGGATCGAGCGCCACGATGCTGCCCTTAGCTGCGAATTGCTTGAGCAGTTTGCCATAGCGCGAAGCACCCGGCTCCAACGCGAGAGAAACAGTGCCGAAGCAGGCAATCTCGGCGTCGGAAAGCGTGGGCTCAACCAACCTATCTGCCGTGCCCTCCGTGTAGAAGGTATAAGACGCCGAACCATCATCACCGATGCTGGTCACGGCCAAAGTGGTGGGCTCTGGACCGCGCTGGACCATAGACGTGTCCACGCCTTCTTGTTCCAGCCTTTCCACCAGCGCGTTACCGAAACCGTCGGTGGAAAGGCGCGACTGGAAGCTGACCTCGCCGCCCAGACGCGCCGCCGCGATGGCCACATTGAAAGGCCCGCCGCCCAAAGCCGGCGTGAGGTCTTGCAAGCTACCTGGGCTGACGGGGACGAGATCGACGAGTCCTTCGCCACACACATGGATTCTCATGGATTCCATAGTATCGGTGATATGAACTACCGTCCGAACTTCCACATCGCGCCCCCGTATGGCCGTCTCAACGATCCAAATGGTGTCTTTCTAGATGGCGACACCATGCACGTTTATTACCAACACGACCCCTGCTTCCCGCATGCGCCGAAGCGCACGGGGTGGGCGCATGCCTCGGCGAAGTACTCGGTGGCAGGCCCCTGGCGGCATCATCCGGACGTGCTTTCACCTGACCTGCCCTATGACAAGGACGGCTGTTACTCCGGCGGTGCCGTGGTCGATGGCACCGACGTGTGGCTGTTTTATACGGGCAACCTCAAGGTGGATGGCAAGCGCATTCCTTCCCAGAACCGCGTGCGCGTTCTCGACCCTTCCGGCCCTGAGGGCGGCATTTATCATCGCGATGCCGCGAACCCGCTGATTCCCGATAGCGAGGAAGGCTTTACCGGGCACTTCCGCGATCCGCAGATTTCCCGGGATGAGCAAGGCTGGCGCATGGTCATCGGCGCGCAACGTGAGGACGAGAACGCTGCGGTGGTGCTCTACCGCTCGCAGGACCTTAAGAACTGGGACTTTGAGGGAGCACTGGATTTCGCGCTTGACGACGCCGCGCCGGGGCTTAGCCCCGATCTCCTACCGGGCGGATATATGTGGGAGTGCCCAAACCTTGTGACCTTGACTGATAAGGCAACTGGTGAGTCTAAGGACGTCCTGGTCTTTTGCCCGCAGGGGCTTGAACCCGTCAAAGTGGATGGGCAAACGCACTACGCGTCTTCTGACCAGTGCGGCTACCTAGTTGGCAAGCTGGACGGCACCACCTTCCACGTCGAGCGTGGTTTCAGCGAGCTGGACTATGGACACGAGTTCTATGCCCCGCAGCTGGTTGGCATGAGCGATGGCCAAGCGCTGCTGCTCGGCTGGATGGGCCTTCCTGCTCGAGATGACAAGCCCACCGTGGAGGAGGGCTGGGTGCACACCCTGACCTTGCCGCGCCGGGTATGGCTGGAAGACGGCGTGCTTTATCAATGGCCGGTGTGGGAGACGATTCCCGATGCTGCTGGTAGGGAGGGCTTCGGCAGCACGGTGAGCCTGAGCTCTTCGCGTGGCGGCAGCTATAGCCTCGTGGATGCTGAAGGTAGGGAACACCTGCGCTTTACCGCAGGCGGAGGGCTGCTGCGCGTGAGTGTGGGCGATGACGAGCGCGTGATTGCTTGCCCAGAGGGCGGGGTCATGGCCATTGCCGATGGCTGCGCCGTGGAGATTTTCGCTGGCGGTGGGCGAATTGCGGCGTCGGCAAGCGTATTTGGCGAAGGCGAAGCGCGATGGAGCGGCTGGGTTAAGAACTAGGTGACCGTTCAAACGGCAAAACTTGGTGAATTTTCCCTCAAATATGTCCGAGCTCTTGGCTTTTTGTCTGGAAGCTGTATCTAATGGTTCTAGGTTGATTAGCTCGTGAAAAAGAAAGGGAGCTTTTCCTATGGACCATAAGGAAGTTGCCGCACGGACCCTGCGTGCACTTGGCGGCGAAGAAAACATCATCGGCTTGGCGCACTGCGCAACGCGCCTGCGCATGGTGCTGAAGGATACGAAGAAGGTCGATACCAAGGCCTTAGAGGCTGACCCTGATCTCAAGGGAATCTTTGAAGCCGGTGGAATGTTCCAGGTCATCGTTGGCCCAGGTGACGTCAACATTGTTTATAAAGAATTGAACGGCATGATCCATAAGGACGTTGCCGTTTCCACCGAAGAGCTCAAGGACATTGCCGCTAATTCCGGCAACTGGTTCTCCCGCGCCGTCAAGGTGCTCGCGGATATCTTCGTGCCGCTCATCCCGATTCTGGTCGGCGGCGGTTTGCTGATGGCGCTGAACAACGTCTTGTCGGCTGAAGGGCTGTTTGGTGAGAAAGCGGCCATTGAAATGGTGCCGGCACTTAAAGATGTAGCTGGCCTTATCAACCTGCTGGCTTCTGCCCCCTTTGCCTTCCTGCCCATTTTGGTGGGCTTTACTGCCACCAAGCGCTTTGGCGGCAATGAGTTTTTGGGCGCGGGTATGGCCATGGCAATGGTTATGCCGGACCTGGTCAACGGCTACAACGTGGCTGAGACCATTGAGGCCGGCGACATGGAGTACTGGAACATCTTTGGCCTCGATGTCGCACAGGCCGGCTACCAGGGCTCCATCCTGCCGATTCTGGTTATTGCGTGGATCCTGGCCACGATTGAGAAGTTCCTCCACCGCCACCTAAAGGGCACGGTGGACTTCATGCTCACGCCGTTGATTACCCTGCTGGTCACCGGCTTTATCACCTTCGCGGCCATTGGCCCGGTTTTGCGTACTGCCGGTGAGTGGTTGGGCGTTGGCTTGGCCAATTTGTATGACTTTGCAGGCCCGGTCGGCGGCTTCCTTTTTGGCTTGGTTTACTCGCCAATCGTCATCACCGGCCTGCACCAATCCTTCCCACCAATCGAATACATGCTGTGGGATCAAGGCGGATCTTTCATCTTCGCCACGGCAGCGATGGCGAATATTGCCCAAGGTGGCGCAGCCCTCGCGGTCTACTTCCTGGCGCGTAGCGAAAAGCTCAAGGGCTTGGCTGGTGCTTCCGGTACCTCGGCACTATTCGGTATCACTGAGCCTGCCATCTTCGGTGTGAATCTGCGCTTGCGCTGGCCTTTCTACATCGGCATGGCTGCCTCTGCAGTGGCCTCGACTCTCATTGCCATCTTCGACGTGAAAGCAACAGCACTCGGCGCGGCCGGCGTCATCGGTTTCGTTTCGATGCGCCCGGAGGATTACAGTCAGTTCTTTATCTGTGCTGCAATCGCACTCGCGGGTTCCTTCATCGGCGCCTACCTTTATGGCCGCTACCTAGCCCGCAAGAACGGCTCCATTGATCCGGATGAGGTGAATCCTCCGGCGGCCGAGGCTCAAGCCGCCGCTGCCACCCCAGCTGCGGTAGCAGCCGAGGATGCCTGCACCATCTTCTCCCCATTGGAGGGCACCGCCGTGCCACTGTCTCAGGTCAGCGATCCTATGTTTGCCGGCGGCAAGCTAGGCCAGGGCGTGGCTATCGAGCCGACCGTGGGCAAACTGGTTGCGCCTGCCGACGGCAAAATCACCGTTACCTTCCCTTCCCACCATGCCTACGCCATTCGCACCAAGGACCCAGTGGTGGGCAATATCGATATCCTCATGCATATTGGTTTCGATACGGTAAACCTTAAAGGCGAGCACTTCACCTCCCACGTCACCAAGGGCGATGAGGTCAGGCGGGGCGATGTCCTCGCCGAATTCGATATCGACGCCATCAAGGCCGCCGGCCTTCCCGTAACTACCCCGGTGGTCGTCTCGAATTCGAAGAAGACCGGCCCTGTTATTCCTACCGCGGCTTTCCGCCCCGGCGAACTCACTGGCTTCGGTACCGATATCTTTACTGTGGATCCCAAGCCCGATCCAACATCCGCGCCAGCCACTGGACATGCAGCTACACCTGCATTCACTGACGAGCCTGCAGGCACAACCCGTTAGCTTGTAAAGAACAAAGGCCAAACTGAGGAGAACTCCTTCCCAGTTCGGCCTTTAACGGTTTAGGAATAGCGGCGCTCTCTGGAGCGAAGGCTCACCTTGAGCCCAAGCAAACTGTGACGCACCAGGGAGCCTATAGCAAAAAGCTGCGCCGACCGGACCGAAGCCCGACCGGCGCAGCCAGTCTCAATTCAGTTTCCTACTTGGTAGGAAGGCTCTTGCTTAAGCGAAGAACTTGCGGCGTGCAGCGAAAGCGCCAGCGGCAACCATTGCAGCTACGGCCAGAGCAGCCAAAGCCTGTGCAACGGAGTTGGAGCCGGTCTCAGCGGACATACCACGTGCGGCTGCCGGGGCAGCGTTGCCCTCAGCGAGCTGGCCACCCTGGGCGATAACCGCATCCTTGTTAGCGTTCAGCATCTGCTCGGAAGCAGCCTTTTCCTCAGCGGTCGGTTCCTGGTTCTTGCGTGCTTCGTCCTTGACGTAGGTCTTGCCGTCCTGGGAGAGGTACCAGGTGATGCCACCAATCACCAGGGCTGCCGGAAGCGCCAACCATGCGAGCTTCTTCTTGTCGAATTCAGGCTTCGCATCTTCAGAAGGGAATGCCTTCGCGTAAGCGTCACGCATCTCGGCGGTAACTTCCACGTTGACCAAGGCCGGATCGTTGACGTAAACCGCCGGATCCTTCATGCTCTGGTACCAAGTGTTGCCCTCAGCGTCCATCTTGGTGGCAGGAGCAGGAATTGCGGAGGTGTCCTGCTGCTCCTTCACGAACTTTTCTGCCTGCTCAGGAGTCAAGCGAACAGGATCGCCTGCGACCGGCTTGGACAACCAAGAACCGTCTTCCTGCTTGAAGTACTCGACACCATCGACGGTAATCGGATCGGCAGCAACATCATGGCGTTCAATATCGCTGGTGTTCTCTTCAGCTGGGGTGCCTGCTTCAGCTGGGCTGTCTTCGGTGACGGTATCTTCATCCGCAGACGGGGTAGGCATCTCGGACAGGGTCTCGTCCACTACCGAATCCGGAATTTGGGCCTGAGCAACAGCTGCGCCACCAAAGGCGAGTGCGCCGGTCAGGGCAGCAGCGGTCAAGGTCTGTGGCAAACGCTTCATGTGTTTCTCCTTCGGGAATATGGGAAAGCGCAAAAATGTCTTTCGCGACGCAAACAACAATAGTCACATAATTCACAGTTGTCACGCGGAAATCAGAAGTTAACTGTAATTTTCATACGTCACAGCTGTGAAAAAATTGGATTATTAGAATGGTCGTGCGACCCGATTTGCACTGAGGAACGTTAAGGTGAGGTTTATATGTGCAGAGTGTGCCGATAGTTTTGGAGACTGTTTGTGTGTCGGTGCATTCGAAATAATGGGCTAAGGGGTAAGCGGGTGTACTGGCGAAAATAAATGTGGAGGTAGAGGGGCGTCGACAAGCGTCGAGCAGCGTTTTGGTAAGGGTGCTGGCGTGTGGTTGAATGTATAGGTTGCAAAAGCTGGTCGGCCCGTAGCGGTGCGTTTCCGAACCGCCGGTCCGAGACCCTTCGGTGTAATCCGTTGTCAAGGCTTGAGCATCGCAAGTTTGTAGACCGCGTGCGGTAAGGACGGAAATCTTACCGCACATCAATCCAGGTCAGGAGACCCATAGTGATTCAGCAAGAATCCCGTCTGCGCGTCGCCGACAACTCTGGTGCACGTGAGATTCTGTGCATCCGCGTTCTCGGTGGCTCCGTTCGACGCTTCGCTGGCATCGGTGACGTAATCGTCGCCACTGTCAAGGATGCTGTCCCAGGCGGCAACGTTAAGGAAGGCGACGTCGTTAAGGCTGTCGTCGTCCGTGCAAAGAAGGAGACCCGTCGTCCGGACGGTTCTTACATCCGCTTCGATGAGAATGCTGCAGTCATTCTCAAGGGCGACAACGAGCCACGTGGTACCCGTATCTTCGGCCCAGTTGCTCGCGAGCTTCGTGACAAGAAGTTCATGAAGATCGTTTCTCTCGCACCGGAGGTGATCTAGTCTTATGAAGATTCATAAGGGCGATATGGTGATTGTTATTTCGGGTCCTGACAAGGGCGCGAAGGGCAAGGTCATCGAAGCATACCCGAAGCGCGACAAGGTCCTCGTTGAGGGCGTCAACCGCGTGAAGAAGCACGTTGCTAACTCCGCTACCGAGCGTGGCGCCGAGTCCGGCGGAATCGTTACCCAGGAAGCTCCGATCCACGTTTCTAACGTTGCAATCGTTGACTCCGAGGGCAATCCGACCCGCGTGGGCTACCGTTTCGATGAAAACGGCAAGAAGGTCCGCATCGCACGTAGCAACGGGAAGGACATCTAATCATGAGCGAGAACTACACTCCGCGTCTGAAGACCCGCTACCGCGAGGAAATCAAGAAGACCCTGAATGACGAGTTCAACTACGACAACGTCATGCAGATCCCAGGTGTCACCAAGGTTGTTGTCAACATGGGTGTTGGCGACGCTGCACGTGACTCCAAGCTGATCAACGGCGCTCTCGAGGACCTCACCGCGATCACCGGCCAGAAGCCGCAGCTGCGTCGCGCAAAGAAGTCCATCGCGAACTTCAAGCTGCGTGAGGGCATGCCAATCGGCGCCCGCGTCACCCTGCGTGGCGACCGCATGTGGGAGTTCCTGGACCGCCTGCTGACCATCGCGCTGCCGCGTATTCGCGACTTCCGCGGTCTGTCCGATCAGCAGTTCGACGGCCACGGCAACTACACCTTCGGTCTCACCGAGCAGACCATGTTCTACGAGATCGACATCGACAAGGTTGACCGCCCACGTGGTATGGACATCACCGTTGTCACCACCGCTACCAACGATGAAGAAGGTCGCCGCCTCCTCAAGGAGCTCGGCTTCCCGTTCAAGTAAAGCGGCTTAAGCTTTTCGCCCTCACCTTTTGGTGAGGGCGTTTGGCGTTTTGTATGCCTACTCTGCCGGTGGGGTAACGGTCGTGACGCCTTCGTATTGCCAGCCCACCACTGCATTGCGCACGGAGGCTTCAAGGAGGTTGAGCGGCTGAATGCAGCTGATGGTGAGAAGGCGGCCTGGCATGGGGCCTTCGCCCCAGATTGTGGTGTCTTCGGCGAGGCCTTCTTTTACTGGGTCGTGCATGTCGGTGGCGCTGTAGACCAGCCAGTTGTCGCCGGAGTTTGCAGTGCGCAGGTAGAGCTTGTCGCCGAGGGCGACCTTGTGCTTGTTTGCGCCGCCGTCGTAGAGGTTGTTGAAGACACCGGGAACGCCGGCGCCGGTGTGTCCGGCGATGACGGTGATGTCTGGCGCATTAGTGCCTGGCAGCGAATACGGACGGTCCGCAGCGGTATAAGTGCAGGCCTCCGTCATCGTATCCGGGTTAATCGCGCCGTCTTTGACGCGGCAGGAGCCATCTTCAAATTCGGCATGGACCTCGATTGCAGGGATGAACATCTCAACTGCGGCGGAGGGCTCAATGACTGGAGCAGCTGCCACAGGGACTTGGTTGCTTTCTAGTCCTTCAGGAGGATCGACCACGTGATGCATCGTGGCGGCAAGAGCCACACTTGCAAGGACCGCACTTGCAAGGACACCAACCGTAATACGGAACTTGCCCGAGCTGGACCACAATTCCAGCGCGCGAGTATGGAGCGCCGGCGTGTTCGTTTCTGGCGCGCGGTGGCGGCCACCCGTGCTTTGCGACTTTGGTTGGGGGCTGCGCTTTTGGCGGTTAGGTAGTGGATTCGGCGCTGCTGCTGTTGATGTTGGTGTCTTCGGCGTCGTTGGCGTTGGGGGAGTGCGCCGCACGTAGGTGCGCTCGCCGTCGGGGTTGCCGTTGCCGGCGCGGCGGGTATCGATGGGTCTGCTATTGATGGGGCGGCGCTGTGTACTGGCGCTGGTGCTGCTGGTCCTGGCTGCCCGGGGGCGCGTGTGATCTGCGCTGTGATCTGGCAGATCGTGAGGATAACGCGGGGGCATGGGCGGCGGCTCCAGGGGGTGAGGGAGGTGGGTTCTAAAAGTAAGTGAATTTTCTAACTAACTTTAATCCTTGGCAGGCGTTAGCAACAATAACCGCGGAAAATACCCACGTGTGGTGGGCATAAAGTTGTTGGCGCAGCCTGGAACTTCGCTGTAGTGTTATCGCAGTTATAACTCTAGGTAAAGGAAGCTTCGTGTCTCTCAACGAATCTGCTGCAGCAGCAATTAAGAAGAAAGTGACTCTGCTCGACGAGTCCTTCGCCCGCTTCGCGGTACGTGCAATCCTGGCCGGCGTCTATCTCGCCATCGGTACCGGTTTCGCGGCCGTCGTAGGTCAGGCCGTCGACAAGCACGCAAAGGGCCTGGGTGCACCAGTCTTCGCCATGCTTTTCGGCCTTGGACTTTTCGCCATCGTCATCCTCGGCGCGGAGCTTGCTACCGGCAGCATGATGTACGTCGTCTACGGTGCCATCAATAAACAGGTGGGCTGGGGCAAGGGCTTTTGGCTGCTCATCGTCACCACATTCTTCAACTTTGTTGGTGCCGTACTCTTCGCCGCTGCCATGGGTGTTTCCGCGAAGCTGGGGCACATTGACCCATCGCACCTCATCGCAACGCTGTCCATGGGCAAACTAGAAAAGGGCCCAGGCGGCCTGCTGGTTGAGGGCATCCTCGCAAACTTCGTGGTCAACATGGCTATCGTCGGTGCTGTCTTTGCCAAGGACATCGTCTCGAAGTTCTTCGTCATCGTGCCGATCATCGCCTGCTTCGTGGGCCTTAGCCTCGAGCACGTCATCGCAAACTTCTGCTTGATGACGCTGACCTTCTTCTGCTCTAACCCCCTGCCGGATGGCTTTACCCTGGGCGCAGTTCTCACCAACTGGTCGCTGGTTTGGGTCGGCAACGTCATCGGCGGCGGCTTCCTCATCGGCGGCGTTTACGCCTGGCTCAACAAGGGCCCTGAGGCTTACCGCGACTAATCATTATCTTCTGCGCGCAGGATGCGCATTGCAACGACGAGTTCCGAGGAATACTCCCGGAGCTCGTCGATTAGGTTTTCACCCACAGCGCGCAGCTCGACGTCGTCGACAGGTTCCAGTGCATCGAGGATGAACAGCGCCGCAGTGGTGTCGTCGTGCAGCGCCGTGCGGGTGCACTGGCGCCAATTCCAGCGGCGGCATGTGACCCCGTTCGCATCGAGCCAGACCACCTCGCCCGGTTCGGGATGCTCGGTTACAGGCTCGCCTTTGTCCATAGTGGCGAAGTTCTCAGCACCAGTAGCTCGCACCAGCTGTGGAGCGGATACATAGTCGTTCAGGTCTTCGCCGCCGAAGGGGATCTCGTAAGTCACGGACAGCGAGTTATAGATGTCCGTGAGGCGGTTGATGCGAGGCAGCCCCTTTTCCGCGCGGCGTATGAGCGCCTCCGTGCTGTTGCGGGTTCGCGATGGCTTCGCGCCGAATCCTTGATAAGCCTTGCGCCATGCTGCGATGTGCGGGAAGTCCGTGACGGCGCACTTGCCCAAGCGTGCGCGGGCAACGTCTTCGGCGTTGCGCAAGAGCTGCTCCGAGTGGGCGTCGGAAGGCGCAGGCGTGATGCCATCGACGGCGATGAGCAGCGCGCGGTAGTCGGGACGTAAGGCCGCGACCTCGGGGCTGATGCTGGCGTCAGCAAGGAACTCGATGAGTTCCCCAGTACTGCGGATCTTTTTTGAAGAGTGGTTGCTCATCGTTTGAGTTCTCCTGGCTTGAGTTCACCTGCGTAGATGTTGAAACGATCGCCGCGGGCAAACCCTACCAAAGCCATGCCAGTCTCCCGGGCAGTCTCCACAGCGAGCGAGGATGCCGCGCTAACAGCAACGAGCATACCGAACCCGGCCATTGCTGCCTTTTGTACAAGCTCGAAGCTGGCGCGGGAGCTCATAACCAAAATAAGGTCGTCTGCGGGCAGGCGATCTTCAAGGAGCAGGTGCCCGATGACCTTGTCTGCTGCGTTGTGCCTGCCGACGTCCTCTCGCACAACGATGGGTTCGCCGTCTAAGGTGAATGCGCCGACGGCGTGGATACCACCGGTCTTGCGGAAGAGCTTTTGCTCGGCGCGCAGCTTTTCGGGCAGCTGCGCAACCACGGCTGGGTCAATCTGGATGTTGGGGAGCGCGTAGCGCGATTTCTTGTTTAAATCCTCGATGGAGCTGGTGCCGCATACGCCGCACGCGGAGTTCGTCAGCGTAAGCCGCAGATCTTTTAGCCCAATGACATTCTTCTGGGCCAGATCGATATCCAGCAGGTTATAGGTGTTCATACCGTCCACGGTGGAGCCGGCGCAGTAGCGGGCCTCGGCGACGTCGGAAAGCGCCGTGATGTGCCCTTCCGAATGAAGGAAGCCATGAGCTAGCTCAATATCATGGCCCGGAGTGCGCATGGTGGTGGTCAAAGTCTGCCCGCCGACGCGAATCTCCAGCGGCTCCTCGCCAGTGACGATGTCGGCGCGGGTATCCACCTGGGTTACCTCCGTGCCATCCAAGTGAACCTTGGTCACAGCAAAGGACTTTGTTGCCCGGCCCGCCACTAGTTCAGCTCCGTCCGCAGCTTGGCGATGTTCGCGCGCGCCTCGTCCGAATCCCGCGAGGCCAAACCAACCAAATATGCCGTCAGGGGAGCGGCCGGGCGCGAGGTGCTGTGAGCAACGTCGCGGGTGAGATCGAGCAGCTCACGGGTCAAGGCAGTGGCATCTTGCTTGTCGACGCCGATTAGTTCTGCCGCTTCCTCCAACCACTGGTGGGCGGAGTGAATAGGGTCATTTTCTGCAGTCATGACGGCCACTCTAGTCTTCGAGGGTGACATGCAGCTTCGACGCTAAAAAAGATTTGGAAAACTGCAGGTTAGCGGGTAGTGTTGCAGTTTGGACTCACGTCGAGGCTGTAGTGTGCCCAGATGGCAAATGAAATCTAGCCCTACAAGCTGCAGAAACGTAGAGCCTGAATCAAGAACTGAACATCATCTACTTTGTTGTAGGCCCCCCGCCGTTTCCGGCGGCCCGTTGTATGTATCAAAGGGTGGCGAGCGCCTTACGGTATTGACCGTGAGGAGCGTGAGTAGCCCGAAATCACACGGAAAACGCTTTGGTGGGTACGGGAACCGCAACGAGAAAGGTAACGGTCACTCACATGACCATGACTGATCCTATCGCCGACATGCTGTCGCGCGTGCGCAACGCAAGCCATGCGCACCACGACACCGTGTCGATGCCGACCTCCAAGATCAAGGCAAACATCGCCGACATCTTGAAGCAGGAAGGCTACATCGCTGACTACTCCGTTGAGGGCCGCGAGCTCGAGCTCACCCTCAAGTACAACAACCGTGAGCGCTCCATCTCTGGTCTGCGTCGCGTGTCTAAGCCGGGTCTGCGTGTGTACGCAAAGTCCACCAATCTGCCGAAGGTCCTTGGCGGCCTGGGCGTGGCTATCATCTCCACGTCGCAGGGTCTGCTGACCGACCGTCAGGCTCAGGAGAAGGGCGTAGGCGGAGAAGTTCTCGCCTACGTCTGGTAAGGGAGGATTGACACATGTCTCGTATCGGTCTAGCACCAATCGCCGTACCATCCGGCGTTGAAATCAAGGTAAACGGCCAGGAGGTCGAGGTTAAGGGTTCCAAGGGTACCCAGACCGTCGTTCTGCCAGAGCCAATCACCATCGCAGTCGAGGATTCCGTAATCACGGTTTCCCGTCCAGATGATGACCGCAAGAACCGCGCTCTGCACGGCCTGTCTCGCTCTCTCGTCAACAACGCAGTTATTGGCGTGACCGAGGGCTACACCATCAAGATGGAAATCTTCGGTGTCGGCTACCGTGTTCAGCAGAAGGGTAGCGACCTCGAGTTTTCTCTGGGTTACTCCCACCCGATCCTCATCAAGGCTCCGGAGGGCATCACCTTCGCTGTGGATGGCGCAACCAAGCTCTCCGTATCTGGTATTGACAAGCAAAAGGTCGGACAGGTCGCCGCTAACATTCGCCGCCTGCGTAAGGACGATCCTTACAAGGGCAAGGGCATTCGTTACGAAGGCGAGCAGGTCCGCCGCAAGGTCGGAAAGACGGGTAAGTAAGCAATGGCTAACACTGAAAACGCAAAGCGCAATCCAATCGGCAAGGACATCTCCTCCCGCCGTCGCGAAGCACGCGCACGCCGTCACTTCCGCATCCGTAAGACCCTGCGCGGCACCCCTGAGGCACCGCGTTTGGTCGTTCACCGCTCTTCCCGCCACATGCACGTCCAGGTCATCGACGACCTGGCTGGCCACACCTTGGTCGCAGCTTCCTCCATGGAAGCTGACGTTCGTGCACTCGAGGGCGACAAGAAGGCAAAGGCCGCAAAGGTTGGCGCCTTGATCGCTGAGCGCGCCAAGGCTGCTGGCATCGAGGCAGTTGTCTTCGACCGTGCTGGCTACAAGTACCACGGTCGCGTTGCCGCTCTCGCAGAGGCAGCTCGTGAAGGTGGTCTGAAGTTCTAATGATCATGGCAAACGGAAACATCAACGGAAGGAACGCCTAATGTCGGACCGTGAAAAGCGTGACGGCGGACGCTCCGCCGAGAACGGTCGTAATAACGACCGCAACAATGGCGGTCGTCGCAACGATCGTCGTAATCAGCAGGACAACGAGCGCGATAAGTACATCGAGCGCGTAGTCACCATCAACCGCGTCTCCAAGACCGTTAAGGGTGGCCGCAACATGTCCTTTACCGCTCTCGTCGTCGTTGGCGATGGCCAGGGCATGGTTGGCGTTGGCTACGGCAAGGCTAAGGAAGTCCCTGCCGCAATTCAGAAGGGTGCAGAAGAGGCTCGCAAGAACTTCTTCCGCGTCCCGATGATCGCCGGCACCATCACCCACCCGGTCGAGGGTCGCGACGCAGCTGGCATCGTTATGATGAAGCCTGCCGCACCTGGTACCGGTGTTATTGCCGGTGGTGCTGCACGTCCGGTGCTCGAGTGCGCTGGTGTGCAGGACATTCTGTCGAAGTCCCTCGGCTCCGACAACGCCCTCAACGTCGTCCGCGCTACCGTGGACGGCCTCAAGCAGCTGGTTCGCCCTGAAGAGGTTGCCGCACGTCGTGGCAAGTCCCTCGAAGAGGTTGCTCCGGCCCAGATGCTGCGTAAGCGCGCAGGTCAGGAGGCATAAGCAATGGCTCTGAAGATTACCCAGGTAAAGGGCCTGGTGGGTACCAAGCCGAATCACCGCAAGAACATTGAGGCTCTCGGCCTCAAGAAGATCGGCCAGTCTGTTGTAAAGCAGGACACCCCGATCATCCGCGGCATGGTTCAGAAGGTACGCCACCTGGTCACCGTCGAAGAAGTGGCAGGGGAGTAAACCATGGCTGATATCATCAAGCTGCACGACCTGCGCCCATCCGCAGGAGCAAACAAGCCTAAGACCCGCGTCGGCCGCGGTGAGGCTTCCAAGGGTAAGACCGCTGGTCGCGGTACCAAGGGCACCAAGGCTCGTAAGCAGGTTTCCGCTGCTTTCGAGGGTGGCCAGATGCCGATCCACATGCGTCTGCCGAAGCTGAAGGGCTTCAAGAACCCGAACCACGTTGAGTACCAAGTAGTCAACGTTGCAGACCTCGCAGAGGCATTCGCAAACGGTGGCGACGTCACCGTTGCAGATCTCGTCTCCGCAGGCCTGGTTCGTAAGAACCAGCCGGTCAAGGTTCTGGGCAACGGCGACATCAACGTCAAGCTGAATGTCACCGCTGACAAGTTCTCTAAGTCCGCTGTTGAGAAGATTGAGGCTGCTGGCGGCACCGCTACCGCAACCAAGTAATCAACTGCGTTACTTAAAGCATTAAGGCGCCCGCTTTCCCGAGTCTTCGGGAGGCGGGCGCTTTCTTTATTAGTTGGCTGGCAATCCTTACCTTAAATGTGGCTAAATGGCGCGTGGCTGGTAGGCTTGCATGGTCATAAGTGTTCAACCTTCCCCATGTTAGGGGACAGATGAGTTCCACCTCCGAGCGTTGTCACCTATTTTCCCTTAAACGTTGATAGCGCCGGAAGGCCAGGAGGATTTTGTAGTGTCCGCCATTTTGCAGGCTTTTAAGGACGCCGACCTGCGTAAGAAGATCATCTTCACCATCTTGATGATTATTGCTTACCGCATTGGCGCCCAGATTCCATCCCCGGGCGTTGATTACGCTTCGATCTCCGGTCGTTTGCGTTCTCTGACGGAGGAGTCCGGCAATCTGTATTCCGTGATTAACCTGTTTTCAGGTGGCGCGCTTTTGCAGTTGTCTATCTTCGCCATCGGCATCATGCCGTATATTACGGCTTCGATCATCGTCCAGCTGCTGACCGTTGTCATCCCGCACTTTGAGCAGCTGAAGAAGGAAGGCCAGTCCGGTCAGGCCAAGATGACGCAGTACACGCGTTACCTCACGCTCGCGCTGGCGTTGCTGCAGTCTTCCGGCATCGTGGCCCTAGCGGACCGCGAGCAGCTGCTGGGCCAAGGCGTACCGGTTCTGGCTGAAGACCGTAACTTCTTTACCCTTATCGTTTTGGTCATCACCATGACCGCGGGCGCCATCCTCGTTATGTGGATGGGCGAGCTCATTACTGAAAAGGGCATCGGCAACGGTATGTCCCTGATGATCTTCGCCGGCATTGCAACGCGCTTGCCTACCGACGGCGTGGGCATCATGCAGAACAACGGCGGTCTGGTCTTCGCCATGGTCGCCGCGGGTCTTATCGTGTTGGTCGTTGGCATCACCTTTATCGAGCAGGGCCAGCGCCGCATCCCAGTACAGTACGCGAAGCGCATGGTTGGTCGCCGCCAGTACGGTGGTTCCTCTACCTACCTGCCGCTGAAGGTTAATCAGGCCGGCGTTATCCCGGTTATCTTTGCGTCCTCGCTTATCTATATGCCGGTGCTTATCACCCAGATCGTGAACTCTGGTTCCGGTAACGTTCCGGATAACTGGTGGCAGCGTAACGTGATTGCGCACCTGCAGTCCCCGAGCTCCTGGCAGTACATCGTCTTGTACTTCGTCCTGACCATTTTCTTCTCTTACTTCTATGTCTCGGTGCAGTATGACCCTGCTGAGCAGGCAGACAACATGAAGAAGTATGGTGGTTTCATCCCGGGTATTCGTCCGGGCCGCCCAACCGCACAGTACCTCGGCTTCGTGATGAACCGTCTGCTGTTCGTAGGCTCCCTATACCTTGCGTTGATCGCTATTCTGCCGAATATCCTGCTGGATCTCGGCGTTGGCCATTCTTCCGCAAACGGCACCTCCGCTTTCGGCGGTACCGCTATTCTGATTATGGTCTCGGTTGCTCTGACTACCGTCAAGCAGATTGAGTCCCAGCTCCTACAATCCAACTACGAAGGACTTCTCAAGTAATGCGTTACGTACTCCTCGGCCCTCCCGGTGCCGGCAAAGGCACCCAAGCAGCAATCCTGAGCGAGAAGCTGTCTGTTCCGCACATCTCCACCGGTGACCTGTTCCGCGCCAACATTGGCGAGGGCACCCCGCTGGGCGTTGAGGCAAAGTCCTACATTGATGCCGGCAAGCTCGTTCCGACTGACGTCACCGCGCGCATGGTTGAAGATCGCCTTAACCAGGACGACGCTGCAAACGGCTTCCTGCTGGACGGCTTCCCACGCACCGTGGAGCAGGCTGACATTCTGGCCGAGCTGCTCGAGAAGAAGGGTGTCAAGCTCGACGGAGTTATCAACTTCGAGGTTTCCGAGGACGTCGTCGTTGAGCGCATGCTGGCCCGTGGCCGCGCTGATGACAACGAGGAGACCATCCGCACCCGACTCGGCGTATACCGTGACGAGACTTTCCCGCTCATCCAGCACTACGGCGATGAAATCATCAACGTCAAGGCTGAGGGCACCGTTGAAGAAATCAACGAGCGTACCCTGAAGGCTATGGGCAAGTAATACGCCATGGGATTTAGACGCCGCAGCAAAACCATTCCCGCACGCACCCCAGGTGAACTGGATGCGATGCAAGCCGCCGGAGAAATCGTCGGCAAAGCATTGCAGGCCGTGCGCGCCGCTGCGGCGTCTGGCGTATCCACACTCGAGCTCGATGAAGTAGCCGAGCAAACAATCAGGGACTTGGGTGCTACCCCCACCTTCAAGGGTTATGAGGGCTTCCCAGGTTCCATATGTGCCTCCGTCAACGATGTCATCGTGCACGGCATTCCGGGCCAAGACATCGTGTTGGCGGAAGGCGACTTAGTCTCCATCGACTGCGGCGCAACGCTTGACGGTTGGGTAGGAGACAGCGCGTGGACCTTCGGTGTGGGCAATCTGGCCCCCGAGGCGACCGCGCTTAACGACGCCACGGCATGGGTTTTGGCTGAAGGACTCAAGGCGATGGTCCCGGGCAATCGCTTGACGGACGTTTCGCACGCTCTTGAGCAAGCAACTTACCGTGCCGAAGACAAGTTTGGCGTCGATCTTTTCATCGTGGATGGTTACGGCGGCCACGGTATTGGCCACACCATGCACGAAGAGCCTTATCTCGCGAACGAAGGAAGGCCGGGCCGCGGCCCTCTCATTCAAGAAGGGTCCGTTCTCGCGATTGAGCCGATGCTTACCCTGGGCACGGAAGATAACGCCGTGCTTGACGACGATTGGACTGTGGTCACCCTTGATGGCCGCCTCGCCGCTCACTGGGAACACACCGTAGCCGCGACCGCTAACGGCCCGCGAATCCTTACTCCTCGCTATAAGCCTTAATCCTTGCTGCCAACCTGTCCCGCTGCGCGTGCCCGCAGCTGGTAGCTGAAATTCACAGGGGATGATTATGGTCGCGTCGAGTATGCGGATTCCACGTGAGGGTCTATACTCGTTGCCATGTCTAAACTTCGCCCCCGCAACGTGTCCTCTAAGGCACGTCGTGCCCTAGTTGCCCCTATGACCGCCGGCGTCATGACCGTCTCCGTTCTGGCAGGCGCCCCAGCTGCTTCCGCACAGACCGTTCCTTCCATCGAGTCCATGAGCTCCGATGCGCAGTCACAGATTGATGCCCTGACCGCGGACGCCCGCGCACAGATCGATAACTTCGTCGGTCAGTCCCGTGAGCAGGCTTGGAACACCCGTAACCAGATCCTGGATCAGGTTAAGGTTCTGAACCCGTCTGCTGCAGACGCTATTCAGCCGGCTGTTGACGCCGCAGTCAACGCTGTTTTCCCAGGCCTGATTGACCAGAAGAACGCGGAAGCACGCGCGGCACGAGAGGCGCAGGAGCGTGCACACGCAGAGCAGGTTGCACGCGAACATGCTGCGGCTGAGGCGGCTGCACGTGAGGCCGAGGCGCAGCGCAAGCGCAACGAGTTTGACCGCGGCCCTTGCCCGGCGGATGCACGCGTCTGCGTTGACCTGAACGGCAAGCGCACCTGGCTGCAGGACAACGGCAACGTTTCCTACGTAGCATCTGCGATGTCTGCTGGCATGGCAGGTCAGGAAACCCCGCGCGGCACCTTCTACATCAACCGCAAGATCAAGGACGAGATCTCCCGCGAGTTCGGTAACGCGCCGATGCCTTACTCCATGTACTTCACCAACTCCGGCCACGCATTCCACGAGGGTTCCCCGGCTTACGAGTCCAACGGCTGCATCCACCTGTCGCACCAGGATGCTGTTCGCTTCTGGAACGATGTGCCAGTCGGCTCCAAGGTTTTCATCTACTAAGCATCCAAAGCGCAGACGCTTTTAATCTCTTTCAAAGAGAATTCTCCCCGTGGAAGATAATTCCCCGGGGAGAATTTTTTGCTTTATTGCCGCTTTGGCGCGTGTCGCTAAGAGTGCGCAGGTAGAGGAGTTTGTTTATTGCTCGCACGCAGCGTATGCTAGAGCGCTGGTGTATGTTTGCGGTCTTATTTACCGCGACGTCGCCAAGCAGTAGACACCAAACATGCAGGTGACACTCACTTGAAGTCACCTAGAAAAGTAGAGGTTATGGCTAAGGAAGGCGCAATCGAGGTCGAGGGTCGTATTATCGAGCCTTTGCCAAACGCAATGTTCCGCGTCGAGCTCGACAACGGACACAAGGTTCTTGCACACATTTCTGGCAAGATGCGTCAGCACTACATTCGCATCCTCCCAGAGGATCGCGTGGTTGTAGAGCTGTCCCCTTATGACCTAACCCGCGGACGCATCGTCTACCGCTACAAGTAAACACTGTAAGCCTCCTTACCCTCTGGCATAGCGGCGCTATGTCTAGCCCACCTCAGGCTGCGATGGCCTGAGCCCGCACTGGTAAGTAGCCCACAGATCCGGCATCGGCCCGGGCGAAGTGCTGCATGGAGCGGGGCGGATAGGGAGAAAACCATCGTAACAACCCGAAAGGACACGCCACATGGCACGTCTAGCTGGTGTTGACCTTCCACGCAATAAGCGTATGGAGGTCGCTCTCACCTACATCTACGGCATCGGTCCAACCCGTGCCAAGGAATTGCTGGAAAAGACTGGCATTTCTCCTGACCTGCGCACCGACAACCTCGACGATGATCAGCTGTCGGCGCTGCGTGACGTAATCGAAGCTACCTGGAAGGTCGAGGGTGACCTCCGCCGCCAGGTTCAGGCTGACATCCGTCGCAAGATTGAAATTGGTTGCTACCAGGGCATTCGCCACCGCCGTGGCCTGCCGGTTCGTGGTCAGCGCACCAAGACCAACGCTCGTACCCGCAAGGGCCCGAAGAAGACGATCGCAGGAAAGAAGAAGTAATTCATGCCTCCAAAGACTCGCTCCGGCGCGCGTCGTACTGGCCGTCGCGTCGTAAAGAAGAATGTGGCCGCAGGCCACGCTTACATCAAGTCCACCTTCAACAACACCATCGTGTCCATCACTGACCCGTCCGGTGCTGTTATCTCCTGGGCATCCTCCGGCCACGTTGGCTTCAAGGGTTCCCGTAAGTCCACTCCGTTCGCTGCACAGATGGCTGCTGAGAACGCTGCTCGTAAGGCAATGGAGCACGGCATGAAGAAGGTCGACGTATTTGTTAAGGGTCCGGGCTCCGGCCGCGAGACCGCCATCCGTTCCCTGCAGGCTGCAGGCCTCGAGGTTTCCTCGATCACGGATGCAACCCCACAGCCGCACAACGGCTGCCGTCCAACCAAGCGCCGCAAGGTTTAAGGGAAAGGAAGAGGTAAGAAAATGGCTCGTTACACTGGCCCCGCTACCCGCGTATCCCGCCGTCTGCGCGTCGACTTGGTCGGCGGCGACATGGCATTCGAGCGCCGCCCGTACCCACCGGGACAGGCTGGCCGCAACCGCATCAAGGAATCCGAGTACTTGCTGCAGCTGCAGGAGAAGCAGAAGGCTAAGTACACCTACGGTGTGCTTGAGCGTCAGTTCCGTCGTTACTACGCCGAGGCTAACCGCCGCCCGGGCAAGACCGGTGACAACCTGGTCGTTCTGCTCGAGTCCCGCCTCGACAACGTCGTCTACCGCGCTGGCCTGGCAAACACCCGCCGTCAGGCTCGCCAGCTTGTCTCCCACGGTCACTTCACCGTGAACGGCAAGAAGATCAACGTTCCTTCCTTCCAGGTTTCGCAGTACGACATCATCGATGTTCGTGAGCGTTCCCAGAAGATGGAATGGTTCGAAGACGCTCAGGACCGCCTGGTCGATGCCAACGTACCGGCATGGCTGCAGGTTGTTCCTGAGACCCTGCGCATCCTCGTGCACCAGCTGCCCGAGCGCGCTCAGATCGACGTTCCGCTGCAAGAGCAGCTCATCGTCGAGCTTTACTCGAAGTAAACTTAGTAACCGAGTGCCCCGTTTGTGGCATTCGGAGAAGAGTGAATCTTCGAAACCTCAATCTTTACCCCTTCTACCGACGTCAAATAGCGGGCGTCGACAAGGAGATATTCAATGCTCATTTCCCAGCGTCCTCAGCTCACCGAGGAATTCATCGAGCCGTCTCGTTCCAAGTTCGTCATCGAACCGCTCGAGCCGGGCTTTGGTTACACCCTCGGTAACTCCCTTCGTCGTACCCTGCTGTCCTCCATCCCGGGTGCAGCAGTAACTTCCATCAAGATCGATGGTGTTCTCCACGAGTTCACCACCATCAACGGTGTGAAGGAAGACGTCTCTGAGATCATCCTCAACATCAAGGGCTTGGTTCTGTCTTCCGACTCTGACGAGCCGGTTGTTATGTACCTGAGCAAGGAAGGCCCAGGTGTTGTTACCGCGGGCGATATCCAGCCGCCGGCTGGCGTGGAGATCCACAACCCGGATCTACATATCGCATCCCTGAACGACACCGCCAAGCTGGACATGGAGCTCGTCGTCGAGCGTGGCCGCGGCTACGTTCCAGCAGCACCGACCTCTGGTGAAATCGGACGCATTCCGGTTGACCAGATTTACTCCCCGGTCCTGCAGGTCTCTTACAAGGTCGAGGCAACTCGTGTTGAGCAGCGCACCGACTTTGACAAGCTGATCATCGACGTCGAAACCAAGAACTCGATTTCTGCCCGCGACGCCCTGGCTTCCGCCGGCGGCACCCTGGTCGAGCTCTTCGGCCTGGCTCGCGAGCTGAACAATGCTGCTGAAGGCATCGAGATTGGCCCGTCCCCGCAGGAGACGGAGTACATCGCGGCCTACAGCATGCCTATCGAGGACCTGAACTTCTCCGTTCGTTCCTACAACTGCCTGAAGCGTCAGGAGATCCACACCGTTGGTGAGCTCGCAGAGTGCACCGAGTCGGACCTGCTGGATATCCGCAACTTCGGCCAGAAGTCGATTAACGAGGTAAAGATCAAGCTGGCTAACCTGGGCCTGGCTCTCAAGGACACCCCTGAGGACTTCGACCCAACCCAGCTTGAGGGTTACGACGCAGAAACCGGTGACTTCAAGGATCCGTCTGCGGACGATTCCGAGTAAAGCACCACACTGACCTGCGGCCCGAGCTTATGCTCGCCGCGCGCTCACTTTATCCGCACACGAGGAGTACATAATGCCAACCCCTAAGAAGGGTGCCCGTCTCGGCGGCTCCGCTACCCAGCAGGCTCACCTGCTGAGCAACCTGGCTGCTAGCCTGTTCGAGCACGGCGCAATCAAGACCACCGATGCGAAGGCGAAGATGCTTCGTCCTTACGCTGAGAAGATCATCACCAAGGCTAAGTCCGGCACCCTTGCTGACCGCCGCGCAGTGCTGAAGCTCATCCCGCACAAGGATGTTGTTGCGCACCTGTTCGACGAGCTGGGTCCTAAGTTCGAAGGCCGTGAGGGTGGCTATACCCGCACCATCAAGCTGGAGAACCGTACCGGCGATAACGCCCCGATGTCCCAGATCTCCCTCGTTCTCGAGGAGACCGTGACTTCCGAGGCAACCCGCGCTACCCGCGCAGCTGCTTCCAAGCAGGCTGAGGCTGAAGAACCTAAGGCTGAGGAAGCACAGGCAGAAAACACCGAGGCTTCCTCCGAGGAGTCCGCAGAGTAGTTCTGCCTTATCCTTAAAAGGCCGCACCGCCGCGCCATCTTTTCCAGCCCGTTAGGGTTGTGGGAGACTGGCAAGGGGTGCGGCTTTTGCCGTATTCGGTTTTGTTAAACTGGGCAGTCGCTAAAATGCAACGGCCCTATTACTCCTAATACTGCAGAAAGATCCTAAATCTCTCGAAATGACTCCACTGTTTTCCGTTCTGTACGTCATCGGCATTACCGCTGAGTCGATGACCGCTGCCCTTTCTGCGGGCCGGCAGAAGCTCGATTTGTTTGGCGTGATGCTGATTGCGTCTATTACTGCTCTAGGCGGCGGAACGGTGCGTGACATTGTCTTGGATGCCTATCCCTTGACCTGGGTGGGCGAGCCAATGTACCTCCTAGTGGTGCTCGCCGCATCGATTGTCACGGTGTCCATGTCATTTTTGATGCACTACTTTAGGCATCTTTTCTTGCTTCTCGACGCCCTGGGCCTTGCCGTATTTAGCGTTCTCGGCGCCCAGAAGGCTTTGCATTTGGGCCATGGTTTCTTGATTGCAGCCACAGCGGCAGTAATCACCGGTGTCTTTGGTGGCATCCTGCGTGACCTGCTTTCGGACCGCGTCCCGCTGGTATTTTCCGGCGAGTTCTACGCCTCGATTTCGCTGCTCGCGGTCTGCGTCTACATGGGCCTGCTTCACGTTGATGTTGGTGAACACAACGCCGCGATCATCACCGTTGTCGTTGCCTTCATGGCACGCATCGCGTCGATGTATTACGGCAAGGGGCTGCCGGTCTTCGAATACAGAGGCGCAGATCAGCCCATCGACCCGCGAATTCGCCTATCTGCGCGCCTGGTCAAGGCCGGTGCGCGAAAGGCAAAGCAGACCCTGCACTTAGATCGGGCTAGCTACGTCGCGATGAGCAAGCTGCGCCCGCCGATGCGCTTGCGCATGACACGCAATAAACAAGACTGGGATCTCAACAGTGATGGCCCTGGACAAGGGAGTTAATTAAGCATGCGTCTGCGTATCGATCTGTCCTATGACGGCACGGATTTTCATGGTTGGGCCCGTCAGAAGGGCGAGCTGCGTACGGTGCAGGAGGTTCTCGAAGACAATCTTTCGATGATCCTGCGCCATGAGGTCGAACTGACCGTGGCAGGGCGCACGGATGCCGGTGTGCATGCGGCAGGCCAGGTCGCGCACTTCGACATTCCAGCTAGTGCACTCGAGCAGCGGTCGATTGATGGTGACCCGGTAAAGCTCGTGCGTCGCCTAGCGAAGCTCCTTCCGGAAGACGTTCGCGTACATGACTGCCAGCAAGCACCAGAGGGCTTTGACGCGCGCTTTTCGGCCCTTGAGCGCCACTACGTTTACCGCATCACCACGCATCCGCGCGGGGCATTGCCGACGCGCGCCCGCGACACTGCGGTCTGGCCGAAGCCGGTGGACATCGAGGCAATGCAGCAAGCCGCGGAGCAGTTGGTTGGCTTGCATGACTTCGCCGCCTTTTGTAAGGCAAAGCCGCATGCCACGACAATCCGCGACCTTATGTCTTTTGAGTGGGTCGATGTATCTACCCCGAGCGAGCCGCAGCTTTATGAAGCCCGCGTGGGCGCCGACGCCTTTTGCTGGTCGATGGTTCGCTCCCTCGTCGGTTGCTGCTTGCGGGTAGGCGAGGGCTCCCGAGGAATCGACTTTGCCTCGGAGATGCTCGCTTTGAACTCCCGTTCTTCCCACATTCCGCTAGCGCCGGCAAAGGGGCTGAGCCTGGTCCAGGTGGACTATCCGGCAGATGCTGATTTGGCGGCGCGTGCTGCGCAGACCCGTGACCGTCGCACTGCGGATGAGCTTTCGCTGGGCTAAGCTAACGCGTGGAATGACAAAACTAGGGCAGTAGGGGTGCTGCCTTGTTTGAGGGGGAATTTTGCATGCCACGTCCAATGCCGACGACGAAAGCACAGGTATCCGGGCATAAATTTTTGCAGCGCCGCGTGGAGCATGGCCTGATACTTGGCGATATTCGCATGATTCACGATCCTTTAGCGAGCCGGCGCCGCGCCCTCATCTTTGGGAGCATCGCAGTGGCGTTTCTGGCTATTGGTTCGGGAATGCTCGCGTGGCTCCAGCCCAATCCCAATCCGGGCGATGCCCCCATCGTGCGCTCGCAGCAAGGCCAGCTTTTCGTTCTGGTTAATGATTCCTATCATCCGGTGAGCAATTTGGCCTCCGCGCGCCTTATCGCGGGAGAGCCGGCGGCACCCCAGGCCATGGGCAATGAGTTCTTGAGCAATGCGCGGCTCGGCACTCCGCTAGGCATCGCTG
The DNA here is from genome assembly GCF_047459735.1 of Corynebacterium sp. c25Ua_89. Classification (NCBI taxonomy): domain Bacteria; kingdom Bacillati; phylum Actinomycetota; class Actinomycetes; order Mycobacteriales; family Corynebacteriaceae; genus Corynebacterium; species Corynebacterium sp. c25Ua_89. The sequence continues at coordinate 387,456 of NZ_JASBOD010000003.1, forward strand.
ATGCCCCGGATTACTTGGCCAATCCTGCAACCCCGACACAAGGCTGGGCGGCCTGTTATGCGGCCGCGGCTGACGAGGACAAAGAAAATCCCACCACGATTGACGGGGAAGGCAGCCGGCCCGGGGAGACTGTGGTACTGGCCAACGCCAAGGTTGAGCACCTCCGCAGTGAGGAGGCGGCGTTGGTTTCCACAGGTGGCAAGGAATGGCTATTGACTTCGGCAGGGCGCGTAGAGCTGCCTTCTGCTGCCTCGACACAGGGCCGGGTGCTGCGCCGCGGCATCGGCGTGCGCGATGATTCCTATGTGTGGCAGATCCCGGAGGATTTGCTGAATGCCTACGCGGAGCTGCCACCGCTGCGCTTTCCTGAGCAAAACCCGCAGATTTTAGACACCGGCGATGATCTGTGGGTGCGTGTAGGCGCAGGTGATGAACAGGGCGTGGCCTCGATTACTCCTACGCAGGCAGAGATGCTGGCAGGCATGGGCGCCTCGCACGAATCAGTCGATGGCGCCGAAGTCGCCGCGCTTTCCGACGCCGCGTTACCCTTCAACCTGCCCGCCAATTCATATGATTTCCTGTCTCCAGGTCGTGGTTGGCTCTGCGCGGATGAGCGGGGCGCAACGGTCTTGAGCCCCGCGGTTGAGGCTACTGTCTCTATTGCCGGCAAGGCCACTGCTGATCGGTTCGCTGGCTTGGAAGCTGGCGGGGTAGGAGTAGACAGCGGTCACGGTTTCCATGTGGTTTCGGCGACGGGTATCAGGCACTCCGTGGCACAAGGCGCACTAGTCGAAGCGCTGGGCACGACCACGCAGGCAAAAGTCCCGTGGGAAATCTTGCGGTTGCTGCCGGAGGGCTCTCCTCTAGACCGCGAAAGCGCCTTGGCGAGCCAGGGCGGCGATGAGGGAACCGAGTAGAGCGCCGGCTTCTAATTCCTAGTGCTGTTTGGCGCGCCGCAGCGTTGCGGCGATCACGCCAGCAAGGCCGAGCGCTCCAAGCAAAGCCATAAGCCGGGTTGGTACCTGGCTGTGATGCATGGCAGCTGGATAGACGGTGACTGTCTTTTCTTCGTCTTCTGCCTCAGCGTTTTTGTCATTGTCTTGTGCCCGGTGAAAGGTAAGAGCTTGCAGCGGATCGATGAAGCCGTGGCCTGGCTCGGCAGCGGCATAGATACGCTCGCGCAGCTGTGCCGCTGAATCGTGCGGATAGCGTTGGGCGAGTAGCGCCACGGTTCCCGTGACCACTGGAGCGGCAAAAGAAGTACCGTGGAACTCAGCAGCCTGCTTGCCACCGGTGCTTTTGGCTTCTGCCCATTGATTACCCGGTGCTAGGGCGAGCGGGACATGGCCTTCGGCGCTTAGCTCTGGTGCTCCATTGCGGGCAGGGATGGAATAGTCCGCGACCTCGTGCGCAGAAGAAAGCGCGCCCACTGCAAGAACGGTATCCGCATGGGCTGGATAGACGGTGTCTTCCTTGGTGCATCCATCGGAAGAAGCATTGCCCGATGCCGCAACTATGACCGTTCCTTCGTGCTCTGCGCGTTGGAGCGCGGCGTCGAGATCGCGAGTGTCGACGCGGTCCGCGGCGTCGCTCGGAATGCAGGAAACTACCGAGATGTTGATGACCTTGGCCTGTTCATCCAAGGCGCGGTTTAATGCGGCGGCCAAAGTCTCCAGCGTGCCGGAGGTACTTTCTGAGTTAGCAGCGCGGTGCCGATAGTGCGCGCTGGTTTGCCGGATGGATAAAATCTCGGCCCGCGGCGCAATGCCGATGTCATAGCCTGCGATGACGCCTGCAACCGCGGTGCCATGTACATCGCAGTCCCGCAAAGGATCTGGTTCTTCAGGTGTGACAAAGTCATCCACGCCGCGCAAAGCGCGCAGCTGCGGGTGTGGGCTGACACCAGTATCGATGACGGCAACTTTGATTCCCTCGCCAGTGGCAAAGGAATGCAACCGCGCCCGATACGCGCTTTGCTCCGCTGAGGTATGCGGTGACTGCGCTGCCGCAATCGGCTGTGCACAGGCGACGTCGGGTTCACGCGCCGACGCTAGGGTCGGCGCGGTAAATGCAGAAATTGCTGCTGCCGAGGGAAATCCCGCTAGCAGTAATGCGGCGAGCCTTTTCTGGACGGTTTTTGACTTCACCATGCTGGACCTATCCCAGTCCGCGGATGAGGAAGAACAGGCCTGCCACATGCGCGGCGAGCGGCAAGCACGCGGCCACCGCGATGGTTTCGGCGCGTTCGTACCAGGCAATCGTGGTGGGCTCAGCCGCTGCAACCTTGTGCGACCACAGCGGAGTAGAGGCCATCGCCGCCACAATGATGAACCCAAGCACACTCATCACCCACAGGCTCCACGGAGCTGGGTGAGCAAGCTCTTGCCAACCCCGGCCCACTAGCACCACAGCGGCGGTAGCGGCCGCCAGCGCACACGTGGAAAGCGCCCAACTGGAGACCACCCGGGCGTGCCGCACGGAATGCAATACCGTGGCACCGGCTAAGGTCAGGCATAAAAGCTGTGCGAATAATGCGGCTATGGCGTCCGAACGGCTCAACGGCATTCCTGCTACAACCATGAGGCTGGGAATGCCGGCGATAGCTGCGCCGATGCAGATGCCCTCATATGCAAGCCCGGCGCGCTGTGCCCGCGCATCGACGTCGCTTTGTACCGAGTCGGAGACGTTGAGGCTTTGCCCAGCGGTGGGAAGTTGCGGGACCTTGAGCCCTGCTAAATGGGTGGACAGTGAGGCGGCGTTCGCCAAGGCAAAGACCATGGCCAGCAACAAACACGCAGCACCGGCAGCAGGTACAACTTCGGGGGCTGTGGGACCAGCGAGTCCGGCGGACTGCGCGCCGGGTAGATAACTGCCGGCCGCGCCAACTGCGAAGAGTATCGCGGCAGAGATGGTCAACATGGCCAGTCGGGTTCCGCCGAGTCGCGCCATATGGCAGGCACATAAAGCAAGAAGTGCGCCTGCGCAGGCGGCCCATATTCCCCACGGCATTTCATCTTGAGCAGGCGCAACAAAAAGCCAGCCCGCTGTACTAGCAGCGAGGATGAAAAGGCTCGTTATAAGCGTCGAACGCGTCCATAGCGCGAGGGCGAATGCGCCAAGGGCACACGCAGCTGCCGCCGCTGCGAGACCTGCGAGCGCCGCGATGATGCAGCTGGCGCCGAGCAAACCACAACTTGCCCACAGCGTGGCAGTGCGCGCGGGTTTAGCATCGGCGGCATCGTGTGCAAGTGCTTCTGCCGCATCGCGCACGATGGGCGCAGGCTTGTCAGCGACTTGCTCGATGAGAAGCAGACTGCCATCGTGCAGTGGCGTGCGCTCCAGAGCCGTGCTGAGAGCAATGGCCTTTCCACCAGCGGTGCTGGCTTGGAGCGGGACGGTGAAAATCGGGGCGTCGACAAGCAGCAAAAGCTCGCCCAATGCCTCCCCGATACTGACGTTTAAGGGCAAACAAACGTCAGCCTCTTTGCGGAATTCACCGATGTTGAATCGAACCGTAAGCCGCACAGATTGTGTGGGCGCGATGCTTGGCGCATGCCTCATGTGCAAAAATCCTCCCCCGAGAATCCTGAAGGCGCCAAAATTATTGGCTTTTGCCTTCTCCCCCTTGCCTATAGGCACACATTGTGGCTTACTAGTGGCAACGTGTCCACCGCAGTCAACATTTTGGTGTCTGCGTGTTTGGCCACGAAGGTAGCTGGGGTGCTGCCTCGTGGTTTAGATAAGCAGGAAAAGCGTGTGGGCGCGGCACAAAAATCGGAGGGATTTTTATTGGGGGGAATGATGTCCATTCTTGGGCTTTCGCGCGAGAAAATTGTCGAACCTTTAGACAGCGCACTTCGCGAGCCGGCTCCGCCGCTTCCGCAGGCAGGCATTGATGCAGAGCCAGTTCCGGAGGCCGTACGCCCGCAGCCCGTGCCGCTGATTAGGCTGCTCATGCCGATTGTCATGGTGGCTGCGATGTTGGGCATGGTCGCGCTCATGGTGTTGGGAGCAGGGCCTGGCCGCCGTATTAGCCCGATGAGCTTGATGTTCCCGCTCATGATGTTGGCCTCTGTGTTCATGATGATAAATCCGCAGGGTGGCTCCCAGGATCCGGATGAGACGCGGCGGACTTACTTGCGGCATTTGAAAGCGCTGCGGGAGAAGGTTCTTGAGGTCTCTGCCGCGCAGCGCGCGCATGAGGAACATCGCAACCCGGCGCCGGCTCAGGTCGCGGCGTTGGTGGGAAGCTACCGGATGTGGGAGCGAAATGCCGATGCCCCGGATGCATTGGAGGTGCGGGTAGGAACTGGCCCGATGTCGCTGTGTGTGCCTATCAACGTGCCGGACTCAGGAGCTACGGAAGACCTTGACCCAGTCTGTGCGGTCAGCGTGCGCCATACGGTCAATGCTTTGCGCACGTTGGCGCAGATGCCGGTGGTCATACAGATTCAGGCTTTCAATTATCTGGGGCTTAGCGGAGAAAATGCCGCTGGTGTAGCGCGCGCTATGGTGGCGCATTTGGCAGTGGCGCATGGCCCGGAAACGCTGGGAATTGAGGTTTATCCGCAGGCCAGTGGGCCGTGGGAATGGGTGAAGTGGTTGCCCCATGCACGCGCCCCGAAAAAGGCGCGCTTTCGCATCGTGCTTGTCGACGCCACAGCAATCCCACCGCATGAGGACCTTTGGGCAGAAGAGGAAATAACGGCCTATATCTGTGTAGGAGTGCAACGCTTTACGCCGCTTGGTCAAAGGGCCGAAGAAGACGGCATCTTCTTGGTGGCCGATGACAAGCTACAGGTAGTAACCGCCGCCGGGGAGGAAGTTCTCGGTGTGCCGGACATGGTTTCAGCGCCCGATGCTTTATTGCTTGCCCGAAATTTAGCGCGCTTTCGCAGGCCAGATTCTTATCGCGGGATTAAGACTCGCAAGCACAAAAATGACCTTCTGGATCTGGTCGGGGTGCGTGATGTGGATGAGCTTGCTGCCAGCGGGATGTGGCATGGCCGCGCCGGGGAACAGCGGCTGAAAGTGCCGATTGGCTTGGACGAGGTTGGGCAGCCGGTCTTTCTCGATTTGAAAGAATCCGCCCAGGGCGGAATGGGCCCACACGGGCTATGTATCGGCGCCACCGGCAGTGGCAAGAGCGAGCTCCTTCGAACACTCGTGACGTCTTTGGCGGCCACACATACGCCGGCCGAGTTGAACCTGGTGCTCGTGGATTTCAAGGGCGGCGCCACCTTTTTGGGCTGTGATTCGCTACCGCACACCTCGGCGGTGATTACCAACCTGGAGGATGAATCTACGCTAGTAGAGCGCATGCACGATGCTATCTCCGGCGAGATGAATCGCCGCCAGGAGCTGCTGCGTGCGGCGGGTAACTTCGCCAACGTCGATGCCTTCAATGCTTCGGCGTCTGCGGTTGGAAAATTCGGTCCGTTGCCGGCGCTAGTCATCGTGGTCGACGAGTTCTCCGAGTTATTGGGGCAGCATCCTGATTTCGCAGAGCTTTTCGTCGCGGTGGGCAGGTTGGGCAGGTCTTTGCATGTGCACCTGCTTTTGGCATCGCAGCGCCTGGAAGAAGGCCGATTGCGCGGGCTGGATTCGCACCTTTCTTATCGCATCGGTTTGAAAACTTTCTCCGCAGCCGAATCCCGTCAGGTACTTGGCGTCACGGATGCTTATCATCTGCCAGCCCAGCCGGGCGCGGGCTATCTCAAGACGGATGCCGATGCCCCAGTGAGCTTCCAAGCCACGTATGTATCGGGGCCGGTTGAACGCCAAATCCCCGTGGCTATCGGTTCCTCCGAGGAAGGCGAGGCAGCTGCGCATGTCGCGCGCGGGCGAATCAGCCTTTTCAATGGCTGGCCTGAAAATACGGATGAGGATGCAAAGCCTGCACAACCAGATACGCAGACGGTGGTGGACGATACGCAAACGCTTCTCGACGCCGTGGTCTCCGCCGCCGCCAGCGAGGCACAACGCCGTCAGCAGAAAGCGCATCGCATCTGGTTGCCGCCGCTGCCTGATGTAGTGGAGCTTTCCAAGGTGGTGGGCAATACCCGCGAGCAATTGGCAGAACAAGCAGGGCCGCCGAACCTGGAAGCGGCGCTCGGCATCATCGATAGGCCATATCACCAGCGCCAGGATCGCCTCCTCGTAAACCTCGCAGAAAAAGGCGGCCATCTAGCCATTTGCGGCGGGCCGCAATCGGGTAAATCCATGGCGTTGCGCAGTCTAGTGAGCACCTTGGCGGTGCTGAACCTGCCTACACAGGTGCGCTTCTACGTCATCGATTTAGGCGGCGGGGACTTAGCTCCATTGGAGCGTCTCCCGCATGTCGCCGGTGTGGCTGGACGAGCAGAACCCGAAAAGGTCCGCCGCATCGTGGATGAAGTAGTAGGGCATATTCGGTGTCCAAGTGAGACCCATACTTTTCTGGTAATCGATGGCTGGCACCACATTGGTACGGCTGGTGCGGAATACGAGGATTTATCTGAAGCTATCACCGGCATCGTTGCCGATGGTGCCTCAGCCAATATCCATGTGGCGGTAAGCACGAACCGTTGGACCAGCCTGCGGCCAAACGTGCGTGACCTTATTTCTCAACGATTGGAGCTGCGCCTCGGCGAGGCGATGGATTCGCTCATCGACCGAAAGGCCCAGCAAAAACTGCCGAGCGCGCCGGGGCGGGGCCTTACTGGGGAAGGCGAGAACATGCTCATTGCGGTAACTGCCAATCAGGACATCGCTCACGTCGGGCGTCTGCATGCGGACTCACTTCCTGCCCCGGCTCTGAAAATGCTGCCGGATAGGCTTGATGAGGTACCCGCTCAAGATGCAGAAGCTGGTATCCCATGGGGAATTGGTGGACCGGATCTCGAGCCGCTTTATTGGAACCCAGACACGACTGCGCATGTTGTTTGCGTGGGCTCTCAAGGCTCCGGAAAATCTACCTTCCTGCGCACCCTGGTTCGTGGAATCGAGGCATTCCCGCGTGAGGAAGCCCGCTTGGTTGTTTTGGATCAGCGCCGCGCCCACCTGGGGGAGTTCAACCCTGAGATGGTCGCTGCCTACGCGGCAAACACCGCCGCCTGCCAACAAGTCATCAGCGATACCGTACGCACCCTGGAAGCCCGAATGCCCGGCGCGGAAGTGACCCCGTCCGAGTTGGCGGCCCGCTCGTGGTGGGAGGGGCCGGAGATCTATCTAGTCATTGAGGACCTTGATCTCATAAGCGAGATCACTTTGGCGCCGCTCCTTGAGCTGCTTCCGCATGCCCGGGACATTGGCCTCCACCTCATCATCAGCCGCAAGTCTGGCGGAATCTCGCGCGCCTTGTTTAGCCAATTCCTCTCTGCAGTACGTGACCTGCAGCCGGCGGTATTCCTTCTTGATTCCGATCGCGAGGAGGGCACCATCTTCGGACTTAAGCCAGCGGTCCAACCAGCTGGCCGGGGCCAATGGTTCGTCCGCGGGGCGCTTATCGGCATTGCCCAATCTCTCTACACCGAACCAAACCAGGAGAATGACTCATGAATTCCATGCTGACCGGCGACAATCCAGCTACTGGTTGGACAGAAACCGAAACTCTCGTCGTTACCATTTTGGATGCTGCCACCATCTTTGAAGGTCCTGAAACCGTCTACCGTTATGACCTGCCAGGCACGGGCATCGTCGAAGGCTGGGCGTTAAACGCCGTCGTGGAACAATGCGCGAAAATCTGCGGCCCGCAATGGCCGCAGGTTAACGCTGAGGTGATCGTTGATATTTCCGGTACCGCCGTATCTTTCGAAGCGGCAGAAATTCTGCGTCGCCAGCTCGCTGTAACCGGAGTATCCGTAGCTCCCGGTGAGGAAGAAGACTTTGCGAGGCCTGCCTCGCAACCCAGCCCGCTAGAGAGTGGGCCACTAGAAAATGAAGCGGTAGAAAATGCTGAATTTTCAGCCGGACAACCGGCACAAATGTCGCGAACAATTAACGGTGAAGAATCCGGTGATAACACCAGCCTTAAGCCGGAAAAACTACGCGTTAAAAAGAACGGCATTGCAAGCAAGGCGGCGCTGCCGGGCTGGTTCGATCCCTTCTATGCCTCCATAGCGGCAATCGTGCTCATTGTCGCTGTCCTTTCCTGGTGGGCAGTGGGGCGAAGTACCGAGACTGCGCCAGCGGCGGAGGCGATGCCTTCGGAAGAGGAGGCATCGCCAAGCGCTCCTGCAAAACAAAGCATGAGCGCTAACACGGAAGATGGGGCACAGCCGGAACTCGCGCCGGGCCAAAAAGAACTCGATGTTGAGGGCATGCACGTGGTCTTGCCGCTTGGATTTCAAACGGAGATCAAGGACGGGGTTGTTACGGCAACTGGTGAAGACCCCAACCTGCGAATTCTGCTTGCAGCCGATCCCCTCTATGCAGTGCCAGCCGACATGCTCTTGAAGGAACTCCATGCCGAAATCGAGGCCGATCCCGCCCTAGGCGAGGCACACGAAGAAGCAGGCCGGCTTTCTTACAAAGAAGACCCCGGAGACGGTTCTAAGATCGCGTGGATGACGTGGGCTGACAAGGACCACCAGCTATCCGTGGGTTGTCATACAAGGTACGAGGCCAACGTGGTGCAAAAGGCTGCTTGCCGCATGGCCGTGGAATCGCTGGTCAAAAAGATCTAAAAAATTTGGCGCTGTGGGAACCTCTTGCGGAAAAGGACAGTCCAATAAAGATGAGAAAGCCGCACTCGGCTTTTTCGGGGGAAATACACACCACTTGAGCCCAAAGGGAGGGGCAAGAAATGACTCAGCTGTTTAAGACTGAAGCCGATGTAATGGTGGCCACCGCTGGCCGCGTGGACACCACCAACGATGAAGTGCAGGGGGAACTGACTCGTCTCCAGGGCGTAGTGGATTCTGTACGAGCTAACTGGGACGGCCGTGCACAGGTCTCCTTCGACAACCTGATGCAGCGCTACAACACCTCGGCGCAGCAGCTGCGCGAGGCACTGACCTCGATTTCTGACAATATCCGTGACAACGCACGTCACTTCGATGACGTTGAGGCCACCAACGCACAGGCATTCAGCAACGTCGGCGGCGCGGGCCTCGCGCTTTAAACACACATCATTGGCAAATACTGGACAAGAAGAAAAGGAAGAAAGCATGTCTGCCATCAAGTACGAATTTGGTGCCATCGCCGGCGCTGCCGCTGATATCAACTCCACCTCCGGCCGCATCAACGGTCTGCTCGGTGACCTGAAATCCACCCTGCAGCCGATGGTTGCTACGTGGGAAGGCGAGTCGGCTGCTGCATATAACGAAGCACAGGCTAAGTGGGATAAGGCAGCGGCGGAGCTCAACACCGTGCTGGCCACCATTTCGAAGACTGTCTCGCAGGGCAACGATGCAATGAGCGACGTCAACCGCCGCGCAGCTGCAAGCTGGGGGTAAGAAGCTTTCACGCGCATAAGCGCGCAGCCGGGCCCAGAATTTCACCGTTAGAGCAGGGTTTTCAGGAGGCGAACGCAACCAGCTGCGTGTTTTAGAAAAGTTCCTTGCACTACTTTTGGCAACAGCCTTTGGTGGAGCAGGGGACTTTCGGCGTTTTAGCGGCGTTTTGGGTTTCAAGCTGCGCCCGAGTAGGGTTATAGCCCTATGTGTTCGCGCTGTTGTATAGCGCGCGTTTTCTGCAGGTCCCCACCGGCCGCTGTAGCAAAGCGTTTGGACATTCATAGCGTTGGCCGGCAGTCCTCAGACAGACTTTCAAGGAGTCATTTTGTCTACTTTCCACCCGAAGAGCGGTGACATCACCCGCAAGTGGTACGTCATCGACGCTACCGATGTGGTACTGGGCAAGCTTGCTTCCACCGTTGCAGACATGCTGCGCGGTAAGCACAAGCCACAGTTCGCACCGAACGTTGATTGCGGCGACCACATCATCATCCTGAACGCGGACAAGATCCACGTTTCCTCCAACAAGCGCGAGCGCGAGATGCGCTACCGTCACTCCGGTTACCCGGGCGGCCTGAAGTCCATGACTCTTGGTCAGTCCTTGGACACCAACCCGGTTCGCGTTATCGAAGAAGCTGTTAAGGGCATGATGCCGCACAACAAGCTTTCCGACGCCTCCATCAAGAAGCTGCACGTCTTCGTTGGTGAGGAGCACCCTTACGCCGGTCAAAAGCCGGAGACCTTCGAGTTTAAGCAGGTGGCACAGTAATGACCGAGCAGAACATCGCAAACGCTGACAACAACGTAGCCGACGCTGCCGACATCGCTGCAGCAACCGCTGCGACCGAGGAGTTCACCAGCACCATCGGTGATTCCATCGCTACTTCCACCGAGGCAGAGGCTGAGACCGCTGCTCCGATCCACGAGGGCCCGATCCAGACCGTCGGTCGCCGTAAGCGCGCCGTCGCTCGTGTTCGCCTCGTGGCTGGTTCCGGCGAAATCACCGTTAACGGTCGTTCCTTCGAGAACTACTTCCCGAACAAGCTGCACCAGCAGGACATCCTCCTGCCGCTGACCCTGCTTGAGCGCGAAGGCCAGTTCGACATCAAGGTCACCGTTGCAGGTGGCGGCCCGACCGGCCAGGCAGGCGCTCTGCGTCTGGCTATCGCTCGTGCACTCAACGTCTACAACCCGGCTGACCGCGCTGCCCTCAAGAAGGCTGGCCTGCTCACCCGTGACGCACGTGCCGTCGAGCGTAAGAAGGCTGGTCTGCACAAGGCACGTCGTGCCCCGCAGTACTCCAAGCGTTAATCTTTCGCTTACGTACAGCTCAAGCCGTTGCTTCCTTTTTGGAGGCGGCGGCTTTTGCCGTTTTCGCACCCCGCAAGGCTTACCTCATGCTGCGCGGTGGTGGGGCCAACGTGCATAATTAGATCCATGACTCGACTTTTTGGAACCGACGGTGTTCGCGGTCTTGCGAACTCGAAGCTCACCCCAATCTTGGCTCTGCAGCTGGGACAAGCAGCGGCGGAAGTGCTTACCGCCAACCGTGAGTCCTACGAGCGGCGGCCCCTGGCCATCATCGGCCGCGATCCCCGCGTCTCTGGCGAAATGCTGGATGCTGCTATTGCTTCCGGCCTGGCCTCCCGTGGCGTCGACGTCGTGCGAGTGGGCGTTTTGCCCACCCCAGCTATTGCCTTCCTGACCGATGATTATGGGGCAGACCTGGGCGTGATGATTTCCGCATCCCATAACCCGATGCCAGACAACGGCATCAAGTTCTTCTCCGCGGGCGGCAAGAAGCTGCCTGACGACGTCGAGGATCAGATTCAGGCCGCCATGGAGACGCTGACCGAACATGGTCCAACGGGCACCAAGCTGGGCCGTATCATCTCCGAGGCACCAGACGGCCGCGAGCGCTACCTGAAGCACCTAGCTGAGGTCGTTACTACCGACCTCAGCGGCATCAAGGTCGTTGTGGATGCCGCAAACGGTGCCGCCTCCAAGGTCGCACCGAAGGCATACGCGGATGCGGGTGCTGAGGTCATTGCCATTCACAACAAGCCGAACGCCTTCAACATTAACGAGGATTGCGGTTCTACCCACATCGAGAAGGCCCAGGCGGCCGTCGTCGAGCACGGCGCTGACCTCGGCCTAGCACACGACGGCGACGCTGACCGCTGCCTGGCTGTCGACGCCGACGGAAACGTCGTCGACGGTGACCAAATCATGGCCCTTCTGGCAGTGGGCATGAAGGAAGAAAATGACCTGCGTTTCAACACTCTCGTTGCAACGGTGATGTCCAACCTCGGACTGAAGCTTGCCATGCAGGAGCAGGGCATTGAGGTCAAGGAGACCGCCGTCGGTGACCGCTACGTCTTAGAAGAGCTCAACCGCGGCGATTACTCGCTCGGTGGTGAGCAGTCTGGTCACCTAGTGCTGCCGGATGACTGCACCACTGGTGACGGCACGCTGACCGGCCTTTCCATCATGGCTCGCATGGCTAAGTCCGGTAAGTCTCTCAAAGAGCTGGCGTCCGTGATGACCGTGTTGCCGCAGGTGCTTATCAACGTCCCGGTTTCCGATAAGTCCAGCATCATGGCTTCCCAGGAAGTTCAGGACGCAATCGCTGCGGCCGAGTCTGAGCTCGGCAGTACCGGCCGCGTTTTGCTGCGTCCTTCTGGCACGGAGGAGCTTTTCCGTGTGATGGTTGAGGCAGCTGAAAAAGAGCAGGCACGCAAGGTAGCAGGACGCCTTGCAGCTGTCGTAGCCGCTGTATAAGCAGCCTTTGCGCATAATTTAAAAGCCAGTCTGTGCGGTGAA
>NZ_JASBOD010000004.1:0-241804 GCF_047459735.1 Corynebacterium sp. c25Ua_89
CCCCCGCTTGGTTAATGCCGATGAGATCATTTCCCAAGGCGCCTAGCTCTGGAGAAGCATAATACTTCATCTTTCGTCGCATAATTGTGACGGCACTTGGGCAATCAAGCTGGTTGTTATCGGCCTTGGATCCGGGAATCCATGATTCGAGATCTTGTGATCGCAGGGATACTTGCTGTGTCAATGATTCATGAAATCCGCACCGATTTTCCAATGGTGCTCCTGTTTGTACACCGACTTTTTGCCGGTTCCCTAAGGAATGCTCAATCCCTGCGTCTTTGCATGTCGTTTAGATTGCGCTTTTCGTTGTCCGGCTAGTCGAGACCCTTTCCGTGAGTAGTCCCATTCTGAGCCGGATGGGAATTGCGTTTCTATATTTGCATAGCTGTGTAATTGGTGATTGTCCGTCTTGTGAATGTGCAGGTAGAGACGGTTTCAACGATAACGGCGCCAGGCCGGACTGAACTATCGCTCGTGGGCGACGGTGTCGGTGACTGTTCCACTTCGGCATCCTTAGTCGCGGCTTAAGGCACAATTTCGAAAAGCTTCCTACGGATGGATCGCATGAAAGTAGACATTTCGCCGCCGAATTCAATATTGCGATTGCAGCCGTGGACTGGTTCATCCTTTGGTTGCGGCGATGAGTGGGGCACGGAGTTGCTATGGCGCTCATGGTGCCGGTTTAGTTTCGGGGGATCGTTCCTCACCGAGGTAAGTGGCCTTTTCAATTTTTGTCGTTTCGTTTGCGTTGCGGCTGCTCCGCTTTCATCGTCTGCGGAGGTTTCTGTCTTAGTCGTTCGGGGTGATCTTAGGCTGCGGACTATAACTCTAAGTCTGTGGTTAGTTCGTGGTTGCTGTAACGGGTCGTGCTTGTTTGGTGGATTGCTCGCGTCTGGGGTGACTGCTTTCTGGCCGGGTACAGGGCGCGAGAGCTTGAGCATGAATGCTCTATTGCGCTCTGTATTTTTATGTGGGCGCGACTTGGCTTTTGACAGTTTCGAATGCGGGTTGGCTGTTTTTATTTCTTTTCAGTTTAGTGGGTTGGGCAAACGATGAGTTTCTGGACTCTCGTGATTTTCCTGGTGAAAAGTTCGATGGGATCGACGTACGAATTACATCATTTATGGGTGCAAGAAATTATGGGCGACGAGTGGCAAATTTGAGGAGAACTCGCGAGGCTTGCCTGAGAGTGGATCGGTGAATGCGATGTGCGTGGCTGTCAGATGCATTGGGACGCGCATGTCCTCCGCGTCGGCGGGAAAGATGACGGGGTATACGGGGTCGCCGAGGATGGGTACGCCGGCTTGCCACATGTGGAGCCTTAGCTGATGGGTCTTACCCGTCTTTGGCTTGAGCGTGTAGCGGGCGAGTGGGGGTTGCTTGCCATGAATGCTTTCGTAAGCGGTGTTATCCACAGCCGTCACGTCGGCGAGGATGGTGATCGCGTTTACGGGGCCGTCCACAATGTGCCCTTGGATTTCACCAGGGGTCTTTTCGATGCGTGACTCCCACACGGTGCCCGCCGCAACGTCGGAAAGCGGGGCGATAGCCTCGTAAGTCTTTTGCACACGCCTTTCCGCAAATAGTGTCTGGTATGCGCCGCGTACGTCCTTCGTCTTTGTAAATACCAAGATTCCGGAAGTAAGTCGGTCGAGGCGATGTGCGGGTGAGAGTTCGTCGATTCCGGTCTTGCGGCGAATCTGAACAGTGGCCGTCTGGACGATGTGCTTGGCGCGCGGCATCGTAGCCATAAATGGCGGCTTGTCTACTACGAGCAGGTGCTCGTCTTCAAAGATGATCGGGATGTCATAGGGCACCGGTGTTTCGGGCGCCGGCATGCGGTAGAAGTACACGTCAGTGTCGGTGCTGAGCAGTGTTTTCGGGTGCAATACCGTTTGGTCGCGCAGAACTACCTCATTGTTGTCGAAGCGCGCCTGGAGCGCCGCCGCGTCGTCAAGCGGATTGCGGTGGCGCTGTGCTGTAATCACTTCTTCCAAAAATGCCCAGGCTGTAATTGGTCCGGCCGGTACGCGCACCCTAGTCGGATTCAGACCATCTTTAATTGGCAATGGACTGAACCCCTTGCGCATATGTACTAGTCTGTTTCCCATGGATTTTGACTCTCTTCTCGCACCGGTAATTGAATTTTTCTCCAACGGCATTGGCGCCGTAATCGCACAGATTGCGGAGTTCTTGTACTCCGTATTTTTCCCAGCTAATGCAGACGCTGCAACTACTGCGGAGATTGGTTAGTACGTACTAGACTGAGGGTATAACCAGCTGAAAGGAAATCATCATGGCCAAGGAAGACATTGTTGTTGTTGCCGTAGACGGTTCGGAAGCCTCCAAGAACGCTGTTCGTTGGGCTGCTAACACCGCAACCAAGCGCGGCATCCCACTGCGCATTGCCTCCAGCTACACCATGCCGCAATTCCTGTACGCAGAGGGCATGGTCCCTCCGAAGGAGCTCTTCGATGATCTGCAGGCAGAAACCCTCGAAAAGATCGAAGAAGGCCGCGCCATCGCTCATGAGGTTGCGCCGGATCTGAAGATCGGCCACACGGTGGCTGAAGGCTCCCCGATTGACATGCTGCTGGAAATGTCCAAGGACGTCACGATGATTGTCATGGGTTCCCGCGGTATGGGTGGCCTCTCCGGCATGGTGATGGGTTCCGTTTCTGCTTCCGTGGTTTCCCACGCTGCCTGCCCGGTTGTTGTGGTTCGTGAGAACAATAACGTCACCGAGCTGAACAAGTACGGTCCGGTTGTTGTTGGTGTCGATGGTTCTGAGGTTTCCCAGAAGGCTACCGCGTATGCCTTCAAGGAGGCAGATGCCCGTGGCGCTGAGCTCATCGCAGTTCACACTTGGATGGACATGCAGGTCCAGGCTTCCCTCGCTGGCCTCTCCGCAGCACAGGCTGAGTGGGCAGACGTGGAAAAGGAGCAGGCGGAACTGCTCAGTGAGCGCATCGCTTCCCTTCAGGAGGAGTACCCAGGCGTTCAGGTCAAGAAGGTTATTGCTCGTGACCGCCCGGTTCGTGCACTTACCGACGCCGCCGATGGCGCCCAGCTGCTCGTCGTTGGCTCCCACGGTCGCGGCGGCTTCAAGGGCATGCTGCTTGGCTCCACCTCCCGTGCGCTGCTGCAGTCGGCACCATGCCCGATGATGGTTGTGCGTCCGGATTCCGGAGAATAGGGCGTTAGTTTCTGGGGGTTTCCTGGCAATTGGCTAACGATTCATCAACGCTTCGAGGGGCGACCTGCGAAAACGCAGATCGTCCCTTTTGTATTTATTTTTTTGCTGGCACCATAGTGCTTGTAGCTGAAAGAACTAATAGAAGGAGATAGCTATGGGCATGGGCCTTGGATTTTTCGGTTCGATCATCGTCGGCATTATCGCTGGTTGGTTGGCAGAGAAGATTATGAAGCGTGATCACGGTCTGATGACTAACCTGATCGTTGGTATTTTGGGCGGCCTTTTGGGCGCGGGCATTATGTCCCTCATCGGCGGCAGCACCGGCAACAGCTGGATTCTGATGATTGTCGTTGCAACCCTCGGTGCTTGTTTGCTGCTGTGGATTGTCGGCCTGGTTACCAAGAAGTCTCCCAAGTAAACAACGCTAATTAGCGTACATACCGGTTTGTCTATATTGTATAGATGAACCGGTTTTGTCGTTTTAGGAGAGGATATGCCAGAAAAGAAATCGCGCAGGAACCGTCCGAGTCCGCGTAGCCGACTCCTCGAGTCCGCAACCAATCTTTTCACCACCGAAGGCATTCGCGTCATCGGTATTGACCGTATTCTCCGCGAGGCGGATGTGGCCAAGGCTTCCCTTTATTCCCTCTTTGGTTCTAAAGACGCCCTCGTCATTGCATATGTGGAGTCGCTTGATGAAAAGTATCGGGCCGATTGGGAAGCCCGTACCGCAAACATGACCGATCCGCACCAGAAGGTGCTGGCCTTCTTCGATAAAGCAATCGATGAACAGCCAGAAATCGAATTCCGCGGCTCCCACTTCCTAAACGCGGCGGGCGAATATCCACGCCCTGAAACCGATGCTGAACGCGGCATCGTGGCAGCCTGCGTAGAGCACCGCACCTGGGTGCACAACACCATGACTGCGCTGCTTACCGCAAAGAACGGCTATCCTTCTGCCACGCAGGCAAGCCAGCTGCTCATCTTCCTGGACGGCGGCATGGCAGGCGCGCGCCTTACCCGTGAGCTTTCACCGCTGAAGACCGCGCGCGAACTGGCTATTCAGCTTCTTTCTGCGCCTCCTGCTGACTATTCGATTTAAGCTGCTTGCGAGCCTCCGCCACGATGCGCATGTTTTCCTTGCGCTTCGCCTTAGCCTGTTTCTTTGCCTCCTTGCCGGAACGGGCTTTCTTTTTGCGCTTTTCTTCCTTGGAACGCCAGCGGCCGATGGTCTCACGGCGGAAGGCATGGACTTCCTCTGGTAGCGGGTAACGGCGGCGCAGGATTAGCTCATAAACCACTGTCTGGATGAGCGTGTAAAGATACGTCCAGCCCCAGTAGTAAATGATTGCCACCGGGATAGGTGCGTTCATTGCGGTGCTCCACAGCAGCCATGGCACCAAGAAGATGAGCAGGACCGTAAACCACAGCATGCGGCGGTTGAACTTCTTATCAAACTGCGTGGTCAGATAAGAGCGGTAAAGCGTGATGACCATGTTCAGAACGGTGAACAAAAGCGCTAGCACCAAGATGGGAATCACAAGTTCCTTGTGCTCACGGGCGAAATCCGTAATTGGTACTCCGTTGAGCAAAGTGGTGCGGAATGCCGCGACGTCTGCGGGATTTAAAAGGCCCACATGGTCGCTGTTGCCCTCGCGGGAGGCGCGCAAAACCACCTGGTAGAGGCCCAAGAACATCGGCATGATGATGAAGATGGGCAGGCAGCCTACCGCCGGGTTGAATTTGAATCGCTCACGCAGTTCCTTTTGCGCGGTGAGGATCTCCATCGCCTCTTCCACCGTGGTTGCCTCTTTGAGGCGGGCATCGAGAGCGACCTGCTCGGGGCGCATGAGCGCGCCAATGCGCCCCGACTTCACCGAAAGCCAATTCAGCGGTGCAATAAAGCTGCGGATTGTGATCACAAGGAAGACGATTGCTACCAACCACGCCAGCGAGCTATCGAGGAATTGGGCGAAAAGTATGTGCCACAACTTCATGATTCCGGAGACCGGGTACATGAATATTTCAAGCATAGTGATCCTTCGCAGGGTGCGGATAGGGCAGTATTACTGTACAGCGGTTAAGCTTAAGACATGAATAAGAATAGAGTGAGCACCGTCATCGGTGAGCTGTTGCTGACCGTTGGCGTCATCTTGCTTCTCTTTGCCTTTTATGAGGCCTACTGGACCAACCTTGAGTCCGGCCGCCTGCAGGAAAAAGCGAGCGAAAATCTGGAAACGCAGTGGCATAACCCGCGCGGAAAGCTCCAGCCCAAGCTGGGTGAGGCCTTTGCCCGGATGTATATCCCAACCTTCGGCTCGGATTTCCAATTCGCCATCGTCGAGGGCACGCAGGAAGAGGATCTGCTGCGCGGACCAGGTCGCTACACCGATAGTCAGATGCCGGGGGAACTCGGAAACTTCGCCGTCGCCGGCCACCGCGTGGGCAAGGGTGCCCCATTTAATGACTTGGCCAATCTCGAGACCTGCGATGCCATCGTGGTCGAGACCCAGTCGGAGTGGATAACCTACCGCGTGTTGCCAATCGACGGCGCGCCAGCTGATTGCTTTAGCCCTGAACAGAAGGCTAAGCCTGAGTACCAAGGTTTGAGCGGTCGGCATATCACGCTGCCTGGCGACGTCGGGGTCATCGCCCCGGTGCCAGGCTGGGAAACTCCGGTCGAGCAGGCATCGGAAGCCTTGCTGACCCTAACCACCTGTCATCCGCAATTTTCGAATGCGGAGCGCATGATTGTCCATGCCATGGAAGTCGCACATGAACCAAAGGTAGAGGGAAAGACCCCTGCCGTACTGGAGGAGAGCTAGATGTATCGCGCACTATGGAATCTTTTGCCAGGGCCCACCGCCGTTAAAGCGGTGCTGGCTCTCGCGATTGCGGTTGGCGTATTTTTCCTCCTGATGGAGGTTGTTTTCCCGTGGGTTTCGACGATGATGCCGTATAACGACGTGGCGGTTTAAAGGCCTAAGTTCTTAATCGCCTCTTGGGCGATGAGCTCAGCCTTCAAGGTCTGGAGCTGATTCGACCACACCAGCACGGCCTTGTTGTCCTTTTGCACGGCGTATACGGAATACGCTTCGTCGAAGACGCCGCGGCCGCCGGACCAGCCTGCGAACTCGGCTAGTTCCGTGGAATCGACCGGGGCGGCCCAATCCACCACGGCACGGGCCTGTTCAACGTCCGGCATCTCGCGGACTACGACCGTGGCCTGCGGGTCTTCCGGATAGGACCAGAAGATGCACGCGGGGGTGCTAAAGCGCTTGTCGACGGCCGTGCGGGTCATCCTTTGCCCATTCGTATCAGCTACCCACTGGGTATCGAGATAGGGGCAAGCTTCTTCGGCATTCGGCTCGGCGGTGGCATCGACGGGCAGGCCGTCTCCTGGAGCCGCGGAAGACGGCGCGGCGTCGTGAGGCGCGGGTGCGGTCTCCTGGGAGCTGCAGGCGCCGAGGGCGAGCGTGACGGCCAGAAGGCCGGACAGTAGGCTTTTGCGCATGATGTCCATAATAGACCAGCGCTCCTCAGAGACTGAGGCTTTGCGCAATGGTATTCATATCCTTACCGCGACCTTGCTCGTGGTGGCCATCTTCAGCACGGTGCGCCTGCCGTTGTGGCAGGCCGTGATTAACCTGTTGCTGCTGACGGCGTTTGCGGCAATTTACTTCGCAGGCTCGGTCTTTTTGGAGCAATGGCCAAAGGGCGTGCGATACCTATGGCTGGTGATTCTATCCGTCGTGTGGATGGCAGACATGTTCGTCGCTCCTGTTGCGATTTACCTGGTCTTCGCGCTGTTCTTTTTGTATCTCTACGTACTGGACCTGTACGTGGGCATAGTCTGCGTCATTGCGGCGACGGCGATTTCGGTGATCATGCAGATCCCGGGTGGGCTGACCTTCGGCGGTGTCATGGGACCTGCGGTCTCCGCGCTAGTGACGGTGGCCATCTATTACGCATTCCGAGCCTTGTCCCTGATGAATCGCGAGCTCATCGAGACGCGTTCGCAGCTGGCGGAATCGGAACGTGAAAGCGGCATGATCGCAGAGCGCCAGCGCATTGCCCACGAGATTCATGACACCCTAGCTCAGGGGCTTTCCTCCATCCAGATGCTGCTGCATGCGGCGGATCGGGACTTGGGGAAGGAAGACATCCAGCGAGCCCAGGAGCGCATCGAACTCGCGCGGCGAACTGCGGCCGATAACCTGCACGAAGCCCGTGCCATGATTGCGGCGCTCCAACCTCCCGCGCTGGCGGAGACCTCACTGGAGGCGGCGCTTAACCGCATGGCTGAGAATTTCGCGGCCACTAGCAGCGTGAACGTCGAGGTGGAGGCAGAAGGTGAAGAACTTAAGCTGCCGATGAAGGTAGAGGCGGCGCTTTTGCGTATCGCGCAGGGCGCGGTGGGCAACGTCGTCAAGCATGCGGGTGCCACCCGCGCGCGCATCACCGTGACTTATGCCCCGGACGAGGTGCGTGTCGACGTCGTGGATAACGGGCATGGCTTTGACGTAGCGAAGGTACAGGACCAGCCCGCGGGCCTGGGGCATATTGGGCTCAGCGCTATGAGCCGGCGCGCGGAGGAGCTTGGCGGTGAGGTCGTGGTGGAGTCAACACCAGGTTCCGGTACTGCGGTGTCAGTTAGTATGCCCTTGGGCGGCACGGTAGATTAAACTTTTGGATGATTGTCTCGACCACTTTAGGAGGAAGCGCGCGTGATTAGGGTCTTGTTGGCAGATGACCACGAGATCGTTCGCCTCGGGCTGCGATCCGTACTCGAAGGCGCTGAAGACATCGAGGTTGTAGGCGAGGTGGCAACTGCGGAGGCCGCGGTGTCCGCGGCACAGGCCGGCGGAATCGATGTCATTTTGATGGACTTGCGCTTCGGCGCCGGCGTGGAAGGCACGCGCGTGATGGGCGGTGCTGAGGCAACCGCAGCTATTCGATCCTCCATGGCGCATCCGCCGAAGGTTCTCGTGGTGACTAACTATGACACCGACGCCGATATTCTCGGCGCCATTGAGGCTGGCGCAGTGGGCTACCTGCTCAAGGACGCTCCGCCGAACGAGCTGCTCGCTGCCGTGCATTCCGCCGCAGATGGTGACTCGGCGCTTTCGCCGATCGTGGCAGATCGTTTGATGACCCGCGTGCGCACTCCGCGCACCTCATTGACCCCGCGAGAGCTAGAGGTGCTCAAGCTGGTGGCTGCCGGCGCTTCCAACCGTGAGATCGGCCAAGACCTCATGCTGTCTGAGGCAACCGTGAAGTCCCACCTGGTGCACATCTACGACAAGCTGGGCGTGCGCTCGCGTACCTCCGCTGTGGCGGCTGCTCGCGAGCAGGGCGTGCTGTAGAGCTTTCTCGGCCCTACCGCCCTTTTTAAGGTTCTTAATAGGGGGCCAAAACTTGGTTGAGCCCTAATAAAAAATAAAAAAGGCGGCGTGGAGAACTGCTCTGCTGATCGGCCTTATGCGGACAGGCGCTGCTGGATTTCAGCGGTGATGGTGTCGATCTCCGCGTTGATGGTCTTGTGTACGCGGCGACGCTGCTGGTCGGTCATGTACTCAGCATTGTCGATGGAAGAGTCAACCTCGTTGAGGCGCTCCTTCACGTCACGCTTGAAGCCGGCCGGGAGATCAGAATCCTTGAGGGTGTTACGGATGCCTGCGGTGCGAGCCTTTAAGGAAGCACCGTGGCCGGAGAATGCCGCCATCTGATCGGTGGTCAGGCCGGCCTTCTTAGCGCGTTTGGTCTCAATCTGGCCCTGTGCCGCAACGATGCCGCGGTAAACGAGCGGCAGCAGCAGTGGGGCAGCGGTGCGCAGGGCGCCGGCGTAACGCTTGACATTGTCCTTGTTAAGGCGGCCGTGCTTGAGCTTATCGAGCTCGAGCTGTGCCATCTTCTTTTCGTGCTTGCGGCGCTTCTTAAGGCCCTTCTCCTCGGACTTGATAAGCGCCTTTTCCTGCTTGGCCAGGATTTTCTGCTGGCGCTGCTGGGCCTTGGATGCTTCCTTAACCTCTGCCTTGACGCGGGTCTTAGCGGCCTTGACCTCGGCGCGTGCTTCGCGGCGAGCCTTCTTAATCTTCTTCACGATGCTCATAAATTTTTCCTTTACTTAATTGTCTGGGTTCAACTTTACCTTGCTGTTCTATTAAGCTCACCCGTTGTGAAGGATGTGCTTGGTGCTGCGGACCTCGTGGGGTGCCGCTATAGGCTGGTGCAGCGGCGTGCCCATCCGGAGATCCAGCCAACTGAGGCCTCCAAGGCCCGGGCCGAAAGGCACATGGCCGCTGTAGAAGCCGCGATGGCGAACCTGCCGGTCAAAGCTCCCGGCCGCTTCCGGCGCATCGACTTGGAAGGTGACGAGTGGGAGCGTTCTATGGCCACGCTAGAAGCGTTGGCTTATGGATACACGCACATCACGGGAGCCATTTTCGCCACCGACGAATGGAAGGTAGAAATAGACCTTCTGCTGCGTGAGGGTGAGGCCTATACGCCGATCATCGTCTCGAATCACCGCGTAGCGCGCCGTAACGAAAATGCGCGCACTTTGGCGGTGCCCACCCACAGGGTAGGCCTTAGTGAACCACTAGAGGAGCCTTATAAACTGCGGCATCATTCCGTCGACGGTTATCGTCTGGCATTTGCCGCGAGTGCGCTGGAGGACCTTGATCTAAATTCGGGCCGGGGCGGAGCGATTGGCCAGGATCGCTCGCGGGTATTTTTCACCGACACCGCACGTTTCGACGTCGCGAGTGCGTTGGCGCAGCCTTTGCCCACGGGTCCACGCCGCGTCAAAGAGTGCGCAACCTGCCGTTTCTGGAAGCTGTGCGAGCCTGAGCTGCGCGACCGCGACGACATTTCACTGTTCCTGCCGGGCGATCGCGCCAAGCCCTACCGCGAAAAGGGCATCGAGACGGTACAAGCGCTTATCGACGCCCAGTTGGGCGAGCCCTCCCAGCTAGCCAAGGCCTGGCGCGTGGGCGAGCCACTCTTGCGCCGCGATGAAACTCCACAGAGCGCTCAGCCCGGACTCACCGTGCCACGTGCCGACGTCGAAGTCGATGTGGACATGGAGGCCTACCTTGACCAGGGCGCTTATCTCTGGGGTGCTTGGTATGAAGGTGAGTACCACGCCTTCGTGACTTGGGAACCGCTCGGCGGGCGCGCTGAGGCCGCTAACTTCGCGGAGTTCTGGGAGTGGCTGATGGGCTTGCGCGCCCAGGCGCATGCCGCGGGCAAGACCTTCGCGGCCTATTGCTATTCCGCGCACGGTGAGAACCACTGGATGCGCATGTCCGCCAAGCGTTTTGGCGTCCCCCAGCTCGAAGAGGTCGAAGAGTTCATCGCCTCGCCCGAATGGGTCGACATGTTTGTCCACGTCAAGCGCAACTTTGTGGGACCTTACGGGCTCGGCCTTAAGACCGTGGCTCCCGTTGCCGGGTTTCAATGGCCCGAAGACTTCGACGGCGAAGAATCCGTCAACGCCCGCCGCGAAGCTTTGGCAGGGCATATGGAAGTTCGCCAGCAAATCCTTGATTACAATTCTGGCGACGTGCAGGCCACCCGTGCCGTGCGCGACTTCATCAGTGCTGGCGCGCCGGGCGTGCCTGCGCTTTCTAGTATCTAGCCTTTGGGGCTTTATCTATTCTCTCTAGCATCCTCCGATCCTGGATACGCCGGAACCGCCGCTGTAAGCGACGAGTCTGCGTACTAGAACAGCAGCAGTGGTGCCAGGATGGCAGCGCCTATGCCCAGCTGGTGCCACGGAATGGTGGTCTCCGGGGCAGGGCCCTCGGCCTTCTTCAGCAGCACTGCCTTTTGGGCTTTCACCGCGCGTACGATGAGCACCGGGTAAACCGCGAGGGAGCCGATGCACAAGAGGGCGGCGCACAGGGTGACCCAGACGGTCGTCGAAGACATCCAGATCGCCACGCCGCCGTTGATGAAGGTGGCACGCAGTAGCCCTAAGCGGTTGAGCTCTTGCAGGCCCGCACGGGTGGCTGCCGGGCCGCCGCCCATGGTGATGGGAAGCAGGTAGCTCATCACGCCAAAGAGGAGCTGCGCGGCAAAGCCCACCACCAGTCCAAGCGTGGGAATGCCGGGTTCAGGGTTAAAGAAGTGTTGCACGGTGTAGTAGGTCAGCGCGCCCACCAGCCAGAAGGCGGAGCACAGAACGGAGATCGAAGGGTAGTTCACCCGCCCGCGCGGATCCTTAGCCACGTTTAGTACGTTGGTGACCCATCCCTCAAGGCTTAAGACCCAGCCCACGCAGTAGACCGCGAGCCCGAACTCTGGGTGGTTAACAATGGTGCCGACCAAGGTGATGACAACGCCGAGCGCCAACAAAAGGAAGCTCGGGCACATGCGCTTGTTGACGCCCTTGGTGCGCCAGATTGACGGGAACAAGATGGTCAGCGAGCCGGCCGCGGCTAAGCCCACGAAGCCGGCGACGTTGGCCGTGACGTGGGCGATGAGCAGCTGTGGGTGAGCAGGATGCACCGAAAGCAGTGCGCCCAAAGCAGCGCCCACCGCGAGGAAGAAGGCGGAGGCGACGTAGGCGGCAATGACGGGGCGGAAGCGTTTGCCCTTGCTTCCACGCCACTGGCCGAACAAGGAAACACCATGCCAGGCAATCATCGCAGCAACTATCGTGGCGCCGACCTGGGTGAGTATCCAGTGCTGTGACCACGCATGCAGAAGTAATTGACCGATAAGCACCAGCACAATGCCCGCGTTGAGAGCATAGATGCGGGTGAGCTGGGCGGGCCGGGCGGAATCCGGCAGGCGGGTTTGCACGAATTTCTCAGAAAGGTGCTGGGACCACACCACGATGGAGTTGCTCAGAATGCCCAGCGTGAAGATGTGAATGAGCACCCAGCGCGCGTTCGGGATAAAAGTGTGGATAGCGCCTGCAACGATAAAGACCATCATCCAGATTGTCACGGGACGCGAGGCCCGGCGATGCCACGTGCGCGCTGACCATTTATCCATAAAACACGAGTTTATTCGTTTTTCTCAAGGTCAAAGTCAGACCTGTCAGTACTAGCGCCGCGCCGCCGTAACAGGCGATGAAGCCGGCCCAGGGCAGGGCGTCGAAAAGCAGGCCTGCCACCGCGCCTAGGACGGAAGAGCCGAAGTAATAGCAAAAGACGTACATGCTGGAGGCCTCCGCACGGTCATGGGTGGCCAGGTGTCCCACCCAGCCAGAAGCCGTGGAGTGCGCGGCAAAGAAACCGACCGTCAGCGCCACGATGCCCAGCAGAACTAGCGGAAGAGGCCCAGCGCAGGCAAAGATGCCGAGCGTGAAAAGAAGGCAGGAAGCAAAAAGCGTCTTTCCATGGCCGATCTGCTGTACCAGCCGGCCTGCGCGAGCCGAGGCCCACGTGCCGCTCAAGTAGAAAAGGAACACCGAACCCGCCAGCGCTGGCGCCAGGCCAAAGTGCTGGATGAGCCGGAATCCTAAGAAGTTGTACATCGAGACAAAGGTGCCCATCGCCAGAAATGCCACGAGGTATAGCTCCACCAGCTTGCGGTTTCGCAGATGGCCAACGATGGCGCGTAGCTCGTTGCCAAAGCGCAGTGCCTTAGGGGTGAAGTTGCGCTGTGCAGGCAGCAACAAGATGCAAACGAGGGCGAAAAACAACGAGACGCAGGCTGAGCCGAACAACGCCCAGCGCCAAGAGCTGAACTCCACGATGCCGGTGGGCACGAGGCGGCCGGTCAGCCCGCCGATGGAGGTGCCGGCGATGTAGAGGCCCATCGCGCGGGCGAGATCGGTGGCAGAAAGCTCTTCAGATAGCCAGGCCATAGCCGTGGCTGGGGCACCGGCAATCACTGCGCCCTGCAGGCCACGCAAAGTAATGAGCAATGCTGCGTTTGGGGCCAGCGGTACGACCAAGCCCAGCAGCGTCGCGCCCACCGCCGAGACGATGAGCAGGCGGCCGCGTCCGAATCGCTCCGAAAGGATGGAAGCGGGAATCACGCATAGTGCCAGCGCGCCAGTGGCCGCTGACACCGTCAGGGCGGCCTGCGTGGAGCTGAGCCCCATCTGTTCCACCAGCGTGGGCAGTAGGGCTTGGGTGGTGTAGAGACAGGAAAAGATCGCCAGCCCCACGAAGAGCATTGCGAGCATGGCGCGCCGGGTTCTAGTCATATAAACAGCATGCGTGGCGGCAATGCATGTGTAAAATGTCTGAAAATTAGAAACTTAATGCAGACGGCGCATATAGAAAAGTGGGTGCGGGAATGAACCTGGATGACGTTCGTGGCGTCGTCGCCGTTGCGGAGCTCGGACAGGTGGGCGCCGCGGCCGATGAGCTAGGCATTTCCCAGTCTGCGCTCACCCGCCGAGTGCAACGCATGGAGCGCGCGCTGGGGGCAAGTCTTTTCAACCGCGTGGGGCGCAGGCTGGTGCTCAATACCCGCGGTGAGGCATTCGTAGTGCACGCACGGAAGATGCTCGCCGCCGAGCGCGCCGGGCGGGATATGGTGGCCCGGCTCATGGACCCGGAACGCGGCACGGTTCGCTTAGGTTTCATGCATTCGCTGGGCACCTGGATGGTCCCTGACCTGGTCAAGGCTTATCGCGCACAGCATCCGAACGTGGATATTCGTCTGCATCAAGGCGCCGCGCAAGAGCTGGTTGGCCGCGTGCTCGCGGGCGAGTCTGACCTAGCGCTGGTGGGCCCGCAGCCTACTATGCCCGAAGCGGCGGAGCCGACAACTAGCGCACAGGTAGGTTGGCATCAGATCGAGAGGCAGCGGCTGGGGCTCGCCGTGCCCGAGGGGCACTGGGCCGCAGGCCGCGCGGAGGTAGGAATCGCCGAGTTCCGCGACGAACCCTTCATCGGCATGTTTCCCGGGTATGGCACGCGCATGCTTCTCGACGCCCTGGCAGACAGTGCAGGCTTTAGCCCACGGTTGGTCTTCGAGTCGATGGAGCTGACCACTGTGGCAGGACTCGTTGCCGCCGGCCTGGGCAGCGCGCTTCTGCCCCTCGATGACCCCTACCTGCAGGTGGGGAACCTCGTTCCGCTGCAGCCGCCCGCCTACCGCGAGCTTGGCCTCGTCTGGAGGCAAGGCGATGAGGCCCCGCCGGTCGCGCAGTTCCGCGACTTCATCGTGGAAGGGGCCTGGGCAAAAGGCAGGGTCTAACAAGGGCTCGAGAAGTAGGTGAAAACAAAAAGAAAACCGGCCTTCCTGCCAATCAAAGGCGGGTAAAGGCCGGTTCTAAAAGCGTTAATTAACGCTTACTTGGAAGCTGCAGCGAAGCGCTCAGCAACGTCATCCCAGTTGAATACGTTCCAGACTGCCTTGACGTAGTCAGCCTTCACGTTCTTGTACTGGAGGTAGAAAGCGTGCTCCCACATATCCAGCATGAGCAGCGGGGTGAAGTTGATGGAGGTGTTGCCCTGCTGATCGGTCAGCTGCTGAACGAGCAGGCGGCCAGCGATGTGGTCGTAGCCCAAGACAGCCCAGCCGGAGCCCTGCAGGCCAAGAGCCGCAGCGTTGAAGGCCTTCTGGAAAGCCTCGAAGGAACCGAAGTCACGGTTGATAGCCTCTGCCAGCTCGCCGGTTGGCTCGCCGCCACCGTTCGGGCCGAGGTTCTTCCAGAAGATGGAGTGGTTGGTGTGGCCACCCAGGTTGAAGGCCAGGTTCTTGTACAGAGCGCGCAGGCGGTCAGCGTTGCCCTCACCCTTAATCTCAGCGTCGATAGCCTCGAGAGCTGCGTTAGCGCCAGCAACGTAGTTAGCGTGGTGCTTGGTGTGGTGCAGCTCCATGATCTCTGCGGAGATGTGTGGCTCGAGTGCGTCGTATGCGTAGTCGAGTTCTGGAAGTTCGTAGACAGCCATTATTAATTCCTTTCTTTGGGTACGGTGCCCAATGATAGGAGCGCTGAAAGTATTCCGCCACAATTTTTCCACCCCGCGCTACACTCGTCCGCATCGAAGAGCAGGCCTTGGCCCTAAACGGTGGTCAAACGGCCCGAAGAAAATTCGTGAAAACCATCAAATAACCATCAAATTCAGAGTGAAACGAGGAAGAAAACATGTCGTGGTTGTTTAAACCAGAACCGAAAATCGTTAGCCGGGAAGATACTCTGCCGGGGCGCGCGGAACCGATCTTGGATCCGCAGCCGCACGCTGTGTTGGGCACGCCGATTACCGGCCCCTGGAAGGAGGGGCAGAAGTCTCTCTTGATCGGCATCGGATGTTTCTGGGGCGCAGAAAAGATGTTCTGGCAGACCCCGGGGGTGGAGTCCACCTCCGTAGGTTACGCCGGCGGCACCACCCCAAACCCCACCTATTATGAGGTCTGCCGCGGGCTGACCAATCACGCGGAGGTCGTGCAGATTACCTATGACCCGCAGCAGGTAAGCCTGAAAGAGCTCGTGGTCAAGGCTTTGGAGGCACACGATCCAACGCAGGGCTTCCGCCAGGGCAATGATGTGGGAACGCAGTACCGCTCGGCCTTTTATCCAGAGACCGAGGCCGAGCGCGTGGAAATTCAGGCCATCGTTGACTCTTACGCGGGCAAGCTTGCCGACGCTGGCTTTGGTGACACCACCACCGAAGTAGTCGTGCTATCTGAGACCGACGCAGGCGAGTATTACCGCGCCGAAGACGAGCACCAGCAGTACCTGCACAAAAACCCGCACGGCTACTGCCCACATCATTCCAC
The DNA here is from genome assembly GCF_047459735.1 of Corynebacterium sp. c25Ua_89. Taxonomy (NCBI): domain Bacteria; kingdom Bacillati; phylum Actinomycetota; class Actinomycetes; order Mycobacteriales; family Corynebacteriaceae; genus Corynebacterium; species Corynebacterium sp. c25Ua_89. Next base: position 15,893 of record NZ_JASBOD010000004.1, read on the forward strand.
TGGCGTGAAGTGTGGCTAAGCGTTGCTACGCATTAGGGCGAGAGCGCTATAGCCGCTTTTTTACCTGGTGCCGGAAATCGGAAGGCTTGTTGAGCTGATCGCGCTCGACGAAGGCGCGCATGCGTTCTGCCAGTTCTGGCGTTAGCTGCGTACGCGCCTGTGAGCCGAGCACGCTATCCCAGTACCAGAAGGTTTCTTCGAAGTAGTTATGCCCGTGCCCGCCAGGGACGTTGAGCGAATTGAGTTGGTCGAGAGCTACTTGCCAGAAGGTGATGAAAGGCACCCATGGCAGGCGCCTGAAGGTATCTGCGTACAGCGTCCTTGGGGTGGGTTCCTGGATCCAGTCAGGGCGCATGAAGATAAGGCGGCGATCCCACCAGACGATGGCGTCAGAGGCGTGTTGGCCAAAGACCACACGGGGGCGCTGCCAGCGCTGGTATTCGTTGCCAAAGGCGTCGTGCTCCATGTGTTCTGGGGTGGAAGCGAACCTGACGTGTTGCCCGGCGTCGATAAGCGGTAGCCGCTCCAATGAACCGCGGTCGCGGGCGCGGGCCAAACGGCGGGTAAAAGCCGTCATCCGCGGCGGGCCGGTAAAGACCGCGCCATCGCAAGCCGCCAGCAATTCCTCCAAGTCCCGATAGTTTTCAACGATGCCGTAGCAGCCCAAAGATTCCCCGGCGAAGTAAAGCTTCGGCCGGTTATCCTCCGGCATATCGTTGATGCGTGATTGCACCGCGGCGATGAGTTCGCGTGCAGCATTGATTGGTGCTTTGCGGTCCACGACGTAGCAAAAGACCGAAGGAAGATAGGAAAACTGCAGCGTTACGGTGGCGCAGTCGCCATGGGTCAAAAACTCATACGCGGACACCGAGTAGTTGTTGATCCACCCGGAACCTGCTGGCAACTCAATTACGATGGTGTCGCGGCGGAAGGCACCGGTGCGTTCCAGCTCGGCGAGCGCCTGTTGAGCGGCAGTGATGGGGCCGCGGCCTTGGACCAAGCCAATGAAAATGCGGATCGGCTCGTGCGCATCAGAGCAGAGCATGACGTCCTTGATGTCGTGCGCGCGGGGGCCGCGATCCAAAAAGGCGCGGCCTTGTGAGCCCACGGCAGTCCATGGCTCCAGGGACCACGGGCTGCCGGAGCGCTCAGGCTCCCACGGCATCACGGAGCCGGGATAGACCAGCTTATTTAGCTGCAGCGCCTGCATCGAGGCGTCGTGGATGAAGCGCCGCCACAGCATGCGGTCACTAAACAAAGCCATGAGATAGCCCACGGTTGATCCGGCCAACGGCCACGCCAGCCAGCGTGGCAGCCAGCGTTGGGCCTGGCGGGAGAGCTGGGTGACGGTGAGCTGGGCGGCCTCGCCGATGACGAGCAGGCTGCCATAACCTAGGGTTCCGATGGCGATGCCGAGTGCCGCTGACTGGGGGCCGCGCTCGTTGTATTTGTTGACTAGCTTGGCCTGCTCGCTCTGATTACGCAGAGAGCGCACGCCCATCAAAAGAGTGACTGCGCCCAGTGCGAGGTGGGTGCGGTTACGGGTGGTAGGCCCAACCCTGTCTTGCGGGCGCTTACCGATGTGGTGCAGCCCGCGCTTAGTGATAAACGCAGCGGTGGTTGCCGTGAAATGTCCGGCTGCCTGACCGATGGCGACGTTGGCTGCGGTGACCCACCAAGGGCGTGGCAAAAGCGACGGGGAGACTGCGGCCCAGGTAGCAATTTCCGCCACAAAGATGCCGGGCGCCATATTTTGTGGCAAACGTCTCCTGCCCGTCATGCGTACTCCAGGGGTAAGATCGCTGAGCACTTCCAGGCCGAAAACCGCAGCTGACAGGGTATGTATGGCTGCGGTACGGGCGAATCTGCGGGCGATATCACGCATGCGAACCATTCAACCAGCATCCTCACCCTCGTGCAGGGGATGTTTGATCGGGCATAAATGATGTGAAATCGGACAGTCCCTTGTGTGAGATCGGGCGTACAACAGGCAAAGTTGGGAGACTCGGGGCACAATAGGGCTCATGGGAAATCATGTAGGAAACAAAGTCGTACTCATCGGCGCAGGTGATGTTGGAGTTGCCTACGCATTCGCACTCGTTAACCAAGGAACCGTCGACCACCTGGCCATCATCGACATCGACGAGAAGAAGCTCGCCGGCAACGTGATGGACTTGAACCACGGCGTGGTCTGGGCACCTTCGCGCACCCGCGTCACCAAGGGCACCTACGCGGATTGCGCTGATGCCGCAATGGTGGTCATTTGCGCCGGCGCCGCGCAGAAGCCGGGCGAGACCCGCCTGCAGCTGGTGGATAAGAACGTCAACATCATGAACTCGATCGTCTCCGACGTCATGGCCAACGGCTTCGATGGCATCTTCCTGGTTGCTTCCAATCCAGTGGACCTTTTGACCTACGCAGTGTGGAAGGCTTCCGGCCTGCCGCATGAGCGCGTCATCGGCTCCGGCACCATCCTGGACTCCGCGCGTTATCGCTACATGCTCTCGGAGATGGATGACATCGCTCCGACGTCCGTCCACGCCTACATCATCGGCGAGCACGGCGACTCTGAGCTCCCGGTTGTCTCCTCTGCCAACATCGGTGGCGTCTCGCTCTCGCACCGCTCCGAGGAGGACCCGGGCTACAACGAGCGCATCGAGAAGATCTTCGAAGATACTCGCGACGCTGCCTACACCATCATCGACGCCAAGGGTTCCACCTCTTACGGCATCGGCATGGGCCTGGCACGCATCACTCGTGCAGTCATCCAGAACCAGGCAGTTGTGCTTCCGGTTTCTGCGTACCTGCAGGGCCAGTACGGCGTTGAGGATGCCTACATCGGCACCCCAGCGGTGATCGACCGCTCCGGTATCAACAAAGTCGTTGAGCTGGCGCTCGACGAGCACGAAAAGGAGCGCTTCCGCGCTTCGTATGAAACGCTCAACAAGATCAAGACTGAGATCTTCGGATAGTGAAAATCGTCGCGCACAGGGGATATTCCGGTAAATATCCGGAGTTGTCCCCTCTTGCATTTGCTAAGGCGCTGGAGCTGCCGATTCATGGCCTCGAGTGCGATATCCGCCTGTCCCGGGACGGCAAGGTGGTGGTCAACCATGACGCCACCCTTGACCGCACCGCGGGCCGCCCGGGCCGCATCGCGCAGATGGATTGGCAGGAGTTGCGCCAGGTCGACATCGGCGGCGGCCAGCACATGCTGCTGCTCGATGAACTGCTGGAGATGCTGGGCGATAACCCGCATCACCTTTACATCGAAACCAAGCATCCCTCCGGCCAGGGCGATGTCCTTGAAGAACAGCTGGTGCTGCGCTTGCGCTACGCCGGGCTTCTCGACGACCCCCGCATCCACATGATTTCCTTTTCCCACAAAGCAGTCCGGCGCATGCAGTCTCTTGCCCCGCAGGTCGATCGCTTCTATCTACGTCGCGACTGGGAGCGGCACTTCCCGGATGTTTTGCTTTCCCGCCCAACGGGCCTGGGCATGTCGTTGTTGCGTGCCAAATTGCGCCCCGATGACATCGGGGCCTTTGGGCTTCCCACCTATCTGTGGACGGTGGATAAACCGGATGACATGAAGTGGGCGTGGTCCAACGGGATAGACATTTTGGCCACGAATCAACCAGAAGTGGCCCTACACGCCATCGAGCTCTAGCCAGCAGGTAGATTGGTGAACATGGCCAAGAAGAAAAAGAACAAGGAACAGCTGCCTGAGGGAATGTCTCGCCGTCAGGCCAAGCTAGCTGCTCGCGCCGCAGAGCGCGCGGCCCTAGAAAAGGACGCCCGTCCGTTTGGCGGCTTGAGCGCTGAGGCTTCCCTCGTTGCGATGCAGGAATTCGTTCCTTCCGCGACTGCAAAGCTTTCCCTCAAGGGCTTTGACAAGGACGTTTATGTCGCCACCGTTCTGCCGGGCGCTTCTGCCGCACTCATCCGTGACGATGAGTTCGGCGGCGACGCATTCGTGGGCTTGCAGGTACAGTCCCACACCCACAACCCGGGCCGCGACCTCGCATTCGCCCTGAACTGGGTAAAGAATAATGAGCCGGGCTCTACCCTTGAGTCCACCGCGGCAGACGGCTCCGAGCCGGCTCTTAGCGAGCTGCTTGAGGAATCTGCAGACTTGGATATCAACGTCTACCAGGACTTCTCCTGGTGGATGCCAGAGGGCGCTCAGATCACCCCGCAGGTGGCGCAGTCCATGCAGATGGCAAACGACTCCGTCATCGAGTCCCACCAGGTAGGCAACGACATCGAGGGCATCGCCTTCTGGGCAAACGCCGGTGGCGGCAAGGCGCACATCCGTTGGGTACGCCCGAACGATGATGAGAACGCCTTCTTGAACGCCCTAGCCCGCGTTGCAGCACGCGGCGAGCTGAACCTTGGTGATAACACCAAGTTCGCCGGCGTCTTCCGCACCCACGGCCTCATCGCGCCGGTCTTTGACCTGCAGCCAGAGGTAGCATTCGACTCCTACGAGGCAGAGCTTGCCCGTGTCGACAAGGCGCTCGCCGCAGAGATCGACAACGACGAGAACCTGAACTCCGACGAGCGCAAGCAGCTCGAGAACATCAAATCCCGCCAGGTCACCCTGCGCTAGAAAGCAGCTGTCTAGTACTTCCCGCGCGTACGATGCGCCTACAAAAGACACAAAGAAGGGGAGGCACCTCCGATGAGGTGCCTCCCCTTTCATGATCGCTGCTTTATCGGGACCGGTCTTACTTCAGCGAATCCCACAGCTGCTGGGTTGCTTCTTCATCCCAGAGCACCACGTTGCCCACCGTGGTGTCCTCGAAGCCGCCGATTGGCACGGTCTCGGTCTCCACGCCGCCGGCCATGGCCAGCGCCACGCGGGCCAGGTGCCAGACGTGGTCTTTTTCGCCCACGATGAAGGAGCTGGCGGTGTGGTTGACCAGGGAGATGGTCCTAAACGGATTGATCAGCGTGCTCGGCGAGGTGATCTTTTCCAGCAGCGCTGCGAAGAATTCACGCTGGCGCTGGACGCGGTCAAGGTCACCCATGGCGGTAGCGCGCGTGCGCACGTAGCCCAGCGCCTGCGGCCCGCGCAGCTCCTGACAACCCGGCTGCAGGTTGATGCCGGCGAGCGGATCATCAATCGGCTCCTTGACGCAGATATCTACGCCGCCAACAGAATCAACCACGTTGGCCAGGCCGCCCATGCCGATTTCCGCATAGTGGTCGATGCGCAGGCCAGTGGATTGCTCCACGGTTTCCGCCAACAGCTGCGGGCCACCATAGGTAAAGGCAGCGTTGATTTTGTCCATGCCGAAGCCAGGTACCTCGACGTAACTATCTCGCGGAATGGAGACCAGCTTGGCCTTGCTGGAAGCTGGAATGTGCAGGACCATGATGGTGTCGGTACGGCCAACGCCCACGTCACCACCGGTGCCGAGCTCTGCCTGCTGTTCCTCCGTCAGCCCTTGGCGGGAATCGGAGCCCACCAACAGCCAGTTGGTGCCCGCCGTATTGGAGACCTGCTCCTCCGGCATCGCCTCGATGCGGGTCAGGCGCGAATCCGTCCACAAGGTAAAGACCAAAGTCAGCACGAGCAAGATCGCCACGAACCAGCCCAGGCAGCCCAAAGACTTCTTAACCGGGCTTACCTTTTTGCGGCGGCGATGCGGACGCTGCGGCTTTACGCCTCTTGTGCCTGCAGGTGAGCGATAGCTGCGCGGTACATCCGGCGTTGCGCGCCGGGGCGCACGCTGGGGCACAGGCTGCTGCTCGGGCCGGGGCGGCGTGCGCCGTGGCGCGCCCTGATTGCGCTCCATGTATGCGCCCACATCAAAACGGGTTTCTTCCGGGCGGGGAGAGGTTGGGCGGGAGCTAGGGTTACTCGCTGCAGTTCCTGCCCGCGGTGGGCGCGGCGCTGCTTGGCGACGCCGCACTGGGCGCCCAAAGCGGTCCCTTATAGGTTTGCCGTCAGCACCGAGCACGTAGTCTGCGGCCGAGCCTGCGCCGGAATCTGCTCCGGAGGCGGGCACAAGGCTATCACCTGCGCGGCGTGCCTCGCGATGCGGGTCTCGTCCAGATTGAGTCATGCGCTCAACTCTACAACGAAATCACACCTGTCCCATAGGTACACATGCGTTTGTTTACATGCGTGTGTCCCGAACTGGGCTGTGAATAAACAGAATGCGCCGTTTAGAAAAGCAGGGCATATCCCACGAAAGCCACGGCGTCGATGAGAAAGTGCGCGATGACAAGCGGCCAGACCTTGCCGGTCTTGGCATAGAAGTATCCGTAGATCAGCCCCATCACGATGTTGCCGAAACCTGCCGATACACCCTGGTAGAGATGATAGGAACCGCGCAGGATTGAAGACGCCGCGAGGGTGGCCGGCAGCGCCCAGCCTGATTGGCGCAGGCGGGTCATAAACCAGTAGACCACCACGACTTCCTCGGCAAAGGCGTTCGCGGCTGACTTCAAAAGCAGCACTGGCATTTCCACCCAGGCATTATCGAAGGAGGTTGGGACGACTTCCTTGGTCCAACCAAAGTGCAGCGCAGAGTAGTACAGTGCGAGCCCCGGCAACCCGATGAGCGCGGCCAGGCCTGCGCCCTGCAGCCAATCCCTTACACGCGGGAAACGCTCAAGCATCGCCGCGGGTTTGTTTCGGACCGAAAGCAAATAGAGCGCCAGCGCGCCCCAGGAAAACAGCACGGCGGCGGAGCAGAGCTGCAGGCCCAGGTCCAGCCACGGGGAGACAGATTGGCTCGAGTTGATGGTCACCGATTGCTCGTTTAGCGGTGCTGGATTGAGCAGGTCATCGATGAGCCGCAGCACCGAGCGCACGCCCGAAATACCAAAACTCAAGGCCAAGACGATGAGGATTTCCGTCAGCGTTGCTCGCATCGCCTGGGGTCGAGCATTCTTGTGGAGATTGCGCGTCATGGGTGAAGTACCTTTGCCAGGCCGAGCAGCTCGGCGTCGTTAAGCGTGATGCCTCCCAAATGCACTCCCACCGGCGGATGGTCTGGCACCTTCCAGGGAATCGAAACCGCGGGCAGCATCGCGACGTTGAACAGCGAGCCCCACGGCGACCACCGCGTTTGTTCGTCGAAATTCTCCTGGTGCGGGAGGGAGGTGAACGCGCCGCGTCTGGGCGGATCATAGGCCAGCATTGGCGTGAGAATGGCGTCTACCTGCCAGTACTCCGCTAACAACGCTGGCAGCTGCACCGCGTGCTCGCGCGCCGCCGCGTGCTCGGCGTTGCTTACCTGCATCCCCCGTTGGCGAATCCACTCGGCATAGCCGATGGTCTCCGGGAGTTTGGCCAGCTTGCGCATGAATAGGTTCTGGAAAGCCTGAAATGTCTCGCCTGCCTGCGGATAGGGCGAAATCGACACCGTTTCAAAACCCTGGCCTTCCAAGGACTGCGCTGCTTCATTGACCGCCTGCAGCATGTGCGGGGCAACGGCCGTGGAAGCAAAAAGCGGATCGATCAGCACGCCTACCCGTGCGCGTGGCGTCCGTGGGCGCAGTTCGTGGAGAAAAGCGGCGTCGTCAACAGTGCGCGCAATAAAGCCCTGCACTGCCAGCTCCTCGCCGGAGGGCTTGAAGCCCACCACGCCACAAGCCGCAGCGGGCACCCGGATGGAGCCGCCGCCGTCCGAAGCATGGGCCGCACGCAGCAACCCTCGGGCCACCTGCACGGCCGCACCGCCCGAGGAACCACCCGGCGTCTTTCCTGGATAGAGTGGGTTATCCGGATGTGGCAGGCCCACCGGCTCCGTATCTATCCGTAGGCCCAGCTCCGGTGCCGCGGACTTACCCACGATGCGCGCTCCCTGCTGTTCCAAGCGCTCGATGAAAGGGTCGCTGAACTCTGGGAGATAGGTGCGCTGCGCATGCCCCATGGTGGTAGGCATGCCCGCTACATCGTTGAGATCCTTGGCGGAGAGTATCCACCCGCTCAACCGGCCTTCCGCCTGTGGTGTGCGCTCCAAGTCGAGGTGGGTAAATCCATGTTCTTCGGCGCTTAAATGCCCAAGCGATTCGCGGAGAGCCGCCAAGCTGAAATCCGGGGAAAACTCCATGGCGCCACAGTCTAGTGGGCTAGGGTTGCCAGCATGAGCAACGCAACAAAAATTGCTTTCCTTGGCCCCGCCGGTACTTTCACCGAGGCTGCCCTGCAGCAGATGGCCAGCGAATTCGCCGCCGTGGAGCCGCTGCCAGTGGACTCGCCCGCGGCGGCTTTTAACGCGGTGCGCGCAGGTAAAGCGGACTATGCCTGCGTTGCCCTGGAAAATTCGGTCGACGGTGCGGTGACCGCCACGTCCGACGCCCTGGTCGATGGCGACGCAGTGCAGATCTACCGCGAAGTCGACCTGTCTGTTGCGTTTAGCATCATGGTTCGGCCCGGCACTAAGCCCAATGACGTGCGTACCTTCTCCACCCATCCGGTGGCCTTTCAGCAGGTCCGTGGCTGGTTGGCAGAGAATCTTCCCGCTGCCACGTTTGTTGCCGCCAGCTCCAATGGCGCCGCAGCCCAGGCGGTAGCTGCGGGGGAAGTTGATGCGGCAGCAGCACCGGCCCGCGCCGCAGAGCTCTTTGCGCTGGACACGCTTGCCGATGCCGTGGCCGACGTCCAGGGCGCCACCACCCGCTTCGTCCTCGCGGGGCTGCCCGGAAAACCAACGACCCGCACCGGTCGTGACAAGACCGCAGTGGTCTTTACTCTGCCCAACGAACCCGGTTCGTTGGTCGGCGCACTGGAGGAATTCGCCCACCGCGGCGTGGATCTTTCCCGTATCGAATCGCGGCCTACCCGCACCGGACTCGGCACGTATAGGTTCCACGTGGAACTAGTAGGCCACATCGATGACGAGCCCGTGGCCGCGGCACTGCGCGCATTGTGGTTGCGCGCGGAGGAACTCGTCTTCCTGGGTTCGTGGCCCTCCTATTCAGATAAGGGCACGCAGCCGCGTGATCTATCGCGCTTGAAAGCGGCAGATGAATGGGTAGCGCGGGCACGGAAGGGCCAATAGTGTAGGAAACTATGAGCGGAAGAATCTTTCTCGTGCGCCATGGCCAGACCTACTCCAACGTCGAGCACCTGCTTGATACACGCCCGCCGGGAGCCGAGCTTACCGAGCGTGGCCGTGGTCAGGCCACGGACGTGGGCCAAGAGCTTGCGGAGCTAACCGCAGGCCGCAAGGTGCGCTTTTATTGCTCTATTGCGCTGCGCGCCCAGCAAACCGCGATGCTGGCGGCGGAGTCTTTTGCTAAGGCCACTGGCCAAATCCGTGTGCCTGTGGAGGTGAAGACGGGCATCCACGAAGTTTTCGCCGGCGACTTCGAGATGGACGGCAGCGAGGATGCCCACCGTTCCTACATGGTGGCGCTGCGCGGCTGGCTCGACGGCGACGAGAACGCCTGCATGGAAGGCGGCGAGACCTACCGCAACGTTTTGGAGCGCTATCAGCCGGTGATTGAAGAAATTGCCGCTAACTTAGGCGAGGACGAGGACGCGGTCGTTGTCAGCCATGGCGCTGCCATTCGTGTGGTCAGCCGTCACGCCACCGGAGTCGACGCGGACTTCGCCTACACCGGGTACATGGCAAACGGACGTTTTACGGTGATGGAACCCAACGGCCAGCCCTTTGGCAAGTGGACACTGAAGCGCTGGGCAGATACCGATATGGAAGAGGCAGGCTCCCGCTAACTTCCCCCCCCTTTAGCCCCAGCCCAGATGGTGTAGCTCGTGTTCTTCTAGCCCGAAGTAGTGGCCTAGCTCGTGGAAGACGGTCACCTCGACTTGGTGCGCCAGCTCTTCTTCCGTGTTGCACCATTCCTGCAGCGCACCGCGGTAGATGAAGATGGTGTCGGGTAGAAAGCCCGTGTGGTCGAAAGTGCGATCTGGAAGGGCCACGCCCACGTAGAGGCCCAACAGGTGGGGATTTTCTGCGTTGAAATCCTCCACCAAGATGGCCAGGTTGCGCATCCGCTGGACGAACTCGTCCGGGAGTTTATCGAGCGCATCGTTGACCATCTCATCGAAGCGCTCTTCGCTTACTAAATACACCTGCTGCTCGTTATCGCCTTTTGTATTGCCGAATTGCTCGGCTTATTACTGCGCGGCAGGTGCCGGAGCGTTAGCCGCCGAGCTATTGTCTGCTGGGGCGCCCTGTGCGTTAGGCGCTGGGCTGGGCGCTGCGGAAGGGTTGCGCACCGGATTGCGCTCTGGCTGGACTGCTGGTGGCGCGCCGTCGATAGTCAGAGCGTTACGGCCGCCGGTGGCAGAGCCGGTGATGGTGGAGAAGTGGCCATCGTTTGGGTGCATCAAAGAGCAGTTCACGGAGCGGCTGCCACCGTTCCATGCGGCCTCGCTGACCGAGCCCCAGAAGGGTTGCAAGGTGGACTGATAAAGGTTTTCTTCCTCGCCCAGGTACTCGATGGCGGCGGCCGTACAAGTTTCGTTGAGGTAGGAATCCAGCTCCTCACCGTTGGGGTAGCCACCGGTGAAGTGTTCGCCTAGGTTCACGATGGATACGGTCTCCAGCTGGTGCGGCTGCGCACAGTCCACGGTGCGCACGACCTGTTTGTCATCGATGCTGCGGCATTCGCCAGGCTTGGCGACGACCGACTGATCCACCGCTTCCACGTTGCCGGTATTTAGCTGTGGAACGCCTGCCTCATCGGTGGTCTGTAGGCCACAGAGTAGGGTGCGATCTCCTTGCTGCCATGCTGCCTGTGGCGGCAGGACGGATGCAATGTCGAACTTGCCGTTTGGATCCCATTTGCCGTGCAGGTAGCCCAGGGTGCTGGACTCGCACAGCTCATCGCGCAGCGCGTTCTGGCGGGTGACGTCGGGCCGCTCAGCGTCGGGGCCGAACTCACTGGTGGGGTAGGTGCTGAGATCCTCGCGAGCAGCAACCTCAAAGCGGTGCGGCTTATCGCAGGAAATCTCGGCGAAGTTGGAGATTTCTCCCTTGCCGTCGATGTCCCAGGATAAGCAGGTGCCGGACTCGGCCGAGGTAAACGCAACTACCTCTGGCTCGGCGGAAGGCTCTGCTTTTTCGGGAGCAGAAGACTGGCTATTTGTGCTGCCAGTATTCGGGCTAAGCAGCCCGTATGCACCGAGAAACGCGGCGGCTGCGAGGGTGGCCACTAAGAATAAGCGGACGGCAAATGATGAGCGCCAAGGAGAATTCTTACTCATAAGGCTTCCCATAGTACCCGTCTGCCTGGGATTCTTCTTATCCCTTAGGAATCGAGAGCGCGGCTTACCCGCGTGGTAAGCCGGTAGCGGTCGGTGCGATAGACCGAAGAACACCACTCAACTGGGCGATCGCCCGAGCGGGACTTGCGGATGATGTGCAGCAGTGGGGTGCCGGGCTCGACGTCGAGAAGCTGCGCTATCTCCGCATCCGCCGCAATCGCCGTGACCGTCTGATCCGCCTCCGTGATTGGCAGATCGAAGTTGGAGTCCAGGATGGCGTAGACCGAGTTGTAGATGTCATTTTCCAGAAGGTTGGGAACAAAGGCAGAGTTATACCAACCGTCATCGATGGAATAGGGCTCCCCATCGCCCAAGCGAAGGCGGCGCAGGTGGGTATGCGTCACGGAAGGATCGGCGCCGAAGAACTCGGACACCTCATCCGGGGCTGACGCGCGGCCGCCCAAGAGGATTTTGCTGGAGGCCTGGACACGTTGGGCACCCATTTCATCGGAGAATGAGGCCAAATGCAGACGAGATACTAGGGGATTAGGGGCGACGAAGGTGCCTTTGCCGCGCACGCGCCGCAGGCGTCCGGCGGCAACCAAATCACCGATGGCGCGGCGCACCGTGATGCGAGAGACGCCATAAGTCTCTTCCAGAATACGCTCACCTGGGAGGATGTCCCCTGGTTTCAAAGTGGTGTTGCACAGCTCGGTGAGGATGTCACGCAGCTGGGCATGCTTTGGGACGGGTCCATCGGTGATTATTTGTGCGGTCATAAACACATAATAATTCGCTGGTTATTACCACTGCAAGGGCAGCTTAGTGCGCTAAACTTTTAAGCGTGATTGATCTAAAGTTCCTCCGCGAAAACCCAGACGTTGTCCGTGCCTCCCAGGTAACCCGTGGTGAGGATCCAGCTCTTGTTGACGAGCTTCTGGCCGCCGACGAAGCCCGCCGTTCTGCCATCCTGGCAGCCGACGAGCTACGTTCCGAGCAGAAGGCCTTTGGCAAGAAGATTGGCCAGGCCTCCCCAGAAGAGCGCCCAGCCTTGCTGGAGGGTTCTAATGAGCTGAAGGAAAAGGTCAAGAAGGCCGAGGCGGAACTGGCTGCTGCTGAAGAAAAGGTAAACGAGCTGCAGTTCCAGCTCTCCAACGTCGTGGAGGGCGCGCCGGCTGGCGGCGAGGATGACTTCATCGTCCTCGAAGAGGTTGGCACGATCCCAGAGTTCGACTTCGAGCCGAAGGATCACTTGGAACTCGGCGAGTCCCTTGGGCTTATCGACGTAAAGCGTGGCGCCAAGGTGGGCGGCGCCCGCTTCTACTACCTGACCGGTGACGGTGCCTTCCTGCAGCTGGGCATGCTCATGCTCGCGGCACAGAAGGCGCGCGAGGCTGGCTTCCAGCTGATGATCCCGCCAGTTCTGGTTCGCCCAGACATCATGGCCGGCACCGGCTTCTTGGGCCAGCACTCCGATGAGATCTACTACCTGCCGGCAGATGATCTCTACCTCGTCGGTACCTCCGAGGTTGCGCTCGCGGGCTACCACAAGGATGAAATCCTGGATCTCAGCGACGGCCCAATCAAGTACACCGGTTGGTCCTCCTGCTTCCGCCGCGAGGCTGGCTCCCACGGCAAGGACACCCGCGGTATCCTGCGTGTTCACCAGTTCGACAAGCTGGAAATGTTCGTCTTCTGCAAGCCGGAAGAAGCAGAGCAGATGCACCAGATGCTGCTGCAGATGGAAAAGGACATGCTCGCTGCGATGGAGCTGCCTTATCGCACCATCGACATCGCTGGTGGCGACCTTGGCTCGTCTGCGGCCCGCAAGTTCGACAACGAGGCATGGGTTCCAACCCAGGGCTGCTACCGCGAGCTGACCTCCACCTCGAACTGCACCACCTTCCAAGCGCGTCGTCTGCAGACCCGCTACCGCGACGAAAACGGCAAGACCCAGTACGCCGCAACCCTCAACGGTACCCTGGCCACTACCCGCTGGCTCGTTGCCATCTTGGAAAACCACCAGCAGGCCGACGGCTCCGTGGTTGTCCCAGAAGCGCTGCGCCCATTCGTGGGCAAGGATGTTCTGCGTCCGCGCTAAAGCAGATTAGTTAACAGTTATATATACGTCCCCCGGGTTTTCCTGACCCGGGGGACTTGTCGTGCTTAACTAGTAGTTGTTTTGTCCGAGCTACCTTTAGCCTTCACAAAGTCCCGCATATTTTAACCAGGGGGAAGAACTATGAACGCCGTTAAAGACTTCTTTTATCAACGCATTGTCACCCTGGCACGGGGCGTTACTATTGCGCAGGGGCTTAAGTTTCGCACCTGGGGCGAGGAGAATATCCCGGACAAGGGCGGCGCGGTGCTCGTGGTCAATCACACCGGTTACATGGACTTTGTCTTCGGAGGTTTTCTACCGCATAAGAAGAAGCGCCTGGTGCGCTTTCTGACCAAGGCCGGCGTCTTCAAGACCCCAGTCGTGGGCCCACTGCTGAAGATGATGGGCCACATCCCGGTAGACCGTATCGATGGTGGAGCTTCCATCCGCCAAGGCATCGAGCTGGCCAAGGCCGGCGAGCTGGTCGGCGTCTTCGCCGAGGGTACGATTTCCCGCAGCTTCGAAATCCGCAGCATGCGTGGCGGCGCAGCCCGCATCGCTTATGAAGCCGGCGTGCCGATTATCCCGACGGTCACCTTCGGCTCCCAACGGTTGTGGACCAAGGGACAGAAGAAGAACCTGGGCCGCAGCAATACCCCGCTGCTTATCCGTGCCCTCGAGCCTTTTAAACCGACTGGCGACGTCGAGGCAGACACCGCCGAGATTCGTCGCCGCATGCAGGAAGGCCTCGAGATGCTCTGGAAGGACTACGAGGCGGAGTTTGGTCCAATGCCGAAGGGCGCTTTCTGGGTTCCAGCCCGCATGGGCGGCGGAGCGCCGAGCCTGGAGGAAGCAGAGCGCGAGGATAAGGCGGTCGAGTCGGAGCGCTACCGCGTGCGCCGCCTGCGCGATGACCTGATGGGGCTCAAGACTCGTATCTCCGAAGCCACCTCTGAGCTGGTCAAGGACCGTCTGGCCATTACCGCAAAGCCGGCCAGCGGCGAGGTGGAGGAGCTCAAGCGCACCACCCCGGAGACACTCGAGTGGATCAAGGAAAACCTCAACATCGTCATCGAGGAGGCCACTCGTGGCTTGGGTGAAGGTCGCGACAAAGTCACCGAAATCATGGGACAGCTCAAGGTTGATGTGGCTGAGGCGCAGGCCAACCTCGCCACCAGTAGCAAGGAAGTCTTCGCGGGCTCCAAGGTGGAGCAGGGCTTGTTGAGCGCTGCAACTCAGTCGCGCCTTATCGTCTCCCGCCTGCCGCACCGCATGAAGGCGCACTTCACGCAGATCCCGCGCATCGTTGTGGCAGATGAATCCACCTTGAATTATGAGGATGGTTCCGTGACCAAGCGCCTGCACGATGCATTCGCCGGCGTTTATCCGGAGTCGCAGATGCTGGTGCTGATGTCCCCGCAGGCGGCAGCTCACCCAGACTCCACCTTTGCCAATATCCAGCAGGAACTGTGGAGGATTGAGCATCAGGGCGGCGTCGTCAAGCATGGCTCCGAGGTTATTGCCATGCACCCGCTTTCCGACGCCGCCGTTGCTGCCATCGAAGCACACAGCGACATTGTCGTCGAATGGGCCTACGAAGGTGGGGAAGTGGTCTCTGGTCATATCAAGCGCGAGCTGCGTGAGGTGAAGGACGTCCTGGGTGAAGTACCCGGTGCCCGTTTCGTGGACACCCCAACGGGGCTAATCGTGGTTGCAGATGAGGCATGTCGTTGGGTTGCTACTGAGCAGATTCTTGAGCTAGTGGGGGCGGCCCCGCGTGAGGTGACCGTCTTTGCTGGTGAGGCAGGAGACGAGGTTTTCTTGGACCACACGCAGGTGGTCGCGCTGGAGACTGCACCCATTGAGCTGGTCAAAGAAGCAGGTTCCGTGACCTACTCGGCAGAGCGCGCTGGCGTCTCCGAGGTGCTGGAGGCGATGGCGAAGTTGAATAAGAAGAAGTAGACCTTAAAAAGGTTAGGGAAACCGCAAGGAGCGTCTGGATATGACCAGACGTTCCTTTTTATTTGTCTGTCTACACCCCCCCTATAGGGGTATAATAAGTTTCTTTCCTTTATAAAAACTCATGGAAAATGCTGGTTACGGTGGCGAAACTTACGAGTGAGTAGTGCAACAGCGCGCTTTCTGTCGTGACCCCTAACATAAGATTTAGGAGAAAAGATCTTCAAGGCCCGAGGCGGGGAATGGACCACTTTGGGCGACCATGAGGCTCCACCTGTCACCGTAGCGCGCGCCGTGCGAGAGCACGGCGACTGTATTGCGATGGCATAAGGGGCAAGTTAAGGAGATGAGTTTAGTAATGACAAAGCTAAGCAATCAGAGTTTCAACCCGGAATACTTTGAAAAGGCATGGGAGAACTACTCCGATGAGGAATATGACGTCGTCATCATCGGCGGTGGCTCCGTTGGCGCAGGCGCAGCAGTCGACGCCGCTACCCGTGGCCTGAAGACCGCAGTTGTCGAGTCCCGCGACTTCGCGGCAGGTACCTCTTCCCGCTCCTCCAAGATGTTCCACGGTGGCCTGCGCTACCTGGCGATGTTCGACTTCCGCCTGGTCGCCGAGTCTCTCCATGAGCGCGAGCTCAACATGTCCACCCTGGCTCCGCACCTGGTCAAGCCGCTGAAATTCATCTTCCCGCTAACCCACCACGTGTGGGAGCGCGTGATGATGTTCGGCGGCTTTACTTTGTATGACCTCATGGGCGGCGCAAAGAGCGTTCCGATGCAAAAGCACCTGACCCGCAAGGGCGTGCTGAATGTTGCCCCGGGCCTGAAGGATCACGCAGTGGTTGGTGGCGTGCGCTACTACGACACGCTTGTCGACGACGCTCGCCACACCATGACCGTCCTGCGTACCGCCGCCGAGTTCGGCGCCAGCGTCCGTACCGGCACCGAGGTCGTGGGCTTTGAAAAGGACCGCGGCGGCCGCATCACCGGCGCGCATGTCCGTGACGTTGCAACCGGCCGCGAGACCACCATCAAGGGCCGCGTCTTCATCAACGCCACCGGCGTGTGGAATGACAAGATCCAGGAGATGGCCGGCGTGGAGGGCAAGTTCACCGTCCACGCTTCCAAGGGCGTGCACATCGTCGTGCCGAAGGACGCCCTCGACGCCGATGCTGCACTGTGCTTCGTCACCGAGAAGTCCGTACTCTTCGTTATTCCATGGGGCGAATACTGGATCATCGGTACCACCGACACGGACTGGGAAAAGGGTCTATCTCTGCCGGATCCGGCACCAACCAAGGCCGACATCGACTACATCCTGGATCAGGTTAACCAGCGCGTTTCCCGCACCATTACCCGCTCCGACATCGTCGGCGTTTACTCCGGCTTGCGCCCGCTTTTGACCGGTAAGTCCGACACCACCACCAAGCTGTCCCGCAACCACGCCGTGGCCAAAGTTGCTCCGGGCCTCGTCTCCGTTGCCGGTGGCAAGTACACCACCTACCGCGTCATTGGTAAGGATGCCGTTGACCTGGCCGTCAAGGAGCTGACTTTCGACGCTCCAGAGTCCGTCACCGAACGCACCCCAATCCTGGGTGCCGAGGGCTACCACGCTCTGGCTAACCAGGTACCGACCTTGGCTAAGCGCTACGGAGTGCACCAGGACGTCATCGAGCACCTGCTTGGCCGCTACGGCTCCCTGCTGGGCGAGGTCCTCGCTCCGGCAGAAGAAGACGCTGAGCTGCTGAAGCCGGTTCCAGGCGCAGAGCAGTACCTGTGGGCTGAGGTGCGCTACGCCGTCACCCACGAGGGTGCACTGCACCTGGATGACATCCTTTCGCGCCGCCTGCGCATCGCCATTGAGTACGCACACCGCGGCGTCGATTGCGCCGATGCGGTGGCCAACTTCGTCGCTCCGCTGTTGGGCTGGGACGATGCTGCCAAGCAGGCAGAAATCGCCGCATTCAAGCAGCACACCGAAGCCGAGCTGCAGGCAGAAGCAGCACTGACCGACCAAGAAGCAAACGACATCCTCGTGCGCGCGGCAGGCAAGCCGCAGGTATAAGGACCATTCAAGAGAAAGACTAAAAGCATGACCGCAATGGATGCTTTCCTCTGGGAGTTCATCGGAACTGCCCTGCTCCTCCTGCTGGGTAACGGCGTGTGCGCCTTGGTTACCCTGCGCACCTCCGGTGCCAAAGGATCTGACTGGATTGTCATTGCCCTGGGCTGGGGCATGGCAGTTTTCGTGGGCGCCAGTGTGGCGGACCCTTCTGGCGGCCACCTCAACCCGGCCGTGACCTTGATGGTTGCCATCAACGGCGGCCTTGAGTGGAACCTCGTTCCTGCCTACATCGCAGGCCAGCTTTTGGGTGCAATGCTCGGCGCATTGCTTGCTTGGGCGGCCTTCAAGCAGCTTTTCGACGCCAATAACCTCGACGAAGCTGGCAATGAAACCGGTGCGAACGCCTCCACCGGTGGCATCTTCTTCACTGGCCCTGCTCACCCGAATAACTTCTGGAATGCGGTCACTGAGTTCATCGGTACCTGCGTGCTGCTGATGTTCATTGCGTTTGGTCCTTCCGGCGGTGAGATTGGTGCATTGAAGTATTTCGCAGTCGCATTCGTCGTCGTTTCGGTTGGCCTTTCCCTGGGTACCCCAACCGGCTACGCCATCAACCCGGTCCGTGACCTGGGTCCGCGCTTGATGTACGCATTCGTCCTTCCCATCAAGGGCAAAGGAAGCGCCAACTGGGGCTATGCCTGGGTACCAATCGTCGCCCCGCTGCTTGCTGCAGTAGCCATCGGTTTCCTTTCCATGGCTTTGGCTTAAATACGCATCTCTCCGCATCTTTGAAAATACGCAAGGAGTAAATCCATGAGCGAAAACAAGTTCGTAGCAGCAATCGACCAGGGCACTACGTCCACCCGCTGCATCATCTTCAACCACGACGGCGAGCAGGTCTCCGTCGGCCAGTTCGAGCACGAGCAGATCTTCCCGGAAAAGGGTTGGGTTGAACACGACCCGAAGGAAATCTGGGACAACACCCGCCGCGCCGTCGGCGAGGCTTTGGCCAACGGCGACGTCGCCGTCGAGTCAATCGTTGCGCTGGGCATTACCAACCAGCGCGAGACCACCGTCGTGTGGGATAAAAACACTGGTGAACCGGTCTACAACGCAATTGTTTGGCAGGACACCCGTACCACCCAGATCTGCAAGGAGCTGGCGGGGGAGGAGGGCCCGGACAAGTGGCGTCGCCGCACCGGCTTGGTCATCAACTCCTACCCGGCAGGCCCGAAGGTCAAGTGGATCCTCGATAACGTCGAGGGTGCTCGCGAGCGCGCCGAGGCTGGCGACCTGCTCTTCGGCACCATCGATTCCTGGCTGCTGTGGAACCTGACCGGTGGCGCCGAGGGCGACGGCGACCAGCCGCCAGTTCACGCGACCGATGTCACCAACGCATCCCGCACCTTGCTCATGGACATCGAAAAGCTCGAGTGGGATGAGGAACTGTGCAAGGAGATGGGCATTCCTACCTCCATGCTGCCGGAGATTCGTCCTTCCCTCAGCGACTTCCGCACTGTGCGCGCCCGCGGCTCCCTGGCTGGTGTGCCGATTCGCGCCATCCTCGGTGACCAGCAGGCAGCAATGTTCGGCCAGGGCTGCTTCCGCCCGGGTTCTGCAAAGAACACCTACGGCACCGGCCTATTCTTGCTGCTGAACACCGGTACCACCCCGAAGTTCTCCGAGAACGGTCTGCTGACCACGGTGTGCTTCCAGCGCGAGGGTGAACGCCCTGTCTACGCGCTCGAGGGCTCGGTCTCCATGGGCGGTTCCCTGGTGCAGTGGCTGCGCGATAACCTGCAGATGATTCCGAACGCGGCCTCCATCGAGAACATGGCCCGCTCCGTCAAGGACAACGGCGGTGTTTACTTCGTGCCGGCCTTCTCCGGTCTCTTCGCACCGTACTGGCGCCCGGATGCCCGCGGCGTCATCGTTGGCCTTACCCGCTTTGCCAACCGTAATCACATCGCCCGTGCGGTTCTGGAGGCAACTGCTTACCAGACTCGCGACGTCGCAGATGCCATGGTTGCCGATTCCGGTGTGGAGATCACCGAGCTGCGCGTCGACGGCGGTATGACCCACAACGAGCTGCTCATGCAGTTCCAGGCGGACATCCTGAACGTCGAGGTGCACCGCCCGAAGAACGTGGAGACCACCGCAACCGGTGCTGCCTTCGCCGCTGGCCTGCAGGTCGGCTACTTCGAGGATCTGAAGAGCCTGGACACCGGCAGCGGTGAGTTCAAGGTCTGGAGCCCGAAGATGGATGAGGAGGAGCGTTCCAACCTCTACAGCGAGTGGAAGCGCGCCATCAAGCGTTCCCTGGCTTGGGAAGATTCTGAAGATGACGACGTCATTCAGTAGGCAACCCTCCCGCTAGCTCCCGCTTAGCTAGCGCGCTCTAGGTCCCGCATCTTTTTGGTGCGGGACCTTATTTCTTGCAGGAGGCACTAATTGCCTGCGGGCGCGAAGTAGACTGTGGGGCATGGTTGATTCCTTATGGGCGCCGCGCCTTATTGCCAGTGACATCGACGGCACTTTGTTAGATAAGAACCATCGCGTCACCAAGCGTAACCGTGAAGTAATAGCCCGAGCCGTGGCGTCGGGTGCGTACTTTGCGCTTTCCACCGGGCGCCCGTTCCGCTGGATTGCGCCCGTGCTGGAGCAGCTGCCCGTCCGCCCGGTATGCGTGACGTCGAATGGCGCCGTCATCTACGATTCCGCGGAAGATAAGCTCCTCAATGTTCACGCGCTCTCGCCCGCCGCCATCACAGACGTCATCGCCGTGGCGCAGGAGGTACTGGAGCCGCTTGGGGGAGCAGGCTTCGGCGCGGAACGCGGCGGGACCTCGCTTGCCGACCCCGTCGAAGAGCTTTTTGTGGTGGAGCCCCACTATTCCGAGAACGCGCTTTTCGACGGCTTCGGGGTCGTTTCCATCGATGAATTAGCGGCTGAGCCCGCGGTGAAATTGCTTATCCGCAACACGCAATTTAGCGCCCCTGAACTCTACGATCTGATTGCTCCGCGGGTGGACCCAACGGTTGCCCATGTTACCTATTCGATGACGGAGGGCATCCTCGAAGTCGCTGCCCCCAACGTGACCAAGCGCAAGGGCGTGTCCTGGCTGGCGGAGAACTTCGGCATCGAACGTAGCGACATAATCGCTTTTGGGGACATGCCCAATGACATCGAAATGCTGTCGTGGGTGGGGCGCGGCGTCGCCATGGGCAATGCGCATCCTGCCGTGAAGGAGGCCGCTGACGAAGTCACCATGGCCAACCATCAATCGGGCGTGGCAAAGGTGCTAGAACAATGGTTCTAGCACCTTAATCCTGCAGGGGCTGACACCCCCTGCCAACTAGTCGGTGAAGACGTTAATCTTCTCGGTTGCTGGGTCGTATTGGATGTAGCCACCCTGGAAGTCCACGCGGATTTCGCGGCCGTTGCCGGTGGAGACCTCGTCGGAGGTCGGCAGGCCGAGTTTGGTGGAGTTGTCGCCCTCGGACCAAGCCTTAGCGACCTTGCCCGTCAGGGCGTGGGTGCCGGTCTCCTTGGAAGAGAGAACGACGCCGTTTTCAAAGAGCTGGGAGACAACGCCCGCCTTGAAGTCCGGGCCGCCTACTGCGAGGCCGAGAACAGGGCCGAAGGCGTTCAGGATTGCCGTCCAGGACTGCTGCAGGCCCGGGTTGCCGGAGATCTGGATGACCTTGGAGACAATGTTTGGAATCTCCGAGGTGGTCAGGCCACCGACGACGGTCTTATTGCCGTCGACCTTCTGGCCCGAGCGAGACAGGAAGATGCCGACCAAAGTCGCGGCGATACCGGCAACCGCCTGAATTACTGCAACCGGCACCTGGACGCCGCCCAGAGAGGAGGTAGCGCCGTTCGTACCGGGGTTTCCGCCGGTGGTTCCGCCGGTGTTTCCACCCGGATTATTGGTACCCGGCGTCGTGGTGCCGGTATTCGTCCCAGTGTTCGTGTTGGTGCCATCGTTGGATGGCAGCTGCGCACCGGAGCCGGCAGTGCCGTTCTTGATGGACTGGTATTTGCGGTAGGTCGCATTGCGGATATCGCCCCAACGTGCCACGGTGTACTTGCCTGGGCAGGCGGTGTAGTGCAGGTCATTGTGGCCGTGGAAGGTCGGAACGTGAGCAACCGTTCCTGCTGGGAAACGGGAGCCGTTGAATCCGCCGGAGACCAGGTCGGTGGAGCCCTTCGGGTTGATGTTGGAGATCGCGGCCTTCCAGCCAGCGATTTCCGCCACGGAATTCAGCATGGCTTCCGTCGGTGCTGCGGTCTCGTAGTTACCAATCATGGAGATGCCCCACGTGTTGGTATTGAAGCCGCCAACGTGTGCGCCCTGCACGGCCTTATCGAGGCCGCCGTAACGGCCCTCGTAGATGGTGCCGTACTTATCCACCAGTGCGTTGTATCCGATATCGCACCAGCCTAGGTTCTGCGCGTGGTACTGGTAGATTCCGCGCACCTGCGCTGCAGCATCAGCCTTGGTGTAGTTGTTGTTGCCCGCGGTGTGGTGCAGGGTCAGTGCCTTCACGCCGTCGTCGTAGTCTGGCCCCATGCAGCGCTTCGACTCGTCCGCACCCCAGCCCGCGCGGGAGACGACCTTTGGCATGCCGTCGGTGACGGCGGTCTGCTCGATAGCCTCGCCCGCCTGCGCATTGCCGTCGATGAAGACAGCCTCCATGCCCTCGGTGCTGGTGTTGTTTGCCGACGCGCCAGATTCCTGTGCACCGGATTCCTGTGCGCCGGAATCCTTAGCGTCCATCTCCTGCACGTCAGCCACCGGTGCAATGTCACCGACGTTGTACGGCAGCGGCGCCGGGTGCGGGTTGGCTGCTGCTTCCGCGGCCTGTTCAATCACGGACTGATTGGAGTCCTCCGCCGGTGCGGAAGCAGGCGACTGGCTTGCCGACGCCGCCGGTGCCGAGGTTTCCGGTGCCGCGGACTCTGGGGCCTGCGTACCGTCTTCTTCCACGGGGGTTTCCTCGAAGCTCTTGTCCAGGTTGGTGCCCGAGACAAGATCTACGTTGTTGATGGAAACCTGCACGTCGTTGGTGGTTCCTGTGTAAATCAGCTCGGTGCCGTTAGTGGCGTTCGGATCGTCGTTGGTATAACCCGAGTTGTCCATGTCGTACCACTCGGACCAAGAACCGTCAGCCTGCTTGGCGCGCACGAAAGCAGCAACGTCACGAGCGCCCTTCCAGGTCACGGCGAACATGGAGAAAGGCTCGTCCCGGTGGAACTGCTTGACGGCGCGGGGGCCGTCGCCTTCGCCCTGGGCAGAGATGGCAGCGTCGTCGACCACAACGGTTTCTCCGTCGCCAAAGCTCGTCGAGGCGGAAGCTACTTCGATGGGGCCGGAGCCGTTTTCTTGGGTGCGCAGCACTTGGTGGCCACCGAAGGCGGCAGCCGCAACCATCGAGACAGAGGTGACAGCAGCGATGATCGGAGTGGACCACTTCGACTTGGTAGGAACGAGACGGCGTCGTAGTTGCACGTTATCTCCCTTGAGGTTTTGCGTAACGCGTGCGGGTGGTTTAGACAGCTCAAACCGAATTACGAAAGTTAACAGTTGCGCAAAATGTTACTTATGTTGTTTTTGTTAATTCTGTTCCGACACGCGTCAAAAGTGCATTCTTGATGAAGTTCTTTGTGGGTGTCATCCCCGGCGACAAGGGCGATCTCCAATAAGGTGGGGTACATGACTTCTTATGACCTCATCGTTGTTGGATCCGGATTCTTCGGCCTGACCGTTGCAGAACGTGCGGCCTCTCAAATGGGCAAGAAGGTGCTCATTGTCGAGCGCCGTAACCACCTGGGCGGCAACGCCTACTCGGAGGCGGAGCCGGAGACAGGAATCGAGGTGCACAAGTACGGAGCGCACCTGTTCCACACCTCTAACGAGCGCGTGTGGAACTACGTCAATCAGTTCACTGATTTCACCGACTATCAGCACCGCGTCTTTGCCATGCACAACGGCACCGCGTATCAGTTCCCAATGGGTCTGGGCCTTATCAATCAGTTCTTCGGCAAGTACTACTCGCCGGATGAGGCACGCCAGCTCATCAAGGATCAGGCCGGCGAGTTCGACGTTGATGAGGCGCAGAACCTGGAAGAGAAGGCCATCGCACTTATCGGCCGTCCGCTCTACGAAGCATTCATCCGCGATTACACCGCAAAGCAGTGGCAGACCGACCCGAAGGAGCTGCCGGCAGGCAACATTACCCGTCTGCCGGTTCGCTACACCTTCAACAACCGCTACTTCAACGACACTTACGAGGGCCTGCCGGTAGAAGGCTATGCAGCATGGCTGGAGAACATGGCAGACCACGAGCTTATCGACGTCCAGCTGGACACCGATTGGTTCGAGGTTCGCGAACAAGTTCGCGAAGAGAATCCGGATGCGCCGGTTGTTTACACCGGCCCGCTGGATCGCTACTTCGACTTCTCTGAGGGCGAGTTGGGCTGGCGCACCCTGGACTTTGATCTTGAGGTCTTGCCGACCGGCGACTTCCAGGGCACCCCGGTGATGAACTATAACGATGCTGACGTTGATTACACCCGCATCCACGAGTTCCGCCACTTCCACCCGGAGCGGCAGGATAAGTACCCGAAGGATAAGACCGTCATCATGAAGGAGTACTCGCGCTTCGCTGAGTCCGGTGACGAGCCTTACTACCCAATCAACACTCCAGAGGATCGCACCAAGCTGGAGGCTTACCGACGCCGCGCTGCCGCCGAAGCACGCGAGAACAACGTTCTTTTCGGCGGTCGCCTGGGTACCTACCAGTACCTCGACATGCACATGGCCATTGCCTCCGCGCTGAGCATGTTCGACAACAAGCTGGCTCCGTTCTGGAACGAGGGCAAGGCGCTTGAGCAGGAGCGCGGCCACTAAGCCGAACTCCGTCAGCAGAACGCTTAACACTCAACACACCACCCAACACACCACTCAACACACCACACTATGGAGTGTTGGGTGGTGTGTTGTATGTAGTGTTGTGTAGTGTTGCGCAGACCGGGAAAATTATGTTTGAACTGCGAAAGCATACCGTACTGTGAGAATTTCGGACGAGGAACACGTGCGAACACTACACACAACACCACAGTATGTGTAGTGTTGTGTGTAGTGTTTGAAGGTGTTCAGGAGCGTTGAGCGCTGATAGGGGGTGAGTGATTGTGGTCTGGGACGATGACCAGGCGGAAATCGCCGAGATCATTGGAAGCCTGCGATCTCAGGACACCGATACGCGCGCCGTCGAGGTCAAGGCAGCTGCGGGAGGTTTTCCCAAGAAGCTCGTTCGCTCTATCTCTGCCTTTGCTAACGGGACCGGTGGAATCATCATCTTGGGGCTGGATGAAGACAACGGGTTCGTTACGGTACCAGACTTTGATGCTACTGCCATGGCGGATGCCCTGGCTGGCGCATGCGCAGACCTCGTGACCCCGTCGGTTCGCGCCCAGATCGACATTGTTGAGTGGGAGGGCGCGAGCATTGTCGTTGGCACCATTCCCGAATGTGCTCCTTTTGAGAAGCCTTGCTGGGTCGTTTCCCAGTCGAAGTATCACGGCAGCTATATCCGGGTCCATGATGGGGACCGCGTACTAAAGCCATACGAGATCGACAGGCTGGAGGAAAACAAGACCCAGCCGGAATGGGATCTGGAGCCGGTTCCGGCTGCTGACATCGACGATCTGGATCCTGACATTGTGGCCGAGATCTTGGCCCGCGAGCGCTCCATCCATGAACGCATTTTTGGACGGTTGAGCGATGAAGAGGCGATGTTAGCGCTCCACCTGATTACCCGGAATGACAACGGAAAACTAGTGCCAACTCTGGGCGGACTTATGGCAGCGGGCACTTACCCGCAACAGTTTTTCCCGCGGCTCAACGTGACCTTTGCAGCATATCCCGGCACCGATAAATCGGCCGGAATAGGCAAGCAGCGCTTCCTCGACAACGAAAGTCTGGTGGGGCCCATTCCGGTGCTGGTCGCGGATGCCGTGCGGGCAGTCCGACGCAATATGCGCGTCGGAGGCGTAATCGAGGGAGTCTTCCGTAAGGACTTGCCGGACTATCCTCCGGAGGCTGTGCGTGAGGCAGTCGCTAATGCGCTTATGCACCGTGATTATTCGCCGCAGGCGCGGGGCACGCAGGTACAAGTGAACCTGTATGTCGACCGGCTGGAGATCCTCAACCCCGGTGGTCTTTATGGAACGGTCACCGTTGATCGATTGGGCACTGCGGGTATGTCTAGCGCGCGCAATCAGCATTTGTCTGCGTTGCTGGAGGTGACTCCTGCCGGTGACGGAGATGGGTACGTTGCGGAAAACCGTGGTACCGGATATATCGAGATTCTCGACCAACTGGAGCGGCAGCTGCTGCCGCCGCCGGTACCAGAGGATTCATTAACCGAATTTGAACTCACCTTTGCGCGGCGAAATCCGACTACCCCGGAGCGCACCGCGGCGTTGGGTGGCGGAACCCGCGGGCGCGTGCTCGACTATCTTCGCGAACACAGGACAGCGTCCAGCCGCGAATTGGCAGGGGCTGCAGGGCTGTCCCTCAACGGCGTGCGCAGGACCATCAACGAACTTGTTGAGGAAGGCGTCATCGTGCGCACTGAGCCGCTGAAGAGCCCGAAGCAGCGCTATCGGCTGCAGGGCTAACCACGGCGTTCAACGTCACCTTGTTCGTGCGCCGCCGCTGAATACCTCGGCGCGAATTTCTCCATCTGTTCAAGCACGAGCTTGATGGCCTCCGGCGCCTTGTCCGGTGGATACTTGTAGTCGCGTAGCAACCGGCGCACGGAGCGGCGTAGTTTCGCACGCACGTCATCGCGCACTGTCCAGTCGGTCTTCGCATCGCGGCGCAGCATGGAAACGAGCTGGCGTGCGATTTCAGCAAGAACTTCGTCGTCCATGAGCTCGGTTGCGGATTCGTTTGTCGATACCGCGTCGAAGAAGGTGAGCTCGTCATTGCCTAGTGGCGGGGTGAATTGTTCACCGCGTTTGCTTTCCTTGACAATCTCCTTGGACAGGCGGATGAGTTCGGCGATGATTTCGGCGGCCGTGAGCTGCTGATTGGTGTACCGATTCATCAGCTCGGTGATCCGCTCGGAGAATTGCTTGGAGCGCAGCTCGTTGTTTCCTGTGGCGGTGCGGGCTTCCTGCTGGAGCTGGCGGCGCAACGCATCGATGAGCAACGAGACCTCAGAGGGGGATTGTTTGTCCTTGAACAGGTCGACGGTGAGATCTTGCAAGTTCGGAATCTCAATCCCGGCCTGGCGGTAGATGTCGATGACACCGGTGGCCTCAGCCGAATCAACGACTAGCTTGCCTAGGGCGTTGCGGATGGAGTCGCTAATCGGCTCGCCATTGGCCACACGGTCGCCCGCTTCGAGCTTGATGAGCCAGTTCTTGACCTCGGAATAGAACTGCACGCTCGGACGGAATTCATCGGCGGCCGGGCTGTTGGACGCAAGCGCCCATGCACGTGCGAGCCTTCCAGCCTGACGCTTGAACTCATCAGCGACGGGACGCGCGTTTGGCTTCTCGGGGTCGTAGTTGCCTTCGGTTCTTGGATTGCGAAGGAAACCAGTGACATCGAGCAGGGCACGGCGAAGGTTGGCGTCATCGATGGAAGCGGTGTTCTTCCATTCGATTCCCACAATGTCGTCGAGACGAGCCAGGAATCCCTTCGCCAGAGTTAGTGCTTCCTCAACGTCCTGGCCTGTGACCTTGGTTCCGTCGTCGGAGGGGTTGAGCGTGAACTCAGCCAGCGCCTTCTCCAAGTTCTCCACCAACGGTGCGTAGGCGACAAGGAGGCCATCCTGCTTGTCGCGGAACGTGCGGTTGACACGGGCGAGCGTCTGCATCAGCAGCGCGCTCTTGAGCGAGCGGTCAATGTAGAGCGTGTGTAGCGGCGGTGCGTCGAAACCGGTGAGCATCATGGACTGAACGATGGCGATTTCCAGCTCGTCGTCGACGTCCTTGATACGGTTCTTCACTGCCTTGAGCGCGCTCGGACGGCGCATATGGACCTTGAGCTCATCCGGGTCGGACGGCGCGGCAGAGTAGATCACCTTGATTTTTCCCTTGTCATCGGCATCCGAATGCCACTCAGGGCGCAGCGCTACGATCTTGGAGTAGAGGCGCGCTGCGATGGAACGCGTGGCGGTGACAATCATGGCTTTGCCCGGTGCACCGATGAATTCCCGCATGTTTTCGCGGCGGTCTTCCCAGTGGCGAACAAAGTCCTCAGCGAGCGCATCCAAGCGGTCGTCGGAACCGTAAATGATTTCCAACGCGGCGACAGAGCGCTGAATCCGGTCGCGCTCCACCTCGTCGAGACCCGTGAGCACTTCCTCGGCAGAGTCATCAATATCGTCATCCGTGATTCCAGCAATGCGCTTGAGCGGGATGAGGCGCGGCTCGAAGTAGACGGGAACGACGGCACCGTCCTCGACGGCGCGGTTCATGTCGTAGACATCCACGTCGTCACCGAAGACCTTGCGCGTATCGCGGTCCCACTCCTTGAGCGGGGTACCGGTAAACGCCAGCATGGTGGCATTCGGCAGTGCATTACGCAGGTGCTGTGCGTAACCATCGGCGGCGGTATCGCCAAAGCCATAGTGGGAACGGTGTGCCTCGTCGACGATGACCACGATGTTGCTCCGGTCAGAGAGCAACGGGTGCTCGGTCTCACGCAATTCACCCTGGCCGTTCAAGCCAAACTTCTGGAGCGTGGAGAAGTAGATGCCGCCGGAGGTCTTCTGCGACAGCAGCTCACGCAACTCAGCACGCGACTCGATATTGCGCGGTGCCTCCGGCAGGATGGTGGACCGGTTGAAGGTTTCGAAGAGCTGCTCATCCAGCTCGGTACGGTCATTGAGCACGATGACGGTCGGGCTGAGCATCTCCCGCCGACGCATAATCTTGGCGGTGTAGAGCTCCATCTCCATGGACTTGCCCGCACCCGTCGTGTGCCAGATGACGCCAGCGCGCTTGTCGCCGCGCGCCGCCGTGATCGTGGAACCCACAGCCTTGGTCACCGCGAAGTACTGGTGCGGCTTCGCGATGCGCATGACCAGGCCTTCGGCGGTGTCATCAAACGCCGTGAAGTCGCTGTAGAGCTGTCCAAAACGCTCCACATTAAACAGACCATCAAGCAACAGGTCCAGCTGCGTGACCGGCTCGCCGGCCACAACCATGTTGTTGGGGTCTACCGGGCTGCCGTCCTCATCTACATTCCACGGCGCAAAGTGGTTCCACGGAGTAAACGGCGTACCGTACTTCGCGCTGAGGTCATCCGAAGGAATCACGATATTGGCAAAGCGGAAAGCCATGCCGAATTCCTTGACGTACGTCTGCAGCTGGTTGTGGGCTCCTTCGATTGAGGTATTCGCGCCCGTCTTCTTCAGCTCAATGAATGCCAGCGGCATGCCGTTGACGTAGCAGACCACATCAAAGCGACGTTCCCCATCAAGGTTCGCAACGGTGACCTGGTTGAGCGACAAATAGTCGTTCTGGTGCGGCTGTGAGGACAGGAAATAGATGGTGGGGTTCTGGACGCTGCCCTCGTGGTCGATGTACTCGATACCACGGTAGCCTTCCACCAGAATCTGGTGAATGCGCCGGTTCTCCGCAATCGCGGACTGCGACTTCGGCGTGATGACCTCACCAATCGCCTGGTCGAGGTACTCCTCCGGCACATCTGGGTTGAGGTTGCGCACGGCATTGCGCAGTCGCCCGCGCAGCACGATGTCATTCCACGTGTCGCGCTCGCCGGAGCCCGGCGCAAAGTCCGGGCCATGCCCAGACACCCACTCCAGTTCAGCCAGGTGGTCCTGGACAATGAGCTCGAGGGCCTCTTCACTCAACATGATTATCTCCTCTGATGGTTATAGGGGGATAGGGGTTGCTTAGCTTTCCGATGCCGCCGTGCCCGCAACGTCCGCAGCGTCCTCCGCTTCACCGACCGTGATCCGGCCGCTCATGAGGAGGGGCAGGAGCTCGTCGCGGGTGCTGGCGAGGGTTTGGTTTTCGCGTAGAGCGTGCATTGCGCGTTCGTGGATGGGAGTGAGCTGCTGTTCGAGTTTTTCGAAGTCACGCAGCACAGGAATTACTGCGTTGTGAAGGTCAGACTTGTTAATACCGGCAAAGACAGTTCCACTGGATTGGTACGTTTCCCAGAGCTCGGGATGGCCCTTCAGCAGATAGAACAAGCCTAGATGCGATTGTTTACCGCGAATTGCTGCGATGCCGCGGCCAATGACGCAGGGGCGTTCAGCGATATTTACTTCACCAATTGGTGCACGGACTGCAAACAGGATGTCGCCTTCTTGGGCAGTGCGCACGGCCTTCTCCGCAAAGACGCGTTCAGATGGAAAGAGCTCGCCAAAGTCACGTACGCCTTGGAAGAAAGGCTCACCAATACCTTCTTCATTCAGGAACTCTCCTTTGGGGGAAGAACCCATTGTGATGTCTGCGAGATTCTGCAGATGCTCAAGTTTTTTTGTCACGGACTTCTCAACAAGGTTGATATTTAGATGAGTGGCAATTTTGATAATGCGTGAATTTGTGGAGATTTTGTCGTCGAGTGCTTTCAAGACGGACGCGATCTTTTGTTGTTCGCGTATTTCGGGCAAAGAGAACTGGAAGTCCATCATTGCCGCAGCACTGAGATTCGGTTGTGCCGACTTGGAGTGAGCGTTGGCAAAAATAAACTGCTTCCATGCTGGGGAATTCAATACATATGAAACAAAGACTGGGTCGACGTCTGAGGTCTTTGGTCTGAATCGCACTAGATAAGAAGCGAAGACTGTTGGCTCGGTACCTCTAAAGAGATGGCTAGCCCCCACGGTTGCACCTGTTCTGGCTACAACGATGTCATTTTGTTTAAGTAGCTTTTTTCTCCGATCTTCGTCATCGATGTCGACGAAAGGTACACCGGAATAGTCAGTGAAGTTAACTATGTCAGTGATACGAAGGAAATGGGTGCCTGTAGGCTGTTCGGTCGCACTGGCGGTGACTCCGTAGTCAGACTCGCATACTTCTTTTAGCGAAACGATTTTTTTCATTACTTCAACCTCCCCAGCTGTTCGCGCACAGCCTTGTCCAGGTGGGCGGCGTCGTCAAGCGCTGCAGTGAGCTCGTTGGTGAGTCGGGTGATTTTCTCGTCGATGGGCTCGTCATCTTCCTCGGCTTCGGCGAAGCCGACGTAGCGGCCGGGGGTCATGGCGAAGTCAGCGTCGCGGATGTCATCGAGGGAGGCGGACTTGCAGAAGCCGGCGATGTCCTCGTAGGCCTCGTCCTTTGGGGCGGAGGTGCGGCCGCGCCACAGGCGGAAGGTGTCGGCGATCTTCTGGATGTCTTCGTTGCTGAAGGTACGCTCCGTGCGGTCAATCATGTGGCCGAGCTCGCGGGCATCGATGAAAAGCACCTGATTGGTGCGGTCAATGGAGCCCTTGGAACCAGCCTTCTTGTCCTTGGCGAAGAACCAGACGCAGACCGGGATCTGCGTGCCGCGGAAGAGCTGTGCAGGAAGTGCGATGACGCAGGAAACGATGTCGTCTTCGACCATGGCCTTGCGGATATCGCCTTCACCGGAGGAGTTCGACGTCATCGTGCCGTTGGCCATGACAACGCCGGCCTCACCCTGAGAAGTGAGCTTAGAAATGATGTGCTGCATCCACGCGAAGTTCGCATTGCGCTTGGGCGGGACGCCGTACTTCCAGCGAGTGTCTTCCTCGTTGCGTGACCAGTCCTTGATGTTGAACGGCGGGTTGGCCATGACATAGTCCATCTGCTTGCCCGGATGGATGTCGCGAGCGAAGGTGTCGGCCCAGCGCTCGCCGAGGCCAGCAGAGCTAATGGCGTGGATGGCCAGGTTCATCTTGGCCATGCGCCAGGTGCGTTCGTTGAGCTCCTGACCGTAGATGGCCAGAGCAGTGCGGTCCTTCTCCGTGGTTTCGAGGAACTTCTCTGCCTGCACGAACATGCCGCCTGAACCACAGCATGGGTCGTAGACGCGACCCTGGGTCGGCTCCAGGATTTCTACGAGAGTGCGGACGACGGGGCGCGGGGTGTAGAACTCGCCGCCACGCTTACCCTCAGCACGGGCAAACTTCTCCAGGAAGTATTCATAGACCTCACCCAGCAAATCGCGTGCGCGTTCCGGGCCCTCCGCGGTGAAACGCGTGGTGCTGAACAAGTCGATGAGTTCGCCCAAACGACGCTGGTCAACGCTATCCGAGGCGAAGTTCGTGGGCAGGGTACCTAACAGCGACTCATTGTCCAGCATGAGCTGCTTCATCGCGTTATCGATGAGCTTGCCAATGGACTGGTACTCCTGGCCGGCGTCGGCCGACTTGCCCTTCGAGTTGTCACGCAGGAAGGTCCAACGAGCGATGGGGTCGACCCAGAAAACGTTCTTCTCACGGTATGCGTCGATATCCTCCAGGTCTTCCTGGATGTACTCTTCGCTATCGCCGCGCTCCTCGCCTTCGGCACGCAGCTCCGCGCGCCGGGCGTCGAAAGCATCAGTGACGTATTTGAGGAACACCAGTCCCAAGACGATGTCCTTGTACTGGGAGGCGTCCATGGAACCGCGCAGCTTGTCTGCTGCCTTCCATAAAGTGTCCTTGAGCTCTTTGAGGGTCGTGGCGGAGGCAGACTCTACGTTCTGCTCATCCTTGACTGAGTTAGTCATTTTTCTCCTTACATATAACGGTGTTTGTGTGTTTGAATGTTGAACTTTGTTATTAGCCTGGCGGGGATTGTGCACGAGATTCAGCGATGGTGACAGCACCGGTACCTATCGACATGACGAGGCCGTGCTCAAGTTCATCGAGGCTATGTAACTGTTCTAAGAGCTGCTGGCGTCGTGCGCGGAGTTGGTGCTCCACCGAGCTGAGGTGCTTCGCATTCCCACGTGGAAAGACGGGGAAATACAACGAGCTCAGCTCCGAGGATGTGGCCTCGTTGAAGGCTTTCGCCACGAGGTACGGGACGCAAACCTTCTCAAGGGGAGTGTGGCTGCGTCCACGGAAGGTACGGCATCGTAGTGCTTGAGCCGGCGCAGTGACTAGCTTGCCGCCTTCCTCATCGATGAGCGCGCGTGGTCTTGGGCTCTTGATGAAGACCACGTCCCCTGGCTCTGTGAGGGTGCCGCGCGGTGCAATGTCTTCCAACCGGAGACGATCGATGCAACGCGCGCCCTGTGGAATGCTCCCCAGAATTTCGGGTTCACCGATGAGTTCCAGTTTTGCTACTGCTTCAGGGGCGAGATCACGTTCGGCAATGCGGGAGCCGCTGAGTTTCTGCAGTACTCCAGTGCGAGCGTTGGTTGCGGCCTTCCACGGTAGGTACTCAAGGCGCGTTGCCCCCGATTCAGCGCGCATACCAATCTTTGGCTGCGCGTCCTCCAACCCTGCTGAACTGATGTCTAATCCTGCTTGATGCGCGGTGTGCATGAGATTGGCGGCGGAGGACGTCGACGTAGAAGAAAAGACCGAGTCATCGAGAGAATGAGTACGACTGCGCCAGGCATCAGCGGCGCGAAGAATACGACCGCGGATGAAGGTGTGCTTGCGCGCTTCATCCGGTGTGGTGAGCATGGTTGCCCAGTCTGAGACGAGACCGGGTGTCTTAAGGTCCGGCACGTCCGCGATAACGGCAGCAGCATCGGCAGAGTTGCCTTTGGCCTTGAGATTAGGGCGCTTGAGAATCCATAGTGCGCCCTGCTGCTGTCCGCGGTACGGAAAAATGCCTCGGGGCAGCCGTGCGCTGTAACGCAGCGGTGCAATTGCGCCGGTTTCAGTCGGTGCGAGGAAGCGCCGTCGGACAACCTGCGCTACAGAGTCCTCGATAAGCATGTCTGCGGTGGAAATGCAGAACATTGCGCCGCGCTCGTCCAAGTTGTCGAGCAAGTCCTGGAGGTGCTCGAAGTATTCGGGCGCATTCTTGAGAGGGAAAGGAGCAGCGTGGACGATGAGAGAATTCGCTGGGATCTCCTCGCTAGCGTCGATGAATTCCACGTTTCGGCACGCTAGTTCGGCCCAATAGAGAGAACCTGGTGCGCAGTCCTTTCGATATCCGATGTTGACCGCCAGAGTTTCTTCGAGTTCCCGGGCGAGTCCGGTGACGAAACCTAGGCTGTATTCATCAGTAGGGATGATAGGTGGAGTTGGGTTCTCTAGCGTGAGGGCTTCCGATACTGCTTGCATAGCGCGGGAAGTAAATCGGGAAGAGAGTGTTACTTGACGCTGAGCACTGAGGTCATCTGCAAGACGGGCGAGCGCGGCCGCGGGCCCGAAAGCTGCCTCGGCTACCTGCTCTGCTGCTTGTGCGATGTCAGCTTCAGGGTCATCAGAAGGAATGTTGTCTGCTGCGCGCTGGTACGCCGCAGTAAGAGAGTCGATTACTGCAGCAGAGGGCGAAAAATCCTGAGGGGAGGAAGCCGTGTTGCAGTTCAAAAGACCCAAGGCCGCGCGTGCCGGATTGCGGAGCAGCATTCGGTAGAGCGAAGAATAGAAGAGGGCATCTTCAACGGCTGTGTCGCGGTGGCCGAGCTTAGTTGCTCGCAGCCAGTCTTGAATTTCGGTGATGGCGTAGTAGGGGTGGCCATCATGTTCGCCGTGAGGGGAGGGGAAGGGCGCGATGGATTCTGGGTTAAAGCGCTGAATCCACTCGTTGACCGCGGGGCGCGTAACGCCGGTCAGCCGGGCGACATCGGCGAGTGTCAGTGTTGCGGTCACTTGAGGCCTCCTTTCATAGGGTAGTGATGGGGAATAAGGGCGAGCGGTCATCGCTGATCGCTCTGTCCAATACGTTAAATGAACTCGAGTAAAGTACCCAGCTTTTAGTCTGGTAATCGTCCTGAAGGGGGCTTAAGGCTGGTTAATTAATACTAAAAGAGTGTTACCCGAGATTGGTTTGGTTTTCGTGGGAATCGGGCTTTAAAAGCGCATGACTTGCTGACGTGTTCGGTCCGGTCTGGTGCTAAAGCGGGGGGATTGATGTGCACTTTGTGGCCGATTTTCTGCTTGTGAACGTGTTGGCTCGGGCTGTCTGTCGGCGTCGACATGTGCATGGTTATCGTCGCCGCGCTGAGCATGTTCGACAACAAGCTGGCTCCGTTCTGGAACGAGGGCAAGGCGTTTTGTCGGTGCTTTGTCGGTTCTGTGCGAGCTGCGAGTTGGTGTTGAATGCAGGAGTGAAACTCCGTAAGGTTAACACTAGGTTAACAAACAGAGAACAGAAAGTGATTGGGTGAGTACCATGACGCATCTCAATGATCACCGCCTCGCGACCCTGCGCCAGGACCTCCACGACCTGTACGGCAGCACTCACGCTGCCGCGGAAATCGACGCCGAGGTAGACGCGGCAATCGCGCGCCACACTGCCGGTGCAACGGTCGAAGAATTCATCCCTGTTCTGGTTGAACGTGAGGTAAAAGAATACTTCGGCGAGCACCGCCTTCACGTGCGCTTTTCCGCTGGCGCAAATCAGGCCTTGGCACAGGAAGTTGTAGAGCTCGCCAAGAAGTATGCTGGCGACGCCTTGCTTGTCGACGCCGCGGCACCCCACGAGGAAGCCGACCCCGAAGGCCGTATGGTCGAAATGCCTGATTTCATCGTCTACCTAGGCCGCGAGATTCCGCGCGACGAGCCGGGCAAGGACATCAAGATCTGGGACATCGCAGAGGCTAACACCGAGGAAGAAAAGCGCGAGCTGCACGACGACCTCGGCGCTCGCGTGCTTTATATGTTGGGCAAGCTGGGTATCGAGCCAGTAAGCGATAAGGCCCCTGTCGAGGCCTAATCTCACAACTAGAAGCGATAGGCCGATGGCAGTTTTGCATCAATAGCGCTGTTGGCTACCCAGAACTCGGCGTAATTATAAGGCATGTAGTGCGTGCCCATGCCCGGGTGCCAATCCTGCTCGCCTAGTTGCGGCGGGACTGCCCGCTGGTGATTGAGTTCGCCGTGGGCATAAAGCCGCTCGGGCAGCGCGCCGATGATGGGCCGGTAGTCGGCGAGAAGGCGCGCGAACTGCGCCGAGAAATCCGCGCGAGAAAGATCCTTTTCCAAGATCTCAATGCGCTCGAGAAGGGCGCTGATCGCGCTCGTCGCCGGAAGGTCTCCGCTTTTTGCCACTGCAGAAGCTTTCTGCATATCTGCTTTCAACCATGCCAACTCAGTTGACCGCGTGAGTTTTTCGCCCTTAGCCATGCGCTGGAGATCATCCAGCTGCGCCTTCGCAGTGCTGAGTCGGCGCAACTGGCGGTAACCCTGCGTAATCGACCTGCTGTGTTGGGAAAGTAGGGAAGTGCTAGCCGAAGGATCCATCGAATCCAGTGCCACAATATTCGGCTTTACCCGGCGATAGTCAGCCTTGATCTGTTCCCATTGAGCCTTGAAGGCTTCGTTAATCAGCGGGGTATTAAGTCCCGCGACGATTTTGTCGCCCTCGATGATGAACTTCGTGGCCGCTGGTAGAGCACTGCGGTTGAAATCCAGCTGTTCGAGGAGTCGACGGGCGGTTACCCTGCGCGAATACAGAAACGAAGCCACGAGCATCGTGACCGCCAGCACTGATATCGCGATGAAGATGCTCCAGCCTGGAAGCCCCGTGGTCGATTCGCGGGCGATAGAGGGATCGCCCGCAGCCTTGGCCGCTAAAAGCAGGCCGACGGTGTAGTTGCCGCCCCGCATCGGGGCTTCCATCTGGTCCAGAATACCGTCCAGGCGTCCCGGCGCCTCGATGGAAATCGCCTCGCACACGTCAGTACTGCAACGGGCAGTCGATGACACTGGCTCCAAACCAACGCCGATGAGCAGCGTTCCTTCCCTAAGACTGCGTCCATCCGGGTTCAGCAGGCCGCGGGCGTTGTCTCGCAGGTATTCCAATGCATCAGTCGATACATCCTCGTGGTTGTGCTCATAGGTGAAGTACAGAATCCGGCTTACCTCAGGAGGTAGGTCGAGTGCCTCCGATTCCTGGCGCAGAGTTGATTCATCCGAGGGAGAAAGCAGATTACCTTCATCAAGAATTTCCACCGTGGGCGTAGCGGCGTGTGCCGTTGCTGGCAGCGTCACCAGCAAGAAAGCTACGGTAAGTAGCTGGAAAAGATATTTCATTTGATAAAAGAGTCCGCTCTTAAAGAGATAGAGAATGCGAGCGCATTTATGGCTCTTTAGGCTCAGATTAATCGTAATGCTCACGGCCGGATTGTGTTAAATACGCGTCACTGCAGCCATGAATCCGTGTGGGAGCGAGGTTATCGGCCACAAACCACTAGGCTGTTTGACTGAATATTGTCATAAAACCGTTTGGAGAATCGAAGTAATCGTGACTGCCAACAATCCCTCCGCCAGCGCCGCTGGCAGCGAAACCCACGTTTTCGAACCTGTTCAGCGAATCTTGCTGCCCAAGCGCGGCGAGCCTTTTGACGTCCGGATGCTCTACCTCATCGAGTCCGAGCAAAACCGCGAGCGCCTGAGCTGGACCAACCGCACTGCGGTGACGATTCCAGCGGGTGAAGAAGCTTCTTTCGAGACCTACTTCAACGCTTTCCCTGCTTCCTACTGGCGCCGCTGGTCCCAGCTGAAGTCCATCGTGCTCTCCCTCGAGCTCGAAGGCCAAGCCAACGTCTCCATTTACCGCTCCAAGCAGGACGGTCAGCGCATCTCCGTGGCTAACCACCTGGTCGGCAGCGGTCACCACGACTTCGAACTGCCGCTGAAGAATTTCGAAGACGGCGGCTGGCTGTGGTTCGACATCACCGCTGAAAAAGAGACCGTTCTCTCCAACGCTGCGTGGTGCGCTCCACACGAGCCGGGCCCGCAGATCATGCCGGACGGTACGGAGATCCCGGCGTCGGAAAAGCGCGTTGCCGTGGGCATTCCTACCTTCAACCGCCCAACCGACGCCGTCGCAGCTCTGCAGGCTCTCGCCGAGGACCCAGTGGTTGACGGCATCATCGACTACGTCCTTATGCCGGACCAGGGCAACCAGCACCCAGCAGACGAGCCAGGCTACGAGCAGGCCGTCGAGCACTTCGGCCCGCGCTTCCGCGAGTTCCGGCAGGGCAACCTGGGCGGCTCCGGCGGCTACTCCCGCATCATGTACGAGGCGTTGGAGAACACCGATTCCCCGTTCATCCTCTACATGGATGATGACATCGCCATCGAGCCTGACTCCATCCTGCGAGCAGTTCAGGCCGCGCGATACGCCGCAAAGCCGATCATCGTTGGTGGACAGATGCTGAACCTGCAGGAGCGCTCCCAGCTGCGCACCACTGGCGAGCAGGTCAACAAACACGACTTCATGTGGGGCGGGGCGCCGCACGCGGTCTACGACCACGACTTCGCCAAGTACCCATTGCGCGCTATTGGCGACGCCCAGTCGCACCTCGACCCACGTAAGTACGACTCCCGTGCTCTGCATCGCCGCGTCGACGTCGAATACAACGGCTGGTGGATGTGCCTGTTCCCACGCGTAGTTGCCGAGTCCAACGGCCAGCCGCTGCCGCTGTTTATCAAGTGGGACGACACCGAGTACTCCCTGCGTGCAGCCGCTAATGGCTTCCCAACCGTGACTTGGCCAGGCGCTGCCATCTGGCACATGGCCTGGGCAGACAAGGACGACGCCATCGATTGGCAGGCGTACTTCCACCTGCGCAACCGTCTCATCGTCGCTGCGATGTACCACGACGGCGACGTCAAGGGCATTACGAAGTCCATCTTCAAGTCCACCCTCAAGCACACGATGTGCATGGAATACTCCACCATGGCCATCCAGCTGGAAGCTATGAAGGACTTCCTCGCCGGCCCGGATCACCTCTTCGACATCCTGGAATCCTCCCTGCCGCGCATCGCGGAAATCCGCAAGAACTACTCCGATGCCGTCATCATCGAGTCTGCCGACCAACTGCCGGCTCCGACCGGCGCGCCGGGCGTACCGACCCGCAACATCGGCGGCCGCCTCGGCAAGGTCAAGAAGCTGCCATGGCTGCTGAAGTCCGCAAAGCACCTGGTCACCAAGGAAGACCGCGCGCACTACGAGGCGCCGCAGCTCAACCTCACCCCAGACGAGGCGCGCTGGTTCACCCTGTCCCGCGTGGACTCCGCAACAGTTTCCACCGCAGGTGGCACCGGCGTGGCCTTCCGCAAACGCGACCGCGATCTGGCCACCGACCTCGTCAAGCAGACCCGCGGCCTGCTTAAGGAAATCGAGGAGAACTTCGACGATCTGAAGGCGCAGTATCGCGCCGCGATGCCGGAGCTGACCTCCCGCGAATCCTGGAAGAAGGTATTCGATGCCCAGTAAACTTTCTGTAGCTGAATCACACGTTCTGGAAAGCATCCAGAACGCAGCTTTCGACGTCCCTGGAGTTGTACCTGCCGCCCGCGGACTTAGCCACTTGGGTGAGCATGCCCTGGGTTGGATGGGCACTTCCGCTCTCATGTGCGCGGTCAATCGTGCGGACAAAGCGAAGGCTCGCCAGTGGGCATACGTCGGCGCGAGTGCTTTTGCCGCCCATGCGGCCAGCGTTGTGTTAAAGCGCATCGTTCGCCGCAAGCGTCCCGATTACCCGTACGTGCGTGTGGGCGTGGCAACGCCGTCTAAGCTGTCGTTTCCTTCTTCCCACTCGACGTCGACAACCGCGTTCCTCGTCGCCGTCGCACATCTTTTGTCCACCCCAGCGCCGCTTGTCGGCGTGCCCGTGATGATGGCTTCGCGTATGGTGCTCGGAGTGCATTATCCAACGGATACCGCGGTTGGAGCTGCGATCGGCGCAGTCACCGCAGAGGCATTAACCCGCTACGAAAGGAAGACCGCGTGAGCGATTCCCACCACGACGACGGTACGCAGCGCGTGTTCCACTCTGAACCGCATACCTCAGGAATCGACACTGGCCGCAAGCGTAAGCCGCCGAAGAACCTCGCCGACGGAATGGTAAAGGCCCTCCGCCCAAAGCAGTGGGTCAAAAACGTCCTCGTCCTCGCTGCTCCAGCAGCAGCGGGTGCGGACGCACTGTTCCATTCGCGCGTGCTTCTCGACGTCCTCCTTGCCTTCATCGTCTTCTGCATGGGCGCGTCCTCGATTTACCTCATCAATGACGCACGCGATGTCGAAGCTGACCGCGCGCACCCGACCAAGCGTTTCCGCCCGATTGCCGCTGGCGTCCTACCAGTTGGCCTGGCCTACGCCATGGCGGCAGTGCTCATCGTTGGCTCCATTGCTTTGTCCTTCCTGGCCACCGCTGGCCCACAGCTGGCAATCGTGATGGCTGTGTACATCGCTTTGCAGCTGGGCTACTGCTTTGGCTGGAAGCACATGCCGGTTATCGACATCGCGCTGGTTTCCTCTGGCTTCATGCTGCGCACAATGGCCGGTGGCGTTGCCGCGGGCATCGTCTTGTCGCAGTGGTTCCTGTTGGTTGCGGCATTCGGCTCGCTGTTTATGGCTTCCGGTAAGCGCTACTCGGAGATTCTTCTTGCGGAGCGCACCGGCGCCAAGATTCGCAAGTCCCTCGAGGGCTACACGCCGACCTACCTACGCTTCGTCTGG
This sequence comes from Corynebacterium sp. c25Ua_89, assembly GCF_047459735.1. NCBI lineage: Bacteria > Bacillati > Actinomycetota > Actinomycetes > Mycobacteriales > Corynebacteriaceae > Corynebacterium > Corynebacterium sp. c25Ua_89. The sequence continues at coordinate 55,820 of NZ_JASBOD010000004.1, forward strand.
ACCCTTGCGGCTACCGCTTTGGTCATGTCCTACTCGCTGTGGGGCTTCCAGCTTTCCAACGCCGCCGATGGCCCAGCTGGCGTCTGGTACCAGGTTTCGATGGTTCCGTTTACCATCGCTGTGCTGCGCTATGCCGCTGACGTCGACCGTGGCAATGGCGGTGCACCTGATGAAATCGCCCTGGAAGACCGCGCACTGCAAGTCCTTGCGCTCGCGTGGCTGGCCTGCATCGCTATGGCGGTCTACATCATGCCGATGCTGTAGAGAACAGGGTTCTCTACAGGGGCAGGGCGCTCTACAGGAACGGAATATGACACCATAAGGAATGTATTCTGGCAGTACAAAGCTAGGAATATAACCAAATAAGATGGGTAATGTTAAACTTTTACCCCGTGAATAACACTAATAACAAGAATCTGGTCCGGCTCAGCGCCGCGGCATCGGTGATTGTTATTGGTGTTTTTTCTTTTTGGGGTGGCTTCGTACGCCGCTGGATTTCCGACGATGGCCTCATCGTCCTGCGCACCGTACGCAACCTCGAAGCCGGAAATGGCCCCGTGTTCAACATGGGCGAGCGCGTCGAGGCTAACACTTCCACGCTCTGGCAGTACCTGATTCTGCTGCTGCGCTGGATCACTGGCGCCGACCTCGCAGGCATTGCCATCTACTTAGGGCTTTTCCTTGCTGTCTGTGCGATGGCGCTCGGCGCATTTGCCACCGCTGGTCTTGTTTCGCGGGGCAAGAGCGCAACCCTCGTCGCTCCTGCCGGCGCACTGGTCTACCTCGCGTTGCCACCAGCTCGCGACTTTTTCACCTCCGGCCTCGAATGGGGCCTAGCCATCTTCTATCTGGCCGTGCTGTGGTGGATGCTGCTGAAGTGGGCTCGGGGCGTCGACAAGCATGCGGCGAATGCCAGCGACTCCATGCCATATTGGCTGGCTGTCTGGGCTGGTCTGTCCTGGCTCGTGCGCCCAGAGCTCGCTCTCTATGGCGGGTTGGTTGGTGTGCTGCTGCTGGCTGCCCACCGTAATTGGAAAGCATGGCTCGGCATTCTCGCTGCGGCGCTGCCTTTGCCGCTGGGCTACCAGATTTTCCGCATGGGCTACTACGGCCTACTTACCCCGCACACTGCGGTGGCGAAGTCCGCATCCGGCGCAGTGTGGAGCCACGGCTTTAACTATTTGGGCGACTTCGCTCTGCCTTATGCGCTCTACGTACCGCTCATTGTCCTCGCTGCGTGGGCGCTGTGGAGCCTGCGTCGTGAACTGCGTCCCAGTGGGTTTCGTACTCCGGCCACCGCAGCCTACCTTTTGCTCGCGGCCGGTCTTTTGCATCTGATTTATGTCCTGCGCGTCGGCGGTGACTTCATGCATGGCCGAATGCTTTTGTTGCCGCTTTTCGCTTTGCTGTTGCCGGTCTTCGTCCTCCCGTTGCGTTCGATTCTTGGGGGTCTAACCGCTGCTATCTGCGCAGTCTGGGCATGCGTGATTGTTCTGCGTGGGCATTCCGTTGACTGGGATGATTTTTCTGGCCCGCTAAACATCGTCGACGAGCGTGAGTTCTGGACGCATGCCACCAAGCGCCAAACCGGCCACCCGCCGCGCTCGCTGGAAGACTTCGGCCACATGCGCTTTATTGAGCACTACAAAGAGGGCATGGATGGGCTCGAAGCTGGCGACGCCCTTGCCGTTCTTTATGCCAAGAAGGGTGAGGAGGATGCCTATGGCTGGATGGGCATCGAACGAGACCCCAGCATTGATGAATTACCCACGGTCTACTTCATCAACATGGGCATGACTTCTATGAACGCACCACTCGAGGTGCGCGTGCTCGATGACATCGGCTTGGCGACGCCGCTCGCCGCCCGCCAACCACGCATCGCCGACGGCCGCATCGGTCACGACAAGAGCCTGCCGACATATTGGCAGGCGGCGCAGACCGCGGTGGATATCGACGAGCTGCCGCCCTGGTACGACAAGGAAGAAACCCGGAAGGCACGCAAGGCGCTGCAGACAGAGGACTTCCAGAAGCTGTTTGCCACCTACAAAGACCCGCTTGATGCGAAGAGATTTTTCGAAAACATCAAATTCGCGCTAACCGACGGCCGCACCCTGACTTTTTCCGAAGATCCTGACGATTACCTTGGGAAATGATAGGGATTTAATCTCCGTTACGGCGTGGCAGCTTCCCTAAACTGCCCTGCGCCTACTCAGTTAACGAGGTTCTGTATGGAATTTTCCTGGCTAAGTGGGTTAAGCTGCTAGAGATTCCTCGTTATATTTCTGTGACGTTAACGTTTCCAGATGTGGCGACGATATGTGTCAGTAGCACTAAATTTTTCTATCTAGCTCTTGTTGAGAAGTACATAAAGGAGAGACATGACTTCACTGAGCTCGGGTCTCAAGGCGCGTGTTCTCACAGCCGTAATGACCGTTGCGGTTGCGCTTGGACTCGCTGTTGCCGCCGGTAGCCAGGAAGCGTCCGCTGCAAACCGCGACTTTTTGCGTGCTGATGCCACGGGCACCTGTGACTGGGATGCCGTCGGTTGGTGGGTGCAGCGCTGTGACGTTTGGTCCCCAGCAATGGGCCGCAACATTCCGGTGCAGATTCAGCCGGCTAAGAACGGCGGCAACGCTGGTCTGTACTTGCTGGATGGCCTGCGCGCGACGAACCGCACCAACGCTTGGATCAACGACGTAAATGCTGCCCGCACCTACGAGCCGCACAACATCACCCTCGTAATGCCGGTTGGCGGAGAGGCCTCCTTCTACGCTGACTGGGAGGGCCCGGCTACCTACAACGCTGTTTCCCCGATCAACTACAAGTGGGAAACCTTCCTGACCTCCGAGCTGCCTGGCTACCTGGAGCGCAACTTCGGCGTTGCTCGTAACAACAACTCTATCGCTGGTCTGTCCATGGGAGGCACCGCAGCCGTCACCCTGGCCGGTAAGCACCCAGACCAGTTCCGCCAGGTTCTGTCCTACTCCGGCTACCTGACCACCACCTTGCCAGGTGCGCAGACCTTCATGCGCCTCGCGCTTCTCGACGCTGGTGGATTTAACATTAACGCAATGTACGGTTCTCTGATTAGCCCGCGCCGTTTCGAGAACGATCCGTTCCGCGTCATGGACGGTCTGCGCAACACTGACATCTACATCTCCGCAGCTTCCGGTATCCCAGGCGCAGGCGATGCAGGTTACTTGCCGCAGCATCAGCTGTCTGGCGCCGTTTTGGAGATGTTCGCTGGTGCGACCACCCGCATCTGGGAGGCTAAGGCTCGTGCAACTGGTCTGCGCGTGACTTCCAACTACCCAATGCAGGGTCTGCACAACTGGGCACAGTTTGGCTACCAGCTGGAGCACTCTAAGCCACAGGTTCTCAATGTGATGAACGCTTGGTAAGCATCTAGGGAATTCGTTAGGAATCGCTCCGGCGAATTGTTCTAGATGGGTTCTTAGCCGGCCGCAGGTTTTCCTGCGGCCGGTTTTGTGTTTTTGGCGTGTTCCTCTATGAAAAGTCTCAAGTTCAACTTAAACTTGAGCACACAATAGACAGCACTTCGCGGCCTAGATGAGGAAAGTCCGGAGGAGGGGAACCTTCGGAAACCACGCCTAGTCCGCTACCTCGACATTAAAACCTCGACTTCATACAAGGACTCATCTATGCGTAAAAATGCGTCTGCATCCAGCCTGCGCTCTCCAGGTTCCCCGACCAAGGCTCGTAAGGGTCTGGCCATCGCAGCTTTGCCTACTGCTGTAGCGGTGGGCCTGTCTCTCCTGCCGAATGCAACGGCTCAGTCCTCCCTTGGTTCTTTGACACAGAACCTGGGTAGCTCCAACCTATCCGATGCTTTCGCTCCTGGTACCCCGCCGGAGCGTACTCCGATTCAGACCGAGTACCCAGAGGTTGAGGGTCTTCCGGAAGGCGTCGATATTTCCCGCGTGGAATACCTGACCAACCGCAACCTGCGCGTCTACATCAAGTCCGCAGCGATGCCGGACAAGGAGCAGGTTGTCCAGATCCAGCTTGCTCGTGACTGGTACTCCAGCCCGGATAAGAAGTTCCCAGAGGTATGGGCACTCGACGGCCTGCGCGCACGCGATGACGAGTCCGGCTGGACCATCGAGACCGACATCGAGACTCAGTTCGCTGAGCGCAACGTCAACCTCATCATGCCGGTGGGCGGCGAGTCCTCTTTCTACTCTGACTGGCAGAAGCCGGACAATGGACGCAACTACAAGTGGGAGACCTTCCTGACTAGGGAGCTCGTCCCGATTCTCGATAAGGCTTATCGTTCCAACCAGAAGCGCGCCGTTACCGGCATCTCCATGGGCGGTACCGCGGCTATGAACTTGGCGGAGCGAAACCCGCACCTGTTCCAGTTCGTTGGTTCCTTCTCTGGCTACCTGGACACCACCACGCAGGGCATGCCTGAGGCTATCGCCGCAGCCCAGATGGACGCCGGCGGATACACCTCTACCAACATGTGGGGTCCGCACTACTCTCAGGATTGGATCGACCATGATCCGAAGCTGGGCATCGAAGCACTCAAGGACATGAAGGTCTACGTCTCCGCCGGCTCCGGTAAGGACGACTACGGCAATCTGCGCTCCGTGGCAAAGGGCCCTGCAAATGCTGCTGGCGTTGGCCTCGAGGTCATCTCCCGTATGTCTACCCAGACCTTCGTCGATTACGCGAAGCGCGCCGGTGTGCCTGTTGTTTCCCGCTTCCGCCCATCTGGCGTTCACAGCTGGGAATACTGGCAGTTCGAAATGCGCGAGGCTTGGCCAGTCATGGCCGACGCCCTCGGCATCGCTAAGGAAGACCGCGGCGCAGATTGTACCCCGGTTGGAGCTATCGCAGAGGCAACCAAGTCCGGCATCCTGGGCTCCTGTCTGAACAATGAGTACGACGTCGCCGGCGGTAAGGCCGAAGACTTCCAAGCGGGTACCGCTTACTGGTCCCCAGAGACTGGTGCACACGCCATCTTCGGTCGCATCGGCGCACGTTACGCCGAGAGCGGCGGCCCGACCTCCTGGCTGGGCTTCCCAACCACCGGTGAAACTAAGACCCCAGACGGCAAGGGTCGCTTTGTTCACTTCCAGCACGGCTCCATCTACTGGACCGCAGAAACCGGCGCTTGGGCTATTCCAGGTGACATGGTTGAGGCATGGGGCAAGAATGGCTTCGAAGGCGGCGACCTGAAGTACCCAACCGGCCCAGTCACTAAGGTCGGCGAGGGCTTCGCACAGGACTTCCAGAATGGCGTTCTGACCCGTAACCCGGATGAGTCCCACTCCATCGTCCACGGTGCCATCGGTGCCAAGTACAAGGAGCTGGGCGGCCCGTCCTCCCCACTGGGCTTCCCGAAGGGTGGCGAAAAGCCAATCAAGGGCGGCTTCTTCCAGGAGTTCGAGCACGGCAACATCTATTGGTCCGCTGAATCCGGTGCGCACTACATTCTGTACGGCGCAATCATGGACGAGTGGGGCAAGCGTGGCTTCGAGCAGGGCGAGTTCGGCTGGCCAACCAGTGATTACAACCAGATCGCAGCCGGCGGCATCTCCCAGACCTTCCAGCACGGTGAGATCCGCGAAATCATGGGCAGCGTTCAGGCGGAAAAGAAGTAATCATGCGTACCTCCTTCCGGGTTCCTGTAATGTGCGCAGCCTTCATGGCTGCTGCACTCGGCATAAGCGCCTGTGGTTCCGCAACGGTTGAAAGCGAGAATTCTCCCGAGCAGACGAAAGTCGCCCCGCTCGAGCGTTCTCCGCAGCCTGCAAGTGCTTCTGAAAGCGCCTCTGAAGCTAGCTCGCAGTCGGCGGATTCTTCGGACGAAAAGTCCTCTTCAGAATCCAGCGCTGCTTCGGCAGGCGATGAGCCTGAAGACCGTGGCGCCCGGGAAATCTCCGCTATCCCTTCGCCTCGCCAGACTCAGGGACCTGAGCAAGATTTCCTAGCTGCAGTTCAGAAAGCTGGAGTAAAAACAGAAGGTGCAGAAGATCAAATCATCGGTGCAGGCCAAGCTGCATGCAACGAAGGCGATGCCGTAACCATCCCCGCTGTTGCAGGTCAGCTCATCGAGCAGGGCCGCGCACCTTTGTCACATGAGGAGCTAACCGCTGTCCTCACGGACCAAGCGCGCGACACCCTGTGTGCTAAATAAGGTAGAAATTTATGCGAAAAACACTCACGGTTGTTGCCGTCCTCGTCGTATTAGCTGTCATCGGCGCGGGAGCGGTTCACTTCTTAAACGCCAACAAGGCAGGAGAATCCAACAACCTGAGTGAGCCGGCGCCCATCGAGCAGGGCGGGGGAGTCGAGGCCCCTGCCCAGCCGGATTGGTGCCCGCGCTTCGAAGTGATTTCTGCCCCTGGCACTTGGGAATCCAAGGCCGATGATGACCCCATCAACCCGACCGCCAACCCCAAGTCCTTCATGCTTTCCATCAGCAACCCGCTGAAGGAGGCCTACGTTCCTGAAGACGTAAAGGTCTGGACGCTGCCTTATACCGCGCAGTTTAAAAACATCAACGCTCAACAGGAGATGAGCTACGACGAATCCCGTGATGAGGGTACCTCTCGCCTCGAGGGCGAGCTGACCACCATGCACGAGAACTGCCCAGCCACCAAGTTCATCATCGCCGGTTTCTCTCAGGGTGCTGTCATTGCGGGCGACGTCGCAGACCGCATCGGTGGTGGCAATGGCCCAATCCCAGCCGAAGCTGTCTCGGGCGTTGCGTTGGTGGCAGATGGGCGTCGCCAAGCAGGCGTAGGCCAGAACCCCGGCGTGCCCGTTGCTGGTGTCGGTGCAGAGATTGCACTGCAGCCGGTTGGCATGCTCATCCAAGGCATCGTTCCTGGAGCATCCATGCGCGGGCCGCGTGCAAATGGCTTCGGCTCCTTGGCAGATCGCACCTTCCAGATTTGTGCACCTGATGACTCTATCTGTGATGCCCCACTCGATGGCCCAAACGGCCTTGAGCGCGCACGCGGGCTCATTGAAGCAAACGGTGTGCACGCGATGTATGCCACCAACCCGAACGTGATTCCGGGCACGACTGCCAATCAATGGGTCGTCGGCTGGGCGCGGGAAATTATCGACCGCACCTAACTCCGTTCAAACTTAAAACGGTCATGTTATGTAACGCTGTGCGTCTCCGAGATGATATTTTTAATGTCAAAAGTAAACAATCTAAGCCCAAAAGGAGATTAGATGGACCTCCAAGCATTGATTGGCCAGTTCTTTGACGGGAATGGTCGCATTGTTCTGCCGCCTCACTTGACCCTGCCGGGGCTTTGTGAGTACGTCTTTGAAATGGAACAACAATCAGGAGTTCCTGATCGCCCGGTTTTGCGCCAGTGGCTCTTTGATGATGACCCAGCTGGTGCTCCGCGCGATTTCACCCGCTCAGAGGTAAACAAGCGAATCAAGGTGGTGGCCGCGCGCCTGCAGCAGGTCGGCGCAGTAGGGGACCGCGTGGCTATTCTTGCCGGAAACTCTCCTGAGTATCTGTTTGGCTTTATGGGCGCGATGTATGCGGGAATGACGCCGCTGCCACTCTATGATCCGAACGAGCCGGGGCACTCCGAGCACCTGCGCGCAGTCTTTGGTGATTCGAATCCTTCGATTGTTCTGACCAACAATGTTTCTGCAGCCGCAGTTCGCCGCTACTTCGCAGACTTGCCGTCGGCGCAGCGCCCACGCGTGATTTCCATCGATTCTCTGCCGGATTCGCTTGCGGCTTCGTGGAAGAATCCAGTTGAGCAAGGCGCCGGTGAGGGAGCAGCAGCGCCCGTCGACGCTCCCGCTTTCCTCCAGTACACTTCCGGCTCTACCCGCACTCCAGCAGGTGTATTGTTGACTAACCGCTCGATTTTGACGAATGTGCTGCAGATTTTTGCTGCGGTACACATTAAGATGCCGCCGCGCATCGTTTCCTGGCTGCCGTTGCACCACGATATGGGCATTATTTTGGCTTCTTTCGCCACCATTTTGGGCTTGAACTTCGAGATGATGACACCGCGTGACTTTGTGCAGCAGCCGAAGCGTTGGGTACGCCAGATTAGCCGCCAGCCAGGCGATGAAAACTTCGCAGGAATTTATGCCGTGGTTCCGAACTTTGCTCTGGAGCTAGCTGCTCGTTATGGCGCACCGGTTGCGGGTGAGGATATTGATCTGTCGCATATCGATGGCATTATCATCGGCTCCGAACCTGTAACAGAGACTGCAGTGGACAATTTCTGGGAGGTCTTTAGCAAGTACGGGCTCAAGCGCGAGGCTATGCGTCCTTCCTATGGCTTGGCAGAGGCGGCGTTGATAGTGGCTACTCCGCAGGAAGGCGAGCGCCCGCTCATCACGCACTTCAACCGTGAGCAGTTGACGGCAGGCAAGGCCGTTGTGGAGGACAAGTCCGAGCAGACGGTGGCTTTTGCATCAAATGGTCAGGGCGTACCTGCTCAGTATCTGACGATCGTGGACCCAGAAACCAAGGCTGAGCTTGCCGACGCCCAGATCGGCGAGCTGTGGTTGCACGGCGACAACATGGCGGCCGGTTACCTGGGCCGCGAGGACGAGACAGCTTCTACTTTCCGGAATACTTTGGCCACGCGCCTGCCGGAGGGCTCCCGCGTTGTTGGGGCACCGGAAGATGACAAGTGGATGGCCACGGGCGACCTTGCCACCATCGTGGATGGTCACCTCTACATCACGGGCCGTTTGAAGGACCTGATCGTGGTTGCGGGACGAAACCACTACCCACAAGATATCGAGGCAACCGTCCAGGAGGCCTCGGCGCATGTGCGACCAGATTCCATCGCTGCCTTCTCTGTGGAAGGTGGCAATACCGAGCAGTTAGTGCTGCTGATCGAACGTGCTGATGATGCAGATTCTGCAGGCGATGAAGCAGCGACTGAGGTTATTCGTACTGCTGTCTCGAAGGCACACGGTATTACGCCGGAGGTCATTCGCTGGTTTAGTGCGCATGAAATCAATCGCACTTCTTCTGGGAAGATTGCACGCCGTGTAGCGAAGAAGCACTTCCTCGCGAGCTAACGCGGCGCTCTAATCGCTTTTACACCTCTGCTGTATTGCACTGCCATATAGCAGAGGTGAGTTGTTATCGTGACAGAAGTTAACAAAATGAGACAATAAAGCGATAAAGATTGCATACATGCGGCAACCAGTGCTGTGCAGAATTGTGCGGAAACTCCCCATTTATAGAAAGCTAATTTAGATGACTGTTGAAGAACTACGAGGCTGGCTACGCAATTGGGTCGCGCAAACCACCGGCCTATCCGCTGAGGAAATTACTGATAGCAAGCCTCTAGAAAACTTCGGGTTGTCCTCCCGCGATGCAGTGGTTCTCTCCGGTGAGCTGGAGAACCTACTCGGGATGAAGTTAGAACCGACTGTCGCTTATGAATACCCGACCATCGCGCAGCTCGCCGACCGTCTGGTCAACGGCGTAGCATCCTCGAGCAACTCCGCGGTCGATTCCACCAGCGGTGCCTCCTCCTCGCGTAATGCCGGCATCATTGGCGGCGATATCGCGATTATCGGTGAAGCTGGCCGCTTCCCCGGCGCACAGAACGTCAAAGAGTTCTGGGACATGTTGGTCGAAGGCCGTGCCGGAACCGGCCCACTACCTATGGGCCGCTGGTCCGAGTACGCCGCAGAGCCGACGGTCTCGGAAAAGATCGCTAACCAGAACACCGATGGCGGTTACCTCGAAGACATTGCTAGCTTCGATGCGGAGTTCTTTGGGCTTTCTCCCCTCGAAGCCGCGAACATGGATCCTCAGCAGCGCATTCTTCTCGAACTAGCTTGGGAAGCGCTCGAGGACGCAGGGCTTCCAGCCAACCAGCTGCGCGGCACTGCAACGGGCGTGTACATGGGCTCGACTAACAATGACTACGGCATGCTCATCGTCGCTGACCCTGCAGAGATGCACCCTTATGCCATGACCGGCACCTCTTCTGCAGTGGTGGCCAACCGCATCTCCTACGCACTGGACCTGCGTGGCCCTTCCATCAACGTGGACACTGCATGCTCTTCCTCGCTGGTCGCTGTTAGCCAAGCCGTCAATGACCTGCGCACAGGTGCCTCTGACGTAGCTTTGGCCGGCGGCGTTAATATCCTCGCTGCTCCGCATGCCTCGACTGGTTTTAGCGAACTTGGCGTTATCTCCCCGACCAGTGCTATCCACGCTTTCTCCGACGACGCCGACGGTATCGTCCGCTCTGACGCCGCCGGCGTTTTGGTGCTCAAGCGTCTCGCCGATGCCGAGCGCGACGGCGATAACATCCTCGCCGTTATCAAGGGCACTGCCGTTAACTCCGACGGCCACTCCAACGGATTGACCGCCCCGAACCCAGACGCGCAGGTTGACGTCCTCGAGCGCGCCTACGCCGACGCTGGTATTGACCCGCAGCTAGTCGACTACGTCGAAGCACACGGCACCGGCACCATCCTCGGAGACCCAATCGAGGCCACCGCCCTTGGCCGTGTTCTCGGTTCCGGGCGCGAAACGGCAGCGCCGATGCTTCTCGGTTCTGCGAAGTCGAACATCGGTCACTCTGAATCCGCTGCCGGCGTAGTTGGCCTCATTAAGGTCATCGAGTCGATGCGCCACGGTGTCATCCCGCCAAGCATCAATTTCTCCGCCCCAAACCGCTACATCGATTTCGACAACGAGCACCTCGAAGTCGTTGAGGATCCCCGCGAGTGGCCGGAATACTCGGGCCAGAAGGTCGCCGGTGTCTCAGGCTTCGGCTTCGGTGGAACCAACGCGCACGTCGTCCTCACCGACTACCGCGGCCTGACTGCCGAGACCGCAGCGCAGGTCAACATCGACGAGGGCGCTCCAGTCTCCCTGCCGATTTCCGGTCTTCTGCCATCCCGTCGCGCGGCTGCTGCAGGCCAGATCGCTGACTACATCGAGCAAGAACATCCTGACCTGCTTTCCCTTGCGCGCACTCTTGCGCGCCGAAACCATGCACGCTCCCGTGCAGTGGTGACGGGCGTCAGTGAAGAAGACGTCGTCAAGCGTTTGCGTCAGGTAGCCGACGGCAAGGTCTCCATGGGAATCGCCTCTGCAGATTCCCCGTCTGTACCAGGCCCCGTCTTTATCTACTCCGGCTTCGGTTCCCAGCACCGCAAGATGGTTAAGGATGTGCTCGAGATTTCTCCAGCGTTTAAGGAACGCTTGGAAGAACTCGACCGAATCGTCGAATTCGAGTCCGGGTGGTCCATCCTTGACATCGTTGCCGACGACGCCCAGACCTATAACACTGAAACCGCCCAGGTAGCGATTACCGCAATCCAGATTGCTTTGACGGACCTTCTTGCATCCTTCGGCGTTCGTCCGGCGGGTGTTATCGGTATGTCCATGGGCGAAATCGCCGCTGCCTACGCTTCCGGCGGTATCACTGCAGAAGACGCCATGCTTATCGCCGCTCACCGTTCCCGCTTGATGGGCGAAGGTGAAAACTCGCTCGGTGAGGAAGAACAAGGCGCAATGGCTGTTGTCGAGCTTACTGCTGCTGAAATCGAAGCTCTGGACGGCAACATTGAACCTGCCGTCTACACCGGCCCTGGTATGACAACTGTTGGCGGTCCGCGCCCTGAGGTCCTCGCTTTGGTGGAAAAGCTGGATGCAGAAGGAAAGTTTGCACGCGCGCTTAACGTGAAGGGTGCAGGACATACCTCGGCTGTGGACCCAATTCTGGGCGAGCTGTATGCAGACATCGCTGGTATCGAACCACGGCCGCTGCACACGACGCTGTACAGCTCTGTCGACCGCGGTGAAATCTACCGCCCAGGGGCCCTTGTCCACGATGAGGATTACTGGATTCGTATGACTCGCCAGCCGGTCATGCTGCAGGATGCTACGGAAGCTGCTTTTGCCTCTGGACATACGCAGATTGTGGAAATATCACCGAACCCAATTGCGTTGATGGGGCTAATGTCGACTGCCTTTGCGGTTGGTAAGTCTGATGCACAGTTGCTGTTTAGCTTGAAGCGGAAGGTCGATCCGACGGAGTCTTTGTTGGACCTTCTGGCGAAGCTGTATGTGGCTGGTGCGCCGGTAGACTACACGGCGGTCTTTGGTTCGGGCACGCTTGTCGACGCCCCGCATACCCAGTTCAAGCGCCAACGCTTCTGGACGAATGCCCGTCCCTCCTCTGGCATCTCTGGTTTGCCAGGTGCGCGAGTTAACCTGCCGGAGGGCAAGGTTGCGTTCTCGACGAATGCAGACCAAGCTCCTTCTGCTCTGGCAATTTTGGAGGCAGCTGCAGAGGCGGTTACTCCGGGGGCACAGATTGTGGCTTCGGAGGAGCATGGTGACTTGCCACCGCAGGGTGAGGTAACCACTGTGGTGTCGAAGTCATTGGGCGGCCTGTCGATTGCGGTTTACTTTGTGAACGGTCCGGCTACGCAGCTGGTTGCAGAGGGTTTCGCTTCCGCATTGAACTTGGCTGAAACCGGCATTCCGGGTGTGGCTGCGATTGCCGAACCTGCCGCACCGAGTGCACCGGCATCCTTTACTGACGTCAGTGACGTAGAAGCTGTGCGTTGGGACCCAGCGAAGGAAACGGTGGAGGAGCGGCTTTCGCTAATCGTCTCTGAGTCGATGGGCTACGACGTCTCTGACCTGCCGCGTGAGTTGCCGCTGATCGACCTAGGCCTGGACTCGTTGATGGGCATGCGTATTAAGAATCGCGTGGAAAATGACTTCCAGATTCCACCGATGCAGGTGCAAGCGCTTCGCGACGCCTCTCTCGCCGATGTCATCACCATGGTCGAGGATGCCGTCGCTGGTAAGTCTGATGCTGGTGCTGCCGAGACCAGCGCCGTGGACGTCGGCGCTGGAGAAGTCGGCGCCGTGGACGCCGGCACTGCAGGAGCCAACTCTGCAGAATCTAGCGCTGCGGAGGTTGGCGCTGTAGAAGCCGACGCTGAAAAGGACGGCGTCGACAAGCACGATGCAGAAAACAGCGCTGAAGGCGTGGGTGTTGCCCCTCGTGATGCCTCGGAGCGCATGGTCTTTGGTACCTGGGCAACGTTTACCGGCAAGGCAGCAGCGGGCGTGACCTCTCAGCTTCCGCAGATTGATGAATCTGTAGCGGCGGATATCGCGCAGCGCCTGAGCGAGCGTGCTGGCATTGAAGTCAGCACGCAGCAAGTCCTCGACGCACAGACCCTGGAGCCTTTGGCAGACCTCGTACGCGAGGGGCTGGAGACTGAGGTCGAAGGCAACATCCGCGTTCTCCGCGAAGCCGAGGGGCCCGCTGTCTTTATGTTCCACCCTGCCGGCGGAACGACGGTTGTCTACCAGCCACTGGCGCGTCGTCTGCCAAGTGATGTCGCAGTCTACGGCGTCGAAAGGCTCGAAGGCTCCTTGGAGGAGCGCGCTACTGCCTATATCGATGACATCATCAAGTATGCCCGCGGCCGCAAGGTAGTTCTCGGCGGCTGGTCCTTCGGTGGTGCTTTAGCTTATGAGGTTGCCTACCAGCTAGCGGACCGCACAAAGCGCGGTGAGGAAAGCGCAGAGGTTGCTTTCATCGCTCTGCTCGATACCACTCAGCCTTCAGATCCTGCTCCGGATACTCTCGAGGAGACTAAGGCGCGGTGGGGTCGTTACGCTGCGTTCGCAAAGAAGACTTATGGCCTAGACTTCGAGCCGCCATACGAAATGCTCGAGACCATGGGCGAAGATGCTCTAATGACTATGCTCGCAGAGTTCCTGTCTAACACCGATGCATCTGAGCACGGCTTGGCTGCGGGTGTCTTGGAGCACCAGCGCGCTTCCTTCGTGGATAACCAGATTCTGGGCAAGCTGGATATGAAGCGTTGGACTGATGTTGACGTCCCGGTGATTTTGTTCCGCTCGGAGCGCATGCATGACGGTGCCATTGAACTCGAACCGCGATATGCCGAGATTGACCCGGATGGTGGATGGGGCGCTATCGTTGAGGATCTGGAAATCGTGCAGCTGCAGGGCGATCACCTAGCAGTTCCTGATGAGCCGGCTATCGGTATCGTGGGCAAGCACATAAATGATTGGATCGAGGAGAAGATTCGGTAGTGGCTACTACTGCTCATAAGCTGGAAGACCTGCGCCAGCGCTTGGAACGCGCGCAGGACCCAGGCAGCGAGCGCTCCCGCAAGCGCCGCGATGACGCCGGCCGCTCAACCCCGCGTCAGCGTATTAATGCGCTGCTCGATGAAGGTTCTTTCGTTGAAACGGGTGCGTTGGCAAAGACCCCGGGTGACCCAGATGCGATTTACTCGGACGGCGTCGTCACCGGTTATGGTCGCGTAAACGGCCGCCCGGTGTGCATCTACGCGCACGACAAGACGGTTTATGGCGGCTCGGTTGGCGTCATCTTCGGTAAGAAGGTTACCGAAATTATGGACATGGCCATCAAGATCGGCTGCCCAGTAATTGGTATTCAGGACTCCGGTGGCGCGCGTATTCAGGATGCGGTGACTTCGCTGGCGATGTATTCGGAAATTGCGCGTCGCCAGCTGCCACTTAGTGGTCGTAGCCCGCAGATTTCCATCATGATGGGTAAGTCTGCTGGCGGTGCTGTGTACGCCCCGGTTACTACTGACTTCGTTATCGCAGTCGATGGTGAGGCCGAGATGTATGTGACCGGCCCTAACGTCATCAAGGAGGTCACGGGTGAGGAGATTACTTCCCATGACCTTGGTTCTGCGCGCCAGCAGGAGCTAAACGGAAACGTTAGCGCTGTGGTTGCCTCGGAAGACGATGCTTTCGATTTGGTACGAGACTTGCTGGACCATCTGCCGCTGACTTGTTTCGATGAGGCGCCGGAGTTTGCAGCTCCCGAGGATTCGGAGCTCGAAGATCCAGAGCTCAATGAGTTCATGCCTGACGACACGAACGCGGGCTATGACATGTTGGAGCTTTTGGCGCAGCTTGGTGATGACGAAGAAATCATCGAGCTACAAGAAAACTACGCGCCGAACATGATTACCGCCTTTGGTCGAATTGATGGCAAGGCTGTCGGTTTTGTTGCCAATAACCCGATGCATCTGGCCGGTTGTATCGATGCCGATGCTGCGGATAAGGGCGCGCGCTTTATCCGTATTTGCGATGCTTATAACATTCCGCTCGTCTTCGTCGTTGATACTCCGGGCTACCTGCCGGGCGTTGAGCAGGAGAAGGCCGGTCTGATTCACCGCGGCGCTAAGTTCGCATTCGCGGTGGTGGAGGCAACGGTGCCTAAGGTATCGCTGATTGTGCGTAAGGCTTATGGCGGCGCTTATGCGGTTATGGGTTCGAAGAACCTGACCGGCGATATCAACTTGGCATGGCCTACCGCTCAGATTGCGGTTATGGGTTCGGCAGCTGCCGTTGTGATGATTGCGGGCAAGCAGCTCGAAGCTGCAGAGACCCCGGAACAGCGTGCATTGACGAAGAAGATGTTTATGGACTTCTATGACGAGACCATGACCGCTCCTTATGTCGCTGCAGAGCGCGGCTACTTGGATGCGATGGTGGAGCCGAGCCAATCGCGTTTGGCATTGCGTCAGGCATTGCGCCAGCTGGCCACGAAGACCGAAAGCGACTTGCCTAAGAAGCACACCATCGCGCCGATGTAACGCCCTAAAGGGGAGCGGACGATAAAGGTGGATGAAACGACCTCAGAAATGAAGGAGAAAGTAAATGTTGCTGTCTAGCGCACTCGATATCGTCGGTGAAATCATCAACTACGCCGTTATGATTTTCAACCAGGGCGCAGCAATGTTCAGCTAAGAACTTCTGCCAGAAGCCTTTCTGGCAGCCGAAAGCAGTCTTCCCACAGGGCAACTTGTGGGAAGACTCTTTTTGTATAACGGGGTTTATATTGCGGGGCTGGGAATTACGACTGGTCTGCCACCGCCGGGCGGCAGCCAACATATTCGACCTCTCAAGCGGCCCATTCTTCCGCGGCCGGTTGGTTTATCGGGCGAGTCATCGTTGATGGCGTTGTGGTAGTGGCATAACGGAACCAAGTTATTGATGTTCGTCATCCCGCCGTCTTCCCATCTATCAAGATGATGGAATTGGCATTCGTTGGCTGGGCGCCGGCACCCCAACCATGCACAGGTGGGATGCTCAGCGGCCAACATGGTGCGCTGCTTTGCTGAAGCGAAACGCCGAGTGCGGTATAAGTTAACCGGGCCCACTTCCGGATGGACGAGCGTGACGAAGCCGATGTCTGCGAAACGCTTCTGGATGAACTCAGCGCCGCTTAGCGTTCCGCCATCTGTGGCCAAGAGCTGGATATCGTCGCCGTCACCGCGGGCGATTTTATCTAGCTGTTCCAAGCGCACAATCACGTGTGTATGCAGCTGCGGCGCGCTGGAGCCAGCACCGCTAAATACCCGGCGGACTGCTCCGAGCAAGTCGGGGCCGGCTGCAGATGCTTCAGCCGCTGTTGCGGCGGCAGTGGGGTCTTTAGCAGTGGCTTTGATGGTGCCGAATAAATCGGCAATAGCGCGCGGGGAGTCAGTGATAACAAGGCTGTGTGGGCCATTATCGCGCCGTAGCACCTTTACCCCGCGGGCAACCTGCGGTGGTTTCCTTAGCTCTTTAAGGCGGGCGACAGCCACCTTGGCAATATCGCGCTCCCTGGTGGCACACAGTTCTTCGCGCAGCCGCCAAGCTTTGCGCTTATCTTTTACGCGGCCGACGTACCTTTCAATCTCTCGCAGCGATTCCAAAGAGTGCGAAGTATTTCGCGCCGCGCGCTGCATGGCGCTGAAAGCAGTCTTTCCAAAATAGATTTCATGCAAGGACAACAAGGACTGCGCAAAAGACTCGGTGGCGCCCATCGCCACCAACTCGCTGCGGTTGTGGCCCGCACATAACGAGACCACGTGCATACCGCGCGCAAGTACCCCGAGTAAGTCCCCCAACTTCATGCCCACACCATAAACGGGGTGGGGTGGCCCCGCAACTGGACCTAGCGGCGGCGGGAAGCGAGTGCGGCGATACCGCGCCAGCCGAAGAAGAACAGTGCCGACATCGTGGTTGCAACGATGAGGAAGCTGTAGTGCGGAAGACGGCCGTTAACCAGCATCCATAGAGCCATTCCGCCAATTACAGCAGAAAGCCAAACCACGAGGCCTTCCTTCCAACGACCGTCCATTTTGGTGGCGAGGATGATGACCCAACCAATTAGTGCGCCTACAGTCCACGGCCAGAAAGCATCGACCCAGCTACTGAAGGAGAGCCCTCCATGCGCAATGCGGGCGAGAACTGCGAAGATGGCGAGGGCGATGATGTCGATAATCGGTGCTGTGCGCATGAGTGTTTAAGTGTCCTTTCGATTCAGCGCTTGGTAGGTCAGCCCCTTGCTGGCGTAATGCACAAAGTAGATGACCCAGCCAATGATAGTGACCAGAGCAAAGGAAATAAGGCGGTAGATAATCGCAGCGGAAGTGGCATGAGCTGCAGTCAGACCAGTCGCCACCAGCGGTGCGATAAGAGCGGCCTCCACCGTTCCAAGACCGCCCGGCGTAACCTGCGCCGAGCCCGCCAGCTTTGCGGCGAGGAAAGCGAGGGCGATGCCGGCCATCGTTGTGTGGTCTTCAGCAGCGCGTAGCCAAGGAATTTCTCCAGTAATGGCCCACACGCTGGCCCACAAAGCGAGCATGTCGCACAGGCGGTGCAAGAGCGAGGAGATACAAATGACCGCAAACGGGCCGCGGCTCAAGTGCACCTCGTCAAGGTTGTTTACTTCCTTGCGGACGCGCGCTAGCTTCGCACCCTTGAGAACTCGCTGGTGGTTTAGCCAGCGTTGGATGGTTGCGGGGTGGGAGGTAATCCAGAAGATAGCGCCCATTGCCGCCAGCATCAGGACGATGGTGGTCAGCAACGACCCCAATGCCATATCCGCGTTCAAGAAAAACACACCGGCGACGCCGATGAGAGCCAGGAACATCGAGGAAATGATCGATGACAGGAACAGGAAATAGCTGCACAATGCCACCGATGCGCCCCACCCGCGCTGTACCTGGAATGTCAGGATCGCAGCGAAGGCCGGTCCTGCGGGAAGGGTTGTGGACCAGGAATTGGAAGCCAGCGTAATTGCATAAGTTTCCCGCAGCGGGACCTCAATCTTGCCGGCCTTGATGAGCAGACGCATGACCTCCGCCATGCCGGCAATAGACCCGAATGCGAAGAGTACAACCAGCACGACTGGTAGCGGCTCCGCATGCCGAAGGCGGCTTAGGCCCTCAGAGATGAAGCTCAGGTGGTCGCGAAAGAACCATCCCAATGCGATCAGTATGAGCAGCGAAACAATCCAGGTTAACCAGTTCTTTTTCATCGCTCTCCCGTGCGCTTATCGGCTTGGAGGCGCTGCATGAGCTCACTGAATGGGATGAGGGAGGAGTCTTCCTCGAGGGAACGGCCGCTGCGTTCAGGGCCTTCGTACTCGTCTTTAGATGGCATCGCGGCAACGGTTGGTTGGGTAGCAGACGGTGCAGAGACCGAAGCTGGCTGGCTGGAAGCTGGGGCAGTGACGGGTTCGCGGCCGTGACCCAACTTGTCGTAAGCGCGATGGATGAAGCGGGGCGCCCACCAGTTGTCTTCCCGCAGCAAGTGCATGACGGCGGGGACGAGCAGCATGCGGACGATTGTGGCGTCGATAAGCAGTGCAAAAATCATGCCGAAAGCGATGTACTTCATCATCACAATGTCGGAAAAACCGAAAGCGCCTGCCACCACAATCATGATGAGAGCCGCAGCCGTAATAATGCCTCCGGTGTGCGCAGTGCCGATGGCGATGGCTTCATCTGTATCGGCACCGTCCGTACGACGGCGAGCCTCCACCATGCGGGAGACTAGGAAGACCTCGTAATCGGTGGAAAGACCGAAGACGATGGCAATGATAAGCACCAGAATTGGACTCATCAGCGGGCCGGCAGTAAAGCTCAAGGCGCCCGCTCCCAAGCCGTCGACGAACATCAGGGTCAAAATGCCGAGCGTTGCGCCGAGGGAGAGCAGCGTCATCAAGATGGCCTTAATCGGCAAGATGAAAGAGCCGAAAACTAGAGACATCAGCACGAATGTTGCCAGTACGACGTAGAGAGCCATCCACGGCAGCTTGTGGAAAAGGGCATCCAAAGACTCAACTTCCATGGCCGGAGTGCCTCCCACGTAGAGCTCAACGCCTTCAGGGGCTTCCACCTGCTCGAGTTCGTGGACGATACGGGCGTAGTCGTCACGATCCTTGATACCCGCAGCGAGGACAGTGGTGCCGTCCTTCGTTGGAGTAACAGGGCCCATCGGCTTGGTGAGTCCTTCGAGCTGGCGTACTTGCATGACGACGTCGACAAGCTGCTGATTGGTGGCGTTAGTTACCACTAGCTTTACCGGCTCAGTGCGGAAGGACGGGAACTGCTCGTTGAACTCGTCCTGAGCCATGCGGGTTTCATGTTGTGGCGGCAGGTAGGTCTCGTTGATGCCACCGAACTTAACGCCAAGAACCGGCAAGGTAAGGGCAATGAGCAGGCCGCAGATGGCCACGGTCATGAGCTTGGCATGGCGCATGGCCCAACGAGGAAGCTTGTACCACACTGTGTCTTCTAAACGGCGGGCTTTTCGAGAAGTCTTGCGCACGGAGAACTTGTCGATGCGCTTGCCCAGCAGGCCGAAAAGCGCCGGCAAGACGGTCACAGACAACAGCGCTGCTAGGCCTACTGCAGAAATCGAGCCATAAGCCACGGACTTCAGGAAGGCCTGCGGGAATAGGAAAAGACCAGACAACGCCACGGTCACCATGCCCGCGGAAAAGACCACGGTTTGGCCGGCTGTGGCGGTAGTGGTGGCAACGGCATCGGGGGTCGAGCGGCCTTTATCCAGCTCCTCGCGGAAGCGAGAGACCATGAACAAGCCGTAGTCGATAGCAAGGCCCAAACCGAGCAGCGTTACGACGGCCTGGGCAAAGACGTTGACCTGCTGGAAGCCAGCGAGCACAGACAAAATACCCAGCGAGCCCAAGATAGAAAGGCCACCTACAACAAGCGGCATGCAGGCAGCGACAACCGAGCCGAAGACAATCAGCAGTAGGAGACCAACTAACGGAAGGGCTGCTTTTTCGGCGCGGGAGATGTCGTGCGCCATGCCCTCATCGAGAGCATCGGCCACAGCGGTAGCACCAGCGACTTTGACCGGGATGTCGGTGGCGGTGAGGTCGCTTTCAATCGCGCGGAAGTCCTTCAGCGTCTGTTCGCCGTCGCCTTTGAGGCTGATGGCGGCAAAGGCAGTGCTGTGGTCACGATTGACCAAGTTTGGGTTCTTGGCATCGAAGTAGCTGGTGATGCCATCGATTTCCTGCGGGTGCTGTTCTTTTAGCGTTGCGAGGTGGTCCTTTGCTGCGGCAAAGTTCTGATCAGGATCAGAAAACAGCAAAATGACATCGCCGGAGTTGTCGCGCCCGAAGGTTTCCTGTTCGATGCGGGCTGCGCTTGTCGACGCCGCGCCGGGGTCCTCCCAGCCTTCCTGGCTCATGCGCTCGCCTAAGCGAGTGCCGAAGCCGATGAAAAGCAGCAGGATGACGCCAACAATGACGAGCGGGACGACTTTGCGATGCGCATAGGAAAAGCGGCCCCAAGCGTAGAACATGGTCCTCCTAACGCTGCTTGAGTAGGGCGGTGAGCGGGCGGAATGGTTGCAACCAGGCGCCGCCTTCTGGCAGGTTGTCGAGGTTGATGCGCGGCAGTGGCTCGCGGAAGACGCCTTCGATGTCCTCGAGGTCGACGAATTCGATGTCATCGTGTGTCACGGCCCAGGAGGCATGCTCGTGGAAGCCGAGAACGCAGACGGGCTTGCCCTCGGCTGCGATTTCCTCGAGGAGGGGCTGGAAATTCTGGCCGTCGGCGGAGGCGACGATGACGCCTTCGAGTTTGTCGCGGTTGGCCTGGATGTAATCCACCATGTCTGGATCGACATCGTCGTCCTCGTGCAGCTTCGGCTTGGCAAAGACTGCGAAGCCGACGTTACGGATCGCCTCGACCCACGGGCGGATGACGTCAGCGCCGCCAGGGGTGACGTTGGTGAATACGGCAGCTTCTGGCTGGGCGTCGTTCTGCAGAGCGATATCGACGAGCCAGCGGCCGATGGCATCAAAACGTGGGCGGTGCGCTGCAGTTGGGCGGCCACCGAGGATGGCGCCTAGCCCCATGTCCATGTTGGGGGCGTCCCAGATGAGTAGGTAGGAACCTTGCATTAGATCTTCTCCCACAGGTACTCGGTGATGACGTGGTCTTTGTCGAGGCCCTTGCCCTCGAACTTGGTGATGAGCTGGCGGTCAGTCAGCTGCGGGCACTCGGGCCATGGCCAGCCTTTGTAGCGGAGGGTGGGCTCTACCTCGACGAGTTCGTTGATCCACTCTGCGTACCCCGCGTGGTCGGTAGCGACGTGCAGAACACCGCCCTTTTTCAGACGGGAGGCAAAAAGGTTGAGGGTGCCGGATTGGATGATGCGGCGCTTGTGGTGGCGGGCCTTCGGCCATGGGTCGGGGAAGAAGACACGGATGCCGTCCAAGGATTCTGGCGCAAACATGCGGACCATCACCTCGATACCGTCGCCGCGGATCATGCGGATGTTGTCGATGTCGTTGCGAACGACAGAGCCTAGGAGCTTGGCAAGGCCGGGCTTGTAGAGCTCGACGGCGATGATGTTGGTGTCCTGCTCGAGCGGTGCCATAGCGGCGGTGGAAGTGCCGGTGCCGGACCCGATTTCGACGATAGTCTTGGCGCCGGTGCGGCCGAACCAAGAATCGATGTCGAGGCGTTCGTCGGCAAGCATTGCTCCGAGGCGCGGCCAGTGCTCTTCGAAGAGGGCATTCTGGTTGTCAGTGAGCGTGCCGCGTCGGAAGGTGACGTTGCCGAGGCGTGGGTAATCGAGGTCGTTGCCGAATTTAGCGTTGAAGTCGGTCTGCAGCGGGCGGCCGTGAGGCATTTCGCCGGCTGGGGAGTTTTGAGGATTATCTGCAGTATTCATTGCTCTTTATTGTTCCCTGTGCTTATGTCTCTAACAAAGTGCCGCGCCGCTTTTCGCTGGGTGGTGGAGGGAACTTTACGCGGTGGATATAACCGGGTTGAGTCTCGAGGGGGTGGATTATTCCGGACAAAGCTACGTCCCACTCTGAACATTTCAACCCCGTATTGGGGTGGGGCTAGGGGTCATATGCTGTATGTCACAACGGCATACGCTTGGTTAAGTTGTGGTGAACGGCATGGTTATAACCATATTGGCTTTGAATGCCTAATTTTGACCCTAATTCGCGGCGACGTGGGGTTAATCTTGTGGTGAAAGACCCGTGGGGGACGTGTGCTCCGGCCAAGAACCCGGTAGATGTTCCTCGGCGGTAAAAATCCTCACGAACCGGACCACTAGGAGATTCTTAGATGACCGCCACCATTAAAGGCCTCGTCGGCGAGCTGCCAACGAGCAACGAAAAGCTCATTTCTTGGATTAGCGAAAGTGTTGAACTCTTCCAGCCGGAGCGCGTGGTCTTCGTAGACGGCTCCCAGGAAGAAGCAGATCGTCTGGCAGGCGAGCTCGTCGAAAAGGGCACACTCATCAAGCTGAACGAGGAAAAGCGCCCGAACTCCTACTTGGCTCGCTCTAACCCTTCCGACGTCGCGCGTGTGGAGTCCCGCACTTTCATCTGCACTGAGTCTGAGGAAGATGCGGGCCCTACCAACAACTGGGCACCGCCGGCGGCGATGAAGGAGGAGATGACGGAGGCATTCCGCGGCTCCATGAAGGGCCGCACCATGTACGTCGTTCCTTTCTGCATGGGCCCCATCAGCGACCCAGAGCCAAAGCTGGGCGTGCAGCTGACTGACTCCGAATACGTCGTTTTGTCCATGCGCATCATGACCCGCATGGGAGCACAGGCACTGGAGAAGATCGGTACGGACGGCGACTTCGTGCACGCTCTGCACTCTGTCGGCGCTCCTTTGGAGGAGGGCCAGGAAGATGTGGCTTGGCCGTGCAACGAGACCAAGTACATCACCCAGTTCCCAGAGACCAAGGAAATCTGGTCCTATGGTTCCGGTTACGGCGGAAACGCCATCTTGGCCAAGAAGTGCTACGCGCTGCGCATTGCTTCTGTTATGGCTAAAGAAGAGGGCTGGATGGCTGAGCACATGCTCATCCTGAAGCTGACCAACCCAGAGGGCAAGAACTACCACGTTGCGGCGGCTTTCCCGTCTGCTTGTGGCAAGACCAACCTCGCGATGATTACCCCGACCATCCCGGGCTGGTCCGCAGAGGTTGTCGGTGATGACATCGCGTGGATGCACCTGCGCGAGGACGGCCTGTACGCCGTCAACCCGGAGAACGGCTTCTTCGGCGTTGCGCCGGGCACCAACTACGATTCCAACCCGATTGCCATGAAGACCATGGAGCCGGGCAACACCATCTTCACCAACGTTGCGCTTACCGACGACGGCGATGTCTGGTGGGAGGACATGGGCGAGGCTCCAGCCCACCTCATCGACTGGCTTGGCAATGACTGGACCCCTGAGTCCACCACCAATGCGGCACACCCGAACTCTCGCTACTGCGTTCCGATTACCCAGTGCCCGACCGCCGCACCGGAGTTCGATGACTGGAAGGGCGTCAAGATTGATGCCATCCTGTTCGGCGGCCGCCGCGCGGATACTGTCCCGCTGGTTACCCAGGCATTCAGCTGGAACCACGGCACCATGATCGGCTCCCTGCTTGCTTCTGGCCAGACTGCAGCTGCGGAGGGCAAGGTCGGTGCTCTGCGCCACGACCCAATGGCTATGCTGCCGTTCATCGGCTACAACGCTGGCGACTACCTGCAGCACTGGATTGACATGGGTGAAAAGGGTGGCGTACGCATGCCGTCCATCTTCCTGGTCAACTGGTTCCGCCGTGGCGAGGACGGCCGATTCCTGTGGCCGGGCTTCGGCGAGAACTCCCGCGTCCTGAAGTGGATTGTGGATCGCATTGAAGGCAAGGCTGAGGCTGTCGAGACCGTCGTCGGCCACACCGCTCGCGCTGAGGACATTGACATCGAGGGCCTCGACTTCGATATCGAGGATGTTCGCGAGGCGCTGGCCGTCAACGCTTCCGAATGGGCTGGAGACATGGAAGACAATACCGAGTGGCTGCACTTCCTGGGCTCCCGCGTTCCTTCCGAGGTGTGGGACGAGTTCAATGCTTTGAAGTCCCGCGTGGAAAACGCCTAATCTTCTTACTTTCCACGGTTGGCTAAGTCTAAAGCAGTTAGCTGATTGCTGAAGAGGCCGACTTCTGGACAGCTTGAGTAACTGAATTCAGGCTGTTTGGGCATCTAGGGTCTGGCTCCGATCATGCATCGGAGCCAGACCCTTTGTGTTATTTCGGGCAAATGGTAGGTCAAACAAAAGGCCTAAAAGGACAGAAGTCGATTGAGCCGCGATAAAAAGAATGGCGGTGAAACAAACTCGTACACCACGCTAACGGGCGCAACCCAATTTTCGCGGATCAGCCAACTGCATCCTTGGATAAAGCTAATGCAGCTGTAGTTATTGTTACCCACGACGACCGTGTTCGGAAACAATGTTCCCGAACGTTTGAATTGGATACATTTTGCGGGGAATCGGGCTCAACGGCGTAGCACGAGGACAAGGTTTGAGGTAAGGAACTCGCGCAGGACGGGCACCCGCGTTACCCACCACGCCCAGCTGGGGTGGTAGCGCGGGAACGTCGCTACTAGCGTCGGACCATCCACAGTGGCGCCGCCAAGTGCGGCGCCACTGCTGGTGATAGCTTCCGCCCACTTAAGGCCCTCGCTGGCAGAGACCGCGAACAGCGAAGTGCCGAAGACGTTCTTCGGCGGGTGGCCGTGGCGGCGGGTATAGCGATCGCGGGCGAAGGCGCCGCCGACATAGTGCTCCCAGAGGCCGGTCTCGTGCCCGCCGAAGGGGCCCAGCCACACGGTGTAGCTGAGGATCACCAGCCCGCCGGGCTTGGTCACGCGCAGCATTTCTTCTCCCATGTCCCATGGATGCGGGATATGTTCGGCCACGTTGGAGGAGTATGTGATGTCGAAGGTATCTGCAGCGAAGGGCAGCTGCGTGCCATCACCGCGCACGGCGCTCGCCAGGGCAATTCCCGCCGCGGACATTTCCCCGGCGTCCGGTTCCACGCCGAAATACTGTGTCCCGCGGCGGGTGAAGGCCTCTGCGAAATAGCCCGGACCGCCGCCGACGTCGAGAACGCGCGCGCCGGTGAGTTGGGTGCCGGCGTCGTGGCAGAGGGCGTCGATAAGCAGTGCGGTGTCTTCGGCCAGACCGCCGTAAAAAATATCCGGCGCAGTCTGCTCAAAGCGGAAAGAACGGAGCAGGCGCCACGAACGCGCGAGCGTGGCCAAGGCACGGGTTTGTTTCATAACCCACTAGGCTAGTAGTTCGACATGAAGATTCTTTTACTGTGCTGGCGTGATTCCACCCACCCGCAAGGCGGTGGCTCGGAACGCTATCTGGAGCGCGTCGGGGAGTACCTGGCGGCGCAAGGCCACGAGGTGGTCTTCCGCACCGCGCGGCACATGAATGCTGCAAAGCGTGAGCATCGCGAAGGCGTTTTATATTCTCGCGGCGGTGCCAAGTTCAGCGTGTATCCGCGCGCGTGGCTAGCCATTTTGGCCGGGCGCTTGGGGCTTGGCGACGCCAAGAACATCGATGTCATTGTCGATACCCAGAACGGCATTCCTTTCTTCGCCAAACTGGTCTCGAAGGCGCCAACTGTTTTGCTCACCCATCATTGCCATCGCGAACAATGGCCGGTTGCGGGCCCTCTCTTGGCACGTTTGGGGTGGTTCTTGGAGTCGAAGGTTGCGCCAAGGGTTTATCGGAGCAGCCCTTATGTGACGGTCTCGCAGGCTTCGAAGCAGGATTTGGAAGAGCTGGGAATTAAAGGCGCGCACATCATCGAAAATGGTGTCGATCCACTGCCAGAACATGTGCCGACCCTGCAACGCGAGACGGCCATCCATCTGGTGACGCTCTCGCGGTTGGTTCCGCACAAGCAGATTGAACATGCGATGGACACGGTGGCAAAGATGCCTGGCGCGGTCCTCGACGTCATCGGTTCCGGCTGGTGGGAAGCACAGCTGCGTGAGTACGCCGAGCGCATTGGAGTGGCCTCGCGGGTTCGCTTCCGCGGGCAGGTCACCGAGGACTATAAGCACGCTTTGCTTGCGCTTGCCGACGTCCACCTCATGCCCTCGCGCAAAGAAGGCTGGGGGCTGGCAGTGATGGAGGCCGCGCAGCATGGTGTGCCGACGGTGGGCTATTCCTTCGGGCTGCGCGATAGCGTCATCCCGGGCCAGACTGGCGTGCTGGTCGATACCGAGGAAGAGTTTGTGAGGGCAGTCCGCGAGCTTGTTGCGGATGCGAATTTGCGCCGTCAGTTGGGCGAGAATGCCCGCGAGCTGGCAGCACACTACTCCTGGGAGAAGACGGGGTGCGCTTTTGAGAAGTTGCTAACGCAGACCGCTCGTGCGACGGCGGGTAGCCAGAAGGCCTGGACGGACCAGCAGCCAGAGCACTAAGCAGGCCAGCGGGCTGGCCACCCAGGCGGCGGTAAGGGCCCACGGAACCTTGGGCGCGGGGGCGGGCGGCTCGGCGACGATGCGGCCGTCAACAACCACCGCGCCCACGCCGAGTTGGGCGAGTTTATCTAAGCCCTGGTCCTGCCAAGCTTGCAGCGCTGCGCGGTAGGCGGGCTGGGCTTGGTCGACCACAACGCCGTCGACGCGCAGTTCGCCGGATTCCAGTTTGTTTACGGCCTTCGAATACGGGTCGACTGCGGTGGTGCCGTCGGACAAAGTGACGAGGGAGGGGCGTTGCGGGAAGAGTGCTAGCCGGCCGTCTAGCTCTTCGACGAGCTGGTGATCAATACCGCTGGGGCGTGGCGTGAGGACAGCTAGCTCGCGTGGAGTGTCGGGAGCCTGAAGCAGGCAGGCGAGGAGTGCCAAGGCTGCGGGGAGGTTAGGCAGGGCGCCGATACCGGCGACGTAGAGGGGTAGGGCAAGTAGCGTTAGCTTGGAGGCGTCGCGAAGCAGGCCCACGCCGGGGACCGTTTCAATCAGCCACACCAGTGCGCCGGGGCATGCCCAGGCAATAAGCGCGCTGCCGAGGCCTACGGCGGCGAGGAGGAGCAGGGGGCGTCGGCAAGCGGGGGCGAGGCGGCGGGCGCCAAGCAGCGCAACAGCTGCAACCACTAGCCCTGCGAGCGCAAAGCCGTGGTGGCGGGATTCGGGAACGGCGTCGGCGCTCCAGATGCCGCCGAGACCAAGGAGAGCGCCGACGGTGCCCACGCCAGCTTCCGCGCGAGGCGCGAATGCAGCCACCTGCGCGGCAGCCGGACCGGGAACTGTGTTGTTGGTAATCGCCGGCACCAGCCACGGCAGGCACAGCGCCACGCCACCCGCGGCGAGTTTGAAACGGCCAGTAACAAGGGCGATTATCACGCCGAATACGCCGCCGGTGGGAGTAAGGGAACTTGCCCACAGACTCAGCCACGCGGGAATCGCGCGCTTGTGCAGGCACGCCCATGCCAGAACTGGCGCGAGCCATCCCGCAATCGCAAGGGACCAGTGCCCCAGGAGCAGGCGCTCGACGATGAAAGGATTGGCCACCGCACAAGCCATCGCAGCGGCGGCGGAAAGCGAAGTGCGGGCCCACTTCGCAGCAAAGTATGCGCTAGCACTTGCAGAAGCGGTGACGAGCACGCGCGCGAACCAATCACCACCCAGCAAAGTCAGCGCGCCGTCCTGGGGCGCATTACGGGCGGGCAGCGAGCCCAGCCCAAAGTTGGAGGCGGTAAAACCGGGGTTGTGGAGTAGAACCATATCACGCCACACCATCTCGCCGGGCAGGAAAAACGGCCAGCACACTGCCACCACGAGCAGAGCGCCCCACAGCCCTAGGCCCCAGCGCGCGGACCTGCAGCGCGCGGACCTGCGGCGCGCGGGTTTAGGCGCCGGCACGGTGGCGGCGCATGTACATAAAGGCGGCATAGGCCAGCAAGATAACGCCGATTACCTTGCCTAACCAGCCGACGATGCTGAGAATCTTCACGTTGTTGATGGTCGTGCGTACCGTGTCCAAACGTTCCTTCTTGGTGGCATCGGACCAGTTCAAGCTAGCCTGGAAGAGGGAGCGGTCGGCAGTGTCGTCCTCGGCAACCATCTTCTTCGCCTGGTCCTGGTCGGTGGCGAGGAAAATCTTTATGTCCTCATGAGCATCGACGATGGTGCCGGTGGTTGGTTCTACCCATACGTCGCGCTTGACCGTGTAGAAAGGCTCGAGGCTGACGTGCTCGGTGGGGTCCAGCCCGAAGCGGTGTAGCGATTCCTCATCGAACATCGCTTGCGCCGGGCCGGAGCGCTGCAGCTTCTCTGGGCTCGTGCGCGTGGCTTTCTCATCGGGGGTTTGCTGCTGCAAGACGCCCAGCGAATAGGCCAAGGCAACCGGCTCAATTTCCTGGTGGAAGATGTAGGTCGGAATTGTCTCGCGCTTTTCGGTACCGGTGAAGTCGATGGGCGCAGCGGTCTGCGTCATCGGATCGAAATACGGGTAGCTGCGCTGTTCCGCCTTAGCCGGGAAGAAGTAGCTGATGCCATCGCGCGAAAAGTCGCGGTCAGCCGCAGAGATATTCAGCGGAGCGATATCAACCTGCTGTGAGCTATTGGTCCCTGCTACCGGATAAGCGGATTCGCGGTTGAGCAGCGATTTTTCCTTGATCTCCGCGATTGCTTGGCCATCCGAGGTGACCTGGAGGAGGGAATCGGCGGAAGCCACGGCGTCGTCGGCAGTAGGCGAGGTGCGGGTGGTGCGTTTGAGCGAAACGTCCCGTTCCTCTACATAGCAATAAAGTGGAGCATCCTTGGCATCGCAGTCAGGGTTGCCGTGGGTATCCGCTGGCTTCTTGTGTTGCACAGCGCGGCTGACGTTAAGAGCCGTGCCCTGGGTAGGGGCGGTGTCGATGGTGAAGTTTAGGTCATCTGGCAGCGGCCGGGCTTGATTGTTGTACAACGGCGGAAGCACAGAACCGAGGAGCAAAAAGATGATTGCCGCGACGATCACCTTCGTCATCCGCGAGCTCCAGTTAATCAGCCGCTTCATTACAGTAGAGTTCCAATCAGTTTACGTGCGCCGTGCATTATGAGGAGGAAGGAAAAATTAGTGTGGCTTCCCATTCTTCCTTAAAGAGCCTACCCCGCCATATTTCTGAGTTGGATGGTATGCGAGGCTGCGCCGCTTTGGGAATTGTGGTCACGCATGTCTCCTTTCAAACGGGCACCGGTTGGGGGATTGCGGAGCGTTTCGATTACTTCGTTTCGGTGTTCTTTGCGCTGAGCGCTTTCCTGCTGTGGCGCCGGCGCGGCCTGCACAGCCCGCGGGATTATGCGTGGTCACGCGTGGGACGCCTGGCGCCTGCGTATCTGGTATGTGTGGTGCTGGTCTTCGCACTGCTTCCCGACGCCCACTCCGCCACCGCTACCCAGCTATTCAGCAACCTAACGGGCACGCAGATTTATGTAGTCGACGGTTTGGCGCCGGGGCTTACGCAACTGTGGTCGCTGTGTGTGGAGTTCGCGTTTTATCTGGTGCTGCCGCTGCTGGCGGCGGTGATGCGCGGATGGTCGCGGCGGCACAGAGCGTGGGCCATTGCCGTGGCGGCGGTGCTGAGCTGGGGCTGGGGTTTTGTTCCCTTTGTGGCTGATTACGCCAAGGGGGACGTGAATTCGCAGATTTGGCCGCCGGCGTATGCCTCGTGGTTTGCAGTCGGGATGCTGCTGGCTGAAGCAGAAACTGCGCGCGGGCAGTTTCCAGGGTGGCTAAGACGTGCGCTGCGGATGCGGTGGGCGTGGTGGCTGGCGGCGTGTGGTTGCCTGTGGCTGGCTAGCCGCGAGTGGTTTGGCCCGCGGGGTTTGGCGCATCCGGAGCCAGGTGAGTTCGCGCGACGCATCATGGTGGGCGCGGTCTTTGCGGTGTGCGTGATGGCGCCTGTGGCTTTGGCCCCACGGAAGTCTTCGCTGCTGAGCAGCCAGTGGGGGCAGGCTTTGGGGCGTTGGTCCTACTCGCTGTTTTTGTGGCACGTTGCGGTGTTGTCGGTGGTCTTTCCATTGCTGGGAGTGCCGCTGTTTTCGGGCAAGGTCATGGACTTCTGCGTGGTCTTCGCGGTGACGGTGGCGGGCAGCCTGCTGGTTTCGGCCGCTAGCTACGCCGTGGTGGAAGAACCCGGCAAGCGGTTGGTTGGTCAGTTCGCGCGGCGGCTGGGCCACAGGACGCAGGCTAGCGAGGCCGCGCACAAGCAGGTCACGAGGACCGAATCGCCGGCATAGCTGCCGCTGGCCCACGGAGCGCGGGCAAGCATGGTCCCGGCCGCCGCCGTCAGGGCGGCGGCTAAAGGCGCAGCGCCTAGCGACGTCCATTTCAACACTACCCACGCAGCAACACCCGCGAGTACGGCGGGCAGGCCGAGCAGGCTGAGCGTACCCAGGCCGCATACTGCAGCGAGAATGTGGGCACCGCGGCCATCGTCTGGCTGCCACGGCGTGGTGGGGCGGCGGCGAAGAGAAAGCAGGCAGCCGGCCACGGTCAGCAGGGCCAACGCGCCGCCCAAGCCAAGCGCGGCCTTATAGGTACGCGCTGCGGCAAAACTCATGCGGAAGCTACCGCTGGCACCAGCGGGAATGACAAAAGCCTGGAGGGAAGCGTTGATCTCTCGCGGCGCGAGGTTGATGCTGCCGGCCTCCGAATCGAGGTGGCCCTGCAGGCCGGGGTTAAACGCATTGCCGGTGATAAGCAGCCGGTCCTGCCCCGTGGCTTCGATGGTGCCGGAGGTTCGTTTGCTGTCGGCGGCCGGTGACCAGCCCACCTCGCGCAGGCTGATCCATCCGCCGGTGCTGCGCACGCGGTGGGTGCCGGAGCGGAGGGTGAGGTGCGCGCCGGGGTTATAACGCACGCCGTCGATAAGCACGGGCTTGCGGGCATCCAGCTCCAACCGCATGGTGCGGGGCACCGTGAAGTCACGGATGAGGATACGGGTGTCCTGGGCTAGCTGCTGGAAGAAGAACTGGTGGACGTTTGGGGAAGTCGCCGGAACGGTGACCACGCGCTCGATGGGGGAGTCCACGACCTGCGCGTTGGCGATGCCCACGCGCTCGGAAAGATCGATGCGGATGCTGCGGGTATCCCCACCCGGCACACGCACTTCGCGGGAGCGGTAGGGCTTGAGTTTAACCTTGACCTTCGCGCTTCCCGAGCGCACGGTGACCTCGGTGCGGGCAGTGGCCATGAGCTTGACCACCGGCGCGTGCCACGCCGGCGTATTCGGGTCCTTGTTTAGCTCCAGCCAGCCGGTATCGCCGGGGGCGGGCCACCAGGCGGTGGAATTTTCGCCGTCAACAGCAGCGGTGCGCGAGCGCGCGGGATTGGCGCCGCCGAAGGCATCGGCGTCGGCAGCCGCGGAAGAAGCGCGGACTGTGCCGCCGTGCGAAACCACCTTTGTCAGCGGCCCGGCGGAGGGGTAGTCGCGCAGGCGGTTGTTCACCGTCGAGGGATCTCCCTCGGCCAAAGGCGCGGAGATGGGCCCGTCGAGGGTGCCGTAGTTGCGGTCGGTCAGCGTGGGCGTATCGGTGACGATGTCGGCGTCACGATCGACGAGCTCGTAGGCAGGAGCCGAACCGTCACCATGGGCATCCAGGAAGGCCAGGGACTCCCCGCCGCCGGCCACGCGGACGGGATTGGCGGAGGTCAGTGTGCCTACGGCGTCGTCGGCAGGCGGGAGGATGATGACCTCCACCTCGTCATCAGGGCCGAAGGAGTGGACCTGCCCGCCGTAGGAGGAAGCATCGCGCCAGGCCGCCAGCGGGGAGTCATCGCGGCCGTTCGCGCCTTCTGTAGACGCTAAGTCGTGGCGCAGCAGCACCGCACCGATGCCGAGGCGGCGCAGCGCGGCGCTACCGGTGGCGGGATCTTCGTGGAGGGCTGCCACCACGCCGTCGAGTCCGCGAATGGCCTCGGGTGGGACGAGGGGGATGGCGTCGCGGACGGCCCACGGGACGTCGAGAAGCGGCTGTGCCGGCTCATCGCGTGTCCAACCCCAGTTTTGGCGTGCGAAAGAAGCCTCGGGGAACAGCAGCGTGCGCGTGCCCTGGGCATGGGTGTTGAGGAAGTCCGCAGCCTCGTGCCAGTACTCCGGGACCTTTTCGTAGGCGCCCTTGGGAAGCAGGCGCCCAGTCCACGCGGGCGAGAAGGACGCGCAAGCAATGGCGGCCACCAGCACCGCCACCGCTTGCCGACGCCCCGGCCGCAACCACTCGTCCCGCACCCGCGGCAGGGGCAGGGCGGAGGTTGCCGCGGCGAAACCGAGCAGCAGGGGGATGCGCACGAGCGGATCGAACTTGTGGAGGTTTCTTAGCGCGGCGAGCGGGCCGTCGAGCGCGTGGAGATACCAGGCGGCGTGGGTGCCGAGGATAGCGATGCCCACGCAGGCCATGACCGGCCAGACTCGTGGCAGTCGTGCTAGGCCGTAGAGGCCAATTGCTGCCACCGTCATGGTGACCAGCCCGAAGAAAGGCTGGGTGGCCAGTGCATATCCGGCTACGCGCTCCGTGTCGACGAAGGGTGCCCAGCTGGTGGTGCCGCGGAGAATTTCCGGCAGGTTTAGCCAGCGGGTGGTGACATAGGAAGACTCGATGAACTCAGTAAACGGCGGGGCGTAGCGCCCCAGCACCAAAAGCGGCACTATCCACCACAGAGAAACCGCCGCGCA
The DNA here is from genome assembly GCF_047459735.1 of Corynebacterium sp. c25Ua_89. Taxonomy (NCBI): domain Bacteria; kingdom Bacillati; phylum Actinomycetota; class Actinomycetes; order Mycobacteriales; family Corynebacteriaceae; genus Corynebacterium; species Corynebacterium sp. c25Ua_89. The sequence goes on from NZ_JASBOD010000004.1 coordinate 88,656, forward strand.
GCCAGCCAGCCACACAAGGCCGGGACGCCAGGCCCGGCGGTACAAAAGCACCACCGCTGCCGGAACACACGCAGCGAGGGTAGCGGTGGCATTGACCGCGCCCATCGCTGCCACCGGCAAAACTGCTGCCGCGGCGCAGCGCCACGTTAGCTCCCGGCGCAAGAAAGGCAGGATGACCCACGGCGCCAGCATGACTGGCCAGGTCTCCGAGGAAATTGCGCCTATCGTAGTCAGCGCGCGGGGCGAAAGAGCGTAAAGCAGGGCCGCAAGAAAAGGCCAGACGGGCGAAATCTCCCGCCTTAGGCCTTCCCGCCTAAGGCCTCTGAACTGCGGAGGAAGAGACGCATAAATCAGCCGGTGGAAGCCCCAAAAGCCAACGCCTAGGACGAGTAACCACCACAAGCGCTGAGCTACCCAATCCGGCAGCGGTGAGGTAAGAAGAAAAAACGGGCCCTGCGGGAAAAGATAACCATAAGCCTGGTTCTGTAACTGGCCGAGCGTAAAGACCTCGGTATAGGCGCTGGCCGCTCTGCGTAGAAAGCCTAGGGGGTTAGCGGTGAGATCGTGCTTGGTATCCGCCGCAACCAAGCCAAAGGGCTGGGTAAATACAAAAACAGCGAGAGCTAAAAGCCCGCCTATGCGCCAGCGGGACTGCGCATTCATTAGTTCCTAGAGCCGTACTCCGGGCCGCCCATTACGGCATCAGAAGCGGAAACTGCACCGTCCGACGGAACTGCATCAGCATTAGAAAACTGCGCGATGCCGATGATGGTGATGACGCCGAGGGCGATGCCCACGACGGTGCTGCCCACGGCGGGGCCGAGGGTGCGCTTGTTGAGGGAGTCCGTCTCGAGTGCCATAAACCCACATCCTAGCAGCTACCTGCTAGAAATTTAGCTATCTTCTTCCTCCGCGTCGTCGTCCAGCTCGGGCGGAACAATAAAGACCGGAAGGCCAGCGTTACGCACGATGTGCTCGGCCGTGGAGTTGGTCCACCAGCCGCGGAAGCCGCTGAGCGCGCGGGTGCCGGTGACGATGATATCGACGTCGAGTTCTTGCGCGGCGTCGACAATAGCGGAGGCAATCGTGGTCACCGACTCCACCAAGTGGGCGCGGCCGGAAAGGCCCAGGTTTTCTGCAACCTCGACTCCTTGCCTACAAATCCGCAGCGCTTCCTCATAGGCCGGATCATCTTCCACCGCTTCCGGCGCCACCGTGGACTGGTGCATGCCAGTACGGCTGACTGCACGCGCTGCCTGACGGGCCGTCGGCTCCCACGCCGTCAAAATCTCGACGTGGCGCGGGCGCAGCAGGCGGGCTGCGTGCTCCATCGCGCGGGCTGCTCGAGTGGAGCCGTCGTAAGCAATCAACATCGTCTCACCGTTACTCATGGATGCCATACTAACCCCCTACGCGGGCATATCGCTGGAAATCGTGCACACTGGAAGGCATGGAACTTTGCCTCTCCCCGATGTTCTCGGCCCGCACTGCGGCTGCCGCTGTCCTTACGCTTGGGCTTGGTTTTGGCCTGGCTTCCTGCGATAGCGAGCAGCAGGAAAGCACGCAGGACCCCGCGGCGTCGAGCTCGGCGCCTGGTGCGGCGTCGGCAAGCGCGGCGCCGAGTACAACCCCCAGCGAGGAAGCGCCTGTGCCCGTGGACCGCCGCCAGCTGGCCGCATCGGTGCTCATGCCGCCCGCGGTGAACTACGACGACGCGCTGGCCAAACTGCAGGCCGGCGCCGGCGGAATCTTCATCCCCAGCTGGGCAGACCCGGCGCTGCTCAGCGAGCCAGAACGCGACATTAACGCCCTGCGTGCGGCAGTGGGCCGCGATTTCCAAGTCTCTATTGATTTCGAAGGCGGGCGTGTACAGCGCTTTTCTGAAATCCTCGGCGAGCATCCCGCACCTGCGCAGATGGCCGCCGAGCATAGCCCAGAAGAAGTCGAGCAGATGGGTGCCGAGATCGGGCGCGTACTGAAAGAACATGGCATCAACGTGGACTTCGCGCCGGTTCTCGACGTCGATGGTGGCGAACTCGAAGTAGTAGGCGACCGTTCCTTTTCCACCGACCCCAAGCTGGCCGGTGAGTACGGCGCGGCTTTTGCCCGCGGCCTGGAATCGGCGGGAGTAAAGGCTGTATTCAAGCACTTCCCAGGTCACGGCCGCGCTTCCGGTGACACCCATCTCGGCGAGGCCGTGACTCCGCCGCTGGAGGAGCTTTACGGTCACGAGTTTGTGCCTTTCCAAGAGGCGATCCCGGCGGCTCCTGCGGCGGGACTCATGATGGGGCACCTCGTTGTGCCGGGGTTGGGCGACGGGCAAACCCCCGCCTCCATCAATCCCGCGGCATACCAGCTTGCGCGCGAGCAGCTACACTATGGCGGGCCCATCTACACCGATGACATCGGCGGAATGGCCTCTATCGCAGACACCATGAACGTCCCGCAGGCGGTGGTGGCTGCGCTGGCTAGCGGCGCAGATATGCCACTGTGGTCCACGGATGCTGAATTCCCCGCGGCCGTCGATGCGGTGGTAGCAGCACTCGATGACGGCACGCTCACCGATGCGCAGCTGCAAGCCTCCGCCCAGCGGCTTACGGGTGGAAAATTGCCCGAATAGTAAGAGCTGATCAGTACCTTACTAGGAAAGTTTCAGCTTGAACGATAGTCTTTAAGGCGTGAAAAAGGCAGTAGGAAAGCAAACTGGCAAAGGCTGGCGCATCACACTTGGTGTGATTGTCGGCCTTCTCCTCATCGCAGGCATCGCCTACGGGTGGGATGTAATTGCGAATCAGGGCAAGGTCCCGCGCGCGACGTCGGTTGGCGGCGTCGACATTTCCGGAATGGAGCGCACCGCAGCGGTGGAAAAGCTGGAGCGGGAGCTTGGCGACGTCGAGACCAAGCCTGTCTCGGTCACCTCTGGAGAAAAGTCATCCCAGCTGGTGCCGAATGAATCCGGCTTAATTTTGAACTATCAAAAGGCCGTGGACGGTATCCCTGATGCTTCCTACAATCCGTTTAGCCGCCTGTATAGCTTCGTGAAATCCACCAAGGAAATCCCGGTGGCCGTGGACGTTGATGCCGCGGCTTTGGACAGCAATTTGGAGCGGGTAAAGAAGGAACTTTCCTTCGAGCCGAAAGACGGCATGCTGGAGCTAAACAACGGCGGTCTGAAGGTAACCAAGCCGGTCCTTGGCCAGACCGTGGATGATGCGGATCTGCAGAAGTCGGTGAAGGAGAACTGGTTGGACCCAGCCGGCGTTGAGGTGGCTCCTGTTGTTGTGGAGCCGGCGATTAACGACGACGCGATTGAAGCAATGCGCACCGGTGACGTCGCGAAGGCTTTGGATAACCCGCTGACCTTGAACGGTGAGAACAATGTCTCCGGCACGCTGCGCAAGGATGAGATCGCGCAGTTTGTTTCCATCGAGGCAAAAGACGGCAAGCTGGAACTGAAGGTGGATACCCCGAAGGCGCAGCAGTTGTTTGAAGAGCACATGGATGGCTCGCAGGTGCCAGGCCAGAATGCCAAGATTTCCTTCAGCGGCAGCAAGATGAACGTGACTCCTTCGGTCGATGGCTCGATTATCGACTGGGAGAAGACCATGAAGGACTTCGACAAGCGCGTTAAGGGCGACGAGCGTGAGTGGGATGCGGACTACAAGCCGGATCCGGCGGAGTACACCACGGAAATGGCGAAGAAGGCAACCTTCAACGACACTGTTTCTGAGTTTTCTACCGGTGGCTTTTCGGGCGCTTCGGGTGAGAACATCCGCCGCGTGGCGGAGGAAGTAAACGGCGCTGTTGTCAGCCCGGGCGAGACTTTCTCCCTTAACGGCTACACCGGCCCGCGCGGTACTGCGCAGGGTTATGTGGAATCCGGCATCATTATTGATGGCCACTCCGGTACTGCAGTGGGCGGCGGCATCTCGCAGTTCGCCACCACGTTGTACAACGCTGCCTACTTCGCTGGCATGGAAGATGTGGCGCACACGCCGCACTCATACTACATCTCACGCTACCCGGCGGGCCGTGAGGCTACCGTGTACGAGGGTGCTATCGACCTGCAGTTTAAGAACACCACGAACACCCCGGTCCGCATCGAGACCGACTTTGGCGGCGGCAAGATTGCGGTCCGTTTCAAGGGCACGAAGACTTACGACGTCGAGTCCGTCAACAACGGCCGTTGGGCCACCACCCAGCCAACCCGTATGTCGGTGGGTGAGGATTGCTCGCCGTCGTCTGGCGCGCCAGGATTTACCACCTCTGATACCCGCATCATCAAGGATCTCTCCGGCCGCGAGGTTTCGCGCGAAACCACCACCACGGTATACGACCCGCAGCCGATCGTGTCTTGCTAGCCAGACCAGGCCTTGAGCTCTGTGCTTTTACATAAAACGCCAACCTCCCCCAGGGCCCTTCTCAAACATTGCAGAAGGGATTCCGTGGGGAGTTTAGTTTTTTCTTGAGGAAATGCTTACGCACCGTCTTGAGCCCTTCCTGGTCGCTGAAAGATACGTAAGCCGCATCTGCCTGTGAAAGTGCCAAGCGGTAGGTCCTAAGCATGCTTTTGAAGTGCCCTGGGTTTTGTTCCTAGGTATTTGCCTTGATTTCCATTATTTCTTGACTGGGGTGGTGTTCCCAAAATTCGGCTTCGACTTCAGCCGGGGTGCGGTAGCCCAGGCTCAGTCGAGTTCGGATGCGAAAAAGCCGAAGCGGCCTTCAACAACTCGTTGGTGTCGCGCAACTCTTGATTCTCACGGCGAAGCTGGGCGTTTTCGGCTTCCAAGTCCTCTGGCAACCGTTCAGTAACGCGTCCCTCACGTCAAGCGGCCTGCGTCCATTGCCTCGCTGTGTGCCACGAAACGCCCAGCTTTGGGTGCCACCATCTTGCATGCTTCCTGCGTCGAAAGATTCTCCGCCAAAATGCGATCTTCTACCAAGTGAACGACTCGGTCCTTCGCCTCCTGATTAAACTACTTCGGCATGTTCGAAGGTTTGCCCATCTACTCAAACGGAACAAAACCTGGGGCACTTCACCCACGAGGTGAAACGTCAACCCCCGCCGGTATGCAGCTCTTGAGCGAGGTCACTAGGCGGTCGTACAACTTGTGTCCGTCCGACGAGGTCGGGCGTGGCAAGTAGCGACGAGTACCTGCGCAACCGCCGACCTACGAACAGTTGATTGACACTGTGTACTCGAGTTTGCTGCCCGGTAACAGAAATTACGGGCACACCAGCAGCGCGAGCCTAGAAGTCCGTTGAAGCCCCAAATACCACCGCAATCACCATTATGGCGGCAGCCAATTTGGCCTTGACATTCTTTTCTCGGGCTAAGTGCAGCGATTTACCTTCACTTATAAGGCTCGCTCGTATGCCCAATAAAAGCTATCGACTAAGGCCTCGCTCTTCGATCGCGGTAGGGGGGAACGCACTGAACGAAACATACGGGAATCATCTGAAAATCCCAGAAACAAATTAGACCTTACATGGCACAGTTCGCGCAGCACCAGCTATTAACGCAATGGAAGAAGCTTCTTGGCAGAGGTCTTAAGCCATCAGGTAGTAATATTGCCTTCTTTGCCAGGATGCCGTGATTATTTCTCACGGCATCTTTCAAAGTCCTTCCCCTCCCTATTCCTTCTCATTTTTGGCCCACAATTGCCAACGTTGACTACCCGTTCTCCTCATTCTTCTTGCGTCTTTGAACAAGGAATCCGGCAATTGCGAGTGCAATTCCTAGTGCTGCGATGCCCAGTACGTTGGCACCCGTGTTTCCCAATCGATCGGTAACTTCCTTACGGAACTTTCCTGGTAGGTCAGGTTTGTCAGGGGTACCTGGAACAGGTGAACTCGGCGTTAGCGTGACTGTAGACTCTACCGGTGGGAAGACTGGCACGGTTGGAACGGTGGTTGAAGGCTCCGGTGGTGTGGTAATCGGCGTAGTCACCGGTGGATTCGAGGGCTCAGTTGGGGGAACATCGTCAGTGTCTTTGGTAAACACCTGCACGTCGCAAGACCACGATGCAACGTTTCCATCCGCTGTTCGCATTCCAGCAGGCACCGTGATTAGGAAGTCCAGGGTCCTCCGATATTCTGCAGGTCGGTTCGCTGGCGGAGTCTCAGAAACAAGGTAGACGCCCATGGGGAGACCAGTTACGACCGCGCGACCATCACGCCCCGACACGGCCTTCCAAACTTCGTCGCTGAGCCTGCTTCGCGCTTCTTGGATCGTAAGCGCTTTGGCCGCATCCCATCCAGCTTGCTTCGTGAGATCGATGTCTTCTATCCGTCGAAGGGTAAAAGTTGCTCCGTCGATAGTTCCCGCGGGCAAGTCTGCCTTATCGACGCCCTCAAACGCTGCGGGAGGACGTTTAATTAGCATTAGGGAACCGGTATCACAACGAATATCGGAAATGTTGAGCCCGTCCGTAGCGCCGGTGATTGTGCGGCTATCTGCACTGGCAATGGACCCGGACGCCAGCAACAAAGCAACGGCCGCTGTCGTAACCGCTGGAATACGGAATAGGTGACTCTTCTTCATAGTAGGGCGTCCTTTCAGAAATAGGCGACTGCTTGGGCGTTTGCATGTGTTGGGGAAAATTGGTTTCTGCATATTACTGGGACTCCTCGGCCGCTGAAGCGCTTAGCGACGCCTCAGTATCACTAGGTTCAGCAGATTTAGCAGCGTCTGCTCCAGCTGCTTTCTTCGCGAGTTTCTTAGCTCGCAAAATACGGATAATGAGCCACCCGATTAGTAGAAGGATGACCACCAACACACCGATAGCTAGCTTCATCCACCATTGCCAGACAATTCCGTCACCGGCAAATGCACGGTCCGCCTCACCGGGTTCCATAGGGACACGTTCGGCAGTAACCAAAAGCCTATGGGTATTGATGCCATAGGGTGTACAGGTCACGAGGGTAATTAAGTCTCGGTCGGGGATTGTCTGGATACGGTCAATCTCCGCTGGACGGATGATTTCAATGTCGTGTATTTGGTATTTCAGGGTCTCACCAATATTGCGTACATAAATGGCGTCACCCTTTTTGACCTTTTCCAAATTGTCAAAGAAGGTCGATTTTTGGATACCTGAATGCGCTGTTAGAACCGAACGCGTCCCCAGTCCACCAACGGGTAGCGCAGTACCGTAAAGGTGCCCAACACCTTTGAGGAGTGTGGCGTCGTTTGTCCCGTGGTAGATGGGAAGGTTCACGGAAATAGCTGGGATAGAGATCTGAGCCATCGCCGGGTATTCCCCTAAGAGTTTCTCGTATGCCTGATAGGCAGGATCCTTAGTGCTATCTCCACCGGTCCACGGATCCTGCAGGGGTCCATTTCCTAGCGAATCGTTGTAGGCATGGGCAGCATCAAGAGCAGCAGCAACTACGGCAGGGTCAGCTTGGGCTGCATCTGCACCAAACTGTCGGGCGAGTTTAGACTGTTCATAATTGTTAAGTTGAGTGGACACGACTGGATAGAACAAAATCACCAGCCCTAATAGTCCGCACAAAAGCATGATTATCGCAGCAATTGCCGTCTGTGCTTTCTTTTTCGCTGAGCTCTCACCGATACCCGCATTGGAACTGGTACCGGTGGAGTGTTTAGAGTCGCTACTGACCACGTTGGGTTCCTTCCCCGCCGTTTCAGAGTTCATCGCCATCAGCTTCGCCTTCGATGTCTTCTTCCTTCTTCTTTGGAGGAATCATGTAACCCGAACGCCAGAAGAACAAGGCGACAAAGCTAAATCCCACTGCGAAAATGACCGCCCACCAAGGGAAGCCGATTTGGGAAGCTTGACGTGCTGCATCGATATCGGATTGCGGGGTGGGAGTAATGCGCTCAGCTGTCACCAGAATGCGATGTGTATTGATGCCCAACGGAGTACAAGTAACGAGTGTGACAAGGTCACGATCATCTTGAGTTTGAAGGAACCTGGTGTCCTCTGGGCTGACCACGCGAGTTTCACGCACTTCATACGTAAGGACTTCGCCCATCACCTCAATGGTGAATCTATCCCCCACCCCAACCTTGTTGAGGTTGGTGAACATGGTGGCCTCAGCTAAGCCACGGTGTGCAGTAATAACGGAATGGGTGCGTGGTCCTCCCACCGGTAACGAGGTACCTTCCAAGTGGCCAGCGCCCTTCTTTAAAGTGTCATCGCTCGTGCCGTGATAGATCGGTAGATCCACCTTGATAGAGGGGATACGTATACGAGCCATGACATCCGTACCGTCAACACGCAACTGGTCTTTATAGGCCATACCATCGCCGTCTTCTTTGCCCGCTCCGCGGGGAACGTTAGCCCAGGGATCGAGAGCAGCGCCCACGGTTAGGCGATCGTTATAACGGTGCGCGAGTTCAAGTAATTGTTCCGCGCTAAGAGGGGTTGCATTTTCAATTTTGGAATCATAGAGATCTACCAGCTTGGCCTGTTCGCGGGCGCTAAACCACGCGGCAGTAGATGGATATAACCCCAACATGAGGCCGGCTAGCGCCGTTATACACGCAAACAATGCGAGTCCGGAAAACACCCAACGTCGCTTTGGTTGCGCGTCTGGGGTATCCGGTCCGGTAGAGCGCGGTGACGCGGTGGTGACCATGACAGGTACGTCCGTTCCTCATATAGGGGGATGCCAGGTAGCACAGGCTAAACAGCAAATCTCTGACAGAGAATGTGGGGGTGCGGTGGAAAGCCACCGCACCATGCCGGCGTTTATGCCCGCCGGCGGGGCATTTGATGCCCTGCAGTGGGCGACGCAACGCGATTACTTAACCGCGCGACGAATCAATTACTCGTTGATACGGCGTACAAAGACGAAACCAGCACCAACAGCAACCAGCAGCAACAGACCACCGGCAATCATCAGGAACAGCACACCCTTGCCACCGGTCAGCGGCAGTTCAGGGGTATCGCGCTTGACGTTTTCGACCTTTGCGTCGTAGGTGTCGGTAGCAGTCTGTCCAATCTTTACAGCAACCGGGAAGACCTCAGCCCCATCCTTCGGGGTAACGAAGCCCGTCGGGGCCTCGGTCTCGACGAGGACGTAGCAGCGCTGCTCAGCAGACTTCGGATCATTCTGGTCGTCGGAGACGAACAGGCCCTCGAAGTGGACGTTGCCGTTTTTGTCAGAGGTGACCACGAGATCTTTACCGGTACCGGTGCCGTTTACCTGAACCGGAGCGTTCTTGTCATACTCCGGACCACAAGTTCCGTTTTCCGGGTACGGGTTCGTTGCCGGGTAAATCTTGAACTTCGCGCCCTCCAGACCCGTCTTTCCGTCGCCCTTGTCAACCTTGAGGATCCTCAGATCGCCCCAGAATTGCTTGACCAGCGGGGTGCCGCCCGGAGGGGTCGTGGACACAGGCGGGGTGTCCGGCGGAGTGGTAACAGGCTGAGTCGGAGGGGTGTTCGGCGGAGTCGACTGGCCCGGGTTAGATTCGGTATCCGAGTAAACGTATGCCTGGTTGAGGATTCGACCGTAGTCTTCCTTCGTTCCGTTATCGAGAGACTTCAGCTTACCTTTGAATACCACCTTGAGCTCTTGGCCAGCAGCATTCTTCAGCTTGCCCAATCCCTGCGACGTCAGCGAAACGATGACGCGCGAGCCGTCGATTGCGACCGTGTAGTCACCGGAGTCGAGAGGATTACCACCCAAGGTTACAGATTCAACGCCCAAGGATGCCTGGTCAAAGCGGGAATCCATCGGGTCGATGATCTGGAAGTACTTGAACACGTTGTCGCCAGCCACCTGCGGAATCACGGCGGTTACCGGGAAGCGCACCTCAGACCCGACGTTAAGACCATACGTGTTCTGCATCTCGACAGTCTTGTTGAGCTTAGTTTTACCGTTCTTCGGGAAGACGTTGACGTCGTACAGCCAGGTGTTGGTGCGTTCACCGAGACGACTGTCGTTGGCGGTGGTGTCCGGGTACGGAAGGGTCACAACGAACGGCGCGGAGCGGTCGATGACGTCGGCCGGGGCGTCGGTCTCAACGACGACGTAGGCTGCGACCGGCAGGTCCTTCGTGGTGGCCTTGCCGCCATTAGCGGTAGTGACGGTGTCGACGAGCTCAAGGTTCGTGTCGGTGGTAGGGTCAGCCGGGATCTTGTAGGTATTGACTGCCTCCCAGCCAGCCTGCGTCGACAGGTTGATGTTCTTGATCTTGTAGATCTTGAACGTCACTCCGTCCAGGCCGTCGGCCGGGGTGCCCTCGTACTCGCCGGTAGCCGGATCGCCCACGGCGGAAGAGCCGTTCTGGTGCAGGTGCTTGTTGATGGTGATATGGCCCTGCTTGGTGAAGTCGATATTGCCGTAATCGGCAGCCGCCACAGCAGTGGTCGGCTCGGTTTGAGCCATTGCCGGGGCGGCAAAGCCGGCGCCGGACAGAATCAGGGCGGAAGCGCCAACGGCGCAGGCTAGGCGGCGACCAATGGTGGTGCGCTTAACACTCATAATGTGTTTTCCTTTCAGGAGTCTCGCCCCTAGTCAAGAGAGCGAGGAGAGAGTATCAGTAAGGGGTTTGATAAGCCATGGGAGGCTTGTGAATATGTGCGGTTAGCTGTTGCGACGTCGCATTACATGCGCGCCTCCCATCGCAGCCGATAGAACTCCGAGAAGACCACCGGCGATCAGGAACTTAAATGCTCCCAGGCCGCCGGTCAGTGGCAGCTTTACGCCTTTACCAAGTTCGTTCTTAAACGCTCCGGCCACGACCTCCTCACCGTTCTTAGAAATTGTGAAATAGTGTTCTGCGGCATCGACGATGAAGCCTGCAGGTGCCTTGGACTCGACGAGCTTGTACTCGCCAAACTCCAAGCCGTCGACCTTGAACGCACCACCTGCCGGGTCTTTGTCAGGCCCAGAGCATCCCGATGTCGCGTCTGCTTGGCAGTCAGTCACCTGGATGGACACAGCGCCGTCGATGGGCTTGTGGTCGGCCGTAACCTTGACGATCGTCCATTCGGAGCCGTGCAAAGCCTTGCCAGACTGGTCCACCTTGGTCCACGTCACGACGCCATCCATGCGCTCGTTCTTGATGTCGTCCAACTCAACAACGGCGCCCGCCTTGGAAGCGTCGACGGTAAAGTCCACGCCGGCGGCATCGGCAAGCACGTAGCCCTCGGGTGCCTTGGTCTCCTCCAAGCGGTACTTGCCCGCCGGCAGAGCATTGATCTTGAACTGACCAGCCACAGGATCCTCATCGAGGACACCAGCGGCGTTCGGAGTCTTATCGACCACCTTCTTGGCGTTGGCGGTATCTAGGGTGCCGTCTGCCTTATAAGGTGTGATGGTCCACTCGGATCCGCCTAGGAGTTTCGTAGCGTCGGTTGCATCAACCTTCTTCCAGGTGACCCCCGCTTCGATCTTCTTGTTGGTTACAGAACCAAACTCCAAGACCTTAGTGAGGTTGTCGCGAGTCAAAGTGAACTCCTTGCCTTTCTTAGCCTCATCACTAATGAGGTATCCGGCAGGTGCTTTCGTCTCCTTCAGAACATAGGTGCCGAGTGGCAGCTCCACGGTGAACTCGCCCGCCGCAGTATTCGTATCCTTCTCGGCCGTCGCACCAGCAACCAGGTCAGTAACCTTGATTGCGTTTACTTCATCAAGAGCACCAGTGGACGTTTTAGGGACGATGGACCACTCCGAGCCACCAAGCAACGTCGAGGTCGCGGCCGCGTCGACCTTCGACCAGTGGACCTTAGCGGCGTCCTTGTCGTTGGTGATTTCGCCGATGCTCAACGGGATGTAGTTGGTGCCGGAAGAAGGAACCGGGAATTTCTTCTCAGTGCCTCCATCGATGGAGTAGCCGGTATCGGCGATCTTGATCGTGTACGTCTTTTCCGTTACGAGGTACCCCTGCGGGGCCTTCGTCTCCTTGAGGGTGTACGTGCCGTTGCCGAGCTCCGCAACGCTAAATTTACCTTTGCCAGCGTCAATGTCATTCACTTCTGGCGCACATACGGATGCAACACAATCCTTTACAGTAAGGACCTTGCCGTCTGGTCCAGCGAGCTGCCATTCCGATCCTGCAAGGGCGGTCTTCTTATCTGCAGCATCGACCTTGGACCATTCAATACGAGCCTTGTAGTTCTTGATAGCTCCGCCAGGAACTGCTTCAACGTCCTTCTTGTCTTTAGCAACCGTAAACTCATATTTGTTCGCGCCCACAATGCGGTATCCGTTAGGGGCCTTCACCTCTTCCAGACGCCACTTTCCATAGGGAAGGTCGTCTACCTTAAATTCACCGGTAGTCGCATTCGTATCGCGAGTCGCATCTGTGGTCGTCGGAGTCTTGTCCTTGATCTCAAACTGATCACGGCCGGCCACCAATGCCGCGGGAGCAATTGACTGTCCGGAGGCATCCGTCAAACGCGTCAGTTTCCACGTCGAGTCAGGCAGAATCGCACTGGTCGCCGCGTCTGTCTTCTTCCAGGTCACTGTTCCCTGGGGCTTGAGGTTGAGGATCTGTCCAAGGTCAACGACATTCGTGTCGGTGTTCTTCTTGGCCAAGTCCTTCCACCGTTGGTCCAGCTCGGCAGGGCTTTCCAGGATCTTCATGCCCTCGACGTCGAAGGAGAACTTAATCGGAGCCGACAGCGTCTTATATCCATCGGGAGCTTGATCCTCCCGCAGATAGTAGGTGCCATATGGCAAGTCAGTAACCAGGAACTTTGCAGAAGATTTGTTCTTATCAACATTCAGGCAGCCAGCATCGGTCGTGGCGTCGCAGTCTTTAATCTTGTCGTAGCTGATCGGACTGGTGATCACCTGTTTGTTGCTGTCAAGCAGAGACCATACGGAACCACCAAGCTCGATGACGGAGGTGTCCTCTGGGGACTCCTTACCAACCTTGGTCCACGCCAAATCACCCTTAGACGGGGTGTTTTCGTACATGCATTGGAGCTGCCATGCAGAACCTGACGGGATCGTGACATCCCATTCACGCTTCGTGGAGGACGTATTGTCCACCGACTTAATATACGTCGATGGTAGGGATGCCCCCGTGAGTGTGTCTTTACAGGTCAAGTTGGAGTTGTAGTAGCTGAGTCGAGTCTCGTCGGTCCCTTCTGAGACGCTGGGGACCTCGCGGAGACGGAAGACCTCGCCCGGGCTAGCGATTACAGGGCCGGCCACCACTGGCTGTTCGCCAATCACTTCGCCCGAAGTAGAAATCCACGCCAGTTTTTTGTTCTTGTTGGTGCCTGAGTCGGGCACAATCTGCAGCTCCACCTGGTCAGCCTTGGCAGCACGGCCGGTTGGGAACGTCTTCTTGAGCTCCAGCGTTGAGAAAGTTGCACAGGATGCAAGGTCAGCTTGGCCGCCGTATGACCAAGGCGAATTTCTTCTGTCTTTATCCATATAGACGTTATTGGAGCCGTCATCGTCAAAGGTTGCTCGGGCGACCACCTCACCCGTGCTCGGATCGACCTTGTAGAAATACGCTGTACTCTTGGTAGCATTTACGGTTCCGTCTTCGATCATGAGGTAGCCATCCGCAGTAAACGACACACCGTTAAATCGGGCGGAATCAAGACTATTGGGCTGCACCTGAATGGTTGTCGTCGGCTGCGGAGTGATCTGCCGCGTGTTACCCGTTCCCTTAAGTTGTTCAGCCAGCACTGGAATGAGCTGTACGTTGGTTGTGCCACCTTCGTGGACCAGCAAGTACATATTTCCAGATGGGTCAAAGGCAATGTCACCATTGACTCCGGAAGTGGAACTCTGGCTGGGAGTCGAGATTGGAACAATACCGACGGTAGTTACCTGTCCACCGGAAAATTTATAGAGCACAAACTCTCGCGACTTTTCAGCCACAGCGGGGCTCCAATAGTAGCCCAGAAATTGGCCTGAATTGCTCCAAAATCCAGATTCACTGTAATAATAGCGGCGTCCGTCGGTGCCGTTATAGTAGTAATAACCGCGACTATCGTCGAAAGAATAGGTCCAGTTCGTCACTGGAGGATTGTTCGTATAAACAGCTTTTTGGGAGGGTTTCACATCCCCAGAAAAGCGGTAGCCACCGAAATAATATGTGCCATCCGGCGCTACGGCACCAGCAACAAGATTAGACGGAGTTCCCAATTTATAAACACTCGATACGCTTCGCTGCCCATTAACAATGCGCCCAATCTGAACTTGAGTTACGACATTGCCGTACGTCGAGGAGTTCTCATAACTATAGCGGTTATATGCATATACGGTCGAGCCATCCTCAGAGACACCAAGACCGTTCCAATCCTCGACTTTTGAAGAACCACGGAAGCTGTACGACTGCCGGTTAATTGGGTTGCTCCCCCATGCGCCGTTCTGCTCCTGCAATTGCAGTACCTCGCCCCACTTATGGATGGAGTAATAGTAACCTGCATCGCATCTCAGGTTGCCCGATCCCGTGGTTGTGCCCGTCGCAGCGGCAGTGGCAAAGGTACCAGCAGTAGATTCCAGCTCCTCCGGCTCGGGCGCCTCCTCTTCCCCCTCCACAGACTCTAAGTCCTGTGGTGCAGAATCCTCAGCAATAGGCTGGTCGCTGTCATTCGATTCAACTTCTTCAACAACTTCCGCGGTTTCCGCATCTTCCGCAGAATCCGAGTTAGCAAGCGTTGCATCAAGTGCGACTTCATCTTGGGCCGCAGCACTAACGCTGCCTGCCATCAAAGATCCGGCCACGATGGGCACGGCGGCTAGGGCGGCAAGACGTTGCAAGAAGCCATGCCGCCTCTTTAAGTTCCATGCAGTCATGGTGAAAACACCTTCTAGGGGAGAGACTAGAGCAAAGCCATGGATTAAAAATTCCTTGAGAAAACTAACCTTGCTTCCATTTTAAACACAGGCTTTGTTAAGGATTTCCCTATTTATCGTAAAGCGCGCATGGCGATTATGCATGCTTTGTGACCATATTGTGATAAAGCGCACTGGGTTTTGTTCCTAGGCTTTTGCCTTGATTTCTCTTATTTCTTGTGGCGGGTTCTGTTTCCAAAATTCGGTTTCCACCTCGACCGGGGTTCGGTATCCCAAGCTTTGGTGGAGTTTAGTCTCGTTCCACCAGGACACCCATTTGAGCGTGGCGATTTCCACGTCGACCACGTCGGCCCACGTGCGGGTATGGATCAGTTCGTTTGTGTAGGAGCCGTTGACATTCTCAGCTAAAGCATTGTCGTAGGAATCACCAACAATGCCGGTAGACGCAGTAATTCCGTACTCAGCCAGACGCTCGTTGTAGGCGATACTGACGTATTGTGAGCCGTGGTCCGAGTGATGAATTAGGCCCGCCGTTTCCTTGGCGCATACGATCGTTTGGTTGAGCGCCGGCAGCGGCAAGGCTTCGGTGCTCATCAAATCCGACAGCGCTCATCCGACAAATCCTCCAGGAGTATACGTCGGTGACAAACGCGGCGTACACGAAGCCTTTCTGCGTACGCACATACGTAAATGTCAGCCACCCACAGTTTGTTCAGGCCCTGGGCTTTGAGTTCACGCTCGACCAAGCCTAGGCACAGATCAGGCACGTTAGACTTTTCGGGTTGTGATAGGTGATCTGTCTTTGCCTTTGTAAGAAACACCGGGCAGGCGCATCAACCGAGCAGTTCAATCACGATCGATATCAATTCCGTCACGGCGAAGAGCATGCCACATTCTCCGCACACCGTAGACACCGTGATTAACCCGATGAACAGCACTAACGCGTCCTTCACGTCAAGCGGCCTGCGTCCATTGCCTCGCTGTGTGCCACGAAACGCCCAGCTTTGGGTGCCACGATCTTGCATGCTTCCTGCGTCGAAAGATTCTCCGCCAAAATGCGATCTTCTACCAAGCGGACGACTCGGTCCTTCGCCTCCTGATTAAACTACTTCGGCATGTTCGAAGGTTTGCCCATTTACTCAAACGGAACAAAACCTGGGGCACTTCACGTCATCAACACAGCCCGCAACTACCAAAACACTCTGGAAAACTAACCCCCAACACAAAAATGGCCACCGCCTATTTTCAGAACAGTGACCAGCAAAGTGCCAACCATTACCCGACTCATAGTGTTAACTATGACCCGACTGAGGACATTGGAGCCGACGACGGGAATCGAACCCGCGCTAGCAGCTTGGGAAGCTGCAGTTCTACCATTAAACTACGTCGGCGCAATGCAATAGATGCATTGCCGAAAAGCATAGCACCGTGCATAGTTTCTAAAGCAAATGCCTTGGCAGATGTATCGGCAGAAGTGCAAGGCGCGTAAACTCTAGGCCGTGCTTCTTTCAGATCGTGATATTCGTGCAGCCATTGACTCCGAGAACCTAGCCATCGAGCCATACGACGCCGAGATGGTCCAGCCCTCGTCTATCGACGTGCGCCTAGACAAGTTTTTCCGCGTCTTTAACAACTCGCGCTACACGCACATTGACCCAAAGGAAGAAATGCCGGACCTCACCAGCCTGGTAGAGGTCGAAGAAGGCGATGCCTTCGTGCTGCACCCAGGCGAGTTTGTATTGGGCGCAACCTTCGAGAAGTTCACCCTGCCAGCAGACCTGGCAGGCCGTCTGGAGGGCAAGTCCTCCCTGGGACGCCTGGGCCTTCTGACACACTCGACTGCAGGCTTTATTGACCCAGGCTTTTCCGGTCACATCACGCTGGAGCTTTCCAACACCGCTAACCTGCCGATTACCCTGTGGCCGGGCATGAAGGTGGGACAGTTGGCTATCTTCAAGATGTCCTCGCCTGCGGAAAGCCCATACGGCACTGGCGTGCTGGGTTCGAAGTATCAGGGCCAGCGTGGCCCGACGCCGTCGAAGTCTTACCTGAATTTCCGATAGTCTTCACACTTCGTTTACATAACCGGCCTAACATTCGCGTTTATGCGTATGACGGTTATCGGCACTGGTTATCTCGGTGCAACCCACGCCGCCTGCATGGCTGAGCTCGGCCATGAGGTAATGGGCGTGGATGTGGATGAATCCAAGATTGAATCCCTCAAGTCCGGCAAGGTTCCCTTCTATGAACCCGGTTTGCCGGAGGTTCTGGAACGCAATATTGAGGCCGGCCGCCTTGATTTCACCACCGACTATGGGCAGGCGGCGCAGTTTGCGGACGTCCACTTCCTAGGCGTTGGAACGCCACAGCGGCATGGCTCTTATGCCGCAGATATGACTTATGTAAAGGCCGTCATTCGAGACCTCGTGCCGCTTCTGGAAGGCGAGCACGTCATCTTTGGTAAGTCCACCGTTCCCGTGGGAACTGCGGCGGAGCTGCAGGAGATGGCGAATGAGTTGGCCCAGGAGGGCAGCCACGTGGAAATCGCGTGGAACCCAGAGTTTCTGCGCGAGGGCTATGCAGTAAAGGACACCATCACTCCAGACCGCATCGTTTTGGGCGTGCGGGGCGGGCAGTCCCGCGGCGAGGCTGTAGCCCGTGAAGTCTATGCCAAGCCGTTGGCGCAGGATACGCCGTTTATTGTGACTGACCTGCAGACTGCCGAGCTGGTCAAGGTCTCTGCGAATGCGTTTCTGGCCACCAAGATTTCCTTCATCAACGCCGTGTCTGAAATCTGCGAGATTGCGGGCGCGGACGTCGTAAAGCTTGCCGATGCTATCGGTTACGACGAGCGCATCGGCCGTAAGTTCTTGGGCGCAGGTCTGGGCTTCGGCGGTGGCTGCCTGCCGAAGGATATTCGTGCATTCATGGCACGTGCCGGCGAGTTGGGCGCGGACCAAGCGCTGACCTTCCTGCGTGAGGTCGATGCCATCAATATGCGTCGCCGTGACCGCACCGTGGACATGGCTAAAGACGCCTTCCAGGGTTCGCTGTTAGGCCACCGCGTGACAGTTCTGGGATGCGCTTTCAAACCGAACTCTGACGACGTTCGCGATTCGCCAGCGCTGTCCGTGGCGGGTTCTTTGTCCTTGGCTGGCGCTGCGGTTACCGTCTATGACCCAGAGGGCATGGAAAACGCCCGCAAGGTGTTTCCTACGTTGAACTACGCCGCTGACTGTGAGGAAGCTCTGCGCGAGAGCGAGCTGGTTATTCTCGCCACCGAATGGCAAGAATTCCGCCAGCTGGACCCCGCCGAAGTGGCGGAGCTGGTCACCAACAAACACATCATCGACGGCCGCAACGTCCTCGACGTTGAGGCGTGGAAGCAGGCCGGCTGGACCATCGAGGCGCTGGGCCGCAGCCTCTAGCGAACGGACAGGGCGCTATTAGTAGCGTCAGGTTCGGGACCCGCCTCACGCTGCGGGATGGTCAGCGCTGCGATGAGGGTGGTGATGGGCACTGCTAGGGTCAGTGCCATTGCACCCACGGCGGAGCGCAGGAGCTCGGTGGCTACGAGGTCGCTGGAAAGAATCTGGCCTGCCGGGCGCTGAGCTGCTGTAATCAGCATGAGCAGCGGCACTGACGCGCCGGTATATGTGAGGACGATGGTGTAGACCATGGAAGCGATATGGTCGCGGCCGACCTTCATGGCGGACTTGAACAGATCCGCAGGGCCTGCTTCGGGGTTGAGCTCATTGAGCTCGCGGACGGTGGAGGCCTGCGCGATGGAGATATCGTTGAGGCTGCCCAGCGCGCCGATGATGAATCCGCAGAGCAGGACACCCACGATGGAAACTCCGGGCATGTAGAGCAGGAGCTTGAGGTTGTCTTCGGAGCTAAGTCCCTGCAGGCTCGTTGAGTTGATAGTGGAGCTGGCCAGGAAAGCCGCCAGCAGCAGGGCGATGAGTGCACCGCCCAAAGCAGAGGCGGACTTCCAGTTGAACCCGTGCACGAGTGGTACAACGATGAAGATGATGGCGGCGCTGGTTACCAATGCCAGGCCCAGCGGGCTGCTTCCCTCTACGAGCGCGGGAAGCAAGTAGAAGAATACGATTGCCAGCGAAATTGCCAGGCCAATGAGCGAGCGTAAGCCGTGCCATGCCGCAAAAGCAATGATGACGATAGCGGCGATGATGGCCCAGAGGACGAGGTTGCCGCTGCGTTGATAATCAGCAAAGGCATAGTCTACGTCCCCGTTGGGGCCGGTGGCCTCGGAGAGCAGGATCTTGTCGCCTTCGTGCAAGTCTGGGTCGCCTGCGACACCAAAGTGCACCAGCTGGGTCATTTTGCCTGCGTTGTCCCCGGAGGTGATATCGATGAGGGAGCGGGTGCAATCGCCGCCCGGCTCAGCGGGTATGAGGGGCGCTTTGTCGAAGGCCTTGCCGGTCTGATCCGACTGGCAGATGGCGTGGTCGACAGTCTTGACCGTGCCCTCGGCCTGCGGATGGTTCAGAGCGTAGGTCTGCGAGAACTCTGCGCTCGTGTGCTCTACCGAGGAAGTGGTAGGGCGCAGGATAATAGTGCCGATGATGGTCGCAAGGACGGCCAGCGCAAGCCCGATGAGCAGCGCAAGACGCCACGGGTTGTGGTTCGTCGATAAAGAAAGGCGGCCTCCACTAGGAAAGGAGACCACCGGCTTGGAAGCCGTCGTATGTTTGCCCATGCAGCTTATTGTGAACGATTGTCAGTTCAAATGGCAACTGCAGACACAAATTACAAACAAATACGAGGCCTTTCACTTAGAAAGGCGGCTTGAGCTACTGGCGGTAGCTGGCCAGGAAGTTGCCGAGGCGCTCGATAGCGTTTTCCAGCTGGGAAGCCCACGGCAGGGTGACCACGCGGAAGTGGTCCGGGTTTGGCCAGTTAAAACCAGTGCCCTGGACCATCAGGATCTTCTCCGAGCACAGGATATCCAGCATCAGCTTGGAATCGTCGTGAATCTCGTAGACATTCGGGTCCAAGCGTGGGAAGCAGTACAAAGCACCCATCGGCTTGGTGACGGAAACGCCCGGGATCTCGTTGAGCTTCTCGTAGGCCACGTTGCGCTGCTTGAGCAGGCGTCCGCCCTCACCGGTGAGCCCGTAGATGGACTGGCGGCCGCCCAAAGCAACCTGAATTGCATGTTGTGCCGGAACGTTCGGGCACAGGCGGGTGCCCGCCAGTAGGTCGAGACCCTCGATGAAACCACGCGCGTGGCTCTTCGGGCCGGTCAGCACCATCCAACCAGCGCGGTAGCCCGCCACACGATAAGCCTTGGACAGGCCGTTGAAGGTAATCGTCAGCAGGTCAGGGGCAAGCGAAGCGATCGAGATGTGCTTCGCGCCGTCGTAAAGAATGCGATCGTAAATCTCATCCGCCAAAATTAGCAGGTTGTACTCACGCGCTACATCTACAATGCGCTGCAGAACCTTGCGGGAGTAGACGGCGCCCGTTGGGTTATTCGGGTTGATGACCACGATGGCCTTGGTCTTCTCCGTGACCTTCGCGCG
This sequence comes from Corynebacterium sp. c25Ua_89, assembly GCF_047459735.1. Taxonomy (NCBI): domain Bacteria; kingdom Bacillati; phylum Actinomycetota; class Actinomycetes; order Mycobacteriales; family Corynebacteriaceae; genus Corynebacterium; species Corynebacterium sp. c25Ua_89. The sequence goes on from NZ_JASBOD010000004.1 coordinate 108,947, forward strand.
GATATCCTCGATCGAAGGATTCCAATCATCCTCCTCATCACACAGGTAGTGCACCGGCGTACCGCCCGCCAGGGAGGTGGCGGCAGTCCACAAAGGGTAATCAGGAGCTGGGATGAGTACCTCGTCGCCGTCGTTAAGCAGCGCCTGCGTGGTCATGGTGATGAGCTCAGAAACACCGTTGCCCAGGTAGACATCGTTGACGTCGAAGTGCGGAAAATCCTCCAGCTCGTAGCGGGTGACAATCGCGCGGCGCGCCGGAATGATTCCCTTCGATGTGGAATAGCCCTGGGAAGTCGGCAGCGCTGCGATCATGTCGCGCATGATGACGTCCGGGGCATCGAAACCGAATACGGCAGGATTGCCGGTGTTCAGCTTGAGGATGCTGTGGCCGTCGAGCTCCATGCGCTCCGCCTCCGCAGAGACCTCACCACGGATGTCATACGCGACGCCCTGAAGCTTGGTGGATTGGTCAAAAATGCGGTTGTTCGGTGTAGTCATGGAAAGTATTTTGCCACTTACAGACTATAAACGGGTCAACCGGCAGGCTTATTTTTTTATTCCATTGCTCAAGCTTGCGCTTGGCCAGATTCATGGCCTCGCTGGTCAGCTCACCTGCTTGGCGGCGCCTCTCCGCCCACTGCGCTTGCTCCAAAGCCTTCTGCTGGGCGCGCTCTTGGGCCGTTAGTTGCAAAAGCTCGCGGCGGTGCTGGCGCTCAATCTTGCGCGGGGAGGGCTGGTGCCAGGACTCTGGGCCGATTTTGGCGACGTAGAGCATAATCCACAGCGCTGGGATGAGGAACAGTGCGCCCACGCCGCTGAGGAGAGCAATCGTGCCGGCGGTTTCGGAAACGACGAAGCAGGTGGTGGCGGCGAAGGTTAAGGCCATCGAGCCAATCAGCGCGGTGGCCAGGCGCGGCTTCTTGCCGGCTTTGTATGCGCGCTCGACCTCGCCGCGGGAGTAGACCTTTATCTCCGTGGCAGAAACCGCCGGGATGTCCGTGAACAAGGGGGCTAGCTCGCGGCGGGTGGTGGCGCGCATGACGTCGTCGGAGCGCTCCTCGAATTCCTTCATGCTGAGCCTGCCCTCGCCGACGGCGCGGGCGAGATCGTTGATGGCGTCGGTCTTCTCTGCGTCGGATAGGCGCATCGAATTCGCGGGATCAAAAGGGGAGGCTCCGAAGCTATGCGTCATAGTTTTACTATAGGAAAACCGGAGGACACATGCGTGTGCTGCTAGCGATCATTCCTTCTCGGCGCCTTCTTGCTCAGCGCCCTCTCGTGCCTCTTGCTTGGCGTCATCGATGGCGTCGTCAAGCGCTGCTTCGGAGTCCTCTTCTTCTTTCTTGGACTCGGCGGCCTTTGCCTTGGACTGTTCGTTTTCTTCCTTGCCCTTAACGAGGCTGGACAGGAGAGGGAAGATGGCGACGGTCAGTGCGCCACCGGCGACGAAGATAGAGGAGGTCTCCTCGTCCACGATGCCGGAGCTGACTGCGATGGTCATGACAGCGACGATGATCGGTAGACCCGTTGCTGCGTAGAGGGCCACCTGGAGACGCTCGCGGGTGGTCTCGATGTCGGACCCTGTGTGGTGGATGTTCTCGCGCAGGAAAACGGGCAGGCCACGGGTGATGAGAATGAGGGCGGGGATGCCAAGCACCTTGAGCGGGTTGTTGACGATGACGTGCCAGTCGATGGACATGCCGGAGACCACGAAGAAGACCGGAATCAGCATGGAATAGAAGACAACGTCGAGGCGGCTCTCGAGCCCCTTATGGAACTCGTCGGGGATGATGCGGTTGAGGATGATGCCTGCCGCGAATGCGCCGAGGACGATGTCGAGCTCGAAGACCGAGGTGACGGCCATCAGGATGGCCAGGATGAGGATGATAAGGCGCAGGATGGTCTGGTTCGTGGAGCCAGCGCCGGAAAGGAATGCGGTCTTGAGCCACGGCACTGCGACGATGAGCGCGCGCGGCATGACAGCGACGCCGACGGCGATGACGATGAACGCCAGCAGGATGAGCATGGTGCCTAGCGTGGAGCGGGTTCCCAGCAGGAGAGCCATGGCGGTGATGGGAGCGACCTCGCCGATGGCGCCGTGAATCATGACCGAGTCGCCGACTTTGGTGCCGATGAGTTTGTCCTGCTTGAGCATCGGCGTAATCGTGCCGAGCGCGGTGGAGGTCAGTGCGATTGCCATGACGATGGCACTAGGGATGTCATGCAGCAGGAAATATGCGCCGGCCAGACATGCGACGAGACAGATAAGCCACGTGGAGAAACCGGTGATGGCTTCCTTGGACTTGAGGGTAGAGATTTCGATCTCGAAGCCGGCTAGCAGGAACAATGCGCCGACGCCTAGCTCTTTGACCATGCCGATACCGGGGTCCTCGTGGGCGAGGTCGAGCATCGAGGGGCCGATGAACATGCCGAAGATGATGAGCAGGGCCACGGCGGGCATTTTGTTCTTGAGCATGTAGGAGACCAACGGGGCCAGAAGAGCGGCGGCCATGATCCATGCAAAGGAGACGAGGGAGGGGGTGTAGTCAGCTTCCCCAGATGCGAGCACCAATGTGTCGGCGGCGCTTAACGCGTCGAAAATCATGAGAACAGCGTACGCGGCGAGTACCCCGACTGCCTATTCATCCAGCAAGTTTGGCTTACTCGTCGCCTAGTTGTGGCCCACTTGTGGCTGATTTGTGATTCAAAAGGCCTTGCCCGGGCTCCGTTGTTTCGCGTTTCTTCGTCTCCCCGCAAAAGCCCAGACCTGGAACCCCACACCTGGATACTCAGACCTCCAGGTCGCAGATAGTTTCATGGCAAAACTTTTTAATCGCGACCTCAAGGTCTGGTTTTCCAGGGGTGCACTTTTAAAAACGCCCTCAGAGTCCACACACTTCCGGTACCCCAAAATACAAAAATCCGGAGCAACTCAAGGAAGTCGTTGCTCCAGATTTACGAAATTAGTCAGCGGCCGGTGGTGCTGGAGGCGCCGGCGGTGCAGGCGGAGTTGGTGGCTGCGGCGTATCCGCACTCGACTGTGGTGCTGCTGGCGGGGTAGGTGCCTTTGGCAGTGAAGCTGCGCCAGGAGCAGCAGGCGCACTTGGCGGCGCCGGTGTTGGAGCCTTCGGTGCTGGTGCTGGTGCTGCAGGTGCAGGTGGCGGTGTGGCTCCCGACGCGGCTGGCGGTGCGGGCGGAGTTGGTGCTGGCGCTGCTGGTGCTGGCGCTGCTGGTGCTGGCGCTGCAGGCGCTGCCGGCGGCACTGGTGCAGCTGGCACGGCGGGAACTGCAGGTGCAGGAGGAGCTGTTGGTGCGGATGGCGCTTGGGGAGCGCTTGGTGCAGCTGGCGCGGCAGGAGCTGCAGGTGCAGGAGGAGCTGTTGGTGCGGATGGCGCTTGGGGAGCGCTTGGTGCAGCTGGTGCGGCGGGAGCTGCAGGAGCCGGGGGTGCGGCCGGAGCGGGAGCGGTCGGGGCAGCAGCCTTGGTGGTAGGTGCGCTGGCAGTTGCTTCGGTCGGCGCAGCGGGGTCGACGGTCGTTGCATCTGAAGACGCAGGAGACGCAGGAGAATCCGGGGAGGCCGTGGCAGCTGGCTTTTCGGACGCACACAGACGGGTAGGCGTGCCCAAGAAGGCTTTCGGCCGCGGCTCGGGGAGGGCGCCGTCGGCGTCGGCGACGGAAGCGCGGAGCATGAGGGCAACGTCGGTGACGGCAGGTGCAGCGGACGCTGCTGCAGAACCGGGGGCGTCGGCAAGCGCTTTAACGCCGCCGGTGAACATGACGTTGCAGAACGGGCAACCCGTGGCAATCTCCTCCGCGCCGGTGGCGATGGCCTGCTCCGCGCGGAATTCGTTGATGCGGGTGCCGAGCTTTTCCTCCATGAACATGCGCGCGCCGCCAGCGCCACAGCAGAAGGCCTTATCGCGGTTACGGTCCATCTCACGGAGGGAAACGCCAGTGGCTTCCAGCAGCTCACGCGGCGGATCGAAGACCTTGTTGTGGCGGCCCAAGAAGCATGGATCGTGGTAGGTAATCGGCTTGCGGTTTTCTGGGGTACGCGGGATCGGCTTGAGCAGGCCCTCACGCACTAGGCGGTTGAGCAGCTGGGTGTGGTGGAAGACGTCGAAGTGCCCATCGAAGTCTGGGTACTCGTTACGCAGCGTGTTGAAGCAGTGCGGGCAGGTGGTGATGATCTTGCGCTGGCCTTCCGGAACGCCTTCGAAAGCGTTGTTTAGGGTCTCAACGTTTTGCTGCGCCATCATCTGGAACAGGAACTCGTTGCCGGCGCGGCGCGCTGGATCGCCGGTGCAGGTCTCACCAGTGGAAAGCACGCCGAACTTCACGCCCGCCGTGTGCAGCAGGTCCACCACGGCGCGGGTGGTCTTGCGGCCCTGTTCGTCGTAGGCACCGGCGCAGCCGACCCAGAACAGGTACTCCATGTCGGAAAAGTCCGTGGCATCCTCGCCGATGACAGGCACCTCGATGCCGTCGGCGCGTGCCTCATCGATCCAGGCGCGGCGCTCAGAGTTATTGCGGCCCCACGGATTGCCCTTGGTCTCAATGTTCTTGAACAGTCCGGTCAGCTCAGAGGGGAAGTCGGATTCCGCCAAGACCTTGAAGCGGCGCAGGTCAGCGATGTGGTCGATGTGCTCGATGTCGGTCGGGCACTGGTCCACGCAGGCGCCGCAGTTGGTGCAGGACCAGAGGACGTCGTCGTCAATGGCGTTTGCCATAGCCAGCACGTTGACGCCCTCGTGCGGGTTGTAGTTCTCGACGGCGGCATCGCGCATGTCCATCACGAACTTCTTCGGGCTCAGCGGCTTCTCGGTGTTCCACGCCGGGCAAAGGTCCTGGCAGCGGCCGCACTCGGTGCACGAGGTGGTATCGAGCAGCATCTTCCAGCTGCCGGGGGCGATGTCTTCTTCGAGGTCCGGGGTCGGAAGGGAGCCAAGTGCCTTGTCGCCGCTGACGTTGCGCTGGAAGAAGATGTTGAAAAACGCCATGAAGCGGTGCCACATGACGCCCCAGGTGAAGTGGCGCGAAATCAGGAAGATGAAAATCAGGCCGGTAAGCAGCTTGAACAGCGCGAAGAAGGACACCAGCGCTGGCGAGGCGGGAAGCAGCTTGGCTAGGTGGATGGAAAGGAAATCCGCCCACGGGGAGCCGTGGCCAAACGCCGCGATTTTCGACGCCTTGACCAGCAGCATTCCAAGCCCCTCCAGGAAGACCACGGCCTCGACGATGCGGGCAGGGCCTGGCTGGGAGTTGTAGAAACGGGAGCCGCGCTCGGTGTGTCCATACTTGAGGCGAACGCCGATGAGGAAGCTAATGCCCACAACGGTGGCGATACCGAGGACCTCTTCGATGAAGTGATAGACCGACCAATGCGATAGCAGCGGCCAGCCTCGCGACGGCGCGAAGGTCTGGATATAGGCTTCAAACCAGACGAGGATGCCGAAGAGGAATCCCACCATGACTGCCCAGTGCGCCGCGTTGACGAAGGGGCGGCCCTTGAAGTGCGTGTGGCCGAATACTTCCACCACGACCCGCCACAGGCGCTTGCCTAGGTGGTCGAAACGCTGCAGCAGAGTTGGCCCGCCGGAGCGAATGAAAGCGAACATGCCCCATGCGCGGTACGCAAAGTAGCCCCACACGGGGATCGAAACGAGGATGGCTAGCCAACCGAAGACGGCTGTCATTTCACGGACTCCTTATAAAGTTGCGCGCAGATATAAACAGCCTAAACGGTGGGCGCGCAAAGATGGGAGTCGGTATTCATCGCGGTTTCGAACCGAGCCCAGCCGGCAAACGCGAGGCACAGCTTTTCGACGCACTCGCCGAAAGGCTAGTCCTCTTCGGCGAACTGCGCCTGATTAAGCCGCCAGTAGGCGCCTTCGCGGGCAAGCAGCTCGGCGTGGGTGCCTTGCTCGACGATGCGGCCTTCCTCCATGACGAGGATGAGGTCCGCATCCCGGATGGTGGAAAGACGGTGGGCGATGACGAAGGAGGTGCGGTCGGCGCGCAGCGCATTCATCGCGTGCTGGACGAGCATCTCGGTGCGGGTATCCACAGAGGAGGTGGCCTCGTCGAGGATGAGCAACGCCGGCTGGGCCAGGAAGGCGCGTGCGATGGTGATAAGTTGGCGCTCGCCAGCAGAGATAGCGCCGGCGTCTTGGTCGATGAGTGTGTCGTAGCCATCGGGCAAAGCGCGTACGAAGCGGTCCACGTAGGTGGCCTTTGCTGCTTCGATGACCTCCTCGTCGGTGGCATCTAGGCGGCCGTAGCGGATGTTTTCCATGATGGTGCCCTCAAAGAGCACAGCGTCCTGGAGCACCATGCCCACCTGCGAGCGCAGTTCGGTGCGCGACATTTCGGCGGTGTCATTGCCATCGATAGTGATGGTGCCGGAATTCAGCTCGTAGAAGCGCATGATGAGGTTGACCAGCGTGGTCTTGCCCGCGCCGGTAGGCCCGACGATGGCGGCGGTCTGGCCCGGCTCAACGCGCAGGTTGAGATCCTCGATGAGCGGCTTGTCTTCCGAGTAGGAGAAGTCCACGCCGCGGAACTCCACCAAGCCCCGCGCGCGGCCTTCGAAGTGCGAGGTCGCGGTGTCCGGGCGCTGTTCCTCAGCGTCGAGGAATTCGAAGACGCGCTCGGCGGAAGCAACACCGGATTGGATTTGCTGCATCATGCCGCCCAGCTGGCCCAGCGGCTGGTTGAACTCGCGGGAGTATTGAATGAAGGCCTGTGCGCCACCCAAGGTGAGCTGGCCGTGGGCCACGCGCAGCGCGCCCATCACGGCGATGACCACGTAGGACAGATAAGAGATGAACTGCATGACCGGCATCATCATGCCGGAGAGGAACTGCGCTTGCGATGCAGATTTATAAAGCTCCTCATTGCGCTCATCGAATTCTTCGGTCATGGCGTCCATACGGCCATAGACCAAGGCGAGGTCGTGCCCGGAGAAGGACTCTTCCACCTGGCCGTTGAGTTGGCCGGTGGCACGCCACTGGGTGGCGAATTGCTTCTGCGAGCGCGAGCCGATGACACCAATGACGATGCCGGTCAGCGGCAGCGAAAGCAGGGCCACCAGCGCGAGCTGCCAAGACACGGAGAACATCATGACGGTAATGCCCACGACCATGAGCAGGTTGTAGAAGACCTGCGAGACCGCTTGCTGGAGCGCGGTCTGGATATTGTCGGCGTCGTTTGTCGTGCGCGAGAGCAGGTCGCCGCGGGAGTTGGTGTCGAAGTAGTTCAGCGGCAGCGCGTTGACCTTGGCCTGGATGCGTTGGCGCAGGTCATAGACCGCGCGCATCACCAATGAGTTGAGAATATGACCCTGCCACCACTGGAAGAGCGCGGAGACCAAGTACATCGCGATGACGATGGTGATGATGCGGCCCAATTGCGTGAAGTCGATGCCCAGGCCTGGGCGCAGGTCCATGGCGGAAGCCATGTCCGCGAAGGTGTCCTTGCCTTCCGCCCGCAGGCCCTCGATGACCTGCTCCTCGCTGGTGCCCGCCGGCAGCTGCTTGGAAAGCACGCCGGCGAAGATGACGTCGGTTGCCTTGCCCATCACCTTCGGTGCGTAGACCGCGAGGAATACGCAGACGATGTTCATCAATGCGATGATGATAAGCCGCGATTTGAAGGGCATGAGCAGCCCGAACAAGCGCTTCGCGGAAGGCCAGAATGCCTTAGCCTTGCGTGGGGCGTTGCCGGACCAATCGTCCCCGGCGGTCTTGGCTTCGAGTTCGTGGAGCTCTTCTTCGGTCATGCCGTGCGCATCTTGTGCAGTGCTTGCCATTACTGCTCACCTCCTACTGGTGTGGCTTGAGAATCGACGATTTCCTTATAAGTTTCAGAGCTTTCGACCAGCTCGGCGTGGGTGCCACGGGCGACGATGCGGCCGGCTTCCATGACCAGGATTTGGTCGGCGTCCATGATGGAGGACACGCGCTGGGCGACGACCACCATCGTGGTGTCGGCAAGCAGCGGGCTCTCGTGCAGGGCCTGACGTACGTTCGCGTCGGTGACCACGTCGAGGGCAGAGAAGGAGTCGTCAAAGAGCAGCACCTTCGGTCGCGCAACGAGCATGCGCGCGATGGATAGGCGCTGACGCTGGCCGCCGGAGACGTTCGTTCCGCCTTGGGAAATGGGCATGTCCAGGCCTTTTTCGTCCCTTTCCACGAAGTTTGCTTGGGCGATGCGCAGCGCTTCCCACAGCTCCTCGTCGGTGGCTTCAGGACGGCCGAGGCGCAGGTTAGAGGCCACGCTTCCGCTAAACAGGTAGGGCTTTTGCGGCACGAGGGACACGCGCTTGACGATGTCCTGTCGGTTCATGCGGGAGACATCCGCGCCGTCGAGAAGCACTTGGCCCTCGGTGGGCAGATACAAACGTGGAATCAGGTGCAGCAGGGTCGACTTGCCGGAGCCGGTGGAGCCGATGATGGCGGTGGTTTGGCCGGGTCGGGCGGTGAAGGAGATATCGTGGAGGACCGGGGCGTCGGCGCCGGCGTAGGTGAACGTGACGTCGCGGAACTCGACGACGCCGTCGTTGCGCTCCGGCGTTACGTTCTTCGCAGGCTCGGCGATGGCAGGCTCGTGCTCCAGTACCTCGGTGATGCGCTTAGCGCAGATAATGGCGCGGGGCAGCATCATGGCCATGAACGTGCCCATCATGACGGCGGCGAGGATTTGCAGCAGGTATTGCAAGAACGCGGTCAGCGCGCCGACTTCCACAAGGCCCTCATCCACGCGGTGGCCGCCGAACCACAGCACGGCGCCGGTAGCGACGTTGAGGATGACAGTGATGATGGGGAACATCAGGATGAAAATCTGGCCGATCTTCAAGGAAAGTTGCGTGAGATCGTGGTTGGCCTTGGTGAAGCGCTCGGTCTCGTGGGCCTCGCGGACGAAGGCGCGCACGACACGAATGCCCACGATTTGTTCGCGGAGGGTGCCGTTTAGGGAATCGAGTTTGTCCTGCATGCTGCGGAAAAGCGGCATGAGCTTGGCGATGAGCGCGGAAATCACGCCGAGGAGAACCGCCACGGAGACCCAAACCAACCAGGACAATCCGGCATCCTCGCGCACCGCCATGACGATGCCGCCGATGGACATGATGGGTGCGGCCACCATGAAGTCCAACATCATCAGGTAAACCATCTGCACCTGCTGGACGTCGTTCGTGCCGCGCGTGATGAGGGTGGGCGTGCCGTAGTGGCCCATGTCCTCGGCGGAGAAACGAGCGACGCGGCGAAAGACCTCGCTGCGCAGATCGCGGCCGACGCCCATGGCGGTGCGGGCGCCAAACCACACTGCGGCAACGGCGGTGATGACTTGGGCGAAAGCTACGGCGAGCATGATGCCGCCGGTGTGCCAGATGTAGTCGATGTCCACCTTGACCACGCCGTTGTCGATGATGTCAGCGTTGAGCGAGGGCAGATACAAGGTGGCGGCGGTGGACAGTGCTTGGAGCACAATGACTGCAAGCACGAAGCCACCATAGGGTTTTGATCGAGAGACCAGAATGCGAACCAGTTCCACTAGACCGACCTTTACTTAAGGATTGAAATTAACTCGGTCGAGTCTAATGTGTTTTTCAAGATTGAAGAAAGCTGTTAGCCGGGGTCACTCTTTCTACGATGTCTCTAATCATCTTTGAGTCATAAGTACCGATGTGCATGGCGCGGTGCAATATCAGGCCTTCGTAGAGTGCGTCGAGTAGCAGTGTGGTTTCCGCATCGAAGTAGACGGACAAAATATCGCGGCATGTTTGGGTCCAGTTCGAAAGAACTATCCGGTGTCTTGGGCGGCGAAGGGATAATGAGTAGAGCTCTGCTCCAAGGATTAAATCGCGGCGGGAACCTGCTGTATCTGCAAGCATTGTAATGGTGGCTTCGCGAGCCTGTTCAAGCGTTTTTACGCCTGCATAGTAATTGGCGAAGTCCTGGCTTGAGATAGAGGTGAAATGCTGAAATGCTGCGCTGATTAGGCCGTCTTTATCGTCAAAATAGTAAGCGATTGACCCGAGAGCGGTGTCTGCTTCGTTGGCAACATGGCGCAGAGTAAGCCCAGCTACTCCTTCCTCGACAATGACATCAAGTGCTGCGTCGAGAATTTGTTGTTTGCGAGTGCGCTGGGCTTTAGACACACGCTGATCTTAACGCGAAAGATCTAGTGCCACTTAGCCTTGTTGTGGCTTTTTAGAAAAGATTTTCCAGAGTCCGAAAAGTGCCACGATTGCCCATACGAATTCCGTCACAAATAGTCCTGGGTTAAACGGTGAGATTGCGGTGTAAACAAAACCAGCAGCGCCAAGAAAATTGAGGCTTTGGTAGATAGGGGAATCTGCCTTTAGCACGCGGAAATTCAATAATCCGTAGGCAACTACGAACATGATTCCAGCGATGATTCCGATTTCGTAAGCGAATTCCATGGCCTAGACCTGAGCTTTCTTCTTGTTGTCACGGTAGATCTTGATGAGCCCGTAGAGGCCAAAGAGTGACCACAAAAGCTCAGTGAAAAATACGCCAGCATTGAATGGGTTTGCGGCAGATGCTGCGAGGAATCCCGCGCCGACGAAATTGAGTCCTTGGTAGGCGTAGTCGTCTACCGTCCATTTGCCGAGGTTGAGCATTGCAAACGCGAACAACAACGCAACCGATGCGATGAGTCCGAAGATAACCATGGCTGACATGGTGAGTCCTTTCAACGGAGTAATGATACGCACCCTGCCTTCTCCGACGGCAGTTCTTCGAAACTTCTGGGTGAAGCAGAAGGAAGAACTCTGGTGTACTGCTGTTAGCTAAACACGGATTAATGCATAAATGCATGCATGGAATTTGAACGCTTGTATAAAGCGCTGGACACAAGGGGTGTAATCGGCTTGAACGATAGTTCAGATGCCGATCAATCCATGCTGACTTACTATGAGGATTATCGCCGCACTGGCAGGGGATTCTCCGGCCCCTACCGGGATTGTTCGGGATTTACGTCAATAAGTGCGTAATCGTCAGCAGTTGCTAGGCGTGTCCACGCAGGGATAGGTGGAGGGTTCCTGCATAAAATCTTTGGCCTTTTCGGTTTTATTCCTCAAGGTCACTTAGGAGGCTACCATGTCTGTTTCTTCGGTCGATCCGGACCTTCATGACATTAACTTGCATATTAAACCCGGAAAAACTCGCGCCCCTTTTTTCCGGTATTTCCGCTTCAACCTGCCGCGGTTAACAAGGGGGCTACTGTGTGTCGTCATAGCAATTCCAGGTGCCGTTGCGGCGGCTTTTGCGCAGTCTGACATTTTTATTTTTGAAGGTCAGAATGCGGTGTTCTACCTACTTGCTGCTGTAAGTGCGATTTTTGTCGTGTTAGGGCTTTGTAGCGCTTGGCGGTTGTGGGACTTTGGACTTATCGCGGGATTGGGTTCCATCTTTACTTATTTAGGAGGCGTCGCTGGCCAGCTTCCAACGGTGGATAACGGCGCCAGTGTCTATGCAGCTGCAGGTTGGAACCTATTCCTATTCTGCGGTATCGCTTATCTACTTCTTTACTGGGCTTTGAACTACGGGATGATTGTGGCTTATCCCGATGATCAGGGATTTGAGGATTAATCATGCTGACCGATTTTCCAGTTTGGCTTCGCATTGAGCACTTCGTCAATATTTTGTTTGTGACGCTGTTTATTCGCAGCGGCATCGAAATCCTCGGTACCTTTCCCAAACTGCATCGCTCGATCCATACCCCGCTGGGAAAACAATGGGCCCAGTTCACGGTGAAGCAGAAAAGAAAGCATAAGTACTTCCCGGTTTCTGGCGAGTATGACAACTACAGTCCACTTATTTCTCTTCCTGGCTATGGTGCTCTGGGGCAAGGCCGCTATTGGCACTTTATTAGCGTGATGGGCTGGATAATGCTCCTCGTTGTCTACTGGGGCCTGTTGTTGGTGACTGGGCAGTGGCGGCGTTATTGGCCCGAGGATTGGGGCGTGTTTGCACAAGCATGGGATGACCTAGTGCATTACCTAGCTCTCGAGGTTCCACCTGCGATGGAAGGCTATCCATTCAACGCGATCCAGCAGCTTTCCTATGGGTTTGTTGTGTTGATTCTGCCGCTGTGGATGATTTTGACAGGCATGTTCCAATCTCCGGCAATCAACAATCATTTTGCTCGGTTCTCAAAGCTTTTGGGTGGCCGGCAAATGATTCGAAGCATGCACTTCTGGGGTCTTGCGGCCTACTTGGTATTCATCGTGATTCACGTGGGCATGGTGGTCTGGCATGGATACGGCCACGAGGTCTCCAAGATGGTCTTTGGACATGCTGACAAGCCAGTTGCTGGTGCGATCATTTTCAGCATGGGACTTGTACTTATCGTATTCGTCCATATTTGGGCGACTAAGACTTCCCTTGAAAAGCCGCGCACCGTTGCCCGTCTGCACAATGTGATTGTTCGTCCGCTAACGCGATTCTTGCGTGCGAAGGCAGAGTCCCGTCAGCGTGGGGTTTATAGCGATAACGAGGTAACTCGGGCCCCGCATCACCGGGCATCGGGAATGCCTCCGGGAAATGAAGAGTATATGGCCTTGCTCTGCAACGATTTCGAAGAAGACTACGTACTAGAAATTGGCGGGCTCGTCGAAAAGCCGATGCGTCTGACTCTGGCAGACTTGCGCGAGATTTCTGAAGGGAATTCGCTCAACACCGTTCACCACTGTGTGCAAGGATTTAGTTCTGTAGGCAAGTGGGATGGTCTCTCGTTAGCTACCCTTCTGCAGAAAGTCTCGCCGTTGGATGGTGCGTCCGATGTTATCGTGCATTCCTTCCAAAACATGACCCGCGATGATGACTCTTATAGCGGTTCCTACTACTACGAGTCGATGCCTATGGTTGAGGCAATGCAACCGGAAACTTGGGTAGCGATTGGCTACGACGGTGGGGAAATTCCTGTCAAGAATGGTGCTCCACTGCGGCTGCGCTTAGAGACTTCGACGGGGTTCCGCTCAGCAAAGTGGATTGATCGAATTGAAGTAGTTAACCGTTTCGACATCGTGGGCAATGGCCGTGGTGGCTTCTTTGAAGACACGGACAGCTACGACCGTCTACAGATGCTTTAGGAGGACACTATGTCACGAGCGCTTTACCAGGATATCGAGTTAAGTCCCGAACAGGTCGACCGAGTTCGGCAGTATATCGAAGACGTTGATTTTCATCTGCCAGGAGCTACGAGTCGAGACTTCAAGATTGCTTCGAAAGCACGTTACCTTGGGTACATGTTTCAGCAAGAGGATCTCGAAGCCTATGGCGTTGGTCTCCAGTGCACAGTATCGGGTCGTGAAGATGAGCGTACTTTTATTCGCATTTCGAGAGGTCAGCTTCTTGGAGTTCCAGGAACGCAACCACTTGCGGTGAACGAGCCTGTTCTGGCTCGCGAAGCCTTAACACTGAATCGCTTTTACGAAAAATCCGAACGACCATTGCGACATGGCGAGGAAACATACTCGTTAGACGAGGGTCTTCCGGGCGCAAATATGGATCTGGATTTGCTCGAGCAGCAATTGCGAGACATCGTTGCCTTTCATAACGGCGAGCCAGTGTATGGAAACCAAGAGATTCTCGATTTGCGCGTGTATTGGGGCACCCTGTTGGCAGGCCGTTATCCTCGGCTCTGTGTCCTCTCGGAACAGTTGAATGAACTGCAACGGAAGCGGTTGGATAACTTTGCGGCTGATGCAGAGTCTTACGCTACTGTCCTAGAAGACTTGGGCTTGGCGACCTTAAGTGATTTGGAGCGCCCTAAGCGAGAAGACGGCTAAAAGCAGACTGGCGCAAGTTGCGCGCGGCGGGTGACGGTGGCCCAGTCTTCGGGTTGCTCGGTGGGCCGGTATAGCCCTTCCCAAGAGGTAAAGGCCACGCCGCGGGCAGCCAGCTCGAGAGGTAGAAGGCGGCGGTCGCAGTGTGCGGCCAACTGGCTGAGCTCGCGGGCGGTGATGTCTGCCTCGCGGCCTTCGCCCACGCGCACGTTGCCGAAAAGGCGCAGGCGCGGGGCGGTACCGGCGGGGCAGGGGCTGGCGGCGGCCTCATGGCGGACACCGGCTAAGCCGGCGAAGTGACGGAGCAAACCGAAGGGGGCGGGCTTGGCGCAGACGAGGTCCACACACATGCCGGCGCCGATGAGCCTTTCAGCTGTGGATAGCGCCGCCGGGCCATCGCCGACAATTGCGACACGCTGCATGGAAACCTCCTTGGTTTATTGTTTATAGACCGTTTTGTCTAATAATCTAGTCTGACCTGTTCAGTTCTGGCAATTTTTATTCTTGCATTGCCCCAAGCTCATCGGCCTATTCGCGTGCTCAGCGCGCAATTTCTGCTGCACGAATGCGCCGCCTTGCCTAAAGTGAGTCGGCATGACCCAATCGTTAAACCTGCTGGACGGCGACAAGCCCTACCGCGATCCCAGCATTAGCCCGGAAGGCACGCGCGATACTGCGCCGCTCAACCAAGATATTGCCGCGAAAAACGAGAGCCTTGTCGATGAATGGGCGGACAAGCTCTATGCAGAATCCGCCGAAAACATCATGGCGTGGGCCGCAGAGCACGCGCCGGGCCGGCTGGCAGTGACGATGTCGATGGAAAACACGGTGCTGGCGGAGCTCGCGCACCGCGCACAGCTGGACGCAGACCTGCTCTTCATCGACACTGGCTGGCACTTCCCGGAGACGTTGGCTGTGGCCAACGAGGTTGAGGAGCGCTATGCGGATCTCCCCCTAGTCCGCGTGAAACCGCTGCTGAGCCCGGAGGAACAGGACGAAATCTATGGTCCGAGGCTCTATGCACGTGATACCAGCGCATATAACCGTATGCGCAAAGTGGAACCGCTGAACATGGCGATGGACCCATACGTTGGTTGGGTGACCGGTCTGCGCCGCGCGGATTCTGAACATCGCGCCACGGCCCCAGCGCTGAGCCTGGACCAGCACGGAAGGTTAAAGATTTCGCCGATGATTACCTGGGATTTGGAAGATACGGATCGCTATATTGCGGACAATGATCTGATTATCCATCCCTTGACGCTGAAAGGCTATCGCTCTATCGGCTGTGCGCCTTTGACCTTCCCGGTGGGTAAGGGCGAGGACGCTCGTTCCGGCAGGATTTTTGGAGACGGCAAGACAGAATGCGGGTTGCACGAATGACACAGAAAAACACACTTTCGCCCCACTTAAAGGACTTGGAAAATGAGTCCATCCACATCCTGCGCGAGGTAGCAGGCCAGTTCGATATGGTCGGCCTGCTTTTCTCCGGCGGCAAGGATTCCGTGGTGGTCTTCGAATTGGCGCGCCGTGCTTTTGCGCCGGCGGTGGTGCCTTTCGAGCTTTTGCACGTTGATACCGGGCATAACTTCCCAGAGGTCATCGAATTCCGTGACCGCTTGGTTGCTGAGACCGGTGCGCGCCTGCACGTGGCTAAGGTGCAAGATTGGATTGACCGCGGCGAGCTGCAGGAACGCCCTGATGGTACACGCAATCCGCTGCAGTCGGTGCCGTTGGTTGAAACCATCGCGCAGCGCCAGTACGACGCCGTGCTGGGCGGCGCCCGCCGCGACGAGGAGCGGGCGCGTGCGAAGGAACGCATCTTCTCCATCCGCGATTCCTTTGGCGGCTGGGATCCGCGCCGCCAGCGCCCAGAGCTGTGGGATCTCTACAACGGCGGCAAGATGGCGGGTGAGAACGTGCGCGTTTTCCCAATCTCCAACTGGACCGAGTCTGATATCTGGGAGTACATCGGCGCGCGCGAGCTGCAGCTTCCTTCCATCTATTACTCCCACGAACGCGAGCTGTTCAATCGCAATGGCATGTGGCTGTGCCCGGGCGAGTGGGGTGGCCCGCGCGAGGGCGAGGAGCTTAAAAAGAAGACCGTGCGTTATCGCACCGTGGGCGATATGTCCTGCACTGGCGCCGTTGAATCCACGGCCTCGACCCCGGAGGAAATCCTGGCGGAGATTTCCGTTTCTACCCTGTCCGAGCGCGGCGCGACCCGCGCGGATGACAAACTTTCTGAATCCGCCATGGAAGACCGCAAGAAGGAAGGCTACTTCTGATGACTAATTCTTCACTCGTCGAACGCCTTACCGCCCGCGAGACGCTGCGCCTGTGCACTGCGGGTTCTGTGGACGACGGTAAGTCCACCTTCGTTGGCCGCCTTCTTTATGACACCAAGTCTGTGCTGGCGGACCAGGTAGAATCCATGGAACGCTCCTCGGCGGACCGCGGTTTCGACGGCATGGATTTGAGCTTGCTTGTCGACGGCCTGCGTGCCGAGCGCGAGCAGGGCATCACGATCGATGTGGCTTACCGCTATTTTGCGACGGACAAGCGCACCTTCATCTTGGCGGATACCCCGGGCCATGTGCAGTACACGCGCAACACGGTCACCGGCATGTCCACCTCCCAGGCGGTGGTGCTGCTTATCGATGCCCGCCACGGCGTCGTCGAGCAGACGCGTCGCCACCTGAACGTGGCTGCGCTGCTGGGCGTGCACCACGTGATTCTTGCAGTCAACAAGATTGACCTGGTGGATTATGATGAGGCGACGTTCCGCGCCATTGAGGAGGACTTCCACTCCATCGCCAATCGCCTGGGCATCACCGACTCCACTGTCGTGCCCATCTCCGCGCTCAAGGGCGATAACGTTGTCGAGCCGTCCACCACTATGGACTGGTACACCGGTCCCACGGTGCTGGAGGTCCTTGAGTCCATCTCCGTCACCGGTGGCCGCGCGGAGGAGCTCGACTTCCGTTTCCCCATTCAGTACGTCATCCGCGAGCATGCCTCGGACTACCGCGGCTACGCGGGACGCATCAAGGCGGGCACGGTTGCGGTCGGTGACGAGGTGACCGCGCCGCATGGTCGGACGACAACGGTCACTCACATCGACACCACCGACGGGGAACTTGGCCCCGAGGAGCGCGCGACCGCCGGTGATTCGGTGGTGCTGCGTTTGGCCGATGAAATTGACCTAACTCGTGGCGACCTGCTGGCGGGTAGCGCCCGCCCGGCCGATGCCCGTGAGTTTGCTGCGACTGCGGTGGTGCTCACAGAAAAGGACATCACGCCGGGGCAGATGCTCAAGCTGCGCTATGGAACCTCGCTGGTCAAGGCCCGTGTGGCATCGGTAGACCGCATTCTGGACTTGGATGGTGTGGCTGACGATGAGGCGCCGGAGAAGGCGAGTCTCAACGATATCGCGTACATCACTGTGCAATCGCAGGCTGAGCTGCCTGTTGAGGACTACGCGGCGCGCGGCGCGGTGGGTAACTTCTTGCTCATCGACCAGGCCAATGGCAACACTCTGGCCGCGGGCTTCGTGGGCAAGCGCCTGCGCGGCTAAGGCTTCACTGGTGTAACGGTAGAATTCTTTAATGTGATTGATTACAGCGCCCGCATTCTGTTTGTTGCTGCCGTCGATAAAGAAGCAGCCGCTCTTCCGGAAGGCACGCCTTTACTCGTTACGGGGATTGGTACTCTGCCTGCGGCAATTTCGCTCACTGAGTACCTCACCGTCGCGCGTGAGGAGGGTACTTTGCCGGAGCGCGTGGTCAACATCGGCACGGTGGGCGCGCTGCGCGATGGGCTGGATGGAGTCTATGAGGTTGATCGCGTGGTCAAACACGACTTTCAGCTCAAAGTGTTAAGCGATATCTCCCGTTACCTGCTGCCTGCGGTTATTGAGCTTCCCACGAGCGGCAAGTTCCCGGCTCAGGGCCTGGCCACTGGTGACATGTTTGTTTCTGACACCGCTACTCGTGACCGCTTGGCTGTCGACTCTGGACTTTGTGACATGGAGGGCTACGCCATTGCCGCAGTGTGTCAGTGTTTCGGCGTACCAGTCACCCTGTTGAAGCAAGTATCTGACCCAGCCAACGAGTCCTCCGTTGGCGCCTGGGATGATGCGCTTCCCCGAGCTGCACATGAGCTAGCTGATGCTGTGCGGGAATTGGGCTTTCTACCGCGCTCCTAGCTCGGCGGATTTGGGGCCGGTGCAATTTGGCCCGGCCTTAGATGGCCCGGCCTTAGATGGTCCGACCCCAAATGGTGAGGAACAAATGGTGAGGTCACGCAACATGCGCCCCAGCAGGTAACTGTAGCCGCAGGAGTTGTGGGGCGACCTCACCATTTGGAGAGCGGGTCCGCGAGGAGGACTAAGCGGACGTCTTCGGCGCAATCATGTTGTAGAGCTCGCGGACCTTGGCGCGTGGGGAATCCGGGTCGAGCTTCTCCACGGAGCGGGCTGCGTCGAGCTCTGGGCTGCTGCCGGAAGCATCGATGTGGGCCTCGGAGTCTTCCTTCTGCTTCTGCAGGCGGGCCTTGCGTTTCGGCTTCGGGGCGCCGGTGACAATCTCCGCCTTGTTCGGGTCAACCTCACCAGCGCGAATGGCGGTAACCAGCGCCTGGTAACGGAAGGTGACGCCAATGGTCGCCGCTACCGGCACCGCGAGGAATGCGCCGATAATGCCAGCCAGCGCAGAGCCCACCGTGACAGACAGAAGGATGACCGCAGCGTGCAGGCCCATAGCCTTGGACTGCAGGATCGGCTGTAGGACATTGCCCTCAATCTGCTGGACTGCAACGACCACGAGCAGGGCAAGCAGTGCGGTTGTCAGGCCGTGGGAAACCAGGGCCACGATAACGGCGAGGGCACCGGCGGTAATCGCACCGACCAGCGGAATGAAGCTCGCGAAAAAAGTCACGACACCGATGACGAATGCCAGCGGTACCTGCAGGACCATGAGGCCGAGGCCGATGAGAACGGCATCGACAAGCGCGACGGTGGCCTGGGCCTGGATGTAGCCCGAGAGCGTCTTCCAAATGCGGTTGCACAGCTCAGTCATGTGCCAACCGGCTGGGAATCCGGTGTACTTGCGCATCCACGGTAGGAACTTCTCGCCTTCCTTAATAAAGAAGAAGGTCAGGAAGAGCATGATGACGATGGTCACCACGATGGAGCTGACCGTGGAGAAGCCGCTCATGACGCCGGTGGCGATGTGGGAGGCCTGGCCCTTAACCGCGTTGGTTACATCATCGATGAGTTGCTGAACCTTGGTCTCATCAATATCGACAGGGAGCTTCTCGCCGAGCTTGATGAGCTCATCGATGCCGCCTTGGGCCTGGTGGATTAGGTCCTGGCTCTGGTTTTTCACGGTCGGCGCCATTGCGGCGAAGATGCCGGTGACGATGGCGAAGAAGCCCAGCAGAGTCGTGGCAGCGGCCAGCGCGCCGGGGAAGCGCAGCTTCGTGCGCATCCAGGCGGTCACAGGGTAGAGGACCGTGGCGACCAAGATGGCCAGGATGACTGGCAGGAGGCCGGTCCACAGGAATTTCAGCAGGTAACCAGCAATGGCCGCAGCTGCGACGATGAGGATAAAGCGGCCCGAGGCCTTTGCCAGCGTGCGGAAATCTTTCGCCAAGACCTCCGTCTTCAGGTCCTCGCGAATCGGCTTCGGCGCATCGGATCCCACGCCCTCGGCGTCATTGCCGACGAGTGGCTGCGGTAGCCGGTGCTCGGCATTCTCGGCGCCCTGTGGGACTGCCACGGAGTCTTTTGCAGATGAGACAGATGTATCTTTGGAATTCACCTGACCTATCTTGCCATATAAAAACCTCTGCCCGTCTCCTAAAAGCGCAGGAGACGGGCGATTGCCACGCAGCCACGGTTAGCGGCTGGTGGCGGCTGGTGTCGGCTGGGCCGCTGGGTTAGCGTTCGATGCCGGCGACGGAGCGGATGATGCCGAAGCGGTGCATGGTCACCGATACGGCCTGCTCCAGGAGGTAAGGCAGCAGCTCACGACGGCCGTCGGCCAGAACTGGCTGGTCAAGAATGACGGAGTTGGACTCCACGGCTGCCTCGCGAGCGGTGTCCGCGACGGCGCCCAGCGTGCGTACCCGGGCAGACCCGGCGCGGGAGAGCTCGGATGCGAAGGCGGCATCGGAAAGCTGGCGCACCTCGATGCCCAGCACCGCGAGCTGCTCTGCGACGGCCGGGGTAGCGGAGAACTCCACCTTGGTTCCGGTGACTGCGGCAGCGAGCGCCTGGCGGATGACGTCGCGCAGTGCGAAGCCTTCGCCGATGCGCACGTGCAGCTTGTCCAGCAGCGGCACGTAGCGGAAGATGTTCGCCTCCGAAATCAGGCCGGTTCGGTCATGGTCGCGGCCGAATTCTTCCATCCAGGCCAGCTGGTCGAGCTCGGCGGCGCGCCAGAGCCATTCGACGTCGGCGTCGGAAAGCGCGGCGCGGCTTGCCAGGTTACGCAGCTCGTTGGCCACCGCCGCTGGGATGTCGACCTCGCGCGGGCGCAGCTCGCCGTCTGCCCAGGTGCCCATCTGCGGCACGTAGTTCGGGCCGCCTGCCTTGGCGCCTGGGCCCATGACGGACTTCTTCCAGCCGCCGAAGGACTGACGCTGGACAATGGCGCCGGTGATGCCGCGGTTGACGTAGGCGTTGCCGACCTCGACGTTGTCGATCCAATACTGGATCTCATCGTCGTCGAGGGAGTGGATGCCGCCGGTCAGACCGTAGCCGGTGGAGTTCTGCCACTCGATGGCTTGCTCGAGGGTTTCGGCGTGCATGATGCCGAGCACTGGGCCGAAGCACTCGTTGAGGTGGAACCAGGAGCCCGGCTTCACACCATCGCGGATGCCTGGGGACCACAGGGTGCCTTCCTCATTGAGCTTTTCCGGCTTGAGCAGCCAGCTCTCGCCCGGCTCCAGCTGGGTAAGGCCGCGCAGCAGCTTCTCGCTTGGTGCCTCGGCCAGGCCGTTCATGGTGGTGGTGATGTCATAGCCTGGGCCTACCTTGAGGGTGCGCACGGCGTCGAGAAGCTGGCCGCGCAGACGCTCGGAGGTACCAGCTGCACCGACGAAGATGACCAGGGAGGAAGCGGAGCACTTCTGACCAGAGTGGCCGAATGCGGAGAGATAAAGATCCGCAATAGCCAGGTCAGGGTCCGCAGCCGGGGTGATGATGAGCGCGTTTTTGCCGGAGGTCTCCGCCATGAGGTTCATCTCTGGACGCCAGGAGCGGAAGAGCTTGCCGGTATCGGACGCGCCGGTCAGGATGACAGCATCGACATCCGCGTGGGAGATGAGAGCCTTGCCTGCTTCGCCCTCATCGGTGAGCACGAGCTGGACGAGGTTGCGGTCGAGGCCGTGCTCCTCCAACGCGGCGTGTACGCACTCGACTGCCACCTTGGCGCAGTGGACAACCTGTGGCGCCGGCTTGATGATGACGGCGGAACCCGCAGCTAGGGCGGAGAGCATGCCGCCTACCGGAATGGCAATGGGGAAGTTCCACGGTGGGGTGACCACGGTGACGCGGTTCGGGGTGAACTTCGAGCGTGCTTCATCGAGCAGGCGAGCAGAGTGTGCGTAGTAGACGGCGAAGTCGATGGCCTCAGAGATTTCTGGGTCGGTCTGCGTGATGGTCTTGTTTGCCTCGTAGGCTGCGACGTTGATGAGGCGGGAGCGGTTATCCGCCAGCTTGTTTGCCACGGTCTCGAGGACGGCAGCGCGCTCTGCGCCGGACTTAGAGTTCCATGCGTCGGCAAGCGAAGAAGCGGTAGCTACGGCAGCGTTGACGGCCTCCGGATCGGTGACCTCGTCGATGCCGTGGTGGCCTGGGTCCTGGCTCAGCAGCTTATGCGCCCACTCGCGGTTGGCTTCCAGGGCTGGGTCGGTGTCTGGCTCGTTGGTGAAGCGGCCACCGCGTGGGGCCTGGCGGCCTTCACCCGCAGCCTCTTCCTCGATGCGGTTCTGGGTGCGCTCTGGGCCGGCGAAGGTCTCCCAGCGGTTTTCTACTGCCGCACGGAAGTGAGCTTCCTGCTGCTCAATCGGGGTGCCAGCACGCTTGTTGCCATGGGAATCGCGCTCCGGTTCATCCGGCGCGAACAGCGCGTAGAGGAAGTTCTGGCTGGCGGAGTTCTCCTCCAAGCGGCGGACTAGGTAAGACACGGCGACGTCGAAGTCCTCCGCGTGGACGACCGGGGTGTAGAGGATCTGGCGCCCCTCGTAGACCTCGCGGACTGCAGCCTGTTGTGCCGGGGACATGCCCTGCAGCATCTCGGAGTCGAGCATGTGCAGAACGCCGCGGGCGTTGCCGAGCTCGTAGCCCAAAGCGGCGGTGAACAGGTTGTGGGTAGCAACGCCGACGCGTACGGAGTCGGCGAACTCTTCGCGCACGATGTAATCCAGCAGGCGGTAGTAGTTCGCATCCACGTCTGCCTTGTCGGTGTAGGTAGCAACCGGCCAGCCATGGACCTCACCCTGTACGTGCTCCATGGATAGGTTCGCGCCCTTCACGATGCGGACCTTGACCTTGGCGCCGCCGGCTGCCACGCGCTCCTTGGCATACTCCGCGACTTCCTGCAGGGCCTCGAAGGTATCTGGCAGGTAAGCCTGCAAGACGATGCCAGCTTCCAGGTTCTTGAACTCCGGCTCGGAGAGCAGCTCCTTGAACAGGCGGATTGTCAGGTGAAGGTCGTGGTACTCCTCCATATCCAGGTTGATGAATACGTTAGGAGAGCGCTTGACGGCCTCCTCATACAGAGGGCGCAGGCGCTCCTTCAGGCGCTCGACGGAACCATCGATGTCCCATGGGTTGAGCTGGGCCACCATGGAAGAAGCCTTGACGGAAACGTAGGTGACCTTTGGGTTCTTGATCAGGTCGAGCGTGCGCTTTGCGCGGGAGCGGGCCTCGTCCTCGCCTAGAACTGCCTCGCCCAGCAGGTTGAGGTTGAGGTGCTCACCGGATTCGGCTGCCTTATCCAGCATCTTGTCCAAGGACTCGGACTCAGCGTCCAAAACGAGGTGGCCTACCACCTGGCGCATGCGCAGGCGTGCCAGCGGCATGACCAGGTTCGGCAAAATGGGGCCAAAGAAACCACCCATGCCAACCAGGGTGCCGTTGATAAGGCCTAGGAAGGCTGGGTCGAATCGCTGGGTGATCTTCTTCAGTGCGTTGGCTGCGACCTTATCGTCTTCCGGGCGCATGACTCGGTCGACGAAGTCCATGGTGAATGCGACGCCTTCAGAGTCGCGGAGCAGCTGGGCCAGCTGCTCGGTTCCCTTATCCTGTTCGCCTTCGCTGGCACGCAGCCAGGAATGGGCGCGGGTAACGGCCGCGTCGACGCAGGCCTCGACGTCGCCGGATTCAGGAAGACGGGTGTGTGCAGAAGTTGTCATAAGCAGTGTGTACCTCAGGTGAATACCTGGCGCTTCCACGCGCTTTTCAATAGATCGGTGCTTTTTAAAGACAGGTGTGCAAAAGCTATCTGCGCGAGGAAAGCGTCCAGAGCCGGTTTGATTACTTAATTTCAAGAAGTTGAAAGGCGGTCTCTAGCGCAGCGTCTGCGCGCAATGCACCGGTGGGCGGTCACCCTGGCGACGGGTACGAGAATGATTCGAATTCATCGCAACCGTCCTTTCCAAATGTTTCCGCACCAATTGCCCTTCCACTCCGCCAGCGCCTTTAAAATCCTCGCCATTAACTGCGAAAATTCGCGTATTCGGGTAGGCGAGAACTTAAGAGGAAAGGGAGTGTGAAGGAGTCAGCTTAGTGAGATGGATTAAATTAAGTGCGAACTTGTGATCAGTATCGCTAATCGAAAATTAGCGGTCGAAAGGCGGGTTGGTCAAGGGGTGGGGAGTAAGGGGGTAGAGGAATCTTTTCCGCCTAAAGTCCAAATAGATTTTGGGACGTTCAACTGGGGAAATGTAGAAAATTTCAAAAAAGTTGAGCGAAGTGGGAACAACTTTGGGTTGAGTGTGGTTGAAGAGGTTGAGTGGATCGCGCTCAGGTTCTTGTCACAAACTCTGAAATTTCTGTTAGAGTGACGCAAGAGCCAACGAGAAGTTGAGCCACCTGAAATCAACTTAAAGCTAAAGACAGTCTTCTAAGACAAGCAAGGAGAAAATTCATGGGACGCGCAGTAGGCATTGACCTCGGTACCACCAACTCGGTTGTTTCCGTTCTGGAAGGTGGCGAGGCTACCGTCATCGCTAACTCTGAGGGTGCACGTACCACCCCATCCGTCGTTGCTTTTGCCAAGAACGGCGAAATCCTGGTCGGCCAGTCCGCTAAGAACCAGGCGGTCACCAACGTTGACCGCACCATCCGCTCCGTCAAGCGCCACATCGGCACCGACTGGACCATCGACATCGATGACAAGAAGTACACCCCGCAGGAGATCTCTGCTCGCACCTTGATGAAGCTCAAGCGCGACGCAGAGGCATACCTCGGTGAGGATGTTACCGACGCAGTTATTACCGTCCCGGCATACTTCGAGGACTCCCAGCGTCAGGCCACCAAGGAAGCTGGCCAGATTGCAGGCCTGAACGTCCTGCGTATCGTCAACGAGCCAACCGCGGCTGCATTGGCATACGGCCTGGAAAAGGGCGAGCAGGAGCAGACCATCTTGGTCTTCGACCTGGGCGGCGGCACCTTCGACGTTTCCCTGCTGGAAATCGGCGACGGCGTCGTTGAGGTTATGGCAACCGCTGGTGACAACCAGCTCGGTGGCGATGACTGGGATCAGCGCATCGTTGACTGGCTCGTTGAGAAGTTCAAGTCCGCTAACGGCATCGACCTGACCAAGGACAAGATGGCCCTGCAGCGTCTGCGCGAGGCCGCTGAGAAAGCAAAGATCGAGCTGTCTTCCTCCCAGTCCGCAAACATCAACCTGCCGTACATCACCGTTGACTCCGAGAAGAACCCGCTCTTCCTGGATGAGACCCTGTCCCGTACCGAGTTCCAGAAGATCACCCAGGATCTGCTGGACCGCACCAAGGCTCCGTTCAACCAGGTCATCAAGGACGCAGGCCTGTCCCTGTCCGAGGTAGACCACGTCGTTCTCGTCGGCGGTTCTACCCGTATGCCGGCTGTTTCCGAGCTAGTCAAGGAACTGACCGGCCGCGAGCCAAACAAGGGCGTTAACCCGGACGAGGTCGTTGCAGTCGGCGCTGCTCTGCAGGCAGGCGTTCTGCGCGGCGAGGTTAAGGACGTGCTGCTTCTCGACGTCACCCCACTGTCCCTCGGCATCGAAACCAAGGGCGGCGTGATGACCAAGCTCATCGAGCGCAACACCACCATTCCGACCAAGAAGTCCGAGACCTTCACCACCGCGGAAGACAACCAGCCTTCCGTTCAAATCCAGGTCTTCCAGGGCGAGCGCGAGATGGCTTCCGCTAACAAGCTGCTCGGCTCCTTCGAGCTCGGCGGCATCGCTCCGGCACCGCGTGGCGTCCCACAGATCGAGGTCACCTTCGACATCGACGCCAACGGCATCGTCTCCGTTTCTGCTAAGGACAAGGGCACCGGCAAGGAAAACACCATCAAGATTCAGGATGGTTCCGGCCTGTCCCAGGAAGAGATCGACCGCATGGTCAAGGACGCTGAGGCACACGCCGAAGAGGATAAGAAGCGCCGCGAGGAGCAGGAGCTGCGCAACCAGGCAGAGTCCACCTCCTACCAGACCCGCAAGTTCCTGGATGAGAACTCCGACAAGGTTTCCGAGGACGTTAAGACCCAGGTCACCGAGGCTGCCGACGCCGTCGATGAGGCTCTGAAGGGCGATGACATCGAGGCAATTAAGTCCGCAGTTGAGAAGCTGGGCACCGTCTCCCAGGAGATGGGCAAGCAGATCTACGAGGCACAGGCTGCTGAGGCCGGTGCTGAGGGCGCCGCAGCTGGTGCCGAGTCCGACCCAAACGTTGTTGACGCAGAGGTAGTCGACGAAGACGAGACCAAGGATGGCGACAAGTAATGACTCAGAACAGCGGAATGCCGCAAAACCCAGGCGACCCGGACAACACTGATCCAGAGGTAACCTCGGCGGACCGCGCTGAGGCAGCTGCCGCGGAAGCGCAAGAGGCTCAGGCTGCACAGGACGCGCAGGCTGACTCCGCCGAAGAGGCAGAACTTGATCCAACTTTGGATGCGGATCTGGAAGCCGCGCTTGCCGACGTCTCCGCAGAAGACGCAGCCGACCAGGCTGAGGCAGCAGCCGACGCTGCCGCTGACCAGGACAACTCCCTGGAGGCGCAGCTGGCTGAGCGCACCGAGGATCTGCAGCGTCTGAATGCGGAGTACACCAACTACCGCCGCCGCACCGAGCGCGAGCGCCAGGCTGTCATCGAGGCTTCCAAGGCCAAGGTCCTGGCAGAATTCCTGCCTATCCTTGATGACCTAGAGCTCGCACGTCAGCACGGCGACCTCGAGGAGGGCCCACTGAAGGCTATTGCCGACAAGCTCTCCGGCGTGCTGGAGAAAAACCAGCTGCAGCCATTCGGCGAAGAAGGCGACGCCTTCGACCCAGAAGTCCATGAGGCTGTGCAGGATCTCTCCAGCGGTGGCGAGCAGGTAGTCGGCACCGTTCTACGCCGTGGCTACAAGGTGGGCGAGAAGCTGGTGCGCACCGCGATGGTAATCATCGCCGATGCACCGGACGCCTCCACGGAGGCCGGCGAGGGCAGTGCTGAATCTGCCGGTTCGGAATCTGCTTCCGAATAATGCGAGGTGGCGTCAGGGCTTAAACGAACAAATGCCTTGGCGCCATTTCACTGTTTAGTGAACTTAGAACAAATCTTATTTAGTTTTATTTTGTCCCCAATAGCCGCCAAAGCTGGCGGTTTCAAGGAAGGAGGGGATGCCCAGTGAGCGCCAAACCCGAATGGGCAGACAAGGATTATTATGCGGATCTGGGGGTCTCCTCGTCCGCTACGCCAGAAGAAATCAAGCGCAGCTACCGCAAGCTAGCGCGCGAGAACCACCCCGATACCAACCCGGATAACCCCGCGGCAGCCGATAAGTTTAAGCGCGCTGCCGAAGCCTATGATGTGCTTTCCGACGCCACGATGCGTAAGGAATACGACCAGTTCAAGGCCATGCTGCGCAACGGCGGTGGGTTTGGACGGATGGGAGGCGCCGGGTTCCCCGGCGGGTTTCGATCTTCGCACATGGGTCAAGGATCTGCGGAAGAATTCGACCTCTCCGACCTCTTCGGAGGAAGAACGCCTGGAGGAGCGGCTCAAGGCGGCGGTTTTGGGGATATCTTCGGTAGCGTTTTCAACCGCGGCGGTAGTGCTGGCCACACAGCTCGGCCGTCGCGGGGGGCCGACGTCGAAACGGAAATAACCCTCGAATTCCGGGAGGCTGCCACCGGCACCACCATCCCGCTGCAGCTAACTGGCGACGCCCCCTGCACCACGTGCCATGGCTCCGGTTCCAAGTCAGGTAAGAGGAGCTCCTGCAAGAACTGTAAGGGCACTGGCTTTACCTCTGAGAACCGCGGAACCTTCGGCTTCTCCGCGCCGTGCACTGAGTGTGGCGGCACCGGTCAGAAGATTGAGGATCCATGCGCGGACTGCAATGGTTCCGGCACCGTGCACCGCACGCGCTCTATCACCGTGCGTATTCCGGCAGGCGTCATCGACGGCCAGAAAGTGCGCTTGGCCGGTCAGGGCGAGGCAGGCCCCAATGGCACGCCGGCGGGAGATCTTTTCGTCGCGGTGAAGGTAAAGTCGGACAAGATTTTCACCCGTGAGGGTGACGATCTGCATGTTACAGTGCCGGTTTCCTTCGCGGAATTGGCGTTGGGTGACACCATTACTGTGCCAACCCTGGATTCGCCGGTGCGCGTGAAGGTGCCGGCGGGCACTCCCGATGGCCGTACGCTGCGCGTGCGCAATCGCGGCATCGAGAAGCGCGGCGGCAAGGCCGGCGACCTTCTGGTTACCGTGCAGGTCACCGTCCCGGCCCACCTTGATGGCGCCGCCACCAGTGCGCTGCGCACTTACGCGCAGGCGGAGCGCGACTCTGGCTTCGACCCGCGCGCGGGCTGGGAAGGCAACGTCGCCCATGGAAGCGCCGCAGGTAGCGCATAACAGGAAGGTGCAACGATGAGCAAGGAAAATCAGGCAGGGGCCAACGCGGTCTATGTCATCTCCGTTGCCGCTGAGCTGTCCGGAATGCACGCGCAGACCCTGCGCACCTACGATCGCATCGGCTTGGTCTCGCCCGCCCGTACTCAGGGCGGCGGGCGCCGCTACTCCGACCGTGACATCGAGTTGCTGCGCAAGATCCAGACTTTGTCACACGACGAAGGCGTTAACCTCGCTGGAATCAAGTCCATCATTGAGCTGACCGAGGAGCGCGACCAGCTAGAGGCCGAGCGCGATGCATTGCTCGCTGAGGTTCAGCAGCTGCGCGAACGAGTTGGTGAACGCCAGCCGCGCGGCGAGCTCGTGCACGTGCCGCGCTCGACGTCGGTGGTCATGTGGACCCCACGCCGCAGCCGCCGGCGCGGCGAAGCCGGCCACGAAGGCTAGCTTTTAGCCTTCACAATCTTTCCGAGACCCCGCAGAAATGCGGGGTCTTTGAAGTATGAGATGTGGTCTCCTGGCAGGCGGTTTGCGCCTGGTAGTGGGGAAGCCCCAAAGTTGGGCGTGCTCGGATCCGGGCCGTGAATGCCACCGCGCGGGCCGGTAACCACGCCGATGGGATCGTGCGCATTCGTCGCGGCCCAGCTGCGCGCCTGAATGTCATTGGCGCTTTCGGCGGTGGTGCCAGGGCTGCCCACGAAGACCACGTCTTCGGCCACGCCGGGCGCCTTTGCGGCTTTTCCTGCCACGACGGAACCATAGGAATAACCCACCACTATCCGCTGTGAGCGGGAAAAGCGTTTGCCCAATGAGCGCTGAAAGCGGCGTAGGTCCTGCGCGCCACGTGTCGCCGGGGAATCGTGGCCTGCCTGTGCGAGGCTGTCTGGTGCGCGGTAGCCAATCCAGGCCACCGCGGGACCGCCCGTTGCACGCGCTACTGCCCGCGCACGATCGACGCTGCTTTGCCAACCGGACGGATCCGAAGAATGCACCCCGGAGACCACCGTGGAAATGCTCGCCGCGGAAGTGCCCAGCTGGCCAGGATCGACCAGTGCTGCAACGCGACCGGGCCCGGCTTCAAGCAGCTGCACGTCCGGATTGCTCTCCGCTAGCGCGACGGCCTCTGGCGGGGCGGTGCTCATAAGCATCTGGTGGATGGCCTCGATGGGTAACTCCTCGTAATCCTCCAGATAGCCGCCGCCGGTGGGCAGCTCTGGTGTGCACAGCGCATCTATTTCTCGGGCGCATGCCCAATCCAGGCCGTCGCCCAAAGCATCGAGCGCATTCAGCATCGCGCCTATCTGGCTGCTCCACGGTTCTATCTCATCCATCCGTGCTAGCAGGCGGGTGGTCTCGGCGCGCAATTGTTCGACCCGAGCCAGGATGGGCGCATAGGCGCGAAGAGTCTCTGCTGCAGCCTCCATGCTCTTAGCGGGTAGTTCGAGTTGTTCCGTGGTGTTTGTCAGCTGGGTCCGCGCGGCGTCGGCAAAAGTGCCACTAATTTCTAGGTCATGCCAACTATTGTGTAGGTCTTGTTTGAAAACGTGCAGGTTAGCAGCGCCAGACTGCATTACTTGGGAGGCTAAATAAAGGCTTAGCGCGCGTCTCACGGCAGCCCTCCGTCCAGCTTGTTGGCCAGGGAGGCATCGATTTTTCTGCTGTGCCCGATGAACTCATCGAGGTCCTGGAGCATGGCGTCGTGTTGCTTAGCGTTAGCGGCAAGCTGACCGTCCCAGTGTTTTGCCACGCGCGCTAGGGCGCTGGCCGTGCGCGGATACTCAGGCGGCGGTGGGGTAATGAAGCGGTGCCTTTGGCCCATGTGGGAGCGGATGGTGTTGCGTGCGTTGTCAGCGATGTAGAAATCCATGCCTCAAGCTTTGCGGGCTAAGTCCGGTAATTTCTAGACCCACTTTCTGATTAGGGCGAAATCTGTGGATAACTCATCGCGACTCAGCTAGTTTGGGGTGTCATGTTGGTAGCAGCAGTGCAAATTTTGACCGGCGGTAACCTCGAGGAGAACCTTGAACTGGCCGTGGAGAAGATCCGTGAAGCCGCTGAGAATGGTGCGCAACTGATCGTGTTGCCTGAGGCCACGTCCCAGGCCTTCGGGGCTGGCCGCTTAGACGAGCAGGCCCAGGGCCTTGATGGTTCTTTCGCCACCACCATCCGTGCGGTAGCGCAGCAGCTGGGGGTCACCGTCGTGCTTGGCATGTTCAGCCTAGCGGACACCGTTGAGCGTGATGGCAAGACCATCAACCGCGTGAGCAACACCGCGCTCAT
The DNA here is from genome assembly GCF_047459735.1 of Corynebacterium sp. c25Ua_89. Classification (NCBI taxonomy): domain Bacteria; kingdom Bacillati; phylum Actinomycetota; class Actinomycetes; order Mycobacteriales; family Corynebacteriaceae; genus Corynebacterium; species Corynebacterium sp. c25Ua_89. The sequence continues at coordinate 139,155 of NZ_JASBOD010000004.1, forward strand.
CGCGGGCCCGGACGTTCTTGGCGGTTACGACAAAATCCACACTTATGACGCCTTCAATTACAAGGAATCCGACACCGTGCGCGCGGGTGAGGCGCTCGTGGCTTTCGACGTCGCGGGCATTACCGTTGGCGTGGCCACCTGTTATGACATCCGCTTCCCAGAGCAGTTCAAGGAGCTGGCTCGCCAGGGCACGCAGGTAATCGTCGTGCCTACTAGCTGGGCTGACGGTCCCGGCAAGCTGGAGCAGTGGCGTCTGCTTACCGCGGCGCGTGCCCTAGACTCCACCTCTTATATCGTGGCTGCGGGCCAAGCCCGCCCAGGCGGCGCGGAGATGGCTGGCCAAGACTCTGGTCCCACCGGCATTGGCCATTCAGTAGTTGTAGCCCCCGATGGCACCCGCGTAGTCGAGGCCGGCTACGAGCCGGAGATCATCTACGCTGAGATCGACTCCGACCTCGTTGCCCAGACCCGCAAATCGCTGCCGGTCCTCGAGGCTTAAGTTTGCATCCACTCCGACTTCTTCCAGGCCGCCCACGCATCCCAGTCTTCCCAGCCGTCTAGGTCTGCGGCGGATGCTGCCCACTCGTGGCCGCGCTGCCAGGATTGGGCGTGGATATTGCCAGCTGGGATGCCGGCCGCCAGGAGGGATTCGCGTGCCACCTCGACTCGGTCGGCAGGGCCTACCAAGATGAAGCGCTTGTCCTTGGCCGCGTCCTTCTCGTGGCGTAGTACCACGGTGATGGGGTCTTGGGATTCGCCGGCGGATTCAGATGCGAAACCCTCTGCCTGCGGCTGCGCGCCGAGCAGCCAGGGATCCCGCTCGCTGCGGGAGATGTAATGAAACGAAAGCTCAGGCAAGAGGGCCTGGAGATTGGCCTGGAAGTGGGTGTCGTAGTGCTCGCCAGGGGAAGAAGCCACGCTGTAGACGCTAAGGTTCTTCGGCACTTCGCCAGCAGCCAAGCAATCTAGGAGAGCGGCGCGGGCGCCCGCCCATCCCGTGCCGAAACTTATGAGCGCGGTGGCCTTGCCATCGTGCAGGCTCGGAAAGTTTCCGGCAGGGTTACCCAGGGTCCACCAATCGCCGGGCTTTGCCTTGGCCAACATGGAGGAGGCGTCGCCAGCCAGCGCAATGTGGAAGAGCAGCTGGCCCGTAGTGTCCGCCGGATGCGCCGGGGTCAGCATGCGCCAGGTGCCGGGCAGCAGCTGCGAGGTGACGGGAAAATGCTGGCCCGCCTCGTATTCGATGGGCGCGCCGGATTCCAGCCGCACCACCGCAGTGTTGCGGTTGGGGTGTTCTACGGCGACTACCTGCGCGCTGTGGGCTGGGGCGATGCCGGCGATGTCGGCAGCATGCGCCGCCTGTGCCATCGTGGTGCACACAGTGTGAATGGCGCGCTTTGCCACCACTAGCTGGTGCTGAGTCAGTCCCAACGCGGTAAACCCCTCGTTCAGGGAGGCCTCGAACTTGGGATAAATCTCTGTGGGGAAGCCGTGGCGGCGGTGCTCCTTGCCCAGCTCGCGGACGCGCTCGATGGTCTCTTCTGGGAGGAAGCCGGCGTCGTCAGCTGCGTCTAATATCCACGCCACTGCAGGCGCCAGCGCCGGGTGGGTATCGCGCATGGATAGAGCGAAGATTTGGCGCGACTCCGCGACGGTGGCAAAGAAGTGCTGATGCACCGCATCGCGGTAATCGTCAGCGTGCCTGCGGATGTGTTCGCCCAATTCCTTCATGCTGGCCCATCCTACTTGCCCGCGGCCGCGGGCGATCTGGTTTAGGGAAGCCGCTTCGAGGTGGCTTCTCCGTATGATGAGCGCATGGAGGTCGCACTACCGCACGAAGTTCGCCGAGCGGGCCGTTCGTATCTGGACGCCGCCGATCGGCTGCTGCCTGGAGCGATCACGGGTGTCGTGGTGGGCGGTTCTGTTGCGCTGGGTGCGTATCGCCCGAAGGCCAGCGACATCGACCTGATCGCCACGCTTGATGACGCCTGGCGGGAGCGCTCCGACCTGATCCCACGCCTGCGCGCTCTGCACCTCTCCCAGCTCCCGCGGCTGCTCGGGCGAGCTGTTCGAGGAATGGGCATCAGCGCGTGCTGCAACACCTCGTTCGTGTGGGACTCGGAGATCACGCGCCCTGTGACACAGATCGAGCCGATCGCTTCCCACGTGGGCGAGATCTTCAACCCCAGGGGCGCGTTCGATGTGAATCCCGTGATCTGGCACGAGCTCGAGCACGGCGGCATCGCGCTACGGGGAGGGGACGTCTCGACCTGGGGCCTAGACCCGCAGCCCGACGAGCTCCGGCCATGGACCCTGAACAACCTGCTGGGGTACTGGAAGCCGCTGATGCTGCGCACCGAGAGAGGGCGTGGAGCCCTCGGAGCCGGGAGGGTTCAATGGCGGCTCCTCGGACCTGCGCGGATGCACGCGACGCTCACGACGGGTGAGGTCATCAGCAAGCAGGAGGCCGGAGCGCGTGCTCTCGGATTGTTCCCTCATCACGCACCGATCCTCGGCGTAGCACTTGCTCATCTCAGCGGAGAGAATGCTCCAAGCGCTCCACCGAAAAGCGAATGGCGACGACTGACTGCCGTCTGCATGCGCGAGATCATCTCCAGGTCGGAGCAGCTTCCGAGCTGAACTTGACGCCACCTTCGGCCTGTTTCTGGCGCTAACTCGCGACGGGCTGGTGGAGCTGGGGATTGAGCCGGAAGGCCAGGTGGCCTACGTCTGGAACCTCGCACGATTGTGCGGTTTCCCTTTTCTATGCGGTGCCTAAGTGCTCAGCGAAGCGATTAAACGGCAAGGAAAACTTGAGTCTGCTACGCTCAGGCAGGGAAGAAAAGAAAATTTGAAGTTGAGTGGAACAAACTCAACTTTGGATGCGTTGTTGTAAATATCAGGCAATAAACCTTCTAATAAACAACTTCCAAGGAGGAAGCAATGAGTGCTTTCAACCCCACCACCAAGACCCAAGAGGCCTTACAGCAGGCGCTGCAGACCGCCTCTTCCAACGGCAATCCGGACATTCGCCCGGCGCACCTACTAGCGGCCATCCTTAGCCAAGAAGACGGCATCGCCGCACCGGTCCTCAAGGCCACCGGCGTCGATCCGGAAACCGTGCTCAAGGAGGCGCGCGCACTTGTGGATTCCTATCCCAAGGCTGAGGGCTCTGGGATGGCGAACCCGAACTTTAACCGCGACGGTCTCAACGTCTTGACCCGCGCGCAGGAGCTGGCGGGCGAATTGGGCGATGAGTACGTCTCCACCGAGGTTCTTCTCGCTGCTATCGCCGGCTCTAAGACTGACGCCGCCGAGCTGCTTACCGGCCGCGGCGCTACCTTTGATGCGCTGAAGGGCGCTTTCCCTTCGGTGCGCGGGGCCGCGAAGGTCACCTCTGAGAACCCAGAGGAGCAGTTCCAGGCGCTGGAGAAGTACGCCACCGACCTAACCGCCCGTGCGCGGGAGGGCAAGATTGACCCGGTTATCGGCCGCGACCAGGAAATTCGCCGCGTCGTGCAGGTGCTTTCCCGCCGCACAAAGAACAACCCAGTCCTTATCGGTGAGCCGGGCGTGGGCAAGACCGCCATCGTGGAGGGCCTGGCTCGCCGCATCGTGGCAGGCGACGTCCCGGAGTCCCTCAAGGGCAAGACCTTGCTGAGCCTCGACTTGGGCTCCATGGTCGCCGGCGCGAAGTACCGGGGCGAGTTCGAGGAGCGCTTGAAGGCAGTGCTGGATGAGATCAAGGCCTCGGAAGGCCAGATCATCACCTTCATCGACGAGCTGCACACCATCGTCGGCGCGGGCGCCACGGGCGAGGGTTCCATGGACGCTGGCAACATGATTAAGCCGATGCTGGCCCGCGGTGAGCTGCGCCTGGTGGGCGCTACCACCTTGGACGAGTACCGCAAGTACATCGAGAAGGACGCCGCTTTGGAGCGCCGCTTCCAGCAGGTCTATGCGGCTGAGCCCTCTGTTGAAGATACCGTGGGCATCCTGCGTGGCCTGAAGGAGCGCTACGAGGTCCACCACGGTGTGCGCATCATGGACTCCGCGCTGGTTTCTGCAGCTGAGCTGTCTAATCGCTACATCACCAATCGCTTCCTGCCAGACAAGGCAATCGACTTGGTCGACGAGGCTGGTTCCCGCCTGCGCATGGAGATTGACTCCTCCCCGCAGGAGATTGACGAGCTGGAGCGCGTCGTGCGCCGCATGGAGATCGAGGAGCTGGCGCTGAAGAAGGAAAAGGACGCCGCCAGCCAGGACCGTCTGAGCAAGCTGCAGCAGGAGCTTGCCGACGAACGCGAAAAGCTCGGGGAGCTCAAGGCTCGCTGGGCCAACGAGAAGAAGGCTATCGATGAAGTCCAGCACGCCAAGGAGGAGTTGGAGGATCTGAAGCGCCAGGCCGAGATTGCCGAGCGCGACGGTGACTACGAGAAGACTTCCGAGCTGCGTTATGGTCGCATTCCCGAGTTGGAGAAGCAGCTTGCCGACGCCGAGGTGCGCGCCAACGCACAGTCCAACACCATGCTGGTAGAGGAGGTCACCCCAGACACCATCGCTGAGGTGGTTTCCGCGTGGACCGGCATTCCGGCCGGCAAGATGCTGCAGGGTGAGACCCAGAAGCTGCTCAACATGGAGGCCGAGCTAGGCCGCCGCGTGGTGGGTCAGAAAGAAGCGGTCAAGGCCGTCTCCGATGCCGTGCGTCGCGCCCGTGCGGGCGTTGCGGACCCGGATCGTCCGACCGGCTCCTTCCTCTTCCTTGGGCCTACGGGCGTGGGTAAGACGGAGCTGGCCAAGGCTCTGGCGGACTTCCTCTTCGACGATGAGTCCGCGATGGTGCGCATCGACATGTCTGAGTACGGGGAGAAGCACTCCGTGGCTCGCCTCGTCGGTGCCCCTCCGGGATACGTTGGCTACGATGCCGGCGGCCAGCTCACGGAGGCCGTGCGTCGCCGCCCGTACACGCTCGTGCTTTTCGACGAAGTGGAAAAGGCGCACCAGGACGTCTTCGACGTTCTGCTGCAGGTCCTCGATGAGGGCCGCCTGACCGACGGCCAGGGCCGCACCGTGGACTTCCGCAATACGGTCATCATCTTGACCTCGAACCTCGGTGCTGGTGGCACCAAGGAGGAGGTCATGGAGGCCGTCAAGCGCAACTTCAAGCCGGAGTTCATTAACCGTCTCGATGACGTCGTGATGTTCGAGTCCCTGTCCTCTGAGCTGCTGGCCGGCATCGTCGACATCCAGCTCGATGCTCTGGCATCGAGGTTGCAAGGGCGCCGCCTGAACCTGCAGGTTTCCGACGCCGCGAAGCTCTGGCTCGCCGAGCGCGGCTATGACCCTGCTTACGGCGCCCGCCCGCTCCGCCGCTTGGTGCAGCAGGCTATCGGCGACCAACTCGCCCGCCAGCTGCTGGCAGGCGAGGTCATGGACGGCGACACCGTCCAAGTCGACGTCGCTGACGGCGGCGAGCACCTGGAACTCAATAGCAAGCGCAGCTAGCTTGCGTAAGAAGCGCCGAAGTGCTCATGGCCCTAGAATCTAGAGCCATGAGCAATTTGGTTTCTCCAAGCGAACTCCAGCAATCCATTTACCGCGGCGAGCGCGTCGCACTTCTTGCATCTTTGTGGGCACCAGGTGAGGGTGAGGCATACAACCAGTTCGCCTCCCTGCACATTCCTACCGCGCAGTTCGCCGACGCTGCGCACTCCTTCGTCGGCCTTCCTGGCTCCAAGGTGGGCCGTAACCCGCTTGTTAACCCGGAGCGCTTGAAGGAGAGCTGCGAGGCATGGGGACTGCGTCCCGATTGGGAGATCGTGGTCTACGACGAAGGCCGTGGCCTCTTCGCTGCACGCGCTTGGTGGACCCTGCGCTGGGCGGGCTTTAAGAACGTACGCATGCTCGATGGTGGCTTGGCTAATTGGCGCCGCCAGGGCTTTGCCACCCTTACGGGCCCAGGCAACCTTGGTCTTGCCACCGAGGTCGAAATCACGCCGGGCTCTATGCCGACTGCCACTATTGAGGACGTTAAGGCCCACGATGGCCTGTTCATCGATACTCGTACGGCAAACCGCTTCGCGGGCCGTCGTGAGCACCTCGATTTGAAGGCCGGCCACATCCCGGGCGCAGTGAACCTGCCGGAGCGCCAGTTCCACAACGAAGACAAGACCATCAAGTCCGACGAGGAAATCCTAGAGATCCTCGACAATGCTGGCATCACCAAGGAAAACGTCAAGGACGCCATCGTCTACTCCGGTTCCGGCAACCACTCCGCGCTGACCATCGGCATCCTTGAGGGCCTTGGATTCACCGGCCTGCGCCACTTCGTCGGTGGCTGGTCCCAGTGGTCCGCAGACCCATCCAATCCAGTCGAGCGCGGCGACCGCACGACTGTATAAATAACCTGCGTAAATTAACCAGCGCGCCAGCCTACTCACCCCAAGACTTCCTACTAAAGCCTACTCACCCCAAGACTTCCTACTAAAGTCTTGGGGTGATGCCTATTCTGATCATTGCCCTAGTCCTCGCCGCGGCCGGCGTCGCGCTTCTCCTCCTCGACAAGCGCCAGCGCACCAACCAGCTTGACGGCACTAGCTCTATCGAGAGCCGCGAATCGCCAGAGCGTCCCACCGCTGCCGAGCCACGTGAAGCCAAAACGTTTGAACCGCAGGAGGAAGGACTTGCGTCTGCGGAGAACGCAGTGGAGCAAGAGCCTGCCTCAGTACAAAAGCCTGCCCCGGTAGATAAGGACCAGGTGGCCGCCGAAGCAGCCATGCACGAGCAGCAGCAGGATGCTGAATCGGAGCCAGCGGCCGCTGAGGAGCAGGCGGCACCGGAGCGCAGAAACGAGCACCTTCTGCGTGCACGTGACTTGGTGCCCGGGTCGCTGCGCCGTGAGCGCAAGGCATGGGGTGAGCGTCACCAGTTCGAGTACACCAAGCAGGATGACTACCTAGCTGATGAATGGATGCGTGGCGCAGCGGCCCTGGGTGCGGCGCCGAAGGATATCGTGGCAGGGTTCGTGCATGGTCACGAGATGCTGCTGATGGACTTGGGCGGCATCAACGTCATGGCAATGCGCACCGGTGCGGCATCAGACATCGTGGTGGACTTCCGCCGCATCGGCCTCGCAGAAGAACACTTTTCGGAGGACCTGATCAAGGTCGACGACGTTGAAGGATTCGAGATGTTCGCAACCGACGCGGGCGTCGGCAAGCGGCTCATCGATGAGCGCCTAGAAGTTGCCCTTGAGCAGATGCCCGAGGAGGTCACCGCGGCGTGGATGGAATCTGAATGGGTGCTTGCCCAAACCACCAAGCACGCGCGCGGCGCGCAGTGGGATGCCATGCTGGCCCCGCTTGCAAAACTTGCCGATTGCGCCCGTGTTCTGCCGCCACGTTCGGCCGCGATGCAGGTGCTGCGCATAGCTGAGCTGGACCCGAGCCGCGAGATCCCTGAGCTGCCGCAGCCTGAGCCGACCGGGCCTACCCTTGTGCCGGACCGCGAGGAAATCCAGCGCCCGCACATCCAGCGCCCGGAAGAGCCGGTAGAGCTGCCGAGCCGCACCCGCAGTGAGTCCCTCGGCGAGGTTGACCACAGCGCGCTGGGTGCGGACGAAGTCGACGCCATTGCCGACGGCCGCGAGCGCCCCCTGCTCGATAAGGCGCAAGCGCGCATGCGCCGTGATCTCAACGGCCGCTCGACCATCTTCGGCGACGAAGAAGCAAACGAGTAGTCTTAAAGCGATAATCCCGCAAAACATGGCGGGACAAGAAGCGGCATAAGAAACAAAAAGGAGAGCCATGAGCTTGGATGCACAGAAAAAGGCCCGTCTGGCAGAGCTGGTCAAGGAACTGGCTGTTGTACACGGCAAGGTCACCTTGTCCTCCGGCAAGGAGGCTGATTACTACGTTGACCTGCGCCGCGCCACCCTTCAGCACGAGGCTTCCCGCCTCATCGGCTCCTTGCTGCGCGAGCTGACCGCGGACTGGGACTACGTGGCAGTTGGCGGCCTGACCCTGGGCGCTGACCCCGTCGCTACCTCCATCATGCATGCCGACGGCCGCGATATCGACGCCTTCGTGGTGCGCAAGGAAGCCAAGAAGCACGGCATGCAGCGCCGCATTGAGGGCTTCGACGTCACCGGCGCTAAGGTCCTCGTGGTTGAGGACACCACCACCACCGGCAACTCTCCGCTGACCGCCGTCGAGGCGCTGCGCGAGGCAGGCGCCGAGGTCGTCGGTGTGGCCACCGTTGTGGATCGCGCAACTGGCGCCGGCGAAGTTATCGCCGCTGAAGGCCTGGAGTACCGCTACCTGCTGAGCTTGGAAGACCTTGACCTCGCCTAATAACTCATCTGCGCAAGAGCCTGTAGAGACAGGCAAGGGCCCTACCGAGTGGAACGAAGGCCGCCACGGCGTCGGGCCGTGGGAGGGCCCCTGGCCAGACGGTGCGCAGTATGACCCAGAGCTGCTGCGCGAGGGTGATCGCCGCAACGTGGTTGACGCCTACCGTTACTGGAGCAGGGAAGCGATCACCGCGGACATCGATAAGCGCCGGCATGCCCTGCATATCGCCATCGAGAACTTCGAGAACGATTCCAACATCGGAACCGTGGTGCGCACTGCGAATGCCTTCGCCGTCGACACCGTGCATATCGTGGGTCGCCGCCGCTGGAATCGCCGCGGGGCCATGGTCACTGACCGCTACCAGCACCTGCAGCACCATGCCACGGTGGAGGAGCTTTTGCAGTGGACCAACGCCGAAGGGCTAACTGTTGTCGCCATCGATAACACCCCCGGATGCGTCCCCCTTGAAACGGCAGAGCTGCCGGAGCGCTGCCTGCTTTTGTTTGGACAAGAAGGCCCCGGCGTTACCCAAGCAGCCCAAGATGCAGCGTTAATGACCTGTTCCATTGCCCAATTTGGCTCGACTCGTTCGATCAACGCGGGCGTCGCCGCGGGCATTGCCATGCATGCGTGGATTCGTCAGCATGCTGACTTAGAAAAAGCGTGGTAAATCGTTGTCTCAAGTAGATAAGATGGAGTAACGAAACCATAATCGAGAGTGATAGACCTACAGTGGAAGAGACATGGGCACACCGCGCGGACCTCGCGGAAACCGCCATCAATGAACGCCATGCGCAAAACGTATGGTCAATTCCGCGTACCAATCTTGCGGTCGTCAGCTGGCCGCCGACTGGTAAGGAGAAACTCTTCGTCCACTGGCACTACTGGTGGCAAGCTCATTACCTCGATTGCCTGGTAGACGCCGCGCTGCGTAACAACACCAAGGCGCGCCGCGCCCGCATCGTGGACACCATGCGCGGCATCCGCATTCGTAACATGAGCCAGCTTACGAAGAATCGTTATTACGACGACAAGGCGTGGCTGGCCCTGGCTATGGATCGTGCCGAGCAGCTCAAGCGCATCAAGCCGCATAAGCGCCTGGGCTCCTTGCAACACAACATCCTGGAAGGCACCGACCCCCAAATCGGTGTGCTGCCGTGGCGCGAGGGCGAGACCTTCCTGAACGTTCCATCCAACGGCCCCGGCGCCATCATGCTTGCCCGCATGGGGCGCATCGACGAGGCCCGCCACATCGTGGACTGGATCTATGACCATCTGGTTGATGATGACGGCTTCATCATGGACGGCGTGCGCATGCGTATGGACGGCCCGGAAATCGTGAAGGCTATCCACCCGTATTGCCAGGGCGTGGTTCTGGGCGCCTGCCTGGAAATTGCATTGGCACTGCGCGAGAAGGCTGGGCTGACCTCACTGGAGAGCATCGACACCATTCAGGAAGCCGAGCTGGCAGCGGATACGATGCACTACATCACCAACATCCGTGGCCTAGTGCAGGCGGTGGCAACCGGAATGGCTACTCCGTCCGGCGTTATCAACTGGATGACGGGCGACGGCGATGGTGGCCTGTTCAAAGGCATCCTCGTGCGCTACCTTGCGGACGTTGCTGTGCGATTGCCGGGCGATTCCCCGGCTAACCGCGCCACCAAGAAGCTTGCGGCTCGCATGGTCGTGGCCTCTGCTGAATCCGTGTGGGAACACCGCTTGGAGGTAGATGGTCTACCTATCTTCGGCTCCGACTGGACCACCGATGCTCGCCTGCCACATAACTATGGCTTCGGGCCGAATACCGTCGGCGAAAAGGTAGGCATCATCCGTGTTGCAGAGCGCGATCTTTCGGTCCAATTGTCGGGCTGGATGCTGCTCGAGGCCTGCGCACGAGTCATGAAACACCAGTCCCAAGAAAAATAAAAGCGCATTACAACCGTACTATTTTGTGGTTTCACCTGCGTATCGGCAACCGCCCACCAGGCGCCTGCCTGCATTAAGGAAGTTCACAAAAATTCTGGCGGCGAAACCGGGCAAAAACAGGCATACTTGGGATTTGGAACGTGATTGCCCCAACACACTAAGGATGGAACTTCATGCCAATCGCAACTCCTGAGGTCTATAACCAGATGCTGGATACCGCCAAGCAGGGCGGTTTTGCATTCCCGGCCATCAACTGCACCTCTTCTGAGACCATCAACGCGGCTCTGCGCGGTTTCGCAGAAGCTGAGTCTGACGGCATTATCCAGTTCTCCACTGGCGGCGCTGAGTTCGGCTCTGGCCTTTCTGTGAAGAACAAGGTGGCAGGTGCTCAGGCTCTGGCAGCTTTCGCTCACGAGGCGGCAAAGCACTACGGCATCAACGTTGCGCTGCACACCGACCACTGCCAGAAGGAAGTTTTGGACGAGTACGTCCGCCCCCTCATCGCCATCTCCCAGGAGCGCGTTGACCGCGGCGAGCTGCCTTTGTTCCAGTCCCACATGTGGGATGGCTCCGCAATCCCAATCGACGAGAACCTCGTCATCGCCCAGGAGCTGCTGGAGAAGGCACGCAAGGCAAACATCATCCTCGAGGCTGAGATCGGCGTCGTTGGCGGCGAAGAGGACGGCGTCCAGGCTAAGGCCGGCGCAAACCTCTACACTTCCGTTGAGGATTTTGAAAAGACCATCGATGCACTCGGTACCGGCGAGAAGGGCCGCTACTTGCTGGCCGCTACCTTCGGCAACGTCCACGGCGTTTACAAGCCGGGCAACGTGAAGCTGCGCCCAGAGGTTCTCGACGAAGGCCAGAAGGCCGCCGTCAAGAAGCTCGGCCTGGAAGAGGGCTCCAAGCCATTCGACTTCGTCTTCCACGGCGGCTCCGGCTCCGAGAAGGAAAAGATCGAGCAAGCTCTCTCCTACGGCGTTGTGAAGATGAACGTTGACACCGATACTCAGTACGCGTTCACCAACCCGGTTGCCCGCCACATGTTCGCTAACTACGACGGCGTCTTCAAGATCGACGGCGAGGTTGGCAACAAGAAGGTCTACGACCCACGCTCCTACATGAAGAAGGCAGAGCAGTCCATGGCTGAGCGCGTGGTTGAGGCCTGCACCGACCTGCACTCCGTGGGCAAGTCCATCTCCAAGTAAGACTGACCACCAAACCACACAACACAGAGCCGTTCCCCCACACACCCCGCAGCCGCAGGGAACCCCGCAGCCGCTGGGAGGGAGGAGCGGCTTTGCTGCGTAGCATCAAAGAATGCGCCGGCAAAGTCCCTGGCCACCATCCTCGCCCGTGTCAAACCGGAATCAAAACCCAAATGGTGAGGTCACCGCACAATAAAAGGGACTAGTGTAAACCAATGGGGCAAATGAGGCCCGCAAGTGGTGAGGTGACCTCACCATCTAGAGCGAACCCAGCCGCGACCCAGACCGACCCCAGCCGCGACCCAGGCCGACCCCAACCAGAGCCAAGCAATCCACACGGGCGAACTAAGATAAGGAAACCATGGCGGAAGCAAAGGATAAGAGCACCAAGGAACGGGCCAAGCTGACTACGCGCCAACAGCTGCGCAGCTTTGACCGCTCGGTCAAATCCCGGTTTGCGCGCGTGAAGTCCCGCTTCCTCTACATCGTCCAGTCCACCCTCGGCGCCGGCCTGGCTTTCTTCGTGGCACACGTCGTCTTCGGCCACGCTCAGCCGTTCTTCGCGCCGATGTCCGTCATCATCATCTTGGGCCTGTCCGGCGGGGACCGCCTTAAACGCGCGGTGGATCTCTCCATCGGCGGTATCGTCGGCGTTATCGTGGGCACCCTCCTGGTTGACGGCCTGGGCACCGGCCCTATCCACATGACCATAATCATCGGTTGCTCGCTGCTCATCGCATCCTTCGTGACCGAGTCGCAGCTCATCAGCAACCAAGTGGCCATCGGCGCCATCCTGATCGCCACCATCATGCCCCCGGAGGAGATGGGCGGACTCTCCCGCGCCATCGATGCCATCATCGGCGCCTTCATCGGCATCTGCATGGTCGCCCTCATTCCGACCTCCCCATTGCGCGCCGTGCGTAAGGAAGTATCCAAGGTTCTGCGGGTGGCTTCTGCAGTGCTTTCCGACGTCGCCGGTGGCCTCCGCGACGGCGATAAGAAGGCGATCCTGGAAGCTCGCGACGCCGTCCGCGGTACGCAGAGCGATATCAATGACATGCTCCAGGCGGCCAAGGGCAGCGCCGAGACCGTCAAGGTTTCCCCATTCCTGTGGAGCTGGCAGCGCAACATCCGCTCCCTGGAACGCATCCTCACCCCAGTGGACAACGCCATCCGCGGTGTGCGCGTGCTTTCCCGCCGGGCCTTGGTGCTTTCGGAGGACGGCGACCACGTCACCGAAGCCCAACTTGATCTCATTGATGAGCTTTCCGACGTCACGTATGAGCTCGCCGAGCTCTACGGCCGGGCTAGCAGCAAGGAATCGCGCGCCAACGAGGCCGTGGTCATCCCGGAGATTGTGCACCGCCTACGCGTCCTCGGCGCGAACGCCACCATGGACGTGCTTGGTGAGGACGGCGTTCTTTCCGCCTACTCACTCCTCGCACAGACCCGGTCTATCATCGTTGACCTGCTGATGGTCTGCGGCATGTCCCGTGAATCTGCCGTGGCGCAGCTTGCCCCCACCTCTGACCATCCGGCCTACCCACCGGAAGTCCTCGACACCGACTAAACGCACGAAGTAAAGCCGCAATAATTAAGGCCGGACAACCTGCAGATCACGCAGGTGCCGGTAGAAGGTCACGCGTTTGACGGCTCGCTTCGCGCTGACGCCATCGACGATTACGCGCAGCTCCGGGCCGCCTGCTTGCACCGCGCGGCCGGTGCAGATGCTGGTTTCATCGAGCTGGCCGGAGGCGATGGGGGAGGAGAACTTCGATCGCAGCCACCCGCCGAAGCCGGACTTTTGCTCTGCATTAATGCCTAAATCTGCGGATTCAGCAACGGGGGAGACAGCCTTCGCTGCCAAAATTCCCGGTGCATCAATCATCGGTACCAACCGGGCACCATACGTACCAATGCCGGCCTTGCCGGTACCTTCGTGGCGGACGACAACATGATCATCCACGATGATCTCGCCGGTGATGTCCTTGTTATTCCACTCGGAAATCGAAGCCGAGCCTGCCACGGCAAGACCTGCATCATTGCGGATCAGCGGTACTGGGTGCACCGGTGCTGAAAGCGCAACGCTGAGCGCAGATTGCAGATCGGTAGGCAGGCCCCAGTTGCGGGCAGCGGGCGAAGAGGAATCCGTGGGCACATAGGCGAGCTCGGCCCAGAGGTAGTCGCCGCGCATCATGCGGCTAAGAACTGCACTCAAGGCGGCGTCATCTCCAACCACGACGATGCGCAGTGGTTCCACCAAGTGGGGCGCTTGCGGCGCGAGGGCGGGGGTACTCAAATGTCGGACGTCTGGCTGGGCGGCAATCTCATCGAGCGAAGGGGTGGGATCTTCCGGCAGTGCGGTCTTCGCGGCTGCATCTAGCGGACGAAGCTCGGAGCGGGTTGGAACCGCGCTGACGTCGAGAACTTCTGCATGTGGGGGCAAATCCAGGCTGAGTCTGCTACCGCAACGAACAACGATTAGGGCCACCGTGAGTTACCTTGCCTTTCCCAGCGAATCACCCCGCGAATTAGGGCATAACTTCTACACCCTACAACGCAAATTACCCCCATTGATAACCGCCAATTGGGGTGGAGGGGGTCACATGGGGATATATTTTTAGTCCACACTACTTTCAACTTCACATTTTATTTATCTTCGTGCTGTGGCACACAGGTAACTATCCCGACAACTTCACGGAGGCTTCATCTTGGCAATTGAATTCACCATGATCCAGTCCATCGGCATCGCTGTCGTGTTGCTCTTGCTGGGTATTTGGCTCAAGCAGCGGATCTATTTCTTTGAGCGCTTTGCTATTCCGGCCCCGGTTATCGGTGGCTTCCTCTTTGCTTTGATCAACCTGGTGCTGCACCAGACCGGTATCGCTGAGATTACGTTCGATACCACGCTGCAGAGCTTCTTCATGGTTATCTTCTTCACCACGGTGGGCTACGGCGCATCGTTGAAGGTGCTGCGCGCCGCCGGCCCGAAGGTAATGGTCTTCCTCGTTGTGGCGATTGTTCTGACCATTCTGCAGAACGTCGTTGCCGTGGGCCTGGCTCCAATCGTTGGTGTCGATGCCAAGTTGGCCTTGATGACGGGCTCTGTTTCCATGACCGGTGGCCACGGTGTTTCTGGCGGTATCGCGCCTCTTGTCGAGCAGTCTGGTGTTAGCGGTGCAGAAACCGTGGCCTACACCGCAGCTACCTTCGGCCTCATCATGGGCTCGCTCATGGGCGGCCCGCTTGCTAACCGCCTGATTACCAAGCGCAACCTGATGGATCAGAAGGCAGCAAAGGTCGACATCGATGAGTCTCTGATTGCTCACGTCGCTCGCAAGCTGCGCGGCGACGCCATGCTGCACGCCTTCGTGATGATTCTGGTTTCGATGCTCATCGGTAGCTTCGTGACCGATGCGATGAACCACCTCGTGGGCATGTTCACCGATAAGGCAGCCTTCCCGCTTTACTTCGGCTCCATGATCGTGGCGATCATCCTGCGCTTCATCAATGACTCCCGTGAGCAGAAGGAATACAAGGAACTGGTCCCAACCCAAGAGGTTGAGATTCTCGGCGTCATTGGCCTGAACTTCTTCCTGGCGATGGCTCTTATGAACATCAAGCTCTGGGAGCTCGCTGAGCTGGCTGTTCCTATGCTCATCCTGCTGGTGGGGCAGACGGCACTCATGTGGCTGTTTGCCAATTTTGTCACCTTCCGCGTCATGGGCCGTGACTACGACGCCGCGGTTCTTACCGCTGGCCACTGCGGCTTCGGTATGGGCGCTACCCCGAACGGCATGGCAAACATGGACTCCGTGGTCACCAAGTTCAAGGAATCCAAGCTGGCTTTCTTCATCCTGCCGATTATTGGCGGCATGTTCATCGACTTCGCGAACATCGTCAACATCTTGGTATTCCTGAACATCGCGTAAACGCGGCGAAGCAGCCGTGTCTAAAAATGAGAGCTGTCAATTAATACCCGTCTGCACACTTCTAGGGGTAAAGTGGTTGCGTATTTGGCTTCAATCATTAGGAAGTGACACCCAGACATGGCAGCAATCGTCATCGTTGGCGCTCAATGGGGCGACGAAGGTAAAGGTAAGGCCACCGATATTCTCGGTGGCAAGGTTGACTACGTAGTCAAGCCGAATGGCGGCAATAACGCTGGCCATACTGTTGTAGTTGGCGGCGAGAAGTATGAGCTCAAGCTCCTTCCCGCCGGCATTCTCTCTGAGAACGCAACTCCGGTATTAGGCAACGGCGTTGTTATTAATCTTGAAGCTCTCTTTGATGAGATCGACGGCCTTGAGGCACGCGGCGCGAATGCCTCGCGCCTGCGAATCTCCGCGAACGCTCACCTGGTAGCGCCATACCACCAGACCCTGGACCGCGTGCAGGAGCGTTTCTTGGGCAAGCGCGCCATTGGCACCACGGGCCGCGGTATTGGCCCGGCTTACTCCGATAAGGTCGCTCGCATCGGTATCCGCGTGCAGGACATCTTTGATGAATCCATCCTGCGGCAGAAGGTTGAGTCTGCGCTGGACATCAAGAACCAGATGCTGGTGAAGATGTACAACCGCAAGGCGATTGACCCTGACCAGATCGTGGATTACTTCTTGAGCTACCGCGAGCGCCTAGCACCGATGGTTATCGATGCAGAGCTGGAGCTCAACAAGGCCTTGGAGCAGGGCAAGCACATCCTGATGGAGGGCGGCCAGGCCACCATGCTGGATGTGGACCACGGCACCTACCCGTTCGTTACGTCCTCGAACCCGTCTGCCGGCGGTGCTTCCGTGGGCTCCGGTATTGGCCCGACCCGCATCAAGACCTCGCTGGGCATTATCAAGGCCTACACCACTCGCGTGGGCGCTGGCCCGTTCCCAACTGAGCTCTTTGACAAGTGGGGCGAGTACCTACAGACCACCGGTGGTGAGATCGGCGTTAACACCGGCCGTAAGCGCCGTTGTGGTTGGTATGACTCCGTCGTGGCTCGCTACGCCACACGCGTCAACGGTTTCACGGACTACTTCCTGACCAAGCTAGATGTATTGACAGGCATTGGTGAGATTCCGATTTGCGTGGCCTATGACGTCGATGGCAAGCGTTACGATGAGATGCCGCTAACCCAGTCTGAGTTCCACCACGCCACGCCAATCTTTGAGACCATGCCAGCATGGGATGAGGACATCACGGGCTGCAAAACCTTTGAGGAGCTTCCGCAGAAGGCTCAGGACTACGTCCTGCGCCTTGAGGAACTCTCAGGTTGCCGCATGTCCTACATTGGCGTGGGTCCCGGCCGTGACCAAACCATCGTCCGCCATGACGTCATGACCGACCACTAGATGTACGTTATTTAAGTTCGACAAATGCGAGATATCCAATCCGATATCTCGCATTTCTATTGCTGTATCCATGTTTTCGGATCACAGTGAGCAGGTTTTTGGCGGCGTGGCACTGGTTGCTACAGGGGCATTGGTAATTAGTCTCTTGGCTTAGCTAGATGCATCCGGATATGCCTGCGGAGCTTGATAAGCCTGCGAAAGGCCAGCCTGGCTTTTCGTTAATAAATCTGTGGGGTTGGTGTGCAATAATTCAAGGATGGATATTTCAGGCGACATCGCAGGTCATATAGGTACCCCCCTTACCGGTAACGCCACCAAAGTGCTGCTGCTTGGCGCAGGCGAGCTGGGCAAGCAACTAGTCATTGCCTTCCAGAACTTGGGCCTTGAGGTGCACGCCGTCGACCGCTACGCCGGCGCCCCTGCACAACAGCTCGCGCACTTTAGCTACATCGCAGACATCACCGATGAAGCCAAGGTGTTCGAAATCGCCCAGCGCATCCGGCCAGACTATATCGTCCCCGAAGTTGAGGTTGTGGCCGTCGAGGCGTTGTCGCGGCTTGAGTCCGAAACTCCCGCTGTCGTCGTCCCTAGCGCCCGGGCGTGCGAGCTGACCCAGTCCCGCCAGGCCATCCGTGAGGCGGCCGAAAGCATCGGGCTGCCCGTAACCGCATATCGCTTTGCCAGCTCCGCGGAGGAGCTTGCCGAAGCCGTCCATGAGCTCGGCATGCCGTGCATCGTAAAGCCTGATGTGGCAACCTCCGGCAAGGGCCACATGCTGGTCAAGGACGAGGAAGATCTCGAGGACGCATGGCACCTCGTGCGCCGTGTGTCTTCCGATGAAAAGCGCGTCATCGCTGAGCGCTTCGTGGACTTCGACTACGAGGTCACCCTCCTCGCCATTCGCTCCATCGACCCGGCAACCGGCAAACTCAGCACCTGGTTTAGCGAGCCCATCGGCCACCGTCACGAGCGCGGCGACCTCATCGAATCTTGGCAGCCGCTGGCCATGAGCGAGATCGCACTTGAGAACGCACGCTCCGTTGCCGCGCGTATCTCCAACGAGCTGGGCGGACGCGGCGTCTACGGCGTCGAGCTTTTCGTCGCCGGCGAGGACGTGTACTTCTCTTCCGTCTCCCCGCGCCCTTCCGATACCGCCATGCTCACGGGTTACACGCAGCGCTTCTCCGAGTTCGAGCTGCACGCCCGCGCCATCCTGGGCTACCCAATCGACGTCACCCTAACCTCTCCCGGCGCCAGCGTGGTGCTGCATGCCGACGCCGCGACTGACGACGTCGCTTATAGCGGCGTTGCAGAGGCCATGGCCTTCGAAGAGACCGACGTCCGTCTCTTTGGCAAGCCCGGTGCCTACGTTGGTCGCCGCATGGGCATGGTGGCTACCACCGCAGAAGACGTCGAGACTGCGCGCGACCGTGCCGCGCTTGCGGCCGCCAAGATCAGCATCAGCCAGACCCCGAACGCGCACGTTGTCGCTAACGCACAGGCCGTGGACCCAGTAGCTAACGATGCCGCCGACATCGATTTCGTTGAGGTCGCTGAGCCCGTCGTCGAGGTCGACCCAGTTCTCAACCGTTCCGCAGACGATTAGCCCTCGCGGCGCAGAATCATCGGCTGGTGGGGGATGCCCTCGTCGTCGAAAAGCGCGCCGCACACCTTAAAACCATAGGTGCCGTAGTAATCCACCAGCGGTGCCTGTGCCTCCAAGTAGACCGGCTGGCCGCTCATGGCCACCGCGGCATACTGCAACGCCGCTTCCATGACCTGCTTGCCCAGCCCCGTGCCGCGGGCCTGCTTGCCCAAAGCAAAGCGGCCAAATTTGGCCACCTCCTCGCCATCCAGCGTGGAGGGGAAGACGCGCGCGGTGCCAGCCAACTGCTGGGTCTCATCATCAATCGCCAGGATATGCACCGTGCTGTCGCGTGCATCCGTATCGTCAATCTCTGCATACGGGCACTGTTGCTCGTGCACGAAGACGTCCACTCGCAACTTATACAGCTCGTGCACCTGCAGCGGGCTGAGGTGAGACAAGTTCGCAGCGGAAATCGTGTAAGTCATGGCACACGATTGTACGTGAGCGTTAGTCCTGTTCGGTGCCTTGCGTGGACGCTTTCTGCAGGCGCGCAATGTGCAGCGTTAGGTAGCTGACCTCATCCGCGGTAAGTTCCGTGTCCATGCGTAGCTCGATGAGCTCTGCGATAGTGCGTGAGCAGTCTGCCGCCTGCGGGTACTGGGCGTTGATTGCCTCGGCGATTGCGGTGCCCTGCGAGTCCAATTGCGTGTGCTCCGCCATGCGGACGAAGAGATAGCGCAAGTGCGTAATGAAACGCGCGACGGAGATTTCCTCGCTGTTTAGCTTCACTCCGGCATGCTGGCCGATGATGTCGAGCAGCTGCTGGATTAGCCCCGTCATGCGGTAGGTGCCAGACAAGTCGCCTACCGAGAACCCAGCATTGACCAAGTGCAAAGTGATGGCAATGGCCTCTGACTCCGCTAGCGGCGCGTGCAGCTGCTCGTTAATTACGCGCAAGAGGCGCTTGGCTAGCTCGAAATCCTCCTGATATAGGTGGCGCACCTCCGCTTCGAGCGGATAGTTGATGGTGGCGCCGCGGTGGACCGCGGAGTGGACGTGGTCCGCCAATGCGACGACGAGGGTTAGCTTGTTGCGGTAGCTCTCCGGCACCGCGGCCTGTTCCATGGCCTCTAGCACCAGCTGGATGAACTCGCCCGGCACGGATGCGAGCATGAGGGCCGAGTGGTCGGGGTCGCGGCCGGAGGCTGGCACGAAAACCTTGACCACCTTGGCAGGGTCCACCTCGTCACCGGAGCGGGCCTTGAAACCGATCCCGCGCCCAGTAACGATCACTTCCTCTGCTGCGGCACCGGTGCCGCGGCGAGCGAGGATGACGTTGTTATTGAAAACGCGCAGGATCTGCATGAGGCCCGATGATAATAGAACTCATCGGGCCTCATGGAATAGCGCGCCGCATACGCGCCGAAGCGGTTTTAGCGGGTAGCGGTGATGATGGTATCGCCAGCCGTAGCCTTCTTAATTCCGGCCGGAGTTACCTCGGCCAGGGACTTGGTGTTGGTGACTGCTACGACGATGGTGGTGTCGAAACCGGCGGCGCGGACTGCGTCGAAGTCCACGGTGGCTAGCAGATCGCCAGCCCCCACGGTATCGCCCTTCTTAACGGCAGGAGCAAATCCCTCGCCCTTCATCTTCACGGTGTTGATGCCGATGTGGACGAGGACCTCGACGCCGGACTCGGTCTTGATGCCATAAGCGTGGCCGGTCTTCATAGCGCTGACGATGGTGCCCGCAACAGGGGAGTAGACCTTGTCTTCAGCAGGGATGACTCCCACGCCATCGCCCAGCGTGCCGGCGGAAAAGACCGGGTCATCGATCTCGGCCATCGGGACAACCTCGCCCTCTGCAGGGGAGGAGATGTCGGTGACGGTGCCGGCAGCGGCGGCTGCGGGTGTGGCTGCGGGTGCGGCTGCGGACTCGGCCGGGGCGTCGGCAAGCGGTGCGTCCTTCTCCTCTTCGGCTGCGGCCTTGAGCGCTGCGCGCTCTTCCGGGGAGCGGTAGTCAGTGATGAAGACCGCCAGGAAGGCTACGACGAATGCCACAGCAATGGCGATGGCGTACTTGGCCATCGGGGTAAACACAGAGATGGTCAGCAGGGAGGTGAAGACGAAGGCATCCGTGGTGATGCCGTTGGAGCCCAGGGTCAAAAGTGCCACGGTCAGGCCACCGGCAAAGCAGCCCACCAGCATGCGCGGGTAGATGCGCTTGTAACGCAGGTGAATGCCGTAGAGAGAAGGCTCGGAGACGCCGCCCAGCAGGCCCGCAACCAATGCGGAGCCGGCGGTCTGACGCATCACGGTGTCCTTATCGCGGATGGACAGTGCCAGCACGGCGGCGGTGGCGCCGAAGCAGGCGAAGTTCCAAGCACCCATTGGGCCTTGGATGAAGTCATAGCCCAAGGTCTGGATGTTTACCAGCATCAAGGCGTTCAGCGGCCAGTGCAGACCCAGCGGAACCAGGAACGGGTAGATCATCGGGATAGCCAGGGCGAAGACGAATGGAACGTTGTCATTCATCCAGGACAGGCCGGCGCCGATGCCGTTACCGGCCCATACGCCGAACGGGCCGATGAGAAATGCCGTGAGAGGGATGACGATGAGCATGGTGAAGAACGGGACGAACACCATGTGCAGAGCCGAAGGAATGATCTTCTGGAAGAAGCGGTAGACCAGCGCTGCCACAAAGGCCATCATCAACGGCACGAAGACGTTGCCGCCGTACCCCGGAAGCTGCATGGTCATGCCGAAGATGGGAATGGAGCACTGCTCGCTGCCCAACGTATCGTTGACCACGCACTGGACGGCAGGGTTCTCAGAAAGACCCAAGAACTCCGGAGTCAGCAGGGCGGCCATGATGGCGCCCGGGACCCATGGGTCGATTCGCAGCTTCTTGCCGGCGTTGTAGGCCACCATCAGCGGCAGGAAGTAGAAGACGGAGCGCCACATGGCGTCGACGAAGAACCACGAGGCGGGCTTGTCCTCGGCGCGGAAGTCGACGATTCCGAATGCGTCGAGGATCGACGCGAAGGCAATAATCAGCGAGGCGCCGAGCAACACACCCAGAATTGGTCGGAAAGAATCGGACAAGTACTCGAAGAACTCGTCCATAAAAGGAACCTTGCCCTTCGCCTTCGAGCGGGCCGCGGCTTTGATGTCCGCATTCGAAGCGCCGCCGCCTTTCATCTCCGGCAAAGCGTTGATCTCGTCATAGACGGTAGCGACGTCGCCGCCGATAACTACCTGGTAATTTGAGCCGCCTTGCGGCACGGCGCCGAGCACCTTGGGGATGGCGTCGAGCGCTTCCTTGTCAGCCTTCGAAGCGTCGTTAAGCTGAAAGCGCAGGCGGGTGGCGCAGTGCGTGAAAGAGGCAATGTTTTGCGCGCCGCCGATGCCATCCAAGATGGCCTCAGCTGTAGAGCGCGTTTGCGTCGACATGAGATTTCCTTTCGAACTTCTTTCAGGGTGCAATGCAGTTCGCGAAGGTTCCTGGGGCCTACCCAGGAGGCCTAAAAACTACAAAAGACCCAGGAAGCTGGGTCTTTGCATTTCACAGTTCAGTGGAATGCGCAGTGCGCACAGCATCCTAGGTCTTGCCCAAAGTAACAATCCTTATAAATTCAACCTACTCCGCTGCTCTCACTCTGAGCAATTTATGTGACTCACCACACCACTTTTCTAGGCGGTTGGGCGATCGGAGGTTCCTAAGTGTGTTTTAGATTGCACTAAGCCTTTTTAAAACGGCTAAATTCGGACATCTCCAGTATGGTGAAGAAGTCACTGTGTGTTGTTCTTCGTGATGCGCAACACACAACATCGTCTACTCTTTGGAAAGAGAAAGGCTAGCAGTAAATGTCTTCACAGAACTCCGCACTCGTGAGCGTCATTGGCCGTGGTTTTGACGGCCTCGATATTGCCTCCCTGGCAACCGACCTCGGCGCGACCTTCGCGCAGCTCGATGACCTGGGCACCACCCTGGACCAGATTCTGGTCACCGTTCCAGAAGGCGACGTCGTGTTGCAGGGCACGGGTGTGATGGACTTTGACGCCAAGGCCGCAGCGGCCCTGGGCATCCCGTTTGTTCTGATTTCCAACGCTCCGCAGCGCACCTCCGACCTGGCCCTTGCACATGCCCGTTCCCTGGGTGCTGAGGTAGTAGGCGCGTTTACCGACGTCGCGTCTGTCCCCGGTGCGCTCGCAGCCATCGAGTCCGTCGCGCCGGTAATGAGCGCGGAGGTCTTCCAGAAGCAGTTGCTTGACCAGGCCCGTGCCGCTGGTGCACACATCGTTTTGCCGGAAGGCGAGGATGACCGCATCATCGAGGCAGCTGGAGCGCTTATGGCGGGCAAGGTGGCGAAGCTGACCATCCTGGGTGATGAGGCGGACGTCGCCAAGCGTGCGGAGCTCCTCGGGGTGGATCTCACCGGCGTGGACGTCATTGACCACCTGAACTCCCCGCTGGCAGAGGAGTTCGCTGCCGACTTCGCGGAGCTGCGCAAGAAGAAGGGCGTTACCCTCGAGCAGGCGCGCGAGACCATGAAGGACGTCTCCTACTTTGCCACCATGATGGTGCACAAGGGCCTGGCAGACGGCATGGTTTCCGGCGCTGCGCACACCACCGCGCACACGATTAAGCCTTCCTTCCAGATCATCAAGACCGCGCCGGGCGCATCCGTTGTTTCCTCCATCTTCCTGATGGTGATGCGCGGACGCCTGTGGGCCTTCGGTGACTGCGCGGTCAACCCGAACCCGACCGCTGAGCAGCTGGGTGAAATCGCCGTGGTTTCTGCGAAGACCGCAGCGCAGTTCGGCATCGACCCACGCGTGGCCATGCTTTCTTACTCCACCGGCACCTCTGGCTCCGGCCCGGACGTCGACCGTGCAGTTGCTGCTGTTGAGGCTGCCCGCGGCATCGATTCCTCCGTCAAGGTGGACGGCCCGCTGCAGTTCGACGCCGCTTGTGACCCAGGCGTTGCCGCCAAGAAGGCACCAGAGTCCGAGGTGGCTGGTCAGGCAAACGTCTTCATCTTCCCGGACCTGGAGGCGGGCAACATCGGCTACAAGACCGCCCAGCGTACCGGCGGCGCACTGGCAGTCGGCCCGATTCTGCAGGGCCTGAACAAGCCGGTCAACGACCTTTCCCGCGGCGCTACCGTTCCGGACATCATCAACACCGTCGCAATCACGGCTATCCAGGCAGGAGTCAAGTAAATGGCCTACGTACTCGTTCTTAACTCAGGTTCCTCCTCAGTCAAGTTCCAGCTGGTTGACCCAGCAGGCAAGGCTACCGACGCCCCGCTGGTCTCCGGCCTTGTGGAGCAGGTCGGCGAGCCGATGGGTGCCGTCACCGTCAAGACTGGTGGCGAGGAATACAAGGAAGAGCTGGAGATTCCTACCCACTCTTTCGGCCTGGAGCGCGCGTTCGACATCATGCACCAGCACAATGTCGGCCCGATGGACGTTGAGGTCATCGCCGTGGGTCACCGCGTTGTGCACGGCGGCCGCCTCTTCTCCGATCCACAGCTGATTACGGACCAGATTGAGTCCATGATTGAGGACCTCATCCCGCTGGCTCCGCTGCACAACCCGGCCAACCTGGACGGCATTCGCGTGGCTCGCAAGATGCTGCCGAACATCCCGCACGTGGCCGTGTTCGATACCGCGTTCTTCAACACCCTGCCGCCGGCTGCTGCGCTTTACGCCATCAACAACGAGGTGGCCTCCAAGTACGACATCCGTCGCTACGGCTTCCACGGCACCTCCCACGAGTTCGTCTCCCAGCAGGTCCCGCGCCTTCTGGATAAGGACCCGAAGCGCGTCAACCAGATCACGCTGCACCTGGGCAACGGTGCTTCGGCAGCCGCAATCCGCCATGGCCGCCCGATTGACACCTCGATGGGCCTTACCCCGCTGGCTGGTCTGGCAATGGGTACCCGTTCTGGTGACATTGACCCGGGCATCATCTTCCACCTCTCCCGCCAGGCGGGCATGTCTATCGATGAGATTGACAACCTGCTCAACAAGCAGTCTGGTGTGAAGGGCATTTCCGGCGTCAACGACTTCCGTGTGCTGCGTGAGCGCATCGAAGCCGAGGACCAGGACGCATGGCTGGCATACAACATCTACATCCACCAGCTGCGCCGTTTCATCGGCTCGTACATGATTGCGCTGGGCCGCGTGGATGCGATCACCTTCACCGCGGGTGTGGGCGAAAATGACACTGAGGTGCGCCAGGATTCGCTTTTCAACCTGGGAATGTATGGCATCCACTTTGACAAGGAAGCAAACCTTGTGCGCTCGAAGGAGCCGCGCATGATTTCTGAGCCGGACTCGCCGGTCAAGGTCTTCGTGGTGCCGACCAACGAGGAGCTGGCTATCGCACAGAAGTCCGCTGAAATCGCCGATATGGCGCGTGAGGCGGGGCTGTACTAGTTCGCGTTTGGAAGGAGCCAACCTGGTGGTTGGCCCCTTCGTCGTGATGAGTTATCCACAGATTTGGCCTGTCGCGCCAATTCCGTCTTGCGCTAGTACTGGCCAGGCTAGTGGACTGTCCCTATGGAACAATTCGGGGGAGTAGTGGAAGGGCAGTCGCTGCCTTGGCATGAAGAGCAGCTGGCGCGGTGTTTGCGGGCGGGCCATAGTGCTAGACGGGCGGTGCTAGTAGGAGTTTCGGCGGCGCGGGTGCATGGGTTGTGGGTCCTCCCGCCGCGGTGCGGCGAGGAGCCGGTGACGCTCGCTCTGCGCTCTGGCGTTATGCCGCCGCGGAGAGACTGGGGCCACGGCCGAAGTTACAAGAAGATGCGTCTGCCAGATTCTATGGTCGAGAAGGCGCAGGGCGTTCGCGTGACGTCTGCCTTGCGCGCCGCGTTGGATGTCGCTCGCTTCGAAGGCTGGATTCGCGGCTTCGTGGCACTCGAATCATGGTTCCGGATGCATCCTGAACTCGAAGTCGAGGCTGCCAAGGCTATGGCTATGGATTGCCTCGAGACTATGGGGCGGGTCAAAGATATCGCTGAAGCACGTCGAGCTATATCGCTTCTTTCTGGTCAATGCGAGTCGCCCTACGAGGCATTATGTATCGCGTTATTGGCACACGCAAAGATGGGTCATTCCATCCAACAGCAGGTCTGGGTGATTCCCAGTGTTCGAGTTGATGTTCTGATTGATGGTTGGCTGGTATTGGAAATTGATGGAGCCGTGAAGTATGACGGCGAAACCTATGGCTCAGATACCCGGTGGGTAATCGTGGAAGAGCGTCGCCGCGAGGTGCGATTGCAGAATGCCGGCTACACGGTATTCCGTGTGACTTCGACTGAGCTGTTTCACCACCCGCAGAAGTTCCTCGCAGATTTGCGGGCAACTTGGGTGTCTGGCCGTGAGCGGGGACTGCAGCAAGTGGTGCGCCAGGCGTAGGCGCTTTCGTGCTTCCTCTCACCAGGGCTCCTCACCATTTGCAGGTAGTTGGCCTAGATGGTGAGGTCGAATTGTAACTACTGTGACTGGCGTTGTCTGCTGGGGCTGCTGATTGCTCACCTCACCATGTGGTCCTCACCATTTGGGCTGAGGCACGACGCGAATAGTCAAATGGTGAGGTCGCGATGTGGCTAGTGGGGCCGGTGTTTACTGTTGGGGCTGGTGATGGCTGTTGAGGTGACGTTTTGAGCGGTTGACCTCACCATTTGGAAAGGCGGCCATGGCGGAGGGCCGAGCCGCGGAGGCGGCCAGGCTAAAAGTTGGTCACCGGCCGCACCTGGTTCGCTAGGTCCACCAGCGCGTAGCGGTGCCGCGCGAAGGGCGCCTGCCGGGCTAGGGCGCGCAGAGTATCGGCCAAGCCGTAGCGTAAGCCGCGCTGCGTGAAAGCGAACTCGAAGAGGTCATTCGGAGAGGCCGCCGCATCGAGGTCACAGTCGCGGAGGAAGTTCAGGCCCGCGGAGATGACTGCCGCCTTGACCTGCAAAAATCGCGGCTCATTTTGCGGGATCTCCTCCAGCCGGCGGGCAGCGCGGCGGATACGAGACTCGGAAAGATCGTGCAGTACCAGTTGCAAAATGGTGGTCAGCCGGGCCATGCGGTAGTGGCGCGAGGCGTTGGGCACGCGATCTAGCGTCGTCACGGCCAGCTCCACCTGCTGTTCCGAGCGCAGCTGGCGGGCCAGGCCGAAAGCGGAAGAGACCGTGGTCGGGTAGGTGGCCCACACGATTCCGTACAGACGCATCGAGTTAAAACGCAGGTGAGCCGGGTCATCGGTGACGTGATCCCAGATTCCTCGATCGTCGGTAAACAGTTCGTTCGGCAGCTCGTCCAGGCTGGTAGTGAGGTTCGCACAAGCCCGCGCGATGGCAGGATCGATGAGCGAGACTTCGTTGTAACCCAGCTGCTGCAAGATGAGCTCGTTAATCGCCGCGATAGCCAGCTTCGGCGCCGGCTCGCCCGGCAGCAGGTTGAGGACGTTCGCGAAGTGCACTTGGGCGGCGCGATAGTCGTCGAGAAGCAGCACGGCGACGCCGGAGTACCACTGGAAGCGCCAATCGTTTCCGAGCTTGTCCTCAATCGAGGCGAGCCATTCGCGGGCCTGGCCGGTATAGCCCAGGTCGATCATGGAACGCACCACGCCGAGCGGGATTTCTGCGGATTCCTCGTACTCCGGGGCCTGCATGGCCTGACGCAGCGTTTCGAGGGCTTCCTGCGGCTCCGTGTAGGAAGCACCCTGCAGGAGCGCGGCGCCCACGTCCGAGCGGTCCACCAGGGGCGCCGGCAGCGCCGAGACCACCTCGGAGGCGGTGATGCGCACGGTGCGGTCGATGCCGTCAATCAGCTGATCTGTGCGAAAGACCAGGTGCTTGGTGCCGAAGGTCGTACGCTGTGGGGAAAACAGCGAGTGCTGCGAGGGATGCTGAACGCCATCGCGCAGGGCGATGACCTCGCGGAGCACACCAAAGAGCTGGTCCCGCAGCTGCGATACGCTCTGAAAGCGCTTGGCCGGATCTGGGTCCGTGGCGCGCAGCAGCAGCCGGTAGAAGGAGAGGTAGCGGCGCAGCAGCGGCTCCTCGGCAGGGGAAGGCAGCCCGGGTAAGTAGACGCCGTCTTCCTGCGGCAGATGGAAGGTCAGGCAGGCCAGCGTGCGGCCGATGGTGTAGATATCCGAGGCTACCGAGGGGCCATCCTTGGCAATCTCCGGGGCTTGGAAGCCCTTCGTGCCGTAGATGTGCCCGAAGGCGCCGATGCCGGAGACCGCGCCAAGGTCAATCAGCTTGACCTGGTCCTCGGTGATGATGATGTTCGAAGGCTTTAAGTCGTTGTAGACAACCCCGCGCGCATGGAGATAGTCCAGCGCCGGCAGCAGCTCCAAGATGTAGGCAATCGCGGTATCGACCGGGAACAGGCGGTCTGCCTGGTCGTTGCGCCGCTGTTTGAGCGAGGGGCCGCCCACGTACTCCATTACGATGAAGCCGCCGTCCACGCGGGGGTCATCGATGAAGTTGAAAATCTTCACGATTCCCGGGTGCGTAATATCCGCCAGGAACTCGCGCTCGACCTCTGCGGTGGCGGTCTCGTCTGAGGACTTCTCCGCCTGCATGCCCTTGAGCACCACGATGCGCCCGGAGACGAAGTGGTCATTAGCCAGGTAAATCCAGCCCAGACCGCCGTGGGCAATAACGCCCAGAATTTCGTACTGACCTGCCACGATATCGCCGGGAGAAAGCTGCGGCGGGGCAACCTTCTCCTTTGCGGGGTCGATGAGCGCCGCCGTAGGGTTGCGCGGCACGATGAAAGGCAAGCGCGCCATGCCGTCGGCCACCTCGCGGTCGGTGCGCTTGGCCGCACGCCGCTGGCGGAAGGTATCGATGGCCGCGCGCCGCGAGCGCTGCGAGGCATCCTCCTGCTTGCGGCGGTCACGCAGCTGCCCCAGCTCCGCAATCAGGGCGCCGATATTATCCGGGTCGTTGAAGTCGCTGTCCGCATCCGCGCCGTCCTCGTCCGCGAAGGGGTCGAAGGCCACGGCCGAGGTACCCTCCTCATCCGCAAACGGGTCGAAGGGGACTGCTTGGGTGGCATCATGCGCCGCGCTTGCCGACGCCGCACTGGACGCCGTGTGCATCGCCGCCGTCGCTTGATCGTCCGCGTGCTCGCTGGGCTCTTCCAGCTTCTCCGGCTCCAAGTGGTCGAGCTCGTCCTCGCTGAAGCTATGGCCTTGAGTAGGGCTCAACGCTTATGCCTCCTCATCGTCTAGGTAGTCAGGGCTGCCCAAAGCCGGCTTGGCCAGGTAGTCACCGAGCCAGCGATCAAAAAGCTTGTCCCAGGTGCCGTCGCTGTGGATGCGCTCCAGGGTGGAATTGACCTGGCGCAGCAGCGCCCGCGAATCATGGGTGGAATCGGGCTTGCGCACGGCCACGCCGTAGTCCTCCGTGGTCAGCGGCTCGCCGACGATCGAGGTATAGGAGTCTTGGGCCACCATGCCGGAGAGGAGGGCGTCGTCAGCCACCACGCCGTCGACCTGGTTGAGCTGCAGCGCCATGAGGCAGTCTCCCCAGGCGCGGGTCTGCAGGATATTCGCGGTGGAGGCCTCACGGCGGATGGTGTCCACGATGGTGGAGCCCTGGACCGCGCACAGCGTCTTGCCGGCGGTGTCATCGATCGAGCGGATGCCGGAGCTGGTCAGCACCAAAAGGCGGGTCTTGGTGGTCATATACGGCGCGGAGAACGCAACCTCACGCTGACGCTCGGCGCTAATGGACATCGTGCGAATGACAATATCCACGCTTTCGTCGTTGAGCGCTCTCGTGCGCTCTGAGGACTCGACGAAGCGGAAGTCAACCTTGTCCGGGTCGCCGAAGATATCGCGGGCAATCTCGCGTGCGATATCCACCTCAAAGCCACGTACTTCGCCCGTTGCGGTGTCGCGGTAGCTCATCAGGTTATTGGAGCGGTCCACGCCGACGATAATGCGCCCGCGTTTATAAATGGCAGGAATTCTTTCCTTCGCGCTCTTGCCGTCCGGTTTATAGGTTCCTTTCAGCGGCGCGTCCAACACCGGCCGGGGCTCGGCGCTGCCGGCGGGCTCGAAGATGGAGTTATCGGGAAGGGGAGGGCCCGCCTCCGCGTCTAAGGAAGCGCGCGGAATCCTTTCCTCCTCGCTGCCTAAGTCGGGGACACCGCAGGAGGCGGCACACAGGGCGGCCGCAGATAAGACGGCTAGAAGGCGAGTGGAATGAGCCATTAGAGGTACTCCTGGAGTCGCGGACGGATGCCCAACCAGACGGCGATGATAGCGCCCATGGTCAGCAAGAATACGGCCGTGGCCACCATGGTCATCGCGTTGAGGCCTTCTTCCAGATAGGAACGCATGGCCACGCGCGCCTCGCCGATGAGCTCCGCCAGTGCGGAATCCACGTCGTTGAAGGAGCTCGCGGTGGTCGGAGCGCCGTCCGGGGTAATCGCCGTGGCTTCGTGGATAGCGTCGTCATAGTGGCCGTCGGCAAGCGCGTTCATGAAGACCTCGTGCGAGGCCTCCCATTCTTTGGTGGCGCTTTGTGCGGCTGGCAGGAGAGCGGGATCGGTGACGGGAATGTCGTCGTCGGCAAGCGCGGCTTCGTAGTCCTCGAGGGCCTGGTTGATGGAATAGACCGTCGAGCCAAAGCGCACCGTCATGTCGGACTCGGAGGAGCGCAGGACCAGCGCCAGGGTCTCCGAGGTGCGGGTCTGTTGAGCCTCAATCCGGGAGGCGGTGAGCGAGTCCCACGGACGGGAGACCGTCTCGAAGCCGTGATAACCGGAGCTCCAGGTGGCGAAGTTCGCCATCGCGGCCCAGGAAAGAGCCAGGAAGAGCAGTACGCTGGCGGCCAAGAAGCCACGGTTGAAGCGGCGGCGCGTCAGGCGCCACAGCCACCACTGTGCGACAAAGAGGAAGAAAAGCGCCGCCACTAAGCCGGAAAGCGGGACCCACTGGGGGCTGGTCAGGCGCTGCTGTTGCTCCTTGACCTTGGCCGTGGTGAGCGAGAAAAGCTCGGCGGCCGCGGGCAGGATCTTGTCACTCATCAGCGAAGAGGCGTTGGACATATACGAGTTCGCCACCGCATTGCCCGCGCGGTGGTTGGTGCGCGCCTTTTCCACCAGGGCGGTATAAACGGGCAGCTCGCGCTGGATAAAGGTGACCAGCTCGCGGATGCGGGCGTCGTTAGTGTTGGTGCCCAAAACGGACTCGGTGGCCGCCACGGAGGCGGCGTCGATGGCCTTGTTATAGCGCTTGCGGTTGATCTCGGAGTCCACGCCCGCCTGGACGAAGCCCGTGGTGGCCACGGTATCCGCCAGCGAAAGGTTGGTGTAGAGGTGGTGCGCCGCGTTAGACATCGGCTCGGTGGAATTGAGCAGCTCGTCTAAGGCCTCGTGGCGGCTGGCGGAAGTATTCGACATCGACAAGCCGGCGGCAGCGAGCGCCACCGTCAAAATCACAGTGACGGTAAAAAGCTTGCCTGGGGTAGTGGCCGCGAAGTGGTAGAGACGGCGGGCCAACCGCGCCGGGCCGGCGAATGAGTTCATGGCCAGCTGCGTGGCGTTGTTGAAGGCCGGGGTAGCGGGCTCGGTGACTTCGTCGAGCCAGTGATCGCCTGGATGCGCTTCGTGCGCGGCCGGATGCTCGCTGGTACGTGCGGCAGCATCCTCCAACCCTGTGCCAGTCATTCCCATAGAATAGCGCAGTTCCGCGCCGCTTTGGTGATGCACGCCACCGCTGCGCGCTGTCGCTGCACACTGTCGCATGCAGCGAGAGGATCGTAGGATGGGCGCCATGAAGCAAGGAGAGCACATAAGTGGCGATGGCTGGGCAGCCGGCCCGGGCGGGATAAAGCTATGGGGCAAGTTTGGCGCGGCCGGACTTTTCCTCCTTGCCGGCGAGCGCGTGCTGCTCCAGCACCGTGCGGAGTGGACCAACCACGGCGGCACTTGGGGCATTCCCGGCGGCGCGCGGGATTTCCACGAAAGCGCCGTTGCGGCTGCACTGCGGGAAACGGAGGAGGAATGCGCCATCGCGCCTGCCGACGTCCTGGTGCTCGGCGAGCGCGTCACCGCCGGGCCCTATCCCGCAGTGGGCGAGCTGCCAGGCAACTGGACCTATACCACCGTCATCGCACGCACCTGCGACGATGAGCCGTTGGACGTTATTGCCAACGAAGAGTCCAACGAGCTGCGCTGGGTGCACCTGGACGAGGTGGAAAATTTACCTCTGTTGGGGGCATTTCGTGAGGCCATTCCCTCCTTGCGTGCCTTTATCGCGGGCCAACCTCGGTGAGGAAGCTGAAACTATGGCACCCTTGACAGCATGATTGAAGTTGAGGGACTGACGAAACAATATAAGTCTGTCCGTGCAGTAGACGACCTCACCTTTAAGGTGGAGCCAGGCATCGTGACCGGCTTTCTAGGTCCGAACGGTGCGGGCAAGTCGACGACCATGCGCATGATTCTGGGTCTGGATAGCCCCACGGCGGGCCAGGCCCGTATTAACGGCAAGGCCTACCGCGAGCTGAAGAACCCGCTGCGGGAGGTCGGCGCGCTGCTCGACGCCAAGGCCGTGCACCCGAACCGCACCGCGGCCAACCACCTGAAGTGGATGGCGCAGTCCAACGGCATTCCTACCTCCCGCGTGGATGAGGTGCTGGGGCTGGTTGGGCTTTCCGACGTCGCCGGTAAAAAGGCCGGCGGTTTCTCCCTCGGCATGGGCCAGCGCCTCGGCCTGGCCGGCGCCCTGCTGGGTGACCCGGGAATCCTCATCCTGGACGAGCCGGTCAACGGCCTCGACCCAGAAGGCATTCGCTGGGTGCGCTCCCTGGTCCGCGCGCTCGCGGCAGAGGGCCGCACCGTACTGATTTCCTCCCACCTGTTGTCGGAGATGTCCATGACCGCAGACCACCTCGTGGTCATCGGCCGTGGCCGCCTGGTGGCTAACGAGTCCACCTATGACTTCGTGAAGCAGCACTCGGATTCCTCCGTCATCGTGCGCTCTGACCACCTCGAAGAGTTCGGTGGCGCGCTGCGTGAAGCCGACGTGGCCTATATCGCGGGCACCGACGAGGAAGGCCGTCAGACCCTCATCATCAACGACGTCAGCACCGACTTCATTGGCCAGCTGGCATACTCCACCGGCGTTCCGCTCAACGAGCTGAGCCTGAAGCGCGCTTCCCTGGAGGATGCCTTCATGCGCATGACCGGCGAGGACGTGCAGTACCACGCCAGCACCCCAGGTGCTCCGGCAACCAACCAAAACATCGCACAGGAGGAGCAGAACTAATGTTTGTTAACACCCTGCGCGCCGAGTGGACCAAGCTTTGCACTACAAAGTCCTTCTACTGGACCACCGGCCTCATTTTCATCCTGTCGATCGGTTGGGCGCTGCTTAATTCCCTCAATGCGCCTGAAGTAGATCCGGCCTTCCCCGTCAGCCCGCTCACGGCGCAGGGAATGAACTCCATCCTCTTGGCGCTGGTTATCCCGATCATCATGATCCAAGCCATCATGGTGGTTACCACTGAGTATCGCTTCGGCCTGCAATCCACCGTGTACATGTCAAACCCTAACCGCAGCATCGTGGCTTTAGTGAAGGTGCTCTTGTACGGCGTTATTGCGGCCGTAATCATGTTCCTGGCTCTGGTGCTGATCTACTTCCTCTCGGAGATGCTAGCGCCGGACTCCGTGAAGGAACTTTACGAGCCTTTCAAGGAGGATGCTGGTAAGCGTTCCCTGTGGATGTTCCCGCTGCTGGGCTTTATGGTCGTGATCTTTGTGCAGGGCTTGGGCTGGCTGCTGCGCCAGACTGCTGGCACCGTGGCGCTGTCCCTGATTTTGTACCTGGGTCTGGAAAACGTCGTGCGCCTGATTCCAAAGGTCGGCGACGACCTCATCCCCTACATGCCATTTTCCGCCTTCGGTAACTGGGCCGAGGACAAGGTGCCGGAAAACGTCCCATGGGATTCCTCGGCGGGAAGCGCTATCGTCTTCATCGTTTGGGCGGTAGCGCTGTGGATCCTCGGCGTCTTTGTGCTTGAAAAGCGAGACGCATGATCTCTTAGCCACTCCTGGCTACCCTGGCGCTGTTGTCTTCAACAGCGCCTTTTGCCGCTCGTCGCCATTAACGGCGTGCTTCCTCACCAATTGGCTATCTACCCAGGGCTGAAAACCCAGACCTCCTGTTCGTGGATCGCTGCGCTTGCCGACGCCCCTTAATCCACCGGAGAGCTGCATTTCCAGGTCTGGGTATTTGGTGTGGGAAGGGGCCAAACGCGACGGGAGCGCAGGCAGTGTGCGGGGGAGGGCGGCCCAAGCGGCGCTGACGGCTCCGGCGGCGCTATTGCAGCGCCGAGGTCAGGCGCATCACGTTGTCGATGTAACGGCGCGCGAAGCCGCGCTCGTTCCACTCTTCCAAGGTTAGCTCATGGCACACCGCGCGGTAGTTGCTAGCAAGCTGGTTAAACTCCGCCAATAAGTTGCCCTTGGCCACCAGCATCGTGGATTCGTAGTTCAAACCGAAAGAACGCATGTCCATATTCGAGGAGCCGAACATGCACAGCGGGTGGCGGCCCGGCTCGTCTGGGTCCGTCATGATGAACTTCGAATGCAGCACGAAAGGCTCTGGGAATTGGAAGATCCGCACCCCTGCCTCCAAAAGTGCCTGGTAGTAGGAGGACTGCGCGTGGTTGACCATGAACTGGTCCGCCTTGGCCGAGACATAAAGCTCCACGTCCACGCCGCGATAGCAGGCAGTGGTGACCGCCTCCATCAAAGATTCATCGGGCACGAAATAAGGCGAAACCATTACCAGGCGGTCTTTGGCGTGGTGCACCAGTGAGTTGAACATGCGCAGGTTCGGCTCCGTGGTGTAACCCGGGCCGGACGGGATGAGCTGGAGGAAGTTGGAGTCCTCGGTATCCGCGTCGTCGTAAGGCAGCGGCTCCAAAGAAAGTGCTTCTTCTGATTCCAGGTACCAGTCCACCGCAAAGACCGCCGACATGGAGGTGACCACCGGGCCGGTGAGCTCTACCATGTAGTCCACCCAGTAGCGGTCCTTGGTGCGGTAGCTGCGCTTAATCATGTTCATCGAGCCCAGAAAGCCCGTTTGGCCGTCGATGATGACCAATTTGCGGTGGTTACGCAGGTCGGGGCGGCGGAAACGAAGCTTGTGCAGCTGCAGCGGCAGCATCAAGTGCCAGTCGACGCCGATGGCGCTAAGGCGCCGGCCGAATTTCCAATAGCCGTGGTACTTCAGGCTGCCAATCTGGTCTAAAAGCAGCTTGACTTCCACGCCTCGCGAGCGGGCGCGTTTGAGAGCCTGGTAGAAGACATCGGTGGCCTCGTCCCAGGATTGGATATAAATCTCGATGTAGACGTATTTCTCAGCCCGGTCGACGGCGTCGGAAATCGCGCGTATTGCCTCGTCGTAGTCGGCGTAAATGCCACGATTGTGGCCCACGAGCGCCGGGAAACCCGTTAGATTGCGATTGAGCGCAATGACGGATTCTACCTCCGGGGAAAGCCTGCCCAGCGGATGATTCGGCGTACTTGCCGTGACGTCTTCCAGCAGGTCATGGGCCTCCTGCTGGATGCGGTGGCGGCGGCGATTGATATATGGCGAGCCCATCAGTAAGAACAGCGGCAGGCCCAAGATGGGCAGCAGCAAAATAGCCAGCAGCCAGGCGGTGGAGCTCGAGGGTCGGCGGCCTTCGGGCACAAATCCGATGGCCAAGATTTTGATGCCGTAGTCCAAGATGAGGAAAAACAGCTGCCAGAAAGAAAGATCGATGTTTAGTGAGAAGTCCATGCCCCAGTAGGTGCTCCTAACGCACCGAATCGAAGTCAGGCAGATTGAAATCTGCCAGCAGCGGACAGTGGTCAGAGGTCTTGTCGCCGGCGCGTTCTACCATGTCTACCTGCGCAGATTCCACCGTTGCGGCCAAGGACTTCGAAGCCAGCTGGAAATCGATGCGCATGCCCTCGTTCTTCTGAAAGCGCATCGACTTGTAGTCAAAGTAGGTCCAGCGCTGCTCTTCCGTAAAACGCCGCGTAACTTCCTCTAGGCCTGCCTCCTCCAGCATCTGGAAGGCCGCACGCTCTGGCTCCGTAACGTGGGTCTTGCCGCGGAAGGCCTCGATATCCCAGACGTCCTCATCGCGCGGGGCGATGTTGAAATCGCCGGTGAGCAGCAGCTTCGACTGCGCGCGGCTCTCGCTGTAGTGCGCCAGAGCGTAGAGGAAGCGCAGCTTGTAGTCGTAGTGGCGGTCGGTGATTTCGCGGCCATTGGGCACATAGAGCGACCAGATCTCTACGCCGCGAATCCGCGCGCCCACCGCACGGGCTTCCAATTCCTGCGGCTTTTCTGGGTCCTTGGCAAAGCCTGGCTGGCCGGGGAAGGAGTAGAAGACTTCCTCCGGCTCCGCCTTGGAGACGATGGCCACGCCGTTCCACTGGTTCAGCCCGTGATGGGTGACGTGGTAGCCGGCGGCTTCGAATTCCATGACGGGGAACTTCTCGTCGGCAACCTTGGTCTCCTGCAGGCACAACACGTCGATGTCGTGTTTGGCCAGCAGGTCTACCGCCCGCTGCACGCGGGTGCGGACCGAGTTGATGTTCCATGTGGCTATGCGCATGGACTACAGGGTACCGCCTTTGCGCACGGCATACCTACGGCGATGGTGTTCTAGGAACCCGATTTCACTAAGTAGGGCCACCGCCGCGCTTTCCGACGCCTCCACCTCCACGAATGCATTCTCCGCACCGTTTGCTTTGCCCCAGGCCAAAAGCGCCTCCAGCTGTGAGGGGGTGGCGTTGCCAAGCAGCGAGATTCCCAGCCACACGCGCTCGTCGCCGGATTGGCTGAGCGTGGCGTCGAAAAGCGCGGAGTCAAGGTGTGGCTCGGCGCTCGCAGTGTCTAGGGAGCGGGTAAGCACGAGGACTTCGGGCTCGAGCTGCCATGCCGCGGGCGCGTTATCGAGTACGCGCAATGCCGCCTTGCCGATGCGCTCCGGAATGGCCAGGCGGGTGGGCAGGTTGTGCTCGGCGTAGAAGGCGTCGATTTCTTCCATGGGCGCGGGCATAAAACCTGCGGAGGGGCCCAGAGGAATGGCGGAATCGGTGCCTTCGCCGAAGCGCATGAGCCATTGGCCATCATTGGTCCAGACTTTCGTCCCGCCGCGCGCTGCCGCGGCGGCCACCTCGACGGCGCGGATATCGGAGTTGCGCACCGTGCGCGGCGAGAGCTTCTTGATGATCTTCAGCTGCTCGGCGGGGATTTCTACCGCCTCCAAGTCGGAAGGGTAGCCGCCCACCGCCTGCGGCCGGATGACAAGCGGCGAGGTGCTCAGCACATGGCCGATGACATCGGAGTGGGTGCCGCTGAATTCGCGCCGGGCAACCACGCGGTCGCCGACGCTGACGGCATCAGAACGGAAGATGTAGCTCATGTCGATTAAGGGCGATTAGGGGCGATTAGGGGCGATTAGGGGCGCAGCCTATTTACGCACCGTGGCCGAAGGGATCCTCGTCCTCGCCTGGCATCCAGGTCCAGCCGGCCTCGGTCCAACCGTTGCGCTTGATGGTTTTCTTGGCCTGGCGTTTGAAGCGGCCGGTGAGCACGTCGGTGTAGACGTAACCGTCCAGGTGGCCGGTTTCGTGTTGGAGCATGCGCGCGAAGAATCCATATCCTTCGATGGAAATGTCGTTGCCGTGCTCGTCCTTGCCTGTAACGCGGGCCCAGTCGGCGCGGCCGGTGGGGAAGCCCTCACCGGGCACGGAGAGGCAGCCTTCGTCCTCGGAGCCGTCGTCGGCAGGCATGCCCTCGGGGATCTCGGAGGTCTCCAGCACCGGGTTGATGACGCAGCCCTTGCGCATGCCGCTTTCTCCAGCGCCAAGCTGCTTGGCGCTGCCGTTTGGGCCGTCGGTGTCAGGGCAGTGGTAGACAAACAGGCGCTTGTTCACTCCTACCTGGTTGGCGGCAAGGCCGACGCCATGGGCGACGTCCATGGTCTCGTACATATCGGCGATGAGCTGCTGCAGCTCTGGGGAGTCGATGGGCTCAGTGACCGGCTCGGTGGGATTGTGCAGAACCGGGTCGCCGTGGATAACGATGGGGCGAATAGTCATGCCCTACAGTTTAGGCATGCAATCCTTGTCAGACCTAGACGCGGCCATTTTGGAGTTCGAATCGCATGCCCCGCGCGGTATCGGGCCTAAGGAAGAGGCCATTCGCGCGGAGCTGGATATCTCGCCGGTGCGTTATCACCAGCGCTTGAACGTGCTTCTCGATGCCCCCGCTGCCGCCGAGGCCTATCCGGTGCTGGTTGCGCGTTTGCGGCGCGTGCGGGATGGCCGTCAGGAGGCGCGGCGCGCCGCGCGGGAGGATGCACCAGATCTCCCTAATTAGAGACTAGGGTTGCTGCTGTGACTAATGTGAATTCAGATAAAGCAGCAGAATCCACCTCCACACAGGGCTCACAGGGCTCAAAGGCGGGTGCGCACCGCAGCTCGTCTAGCGGCCTACCGCTGCGCGGCTTCGCAATGGTGCTCATTGCCGTTGCTGTCATGCTCGGCATGTGGGGCCTGTACACGCTGACCTCCAAAGACTCCACCGATACTGCCCAGACCGGCAGCACCGGCGTCGCCACGCTGCCTGCTCCCGCCGAGGGCGAGCCCGGCGCACAGGGCAGCCCATCTGCGCAGCCGGGTGCTGCCGGCAGTGCCGCGCCGGGCACGCAGGATGCCAAGGCTGGCCAAGACGCAGCCGGACAGCCTGCCAAGGAAGGCCAGGATGCAGCCGGCCGTGAAGCAGCCAACAAGGACGGTGCCGCTGCCGGTGCTGCGGGGGCAGAGGGCGCCGCAGGCGTCGAGCGCGCAGCCAAGGACATCCCGGTCAACGTATTCAACAACTCCGGCCGCGCGAACTTCGCTGCAGAGCAGGCAGACAAGCTGAAGGAGAAGGGCTTCAAGATCGGCGAGGTGGGCAACCTGGCCGGTGACATCCTCACCGTTCCGCAGACCACCGTCTACTTCCCGGCAGGCGATAAGGACGCAGAGAGCCTCGCACGCGAGACCGCAGCGCAGCTCTACGGCGCGCAGTCCATCCCGGAGGGCGCCATCGCCGAGTACCCGGCAGAGCTCAAGGCTGAATTCACCAAGGGCAACGCAGTCGTTGCGGTTCTGGCCATCCCGCAGGCCTAAAAGATTCGCAAGATAGATGCACGGTGGAATAAAAGACAAAATCCACCGTGCATTTAATGTATAAGAAAATGCTCTAGCTGGGCCTTGCTGCGGATAGACTCACAAGGGTGAACATTCCGGAAGAATCCTTCACCCGTTCGGCCGGGCCCACCTTGGGCGTTGAATGGGAAGTAGCCCTCGTCGATCCGCACTCTTGGGATCTGGTCCCACGCGGCGCCGAGCTGATTGACCGCGTGCAGGCGGCCGCGCCCGAAATCCAGCTGGAGAAGGAATTCCTCCAAAACACCGTGGAACTGGTAACCGGAATTTGCCACACGGTGCCGGAAGCAATCGCGGATTTGTCGCACAAGCTAGAGCATGTGCGTGCCGCTGCTCAAGAGATGGGCGTGGTCTTGTGGGCCTCCGGCGGGCACCCTTTCACGGACTACCGCGAGAACCCTGTCTCGGATAAGGCAAGCTACTCCGAGATCATCAACCGCACCCAGTACTGGGGCAAGCAGATGCTGCTGTGGGGAACTCACGTGCACGTGGGTATCCGCCACGAAGACCGCGTGTGGCCCATCATCAATGCGCTGATGACCAAGTATCCGCACCTGCTTGCAATCTCTGCCTGCTCGCCAGGCTGGGAGGGCATGGATACTGGTTATGCTTCCAACCGCACCATGCTCTATCAGCAGCTGCCCACCGCCGGCATGCCTTATCAGTTTGCGGATTGGCGCGAGTGGCAGGACTATATGCGGGATCAAGCCATCTCCGGCGTTATCAACCACACCGGCTCGATGCACTTCGATATTCGCCCGGCGGCGAAGTGGGGCACCATCGAGGTGCGTATCTCGGATGCCTCTTCTAATCTCCGGGAGCTTTCGGCCATCGTCGCGCTCACGCATTGCTTGGTGGTCCACTATGACCGCATGCTTGATACAGATCAGGAGCTGCCCACGCTGCAGCCGTGGCACGTGGCTGAGAATAAGTGGCGCGCCGCCCGCTATGGCATGGACGCCTTGGTGATTACCTCTCGTGCCACGGATGAACGCTGGGTTAAAGACGAGTTGGTTGACTTGGTCGAGGAGCTAACTCCTCTGGCTCGCGAGCTGGGCTGCGAGGCCGAGCTGCGGCTCATCCACGAAATCATCGAGCACGGGGCCGGCTATGAACGCCAGCGTTGCCTCTACGAGGAGACCGGCAGTTGGCAGAAGGTCGTGGAGGCCACGAGTAAGGAGATGGACAGCCTCCGTCCGCTCTAGGTGCGGCCTACTTGCGCACTACCGGAATGCGCACCTCGGTGGGGTAGTCCGCCACGTTACTCTGGCGTGCAGCATGCTTGCCGGATGGCATGCCGTGCGGGAAGCACCCCCAAATGCCATAAACTGCGATGTAGAGGAAGCAGGCAAAAGGCCACAGCAACCATGCCCACGGATGCAGGTTCTCCATGGCCTCTAGGCCATGGGAGGACATCAAGCGCCACACCGGTGGGGAGACGAAGGGCAGCTCCACGAGCAGCAACGCCACGAAGGATGCCAGGCCCGCCAGCTGCGCGCCCCAGAAGGAGGGCAGACGCTTGCCGACGGCCTCATTGACCACCAGCATCACCCATACGCCGAGCGGTACTACCCAGACGAAGTGGTGGTACCAGGAAAAGGGCGAGACCAAGCAGGTGGCCAAGCCCGCTAGCGCCAGCGCGGCGGAGGAATTCTTATTGATCCAGGCGGTGCGCAGCGCCAGCATGGTCAC
Source organism: Corynebacterium sp. c25Ua_89 (assembly GCF_047459735.1). Lineage (NCBI taxonomy): Bacteria > Bacillati > Actinomycetota > Actinomycetes > Mycobacteriales > Corynebacteriaceae > Corynebacterium > Corynebacterium sp. c25Ua_89. The sequence goes on from NZ_JASBOD010000004.1 coordinate 179,514, forward strand.
CATCACCACGATGACCACGGCCAGGACCCACAGCGCGGTGTTCTCTTCGCCGTTGAGACGCGCGATGATCGAGCGCAATGACTTCGCACCGGGGTGGTCCAGGTTGCCCACGCGATCAGAATTGAACATCTTATCCGTCCAGAAATCCCGGGCATCGGGGATCGTCCGCACGCCCACGTAGACGGTAAAGAAGAAGGTAAATACGCAAGCGAAGGCGGACCACCAGCGCTTCTGGAATAACAAAACCAGGCCCATGAAAGCAGGCGTTAGTTTCATGCCAGCGGCAAGGCCGATGCCGATGCCAGGCAGGCGCAACTTACGCGGCAGCAGGTCGAGGGAGACCAGGAACATCAAAAGGATGTTGATCTGGCCATAGAAGAAGGTGCCGTTTACCGGATCAGTAGCCAAGCTGCTGATAAGCAGCGCGAGGCCTACGAACCAAGAGGCTGGGCCCATCTTGTAGCCACGCTCGCGGATGACCAGCATGATAACGGCGAAAAGAGCGATGCCCGTGATCCACTGCCAAGTCACCATCAGGCCATGGTTGGAAAAATCAGCCATCCACTCGAAGAACCAGCCCGCGAACGGCGGGTAGGTGAAAGGAAAGTTGTGGATATACGGGGCGTCGTAAAGATCGCCGCCCGCCTTCACGTCGGCGCCGGCGAGCTGGTAGATCTTCAGGTCGAAGGGAATCCTGCCAAAGAAGGCGCGCCCGCGCTCATCCGAGACGTTGAAGCGGTAAATCACGAAGGCGGCGAAGGCCGTCAGGGCAGTAGCCAACGTGGGCAAGCCGTAGAGCTTTTTCACCTGCTGTTCCCTTCAAAGGTTATTTCTTACGCAAAGAACGGGTTGCTGGTTTGTCGTTTCGGGACATGTGTTCCGGCGACCCGTAGAGGCCCTCGCGGCGTGCAATACGGGAAGTGCGCTGCGCCGTTACGGGACTTGTAATCATGGCAAACAGTACCAGTAACAACAGGATTCCCAGATCGCCACGCTCTGCCGGGCCGAAGGAATCTGCGCCGGTGACGCGGAAGAATGCACCCAGGATGCTCAAGATGAGACCTGTCGTTTGCGGCTTAGAAATGGCATGCACGCGCGACATGGTGTCGGGAAAGCGCGCGACGCCGATTGCGGCTGCCAGCACCAAAAGCGCACCGGCGAGGATCAAGATGATCGAGATGATGTCGGCGAAAAGGTGATAGCTCACTAGGCATCCCTCTTTCGGAATCTGGTGACAGACACGGTGGAGATAAATCCCAAAAGGGCCACGACCAGCATCGCGGAGACCACCGAGGTGTTCAGCGTCCAACAAATATAGGCGGCCATCGCGCATTGGAACATGGCCACGAACCCGTCCATGCCCACTAGGCGGTCCAGCGAATTCGGGCCGGTGATAATCCGCCAGGTGGTAATCAGGAAGGCCACGACCAAGATGCCGGCGGCAACGCCCAGAAGAATGTCATAAAGCTGGGGATCCATTAGGGGTGGCTCCTTTCAAAAATCTCAATCATGCTTGCTTCGAGCCCCGCGACGTTCGCGATTTCGCGCTCTAAAGCGGCTTCCGACGCCGCGTCCAGGACGTGGATGGTCAGCATGCGGTTGGCGATGTCGATGTCGGTTACCGTGCCGCCTGGCTGCAGGTTGTACAGGCTAACCGCCAGAGACAAGATAAACTCGCTGTCCAGGCGCATCGGCAGCTCGAGGATGGCCGTCTTCGGTGGATCTTGCGGGCGCACCGCCAGCCAGGCCACCTTGAACGAGGCGTGGAATAGGTCGATGGTCCAGCCCACCATGAATAAGGCTAGCTTGCCCCAGGAGACCTTCAGCTCGGCAATCGGCATGGCAGGCAGTGGCAGCGCAAGCACCACGAACAGGCCCACCAGTAGTCCGCCAACTAGGTTGGCTACGGTGACCTCGCCCATGAGTAGGCACCACATGGCGGTGATCCACGCGATGAACCAGGGGCGGAAGCGGTGGCGGAGTCCAGCAAATTTCATTACTTCGCCTCGCTTTCAGTGGTCCTTGATTTTGGCTGCTCCTGCGGTGCAGTCTCTACCGCCGGAGCTGGGTCCTTGATGGGGGCTCGGCGTACTTCAAAAGAATCCTGCTCGTTGGTGTAGCGATCCTTCTGGTTCTTGTGCCGGGTGGGGTTATCCGCGTTATCGCCCAAAACCGCGTAGCGGTAGATGGAATCATCCTGCGCAGATTCGGCGGCGCGGCTGGTCACGCCGGAGATCGGTCCGGCCAGGAAGGTGATGGACACTGAGGCCAGCACCAGCAGGCAGGTGGAAGCCAGCATGCCAAAGGGCACGCGGCCGACGTCTTGGCGCTCGTCGAATTCGACGACATCCGTGACATCGGAAAGCGGCGATGGATGCGCCATCACGATGTTGCCTTCCGGGGCGTCGGCGCGGTCCCGCAGGAAGCCCTTGGACCAGACCAAAACCATGACGTAGAGGGTAAGCAGGGAGGTCACTACGGCACCGCCGATGACCACCCAGGCCTGCCAGGAACCCTCGTTGGCGCCGGCCTGCAGGAGGATGACCTTGCCTAGGAAGCCGGAAAATGGCGGGATGCCGCCCAGGTTCATCGCCGGGATGAAATACAAGATGGCGATGAGCGGCGCGGTATAGATCAGCGAGCCCAGGCGCCGCAGGGAAGAGGTGCCGGCCTGGCGCTCGATGAGGCCGACCACCAGGAACAGTGCGGTCTGGACCAGAATGTGGTGCACGGCGTAGAAGATGGCACCGGACAGGCCCTCGGCAGTGCCCAGCGAGACGCCGAAAATCATGTAGCCGATGTGGCTGACCAAGGTAAAAGACAAAAGGCGCTTGATGTCGGACTGCGCGATGGCGCCCAAGATACCCACCAGCATCGTGGCGAGGGCAACCCACATGAGCAGCTGGTCCAGCCCGCCAGCGGTGAAGATGGAGGTGCGGGCGCGGATAATCGCGTAGACGCCGACCTTGGTGAGCAAGCCCGCGAAGACTGCCGTCACCAGCGAAGGCGCGGTGGGGTAGGAGTCCGGCAGCCATGCCTCCAGCGGGAAGACGGCGGCCTTGATGCCGAAGGCGATGAGCAGCACCGAGAAAATAGCGGTGCGGGTACCGGCCGGGATTTCCTCCATGCGCATCCCGATCTGCGCCATGTTCATGGTGCCGACCGCGGCGTAGATATAGCCCAGCGCCAGCACGAATATCAGTGAGGAAGCCATCGAAACCATCACGTAGCCCACGCCCGCGCGCACGCGCGCCGGGGAAGCGCCCAGCGTCAGCAGCACGTAGGAAGCCACGAGGAAGATCTCAAAGCCGACGTAGAGGTTGAAGAGATCGCCTGCCAAGAAGGACACATTCACGCCCATGGTTAGCAGCATGTACGTGGGCAGGAAGACCGCCACCGGCTCGTCCTTGGAACCGTCGCGAATACCCTGCGAGATGGCGTACCACATCACCGAAAACAGCACTACGGACGAGGTAAACAGCATCACGGCGGAAAGGCGGTCAGCCACCAGCGTGATGCCCACCGGCGCGTCCCAGCCGCCCACCTGGAGCGTTTGAATGCCGGCCGTATCGGCGATGAAGATCAGTAGCGCGTTCGCGGCGGCGAGCAACAGCAGCGAGAAGAATGCGATCTGGCGCTGCACGCCGGTAAAGCGCGCGCACAGCATGGTCAGGGCCGCAGCCAGTGCTGGGATTATCACCGGCATGGGGATGAGGAAGCCGGTATAGGGCAGCAGGAAGTTAACCAGCGGAAGCAGCGTCTCAGTCATCGTTTGCCTCCTTTACTGGCTCTTCGAAAAAGTTGGGGCCAAAGGCGTCGCCCTGCTTGGTGGCGCGGCCGGTGGCTGGGTCATTGGAAGCATCGTGGTCCGGTGCCGCCGCGACATTGCCAGGGCGGGCGGCCATCGCTGCAATCGCGGTATCTTCCGCGTCATCCTCAATGACGTCGGCGGTGCGGTAGCGGTACTGGCGGTAGGCCAGGGTCAGGATGAAGCCGGTGAGCGCCATGGAAATGACGATCGCCGTCAGAATCATGCCTTGGGCCAAGGGATCGGCGATTTGATCGCCATACTGGGCGGTCTCGCGGCCGTCGATAGGCGGCGAACCCGCCTTGCCGCCGGCCTGCAGCATGAGCAGGTTGGCGCCGTTACCGAGCAGCAAAATGCCCAGCAGCATCTTGGTCATCGCGCGGTCCAGCATGAGGTAGACGCCGGTACCGCACAGCACGCCCGCGGCGAGGAGAAGGAACAGGTTTGCTTCCATGTTTATTTCTCCTTTCCGGAGGTCATTGCTCGGCTTGCGGATTGCGCCGTGGCGCGGTTGCGCTGACGGCGCGCGAGGGAGCGGGCGCGGTCGCGGGCGCGCTGCTTACGCATGTCCTCTTCTTCGTCGAGCTTGGAGCCCAGCGAGTTCAGGATGTAAAGCGTGAGCCCCACGACGATGAGGTAGACGCCGGCGTCGAAGACCAAGGCCGAAGGCAGTGAGACATCACCCACCAGCGGCACCGACAGTTTGGTGTAGCCGGTGGTCAGCGGCGGATGGCCGAAGGCAAAGGGGACTACCACCGAGGCGATCGAAATCAGCAGGCCGGTGCCCATGGTGCGCCCGCCGTCGATTGGCAGTGCTTCATCGAGCTCCGCGCGGCCGCCGGCGAGGTAGCGCAGGATGAGCGCGAGCGCGGCCACCAAGCCACCGGCGAAGCCGCCGCCCGGCGCATTGTGCCCGGAGAAGTAGAAGTAGAGCGAAAGCGCAATCATCGAGGGGAAGAGCAAGCGCGTGGTGACGTCCACCATGAGCGAACGGTTCAGCGCCTGCTCGGATTCCGCACCGGCCGCCAGCCAGCGACGCCCAGTCACGCGCAGCGTAGGACGCCGCGAGGAGCGGGTAAAGGACTGGGTGCGGTAGATCAGTGAGGCGATGCCGGTGGCCGCAATGACCAGGACGGTGATCTCGCCGAAAGTATCCCACGCACGCAGGTCCACCAGCAGCACGTTGACGGTGTTTGCGCCGTGGCCGATTTCCTTGGCCAGCTCCGGCATGAAGCTGGAGATGGACTCGCTGCGACGGGCATTGATGGAGAACATGCCCACCAAGGTCACGCTAAGGCCAACGCCGACGGCAAGCCAGGCGCGCAGGCGCGAGACCTTGGGGTCTTGCTTCCAATCGGTGTTTGCCGGCATGCGGCGCAGCACCAGCATGAACAGCACCATGATGATGGTCTCCACGAGCAGCTGGGTTAGTGCTAGGTCCGGTGCGCCGTGCAGGGCGAAGATGAAGGACAGACCATAGCCGGTCACGCCGACGATGATGACGCCGGAGAGGCGGTTATCGGTCACCGTCGCCGCAATTGCCGCGACCATGATGATGACGGCGGCGACTACCTGCCAAGGATTTTCTGCCACCTCCATGTGCACGTTGGTCAGATCGCCGCGGATCAGCATGATGACCGGCAGGATCATGAGCGTGCCGAAGATGATGGACATGTTCATCTGCAGCGAACCGCGCTGGGTGGAGGCGGTGGTGCGCAGCGAGAGAGTGCGCAGGGCCTGGAGCACGGAATCGTAGGCGGCGTCGGCTGAGCCTAGCGCCGGGTACTGGAACTGCCACTTGGCCACCACATTGCGCTGCCAGTGCACGATGATGCCGACCACCACGATGAGCAGCGACAGGCCCAGTGGGATGGTGATGCCGTGCCACAGCGCCAGATGGGTGTGCTCGTGGTGGCCGAAGAGATTGTCCAGGTGCTGGTTGATACCGAGGGAAAGCGGGGTTGGCTGCAGGCCCAAGAAGATGGTAAGCGCGGTCAAGATTGCCGGCGGAATCCACAGCAGCGGGGCGAGCGCGTGCATGTTCTCCACGGCCTCGGAGGTGCCCAGGCGCACACCGTCTTTATCCTTCTTTACGGCGAAGGCGCCCCACAGGAAGCGCAGCGCATAAGCCATGGTGAGCATAGAGCCCACCACGACGCCGACGAGCAGCATGTTGCGCGGCATTCCCACGAGGAGGGACTCGTGGAGGATGGTCTCCAGCGTTGCCTCCTTGGCCACGAATCCCAGCAGTGGTGGGATACCAGCCATGGACAGCGCGGGGATGATGGCCAGCAGATACAGTCCCGGTTTAGCGCGGCCAAGGCCGGAAAGCTTGGCGATGTCGCGCGTACCCGAGGCGTGGTCAATGGCGCCGACGATCATGAACAAAGCAGCCTTGAACAGCGAGTGCGCGAAGGTCAGTGCCAGGCCTGCTTGCAGCGCCTCGCGGGAGCCGATGGCCACGATGGAGGTGATAAAACCGAGCTGGGAGACGGTGCCATAGGCCAGAATTAGCTTGAGATCGCGCTGCTTTAGGGCCATCCAGCCGCCCAACAGCATGGTGAATAGACCCAGCGGAATAATGACGAGATGCCAGGTGGCGACCTCGTGTAGTTCGGGGGCGAGGCGGGTGACCAGGTAGATGCCTGCCTTAACCATTGCGGCGGAGTGCAGGTAGGCCGAAACCGGTGTTGGTGCTGCCATGGCGCCGGGCAGCCAGAAATGGGCGGGAGCGATGGCGGATTTGCTGATCGCACCGGCCAGGATCAGGACGATAGCGATCGTGATATAAGGCGTCTGTGTGATCTGCTCGAAATCTGCGAGTGCACTAAAAGTCCACTGGCCGGTCTGTCGGCCCAGCAAAATGATGCCCATGAGCATGGCCAGGCCGCCAAGGGTGGTGATCATCAATGCCTGCTGGGCCGCATGCCTTGAGGAAGCTCGTTCTCCGTAGTAGCTGACGAGGAGGAAAGAAAGCAGGGAAGTGATTTCCCAGAAGACGTACATCATCAAGATGTTGTCTGAGACCACCAAGCCAAACATGGCGGTGGCAAAGGCCGTCATCTGCGCGCCAAACATGGCCAAGCGGCGACGGTTGTGGTCGAAGTAGCCCCAGCAGTACAAAAGCACGAGCGCACCTATACCTAAGATGATGAGGCTAAACAGTGCAGATAGCCCATCCATCCGCAGGGTGATGTTGAGGTTGGCGTCCGGCATCCATTCCAGGTTGTACTGCAGCGAGTTGCCGTCATTGAACGTGGAGTTTGTTAGCTGGCTGAGTACCCAGAAAAAACCCGCGCCTGGGGCGATGGCAAGAATGCTGAAGGCAGGCCTGCCCAAGTAATAGATCAAAAATGGGGCGAGGACTGTGGCCAGTATTAGAGCACTCAGCACTGCTATCACAGTTAAGCCGGATCTCCTTTGCAAGATGGAGACGCGCGAGCATTTTTAGGCGCACGTGCGACGTCATATGTACACGAAATCGAGCATGCGCCGATGAAGACATCTAGGCCACCGAAAAGGCCTGGTTGATGAACCACTGTGAAAAGGAAACCCCGCTAGAGGGGTGCCGCTGGCAGCGTCAACGCCCTGCCTTAAAAGAAAGTAGGGGGCGTATCACATTTGGCGCAGCCAATACGGCCACTATACCGGCATAACCAGCAAAAGTCACTGATTCTTAATCAGGCAGTATTATATAGGGCTATTTTGGCTGAACACAGCCTCAATAGCCCCACGAGTTCAACGCAGCCACAGCGTCTGCTGTGCGGTCTGCCGCGCGATTAGGCGAAGCGCTGGAGGAAATAAGCCTCGGCGGTGGCGATCTTTTCGATCTCGTTTGGATCGACGGACTCGTTTGCCGAGTGGATGGTGGCCTGTGGATCCTCCACGCCGAAAAGCGCGATCTCTGCGTTCGGGTGCTTTTCCTGCAGCTCCACGGTCAGTGGGATGGAACCGCCCATGCCCTGGGAGCTGGTCGCAGTGCCGTATGCCTCAGCCAGGCACTCGCCGAGCAGCGCTGCGGCTGGCTTTGTAGGATCGGTCTCGAAACCGCGGTTGGCCTCCAGAATGTCGACCTTGATGTGAGCGCCCCACGGAACGTGGTTCTTCAGGTGCTCGGCAACGGCCTCGGCGGTGGCGCGCGGATCCATGGTGGCTGGGGTGCGCAGGTTCAGGTTTGCAGCGGCGGTAGATGGAACGGCATTGACGGCCTCGGCCACTGGGGTAGAGGTAAAGCCGGTGACGGTCACGGCTGGGCGTGCCCAGATCATGTCGGCGATTTCGGTGGCGCCGGCCGGATCTTGCGAGCCCATGATTTCGGTGCCCTCAAGCATCTGCGCGTCGGTGCGGAAATCTTCCGGCTTATAAGCGGTGGTCTGGCCCTCAGCCAGCGGCCACGTGCCGGCGCAATCGACGCCGTCGATAGTGGTGCGGCCGTGCTCGTCGCTCAGGGAATCTAGCGCACGCATCAGCGCCTTAACGGCATCCGGAGCGGCGCCGCCGAACTGGCCGGAGTGTACGCCGGCTTCGAGGGTGTCTACCTGGACATAAATCTGCGCGCCGCCGCGCAGGGAGGTGGTCAGCGTGGGCTGGCCAGCCTTGGCGTTGCCGGCATCGGCGATGAGGATGGCGTCGGCAGCGAAAAGCTCTGGGCGCTCCTCGATGAGTGCGGACAGGCCCTCGCCGCCGCGTTCCTCAGAACCCTCGATGAGGAAGGTCAGGTTGAGGTCGGTGCCACCGTTTGCATCGATAGCGCGCAGGGCGGCCAGGTGCATGGCGATGTTGCCCTTGCAGTCTGCCGCGCCGCGGCCGTACCAACGGGTATCGCCGGAAGGTGCAGTGCGCTCGGTCAGGGTCAGCGGGTCAGATTCCCATGGCTCGCGTGGGCCGACCGGGACTACGTCGTAGTGGGAGTAAAGCAGGACGGTCTTGGCACCCTCTTTGCCGGCGCGCTTGCCGACGAGCGCGGTAGAACCGTCCGCAGTCTTGATTGCCTCGACCTTGACGCCGGCGTCAGTAAGGGTCTTTTCAACCCACTGCGCTGCCTTCTGGGCTTCTTCCTCGAGGCCCGGCTCGTTGTGTACGGAGTTGAAAGAAACGAGTTCTTTGAGCTGCGCGAAGATATTCGCGCGATCATTTGCGATGTAGTCAGAAATAGCAGTCATGTTGTCCAACATACTCGCAGGCTTGGACACGCACGCCAGGTGCCGTTTGGAGAACCTGTCTGAAAATTAGTATTGACTGATCGTTTGAGATCGTGCCCGGGTGAACTAGAGTTCTATGAATATTTAATTCCGATAATTAAATACACATACCTTCACATCGGTTTCTCGTTAGAAAGGTCTCGGCATGGCACACGACGCCGTCCAGGCTTCCCCCGCTTCTGCGTCCCACTTACCAGGGGCAACCGGCAATGATGCAAGTTCTTTGCGCGAGCTGACGCTGCGCGGCATCCTAATCGGCGGACTCATCACGTTGGTCTTTACCGCAGCCAACGTCTATCTCGGCCTCAAGGTCGGCCTGACCTTCGCCACCTCGATTCCGGCAGCCGTTATTTCTATGGCTGTGCTGCGCCGCTTTGCCGGGCACAATGTCAAAGAAAACAACATTGTGCAGACCATTGCTTCTGCGGCCGGCACTCTTTCTGCCATCATCTTCGTTCTGCCAGGCCTGGTCATGGTGGGCTACTGGAAGGGATTTAGCTTCTGGGAGACCGCAGCTGTCTGCGCCATCGGTGGCGTGCTCGGCGTGATGTACTCGATCCCGCTGCGCCGCGCGCTGATTACCGGCTCTGACCTGCCCTACCCGGAGGGCGTTGCCGCCGCTGAGGTTCTCAAGGTAGGCGATAGTAACGGTGCGTCGGAAGCCGCTGCGGAAGAAAACGCCCAGGGCTTGCGCGTCATCTTGGTTGGCGGCGTTATCTCCGCGGTGATGGCGCTGTTGGCTGCGATGAAGGCTGCAGCCTCCTCAGTCTCGACCTACTTCAAGCTGGGTTCTGGTGCCACCACCTTGGGTACTTCGCTGTCGCTGGCTCTCATCGGTGTGGGCCACCTCGTTGGCCCGGCCGTCGGCTTTGCCATGCTCATCGGCGTCATCATTTCCTATTTCTTCCTGCTGCCGATGCACACTGCGGGCGACGTCTCTGGCCTAGACGCCACTGCGCTGGCTGATACCGTCGATTCCGTTTTCTCCGGCGAGATCCGCTTCATCGGTGTTGGTGCCATGGCCATCGCCGCGATCTGGACGCTGATCAAGATCACCGGCCCGATCATCAAGGGCATTTCTGAGTCTCTGGCTTCCTCCCGCAAACGCAAGGAAGGCCACACCGTCGACGTCTCCGAGCGCGACATCCCGTTCCCGTACGTGCTTGGCACCATCGTCATCTTGATGGTTCCGATTGCGCTACTGCTGTGGGACTTCGTACGCGGCACGGATATCCACGAGCACATGGGCGTGCTGATTACAGTCTCGGTGCTGTTTACCTTGCTGGTTGGCCTCATCGTCGCTTCCGTGTGCGGCTACATGGCCGGCCTGATTGGTGCGTCTAACTCGCCGATTTCTTCCGTTGGCATCATCGCCGTGCTGTCTGCCTCGCTGCTGATTGCTGCAGTCACGCGCGGCAGCAGCGCGGACCCGCTTTCGCTGGTGGCTTATACCCTCTTCACCGCGGCGATCGTCTTCGGTATCGCCACGATTTCGAATGACAACCTGCAGGACCTGAAGACCGGTCAGCTCGTTGGCGCGACACCGTGGAAGCAGCAGGTTGCGCTAATTATTGGCGTCCTCTTCGGCTCCGTTGTCATTCCACCGATTCTGCAGATCATGCTCGACGGCTTCGGCTTCCAAGGCATGGAAGGCGCGGGCGAGGATGCTCTCGCCGCCCCGCAAGCTGCGCTGATGTCTTCGGTGGCATCGGGCATTTTCGATAACTCCCTGGATTGGAGCCTTATCTTCACCGGTGCCGTCATCGGCGCGGTTCTTATTGTTATTGATGAGGTTCTGCGTAAGACCACCAAGAAGTTCTCCCTGTCCCCGCTGGCCGTGGGCATGGGCATGTATCTTCCGGCCGCGCTGACCATCATCATCCCGATTGGCGCAATCCTGGGTTACTTCTACGACAAGTGGGCGGCAAGGCAGGCTAATCCGGACTTCTCCAAGCGCATGGGTACCTTGCTGGCAACCGGCCTCATCGTTGGTGAGTCTCTGTTCGGCGTGGTCAATGCCGCCATCATCGCGGCAGCCGGTGGCGAGTCCCCGCTGGAGATCTTCGAAGGTGGCACCTCCGCCAACGTCTTCGGCCTCATCCTGTTCATCGCAGTCCTGGGCTTTATTTACCGTTGGACCGCCAAGAAGGTGAAGAAGGCCGAGTAGAACCGCGAAAACGCGAAGAACCCAGGAGCCTCCGCAAACTCCGCAACTTAATTTCTGACACGAACCCCCTCTGGAACGCTCACAGCGAACGTACTGGAGGGCGTTCGTGTCTTTCCTTGCACTCGTAGTGGTCGAGTGCCAGAATGGTCGCTAGCACTCCCACCGGGTAAGTGCCAGAAAATCTCATCTATGTGGTTGAGGCTGGTTAACACTCACCAGCCGTGCCGTCGCGGGCGTCCGTATAGATACAGACGTGAGTGTCGTCCTAAACAAATCAAGGAGCACAAACACAATGGCAAAGCTTATTGCTTTCGATGAAGAGGCACGTCGCGGCCTTGAGCGTGGTCTGAACACGCTGGCCGACGCAGTAAAGGTCACCCTCGGCCCAAAGGGCCGTAACGTCGTCCTGGAGAAGTCCTGGGGCGCTCCGACCATCACCAACGATGGCGTCTCCATCGCTCGCGAGATCGAGCTGGAAGATCCTTATGAGAAGATCGGCGCTGAGCTGGTTAAGGAAGTAGCAAAGAAGACTGACGATGTTGCCGGTGACGGCACCACCACCGCTACTGTTCTGGCACAGGCGCTCGTACGCGAGGGTCTGCGCAACGTTGCAGCAGGCTCCAACCCGATGGGCATCAAGCGCGGCATCGAGACCGCTACCAAGGCAGTCGTTGACTCCCTGCTTTCTTCCGCTAAGGAGATTGAGACCCAGGAAGAGATCGCTACCACCGCTGGTATCTCCGCCGCTGACCCGGCAATCGGCGCCAAGATCGCTGAGGCTATGTACACCGTGGGTAACGGCTCCGTGAACAAGGACTCCGTTATCACCGTTGAAGAGTCCAACACCTTCGGCGTGGACCTCGAGGTAACCGAGGGTATGCGCTTCGACAAGGGTTACATCTCCGGCTACTTTGCAACCGACATGGAGCGCCAGGAAGCAGTCCTCGAGGATCCGTACATCCTGCTGGTTTCTTCCAAGATCTCTAACATCAAGGACCTCGTTCCGCTGCTGGAGAAGGTCATGCAGACCGGCAAGCCGCTGCTGATCATCGCCGAGGACGTTGAGGGCGAAGCACTGTCCACCCTCGTCGTGAACAAGATCCGTGGCACCTTCAAGTCCGTTGCTGTTAAGGCTCCGGGCTTCGGCGACCGCCGCAAGGCTACCCTGCAGGATATGGCTATCCTGACCGGCGGCCAGGTCATCTCCGAAGAGGTTGGCCTTTCCCTCGAGACCGCGGAGATTGAGTACCTCGGCCAGGCACGCAAGGTTGTTGTCACCAAGGATGACACCACCATCGTCCAGGGTGCTGGCAACCAGGAGCAGATCGACGGCCGCATCAAGCAGATCCGCGCTGAGATTGAAAACTCCGATTCTGATTACGACCGTGAGAAGCTGCAGGAACGCCTGGCCAAGCTGGCCGGCGGCGTTGCTGTCCTGAAGGTCGGCGCTGCAACTGAGGTAGAGCTCAAGGAGCGCAAGCACCGCATTGAGGACGCAGTCCGCAACGCAAAGGCTGCCGTTGAAGAGGGCATCGTTGCCGGCGGTGGCGTCGCCCTCCTGCAGGCTGCTTCCGCTCTGGATGCGCTGAATGACTTGACCGGTGACGAAGCAACCGGCGTCAAGATCGTTCGTGAGGCACTGTCTGCACCGCTGAAGCAGATTGCTCACAACGCTGGCCTGGAGCCGGGCGTTGTTGCTGACAAGGTTGCATCCCTGCCAGCAGGCGAGGGCCTGAACGCAGCTACCGGCGAGTACGTTGACCTGATGTCCGCTGGTATTAATGACCCAGTCAAGGTCACCCGCTCCGCACTGCAGAACGCTGCTTCCATCGCAGCGCTGTTCCTGACCACTGAGGCTGTCGTTGCTGACAAGCCGCAGCCTGCTGGTGCAGGCGCTGGCATGCCTGACGCTGACGCTATGGGCGGCATGGGCTTCTAATAGCGCCAAACCTCCAAAGGCGTCCATGTAGCTCCGTGCGAGCTAGATGCTGCCGATTTAAGGCGCCCTACGTGAGATAAAGAACGTCTCTCGTAGGGCGCTTTCGCGTGTCGCTACACGGAAAAGATGAAAAGTGCGCTTCCAAACCTCAGCTTTCACATTGAATAACAATTTTCACAGCCAGTGGCCCCTTTTTTAGGCTGAATGGCGGCTGATTGGTTGTGCCTTCGCCTCTATTTGACTGCCTGGAACTCGGGGAGGACGCGAAAACGGCCAATCTGAGGCCTTTGGTACACCCCCACATTAGGGCAATTTTGAAAACGATTTCCCGCTGAATTTCTGAATTTTGGACAGTGTTCATCGGAGCGTTTCTGATGTTTGTTACACACTTTTTCCAAAGAGCTTGATCATTTCTGTTCACCGTCAGAAAACTCGCTGGTAGTAGGCGTATCAATTAATTTTTGGGTAAGAAATGACTTAGAGGATACTGTGTGTAAAGTGACGGCTGGGAACTATGGGGAGCTTTCCCGAGGCTTAAAAACTTAAGAGTTTCGGATTGATTTTTGAGCGCTGTGTGACAAAATAGTTACTTGTGACGCCCACAGAGGGTGTCTGCAAATCCGCAATACCCTCGGGTGTAAATACTCGAAACCTATTCAAGGAGTTCAATATGGACCTCTCCCTCATTCAGACCCACCTCGACAACTTCGTAGACACCTGGGAAGGCTGGGGCAAGATCCTGGGCAACGTTGGTTCCTTCTTCCAGAACACCATCTTGGCCTTCGACTTCCTGTCCTCCGAGCCTGAGGCAGCTGATTTCTTCCCAGGTACCTCTTCCCTGATTGCTGAGAACAAGTAAATCATTTACTTCTCATCGGGGCCTTTTAGGTTCTGATCTTCAATCTTCAAATACTAGTCCTAAGGAGATAAAATGGACGGCTTCATTAACTTCGCAATCGGTTCTTCCGAGTTTGCAAACGACCTGAACATCTACGCAACCCTGATCGATCCGCTCGTCAAGATTGCTAAGGGCGCTTCCCAGCTGATCGGCATGTTCGTCTAAGAACATCCATCGCGTAAGCGATTTTCTAAGAGCCTCACCTTCTAGGTGGGGCTCTTTTGCTATGTCTGGGCGGGGGAGGATTTAGGGGTAAATCGGTGGAGTTGCAGTGTAATTTAACGCGCCGAATAGTTGGGTGACCGGTAAACTTTTGAGTATGGCTGAAATTAAAGACGACGAACTTCCTGAGATTGACCTTGCTAAGACCGACGGCTACGTCGTCGACGATGCTGACGAGGACGACCCGGCCCTCATCATGCCGGATGGTTCGCCAATTGAAACCTGGCGAGAGAACTACCCTTACGAAGAGCGCATGTCGCGCGATGAGTATGAGAGCATCAAGCGTGCGCTCCAAATCGAGCTGCTGAAGTGGCAGAACTGGACCAAAGAAACCGGCCAGCGCCACATTATCCTTTTTGAAGGTCGAGATGCAGCCGGCAAGGGTGGTACCATCAAGCGCTTCAACGAGCACCTGAACCCGCGTGGTGCGCGCACCGTCGCACTGGAAAAGCCCTCCCCGCGTGAGTCCACCTCCTGGTACTTCCAGCGCTACATTCAGCACTTCCCGGCAGGCGGCGAAATCGTCTTCTTCGACCGCTCCTGGTACAACCGCTCCGGCGTCGAGCGCGTCATGGGCTTTTGCACTGAGTCCCAGCACGCAGAGTTCCTGCGCGAGGTGCCAATGCTCGAGAACATGATTCTTGGTTCCGGTATTTCCCTAACCAAGCTGTGGTTCTCCGTTACTCGTAAGGAGCAGCGCACCCGCTTCGCTATTCGTCAGATTGACCCAGTGCGTCAGTGGAAGCTTTCCCCGATGGACCTGGCGTCCCTCGACAAGTGGGACGACTATACCCGCGCGAAGGAGGAGCAGTTCCGCTACACGGATACTGAAGAGTCGCCGTGGATTACCATCAAGTCCAACGACAAGAAGCGCGCCCGCATCAACGCTATGCGCTACGTGCTCTCCAAGTTTGAGTACACCAACAAGGACCATGAACTGGTCGGCGAGCCGGATCCGCTCATCGTTATGCGCGGCCGTGACCAGATTGGTGACTAACGTTTGTTTCGCCGTGAGGGTCTAGGTTGGCTCTAACGTCGAAAGGCTGGATGCACGATGCATCCAGCCTTTTGCTTTGCGCCCTATCGCCCTAAGCGCCAAACCGTGGGCCTACGATGGTTAAATCTTCCCACGATTTGGCATCTAGGCAGGCACGCCGTCGAGAAAATGCCGCCGCAGTCTATTCCGCAGAGGAAAATCGGCGGCAGGCCGGGCCTAGCCCCACGGCTCAATTGGATTGCCCTGCCATACGGAGTTGGCGGGCACGCGGTCGCCGCGCATGACGAGCGAGCCGGGGCCGACGGTGCCGGCGTCGCCAAGCAGCGATGCTGGCAGTGCGACCGAGTGGGCAGCAAGGGTCGCACCGTCTTCGATGGTGACGGTATCCAAGCTCATCACGCGGTCCTGGAAGAGGTGGGTCTGCACCACGGTGCCGGGGCCCACGGAAGCGCCCTTGCCCACGTAACAGAGGTCCGTCTCCGGGAACCAGTAGGAATCGATCCAGGCGCCCGCGCCGATCTTTACGCCCAGCGCGCGCAGTCCGAGATTGATCTCCCCAGCGCCCAGCGTGTGCTGGAAGAACCACGGCGCAGCGACGGCCTCAACGAAGGTGTCCTGCAGCTCGTTGAGCCACACGAACGCGGACCACAGTGGGTGGTCGGCCGCGCGGTGCTTGCCCACGCAGATCCACTTCACGGCCACGGTGATAGCCATGCTGACCGCGCCAATTACCATAAGCAGCAGGCCAGAGACAGCCCAGGCAAGGCCCACGCCGTAGGTATTCACAAGCACGTACATGGTGGCTAACGTTGCTGCCAACAGCATCGCCGAGGTCATCGGCGCGAGCAGGCGCATGGTCTCAATGAGACCGCGGGCCGCCTTCACCCCGAAGCCAGGGTTATAGGTCAGGGACTCGCCCTGCACGCCCTCAACGCTGGCCTCCACGCGGCGCATGCGCTCCGGCGGCGAACCCCACCAGTTCGAGCCTGCCTTGGACTTCTTTGGCGTCGAGGAGAGCACCGCAACCAGCGAGTTCTTACCCAGCTTGCGGCCCGGGCCCGTGATGCCGGAGTTGCCCACGAAGGAGCGCTTGCCCACCTTGGTTTCGCCCGTGAGCATCCAGCCTCCGCCCAGCTCGTAGCCGCCGATCATCGTGTCGTCGGCCAGGAAGGCGCCGTCCTTGATGTCCGTCAGCTTCGGAATCATCACTGCTGTGGAAATCTCCACGTCTTTGCCGATCTTCGCGCCCAGCGAGCGCAGCCACGTCGGGGTTAGCTGTGAGGCGTAGAGCGGGAAGAGCGTCGTGCGGGCTTCGTCCATGAGGCGCTCAACGGACCACAGGCGCCAGCCAGCCGCAGAGCGCACCGGTGAGACACCGGGCTTGAGGCCGATGGACAGAATCCGCACGCCCAGCCAGGTCTGCGCCATGAAGCAGGCGAATGCCGCCAGTGCGCCTAGCGGCGCGAAGAAAATCGAGCCGATGAAGTCGTTGCCCGCGGTCATGCTAAGGCCTGCGACAACGACGGCCGCGCCCACAGCGAGAGCTACCACCGGCTGGATTGCCAGCAGGATCGACGTTGCGCCGTAGAACGCAACCCACCACGGGCGGCGCTTCGGCGGCTCGGTGGGGAAGCGGTGCTTGGAGCGGCCTACCTTCTTGGCGGGCGAACCGGACCAGCGCTGACCGTCCTTGATCTTTTTTCGAGCCGTGACCGTGGAGCCGGCCTCCACGTGGGCGTACTTGCCCACATTGGTGCCCGGTAGCAGGGTAGATCGCGCACCAACGCGCGCGCCTTCGCCAACGTTGATGGCGCCAACGTGCAGTACGTCGCCGTCGAGCCAGTAGCCAGAAAGGTCCACTTCCGGCTCGATAGCCGCGTGGTCGCCCAACTTGAGTAGACCCGTCACCGGAGGTAGAGAGTGCAGGTCCACGCCGCGGCCAATCTTCACGCCGAGTAGGCGCGCGTAGTTGTTCACCCACGTCGCGCCCGCAATCGAGCGCGAGCCCGAGGCATCAGCCCAGCGCTCCGCGGCCCAAATACGCAGGTGCGCCGAGCCTCCGCGCGGGTAGTCGCCCGGCTTGATTCCCGCAGTGATAAGGCGCGCGCCGATGCCGCCTATTGGGATGCGGCCAATCGGAGTCGCAAAGAGCACCACCATGACGGCAACCAGCCACCACGGGGTAGTCAGCGCCCAATCTACACCGAGCGCGTGCGCCACATTCGAGCCAAGTAGCAGCCAGGTCAGCCACGAAGTCGCAGCCAAGGTCATCACTGGAATCTGGATGAGCGTCTGCGCCACGCGCGTGCCCATGCCCACCTTGCGCACCGTGCGTTTGGGCGCAGCCGAAGGCCGCTCCTCGACGCCGCCGATGTGCTCGGCCAGCGAGCCCAGGCGCGGGTGGTCGTAGAGGTCACGCACCGCCACGGTGGGGTAGCGCTCACGGATGCGGCCTACCAACGTCGCCGCGGCCAGCGAGGTGCCGCCCAGGGAGAAGAAGTCCGCGTTCTCATCCGAGACAGAAACGCCCAGCGTCTCCACCCACAGCTGTGCCAGCCACTGCTCGGTCTGGGTAAGGCCCGCGGCCTCTACACCAACGCCTGGAAGTGGCCACGGCAGGGCCTTCTTATCCACCTTGCCCGAGGTGCGCACCGGCAGCTCTTCCATCACGCAGATGCGAGGGACGAGTGCAGCCGGCATGGTCTCGGCCAGACGCTCGTGCGCGGCTTTTTCGTCAAAGCCCTTCGCCTCATCCTCCAAGGAAACGTAGCCCACCAGCACGGACTCGCCGCCCGGCGTCTTCTGCACTGCCACCGCGGAGTTATAGACGTTCGGCAGGGCCGCCACGTTGGCTTCAACCTCGCCGAGCTCGATGCGCCGGCCGCCAATCTTGACCTGGTCATCGATACGACCCACGAAATACAGGCCGTCTTCCTCCAGACGGACGTGGTCGCCCGTGCGGTACGCGCGCTCCCACGCCATCGAGTCCAGCGGCGCGTACTTTTCCGCATCCTTTGCTGGATCCAGGTAGCGCGCCAAGCCGACGCCGCCGATAACCAGCTCGCCGACCTCGCCCACGTTCACCGGGAAGCCTTGCTTATCCACGACCACCAAGTCCCAGCCGTTCAAAGGCAAGCCGATGGAAACTGGCTGGCCCGGCACCATGCGCTGGGCACAAGCGACGACCGTCGCCTCCGTCGGGCCGTACGTATTCCACATCTCACGCTCGTCTGTTGCCAGGCGGTCTACCAGCTCCTGCGAGCAGGCCTCGCCGCCGACGATGAGCAGTCGGATATTGTCCAGCGCCTCCGCCGGCCACAGGCCCGCCAAGGTCGGCACCGTGGAAACAACCGTGATGTCGCGGCGGATGAGCCACGGGCCTAAGTCCATGCCGGAGCGCACCAAAGAGCGCGGCGCCGGCACCAGACAGGCACCGTGGCCCCAGGCCAGCCACATCTCCTCACAAGAAGCGTCGAATGCCACCGACAGCCCGGCTAGCACACGGTCGTCGGGGCCCAGCGGGCCTTGTGGGTGATCGACCAAAAACAGCGCCGCCTCGGCATCCACGAAAGCGGCCGCGGAGCGGTGGGTGACGGCCACGCCCTTCGGCTTGCCCGTGGAACCGGAGGTAAAGATGATCCACGCGGTGTCGTCCGGCGTCGGTGCACCCTGGTGGGCGTCCTTTCCTACGCGCTCGGCAGGGCGTAGCGAGCGGAAACCCTCATCCGTAAACAGGCCATCGATGTCGGCCTCGCCAAAGACCATCTCGGCGCGCTCGTCGGGGTCGTCCGCGTCGACCGGCACATAGGCCGCGCCCGCAGCCAAGGTGGCCAGAATCGCGAGATAAAGCTCTCGCTTGCCGGAGGTCATGCGGATGCCGATGCGGTCGCCGCGGCAGACGCCGTTGGCCTGCAGCTCGGCGGCCCATGCCTGGACATCGGTGATGAGCTCTGAGTAGGTGAGCACCTCGCCGTCGTCAAGCGCGGCGGCGTCCGGGTTTAGCTCTGCAGTGGTTTGCACGATGTCCCACAGTGTGCGCTCGCGCGGCGCGCGATCCCGCAACAGGTATTGCTCCGGAACATGCACGATGCCCGCGCCGGGCTGCCGGGAATCTAAAAGGTCTTCGGGCAGCGCGTGGCGCCCGGTATTAGCGTCCTCTTCCACCATTTAAGCATCACCCTCGCTTGAAGACATGATGGCGCGTGCCAGCTTGCGCAGGTGCTTGAGCTGCTTGGAGGTGGACTCGTCGAGGGCTTCGTCCTCGGCTGCGGCGACGAGCTCCGCAAGCTCCTTGTGGGCCTTCACGCCTTTCTTGGTGGAAGCCACGATCTGACGGCGGCGGTCCTTGGGGTCGCGCTCGCGCTTGGCCCAGTTGCGCTCCTCCAGGGAATCGATGAGGCGCACCATGTCGGAGGCGTCGATCGCGAGGGTCTCGGAGAGCGCGGACTGGGAAGCAACGTCACCATCGACGAGGCAGGTAAGTACCCAGTACTCGCGGATGGTGGTCTGCCGAGTGCTGAGCGCTTGCTCGACGCCGTCGCGGGTGCGGCGGCGGAGGCGCTCCAGCTGGAAGGAAGGAGATTCTAAAAGTGCGTTGGGGATTGAAATTGTGCTAGCCATGCAAACCAGACTAGACGGCCTAACTTAAGAATCCTAAATTATGGGTCTTTCCCCACTAGTTGGTGTTACTTGTCGTCGTAGATCGTGGGCATGCCTTGTGCAATCCACGCATCGGTGCCGCCCAGGACGTTGAAGACATCCCAGCCGCGGGATTGCTCGATGTACTGGCCAACCTGGAAGCTGCGGCCGCCAGCGTGGCAGATCAAATAGATATCGCGGTCGACGTCGATTTCATCGAGACGCCCCACGATTTCACTCATCGGAATATGAGTAGCGCCCTTGGCGTGCTCTACCTCCCACTCGTGGGTTTCGCGGACGTCGATGAGCTGTGCGCCTTCTGGTACCTGGTTTGGTTCAACGTTTTGCATAGGCCCCAGCCTACCGGTGTGGCGAGCTGGGGGATTCTAATGCGCAATTTGCCAAATAGTGCCCTTGAAAGTGCAGCTTTCGCAGCCTTAGATGGCAAAATGTGCCTTAAAGGGAGAGCTAGCGGTTTGCGGAGAGATACTCCAGGATGGCCTTCACGCGGCGGTTGTCCTCGCTGGGATCCAAACGTAGCTTCAAAAAGATGTTGGACACGTGCTTGGCCACGGCGGCCCCCGAAAGCACGAGTTCGGTGGCAATTTCCTTGTTAGATTGCCCGCGCGACATCAGCTCCAGGACCTCGCGCTCGCGGGGACTCAGCTCGCCTAGGCCGCTGCGGCCTGACTGCATCAACGCGCGCGCCACGGTGGGGTCGATGACGGTGCCGCCCTGCGCAACCACGTCCAGGCTGGACAGGAAGTCCGCCACCTCAGAGACGCGATCTTTGAGCAGGTAGCCCGTGCCCGCGGTGGTGTTTTCAAAAAGCTCCACCGCATACGCTGGCGCCACGTACTGGGAAAGCACCATCACCGCCAGCTCTGGGTAGCGGCGCCGTAAGGCCACGCCCGCCTTTAGCCCGTCATCGGACATCCCGGGCGGCATGCGCACGTCCGTGATAACGATGTCGGGAAGCTCATCTAGCGAGTCCACCAGAGCGGTTAACTCCGGCGCATCCGCCGCCTGGCCCACCACGTGGTGGCCGCGCCGCTCCAAAAGTCCGGCCACGCCTTCTCGCAACAGCGCGGAATCATCCGCGACAACAATCTTTAGACCGCTCATAACCGCCACCTACTCCGCCAGCCCGCTGCTGCCGCGTTCAAGCAGCAGGGGAATCTCGCAATTGATCTTCGTCGGCCCGCCTTCTGGCGAGTGGACCTGCATCCTGCCGCCGAATGCCGCTAGCCTTTCTGCCATTCCCGCGAGTCCGTGACCTGGTATTACCCGTGCCCCGCCGGGGCCTTCGTCCACGACGGAGATATGCAGCGAGGCATCCGAAGTAATAAGCACGCTCACCGGTGCGCCGGGCGCGTGCTTTGCGGCATTAGTCAGTGCTTCGGTGCCGAAGAAATATCCCGCGGCGAGCACGCTGGGGGAAAGTTGCGGCAGCGGGTGCGGGGCGAAGATGGAGATGTGAGAGCCGTAAGAAGAAGCGACGTCGGAAAGCGCGGCGACCAAGCCGTGGTCCTGCAGTACCTGGGGGTGAATGCCATGGACGGTAGCGCGCAGGCTGTTCAAACCGGCATCCAGATCGCGCTTGGCCTCCCGAATCAGCGCCAGGACCGGATCCTCAGCGTCTAACTCGGCCTCGCCTAACTTGATACTGGCGGCCACCAAGTATTGCTGCGCGCCATCGTGTAAATCGCGTTCGATGCGGGCGCGCTCGACCTCGTAAGCATCGGCGATGGCGCGCCTGGAGGCGGTCAGCTCAGCGATGATCGCAGCCTGGCGTTGCTCATGGCTGGGCTGGGACTTAGTTTTGCGATTGCGAAACACGGTTTCCAGCTTAGCTAGGGTGGAATTTAGCGAGGGTAGTGCCAGCACTACCTGAAAATGCAGTGCCTAGGCCATGGTGGGCAGGTGCCGGAAAAGGTGAAATGAGGACTATGACACAGACACTCTCATTACATGACATCACCAAGGATTACGGCGGGGCGCCCGTGCTCGCTGGAATCTCTCTTAACATTCAACCCGGCGAACTCGTCGCCGTCATGGGCCCCTCCGGATCCGGCAAGTCCACTTTGTTGCACTGCATGTCCGGCGTTCTGCGCCCGAGCGACGGCACGGTTTCCTTCGGCGAAACGCAGCTTTCCGCGCTGGGCGATTCCGCCCGCTCGCGGCTGCGCCTTGAAAACTTTGGCTTTGTATTTCAGGACGGGCAGCTGCTGCCAGAACTGAGCAACATGGACAACGTGGCGCTGCCGGCCTTATTGTGCGGCGCGCGGCGTTCGGTGGCGCGTAAGAAGGCGATGCGCCTGCTGGACCAGCTTGGGTTGGGCGAGCTCGCTGAACGACGCCCCGCCGAAGTCTCCGGCGGCCAAGCCCAGCGCGTGGCGATTGCGCGTGCGCTGGCGGCAAACCCGGCCATCGTGTTCGCGGATGAGCCTACCGGTGCGCTCGACCAGTCCACCGGGCACGAGGTTATGCAGCTGCTGACCACCGTGGTGCGCCAATCCGGCGCCAGCATGGTCATGGTCACCCACGACCCAAAGGTGGCGGATTGGATGGAACGCCGCGTAGAGATCCGCGATGGCATCATCCACGACGACCGGCGCCTCAACGTTGAAGCTAGGGGAGGGCAACGATGAAAACCGCGACTCTAGTTAGGGACCTGCACCGCGAATCGATCCGCGCCCGCTCCGGCACCGGCGTGGTGAGCGTCGTGGCGATTGCCAGTTTGACCATTGGCTCGGCCATCGCTTTCCTGGTGGCCGGCGGTACCTGGATGTTTTGGGAGCGGGCGCACCATATCGAAGACGTCGCGCCGGAGTTGATGGAGCTTTACAACGATTACGAGGGCTTCCTCTATTTCTGGTTTGACCTTGCCCTCTTCGCATGCGTCTTCCTGATTCCAGCGCTGTTCAGCCTGACCTCGCAGGCGGCTATCCTGGGCGCTTCGGGACGCGAGAAGCGCCTGGCCACCCTGCGCCTTATCGGTCTAAGCTCACGCCAGGTCACCCGCATGACAGTTCTCGAGACCGGCTTCCAAGCCCTCATTGGTGTCTTCTTGGGTTGGCTCTTCAGCCTGCTGGTGGCTCCCCTGTTCACTCACCTTTCTTTCCAGGAGCGCCAAGTCCAGCTAGAAGAACTGCACCTGCCGTGGTGGGGCTATCTCACCGTGTCGGCGACTATTGTGCTGCTTGCGTTGGCCGCCGCGTTCGTCGGTATGCAACGCGTGCGAGTGAGTCCGCTGGGCGTCGCCAGGCGCCAGATGCCACCGGCGCTGAAGCGCTGGCGCCTTATCCTCTTCATCATTGTGGTGGTGGTTGGCGTCATTCTCCTTAAGGGATTCAGCTTCTCTTCTGCTCAGGGCGCCATTATTGGCTTGTTGAGCATGCTTTTTCTCATCGTGATGAGCCTCAACTTCGTGGCTCCCTACGTGTTGCAGGTGGGCGCGCAGATCATGGCTAATTTCCCGGGCACTGCGCATCTCGTGGCCTGCCAGCGTATCGCCACCAACTCGAAGGCCACCGGGCGACGCGTCATGACCATGGCTTTCTTCGGCTTCCTTGCTGGCTACCTGGTGGGAGCACCGCTTGGCGACGACGGCCTTACCCTCTCCATGCGCGAAGAAGAACACTACCTTACTGTCTTCACTGATATCTCGACCGGAGCGCTTCTGACTTTGGTCTTTGGCTTCGTGCTAACGGGTATATCTATCTTCCTCGGACAAGCCTCCGCGGCCTTTGAGGACGCCAACCTGGGGCGCTCTTTGAGCCTGATGGGCGTGCGGCGCAGCTTTCTTTCTGGGGTTTCGCTGCTCGAGGTCCTAGCTCCAGTCGTAGTGGTGAGCCTGCTGGGCTTTATGGTGGGCGCGCCGCTGGCATTCATCATGCTCGCAAGCAGCGACCCGGGCATGGACGTCGACTTTACCTCCCGCATCCTGATGGCGTTGTCCTTCCTAGGCGCCGGCTGGATCGTCACCTTGGTTGCCGTCGTTGCGGTGGAGCCGCTGCGCACCTACGCGCTGCGTTCAGGCGGACGCCGCGAGTAAGTGCCCTCTCGCTCGTGGCTCCAGAGAAGGTGCCAGTCCCACGGCGGGCGAAGATAGCTCTTCTTGCCGTGGGCAATGGCAAGCACTTGCTGCACCACTTTGTCGCAGTGGTGCTTGATGGTCGTGGCCGTGTAGTGGAGAGGAATCCAGCCGCGATGCGCGGCGTCGTTAAGCTTTTGGCGATCTAGTTCGAAACGCTGTCTAGTCTCGCCGCTGTGATAGGCATAGCCGTCCACTTCGATGGCGATGCGATGCTTATCCAAGAGGATGTCCCAGCGGTAGGGGCCAATCATTGCGTTGTTGCGGACCTCAAAGTGCAGCTCGAGGGCGCGGGTGAGCTGGCGCTCGGGCACCGAATCCGTGCCGAGGATCGCCCGCTCCAACACGCGCCGGGTGTGCTGCGGAAAGCGCTTAAAGTCCAGCTCCCAGAGCTTGAGCCGCTCCCGTGCATGCTTGCCGGGTAGCAGATGCTCGAGGAAATCCACTGCGTGGTCTTCCGTCATTATTTCGAGGGCTTGGAGCGGATTGCACACGTTGACTTCGTCGTAGGGGAATACGCCCTTGGGCTGTGCGCGCCGGCTTTTGAAGAAGGTGCTCTCGGGTAGCCGGTTGGCGCGGATTAGCTGCAGCGGGAAGTTGAGGGGACGGTCCAGGTGTTTGGCGGCGGCGGAGTAGCCGTCGAGCGCGCTATCCGGCCAACGCCGGGTGAGGATCTCCGCGAGTTGGTGCGGGCTTGGCTCCGCGGAGAGGTAGAGCCCGTGGCAGATCTTGAGCCCGCCGCGGCGTGAGGCATTTCTGCCCGTGTAAATTTCCATCGCGTCCCCCCTCGATGGTGCTTCTAGGCCTTCGCGTTGTTCCCCCGAAAACGCGAAAGGTACATTTTGCCAAATAGTGGGCGAAAACCCGCGGGTTTCAAGCCCTTGCTTGGCAAAATGTACCTCAGAAGTGCGAAGCTGTCGCGCCAGGGGGCGCCAAGGGGCGCCAGAGGCGCTCGGCCCAAAGCCTTACTTGTGGCGAGCGATAGCCTCTTCGAGGATCTTCTCCGCCTCAGCCTTGTCGCCCCAGCCAGAGCCGGTAACTTCCTTGTTCGGCTCCAAGTCCTTGTAGTGGACGAAGAAGTGCTCGATCTCGTCCTTGATGGAATCCTCAACATCGTTGATGTCCTGGTAGCGCTCCCAGCGAGGATCATCGATGACGCAAAGCAGCTTGTCGTCGCCGCCGGCCTCGTCGGTCATCTTGAAGACGCCGAGGACGCGAGCCTCAACAACAACGCCCGGGAAAACTGGCTCCGGCAGGATAACGAGAGCGTCGAGCGGGTCACCGTCCTCACCCAGGGTGTGGTCGATGAAACCGTAATCAGCCGGGTATGCCATCGGGGTGAACAGGTAGCGGTCGAGGTGAACCTTGCCGGTCTCGTGGTCAACCTCGTACTTGTTGCGGGAGCCCTTTGGGATCTCGATGGTTACTTCAACGCTCACTGCGTATTCCTCCATACAAATTGTGGGTACTGGGGGATTGCGGCCGAGAATATTCGGCATCATCAATCGCTGCCAATAGTCTACCGTGCCGCATTATCGCGCTAGGGTGAAAGGCGATGAAAGCGAAGCATATGTGGTGGACGGGCACGGCCGTGGTGATGGCCGCTGCCATTGCAGGCACGGCTGCACTTGGGGTAAACATCCAGAGCGCCTACAACAATTTGGACCACGGGTCCCCGTATTCCCAGCCCACGCCGGCGACACCTTTGCAGGTTGCTCAGCCCGGCGAGGTGGATTTAGAAGCGCTGAAGGCCCGCCTTGATTCCCAGGCTAAGGACCCCGCGTTGGCGACGTTCGGCGCGCAGGTCATCGACACCACCAGCGATGAGGTGGTGTGGGAGCGCGACGCCCAGCGCCCGCTGACGCCGGCATCTTCCACCAAGGTGTTAACCCTTGCCGCAGCCACGTTGGCGCTCGGCGAGGACGAACGGATCACCACGCAGGTCCTGCAAGGCGAGGAGGAAGGCACGGTTGTGCTGCGCGCGGCTGGCGACGTCTGGATGACCTCCGCACAGCTCGATGACCTTGCCGCCCAGGTGGGAAACGCTAAGCGCGTGGTGCTGGATACTTCCGCATGGGCAGGCCCGCAACAGGCGCCGGGTTGGGACCCCGAGAATGTCGACGAGGGCTTCGTGGCGCCTATGCAGCCCGCGATGCTTTACGGCGGCCGCCTCGGCGCCACGACTGGCGACGTCCCACGTAGCCACACCCCGGCCACGGATCTTGCGCATGCACTGGCAAAACGCTTAGGCACCGACAAGGTCGAGGAGGGCGATGCCCCGCAGGCCGGCGTCGTGCTCGGTGAGGTGCACTCCGCGCCGCTGGCCGAACGCGCGCAGGAAGCCGCGAAGCATTCCGACAACGTCATGACCGAGGCCATTGCCCGCGAGCTGGCCACGGCCCGTGGAAAGGAAGCCAGCTTCCAAGGTGCTACCGAGGCCACCCGCGAGGTGCTCGAAGAAAACGACATCGACTTAAACGGTGTGAATATTAAGGACAACTCCGGGCTGTCCACTGAGAACCGCATCCCGGCGGCAGTGCTGACGCGCATCATGGACATCGCCGCTACAAACGACGCCCTGCGCCCCCTGCTGGGTTATCTTCCGCTGGCCGGTGGCGAGGGAACCTTGTACGAACGCTACGGCGATTCGCCTGCCCGCGGCTATGTTCGCGCCAAGACTGGCACGCTGACCGGCGTCTCGGCGCTGGCTGGTACCGCACAGGGCGAGTCCGGTCACGTCTATGCTTTTGCCTTTTTGGTCAACGACGGTGACATCTTGGCCGCCCGCAAGGCCCAAGACGCGCTGGCCGGCGTGCTGCATGAGTTCTAAATACGCGGCAAAGCCCTTCTGGCCGCGAGTTTCGCCAAACTTTCTGGCCTGCCGCCGCGCGGTGGTGGAGTGGGCGCAGGAGGCAAAGCCGCAAGAGAGCATCGCCGTGGGGCTCTCCGGCGGCGCTGATTCTCTGGCGCTGACTGCGGCCTTGGTGGCCGAGGGCTTCGAGGTACAAGCCCTGTGCGTCGATCATGGCCTGCAGCCAGGTTCTACCGAGCAAGCCGGGAAGGCCGCCGGCCAAGCAGAAAGCTTGGGCGCGCGGGCAGAAGTGCTGAAGGTGGAGGTTGCAGATCGAGGTTCCCTGGAGGCCGCCGCGAGACTAGCGCGCTACCAGGCTTTCGCCGGTGCGACGCGGCTGCCCGTGGCCGTGGCGCATACCGCCGACGACCAGGCCGAGACCCTGCTGCTTGGCGCGCTGCGCGGCAAGGTCGCCGGCATGCTGCCTGCCGCCGAGATTGAGGGCGTGCGCGTGGTGCGCCCCCTGTTGCAGGTCCGCCGCGCGCAGACGCTTGCCGCTTGCGAAGAGCTGGGCCTTGAGGTTTGGCATGACCCGCAAAACCGCGATACCTCCTTCCGCCGCGTGGCGCTGCGCCGCGAGATCATCCCGCAGCTTTCCCAGCTGATTGGGGGAGACGCCGTGCCCGCACTCGCCCAGGCGGCGGGGGATGCCGCGCTTGACGACGCGGCGTTGAGTAAGGCGGCGTTAGACAACGCGGCGTTAAGTAACGCCGCGTTAGGCTCTGGCGGATTTAATATCGCGGAACCGGGAAGCGAAGTCCTCGACGCCGCGGAGTTGGCAGCTCTTAGCGAACCGGTGCGACGGCGTGTCCTGGCTGCGTGGCTGCATGAGCAGGGGGCGGAAGTAACCCGTGAGGTGCTGCGCGGCGTCGGCAAGCTGTGCACCAACTGGCACGGACAGGGAGGCGTGGCCGTGGCGCCGAGCCTGAAAGAGCAAAAAAACATGGGGCAGAGGTTGGAAGTAAGAAGGGTTGGTGGCAAACTGGCACTATTGCCCGGTCACTAAAGGAGCGCAAGCGTGCACGACAAAAAAGATTTCAACGTCCCAGCAAATGCTTACGGCAAAGACGTCGAAGCCGTCCTCATCGGCGAGGAAGAGCTGCAAGCACGAATCCAGGAAATGGCGGATAACGTAGCCGCTAAATATAAGGACGCAGAGGAAGAAATCATCCTCGTTTGCGTGCTCAAGGGAGCCGTTTTCTTCATGACGGACTTCGCGCGCAAGCTGTCTATTCCTTCCCAGATGGAGTTCATGGCGGTTTCTTCATACGGCAACGCCACCTCCTCTTCCGGCGTGGTCCGCATCTTGAAGGACCTTGACCGCAACATCGAGGGCCGCGACGTTCTCATCGTTGAGGACATCATCGACTCTGGCCTCACCCTGTCCTGGCTGATCCGTAACCTCAAGGGCCGCAACCCGCGCTCCCTCGAGGTGGTCACCTTGCTGCGTAAGCCGGAGGTCATTCGTGCCGAGATCGATCTGTTCGATGTTGGATTCGACATCCCGAACGAGTTCGTCATCGGCTACGGTCTCGACTACGCGGAGCGTTACCGCGACCTGCCTTACGTCGGCACCTTGCATCCAGACGTCTACACCAACAAATAGGGATTACTAGGTACAAATAGGTACTAATGAAAAACAAGAAACTCCTTCGCTACGGCGGAATCGCAGCGCTTGTACTCGTAGCGCTTTATGCATTCACCTTCTTTACCAACGATGCACGCAACTACGTCCAGGTGGAGACATCCGTAGCGGTCAAGCAGCTGACGGACAAAAACGTCGCTGAGGCGCAAATCGACGACCGCGAACAGCAGCTGCGCCTCAAGCTCAAAAAGCCAGTGACGGTGGAAGAGCGCGAGGGCGTCGAAGAAATCATCGCCAAGTACCCGGCCCGCGCCGGCGAACAGATCTTTAACTCTGTTAAGGACTCCGGCGCGGAGAAGTACCAGACCAAGGTCACCCAGGAATCTTTCCTGGGCTCGATGGTCAGCTTCCTGTTGCCGATGATCATCCTGTTCGCGTTCCTGTTCTGGTTCATGTCCCGCATGCAGCAAAACGGCGGCGGGATGTTCGGTATCGGCGGCTCCAAGGCCAAGGAGCTGACCAAGGACATGCCCACCAACACGTTCGAGGACGTGGCTGGTGCCGATGAAGCAGTGGACGAGCTGCAGGAAATCAAGGATTTCTTGGACGAGCCCGAGCGCTACCATGCCCTCGGCGCGAAGATTCCGCGCGGCGTGTTGCTCTACGGCCCTCCCGGCACAGGTAAGACGCTGCTGGCCCGCGCCGTTGCGGGCGAGGCGGGAGTTCCTTTCTTCTCCATCTCCGGCTCGGACTTCGTGGAGATGTTCGTCGGCGTGGGTGCTTCCCGCGTGCGCGACCTGTTTAAGCAGGCGAAGGAAAACAGCCCGTGCATCATCTTCGTCGACGAGATTGACGCCGTGGGCCGCCAGCGTGGCTCCGGCACCGGCGGCGGACATGACGAGCGCGAGCAGACCCTGAACCAGCTGCTGGTGGAAATGGACGGCTTCGGCGACCGCGAGGGCGTCATCCTCATCGCGGCCACCAACCGCCCAGACATCCTGGATCCGGCGCTGCTGCGCCCGGGCCGCTTTGACCGCCAGATCCCGGTCACGAACCCGGACCTGGCCGGCCGCGAGCAAATCCTGCGCGTGCATGCGAAGGATAAGCCGCTGGCCAAGGAAGTCGACGTCACCCAGCTGGCCAAGCGTACCGCCGGTATGTCGGGTGCGGACCTGGCTAACGTCCTGAACGAGGCAGCACTTTTGACCGCCCGCATCGGCGGCAATGTGATTACTTATGACGCCCTCGAGGAGGCCACCGACCGCGTCGTCGGCGGCCCGCGCCGCCAGGGCAAGATCATCTCCGAGCACGAGAAGAAGGTCACCGCGTACCACGAGGGCGGCCACACCCTGGCTGCCTGGGCGCTGAAGGACATTGAGCGCGTATACAAGGTCACCATTTTGGCCCGTGGCCGCACGGGTGGCCACGCGATGACCTCCCAGGAAGATGACAAGGGCATGTACACCCGCGACGAGCTTTTCTCTCGCTTGGTCTTTGCCATGGGTGGCCGTGCTGCCGAAGAGCTCGTATTTGGCGCGCCGACAACCGGCGCCTCCTCTGATATTGAAAACGCCACCAAGATCGCTCGTTCCATGCTGACCGAGTACGGCTTCTCCCCGGACCTTGGCACCGTGAAATACGGCAAGGAGCAGGGCGACCCATTCGGCTACGGCATGGGCGGCGGCTCCATCGAATACTCCGAAGACGTGGCTACCCGCATCGACGAGCAGATGCGCTACCTGTTGGATCGCGCGCATCAGCAGGCCTACGACATCTTGGCGGAGCACCGCGACTACCTGGATAAGCTCGCGGAGATGCTGCTGGACAAGGAGACCCTGCGTCGCCCCGACCTGGAGGGCATCTTCGAGGGCATCGAGCCACGTGCGGCTTTCGACGTCTTCCCGAACGAGGACGATCGCTTCCCGCGCCAGGCTGACCGTGAGCCAGTCAAGACTCCAGCCGAGTTGGCCAAGGAACGCGGCGAGGAGCTGCCACCGCGCATGACTTTGGTTGAGGCTTCCCGTGCGGCACGCGAGCGTCGCCTAGCAGGCCAGGGCCCACAGCCCACCGGCGAGATTGGCTTCAACTTTGGCCAGCACGCGGGCGACAAGGTCGATAGCGAGAAGAACACTTTCTTCGCACCAGAAGAAAAACAAGCCGAGAAGCAGGCCCAGCCGGTAGCACGCCCGGTGTCGGGCCAGCCAGTGGAGCCGGCACAACCGGCACAACCGGCACAACCGGCACAGCCAGCACAGCCTGCTCCGGCTCCCGAGACTCCCGCTGGCCAGGCCCCGAGCGACCGCCCGACCACTGAAATTCCCCGCGTCGGCGGCCGCCATGCCAAGCCGCAGCCTGACCGCGACCAGTGGTCCAGCTTCGGCGAGAACCAGCGTGCCAATAACCCGTACAACGCGCCTCGCTCTGGCAACCAGGGCCAGGCCAGCCCCTACAAGGATTCAGATGAGCAATAACATTCCCGCCAAGGGCGAATTTGATCAGGCCCGCGCGGAGGCAGCGATCCGCGAGTTGCTCATCGCAGTAGGGGAGGACCCCGACCGCGAGGGCCTGCAGGAGACGCCAGCCCGCGTCGCGCGCGCTTACAAGGAAGTCTTCGCCGGCCTGCACGCGGACCCAACCGAGGTCCTGCACAAGACCTTCGCTGAGGAGCACCAAGAACTGGTCTTGGTGCGCGATATCCCGATTTACTCCACCTGCGAGCACCACCTGGTGCCTTTCTACGGCGTGGCGCACATCGGCTATATCCCGGGCCCAGACGGCCAGGTCACCGGCCTGTCCAAGCTGGCCCGCCTGGCCGATATGTACGCCAAGCGTCCGCAAGTCCAGGAGCGTCTGACCTCCCAGGTTGCAGATGCCCTGGTGGAGGTCCTCCACGCGCAATCTGTCATCGTGGTCATTGAATGCGAGCACCTGTGCATGGCTATGCGCGGCATCCGCAAGCCTGGCGCTACCACCACGACCTCGGCCGTCCGCGGCGGTTTCAAGTCCAATGCCGCTTCCCGCGCTGAGGTAATGAGCCTTATTAGGAGCTAGAAATGACTGTCAGTGACTTGACCGTCCCGGGCCGCACGCTGGTCATGGGAATCGTGAACGTCACCGAGGATTCTTTTTCTGACGGCGGGCGGTGGCTCAACATCGACGCCGCGATTGAGCACGCCCGCGAATTGGTCGCGGCCGGTGCAGACATCATCGATGTCGGCGGCGAATCCACCCGCCCCGGCGCAGTCCGCGTGGATGCGAAGGACGAGGAAAACCGCGTGGTTCCGGTCATCCGCGCGCTGCACGAGGAGGGCATTAAGGCCTCCGTGGATACGATGCGTGCGTCGGTGGCGGCGGCGTCGGCAAGCGCGGGCGTGGACCTCATCAACGATGTCTCCGGCGGGCTAGCGGACCCTAACATGCTGGCCGTGATGGCCGATAGCGCGCTGCCCGTGTGTCTGATGCACTGGCGCACCGTGCAGTTCGGCTCCGCCGCCGGCAGTGCGGACCATGGCGGCGATGTCGTACGCGACGTGCACGAACGCCTTGCGCAGCTGAGCGACGCCGCCCTTGCAGCAGGCGTGCGCGCCGACAACATCGTCCTGGATCCGGGCCTGGGCTTTGCCAAGACTCCGCAGGATAACTGGGCGTTATTGAAGGCACTGCCGAGCTTCCTTGAGGGCGAGTTTCCGATTCTCGTGGGCGCTTCCCGCAAGCGCTTCCTCGCCGCCATCCGTGAGGACCGCGGCGCGGAAGCCTCACCCGTGCTCGCCGATCCCGCCACCGCCGCTGTCACCGCAATCTCCGCGCAAATGGGCGCGTGGGGCGTGCGCGTGCACGAGGTCGGCGTCTCCCGCGATGCCGTCGACGTCGCCGCCGCGTGGAACGCTGGCTTGGCCTATTCTGGCGGCGTAAACGCCACCCGCAGCTACACCAACGGCGCTGCGTCCGAGGTTGCGTCCGGGGCTGTGTCTAAGGAAGGAAACCGCTAATGGCAGACCGCATCGAACTGACCGGCCTGGAGTGCTTTGGCTACCACGGTGTCTTCGAGGAAGAAAAGCGGGAGGGCCAGCCCTTCCTGGTGGACATCACCTGCTGGACTGAGTTCCCAACCACCGATGACCTTGCGAACACCGTAAGCTACGCCGAGCTTGCCGACGTCGCGGCGGACATCGTCGAGGGCCCGTCGCGCGATCTCATCGAGACGGTGGCCAACGAGGTGGCCGATACCGTGATGCAGCGTTATGACCTGCTGCATGCGGTCGAGGTGACCATTCATAAGCCGAAGGCACCGATTCCGCGCACCTTCGCCGACGTCGCCGTCGTGGCGCGTCGCTCGCGAAAGAGCATGCGAGGAGGCAAGTGACGATGCGCGCGGTACTTTCGATTGGCTCCAACATGGATGACCGCCGCGCATTGCTGCAGACGGTCTTCGACGAGTTCGCCGCGGAAACCGTGGCGGCCTCGCCCATTTATTCCACCCCGCCGTGGGGTGTTACGGACCAGGACGAGTTCCTTAACGCGGTGCTCATCGTGGACGTAGAGGAGAGCCCATTGGAGTTGCTGCGCCGCGGCCAGGCCCTTGAGCAGGCCGCCGAGCGCGTTCGCGTGCGCCATTGGGGTCCGCGCACCCTGGACGTGGACATCGTGCAGGTAGAAGGTGTGACCTCTAGCGATCCGGAACTGACGCTTCCGCATCCTTATGCCCACGAGCGCGCCTTCGTGCTGGTGCCGTGGCTGGCTGCGGACCCAGATGCGCGGCTTGGCGATACCCCGGTTGCAGACCTCATCGCTGCGCTCGACCCGGCCGAGGTAGAGCAGGTGAAGCTGGTATGAAGCGGACGTCGATAGGCTGGCTTGTCGGAGTAGGGCTATTCGTTGCCGCTGCGGCTGCGATTTTGACCTCCCGCTTTTATGGCTCCATGCTGGCCATCCCGGCGACTGTTTCCATTTCCCTGTGGGCCGTGACGGCCGTGTGTGTCTTTTTGACGTGGAAGGTGCGCCAAGCCAAGAGCAAAGAACACGGTATTGGTCTAGATAACTCGCAGCTCAATCCCATGACCATCGCGCAGTTTCTGCTCGTGGGCAAAGCCTCGGCGTGGACCGGCGCCATCGTCGGTGGCGGCTACTTGGGCATGTTGGTCTATGTGCTTCCTCATGCGAATGAGCTGGTGGCCGCCGCTAGTGACCTTACGGGCGTGCTGACTTCCGCCCTCGGCGGCATCGCCATGGCAGTGGCTGGCGTGGTTTTGGAACGCCACTGCGAGGTGCCGCCCGACGCGCTGGGGCAGACTTAGTGGGCTAATTAAAGGATCGGACTGTAAATTGGTTTCCATGACTGCTCCGACCCCTGAACCACAGCAATCCGCCCCCAAGAAAGCAGACGCCGGCTCGATTGGCCTTATTGCACTGGTGATTTTGGCCGTCATCGCCAGCTTGGTCATGCTCATTTCGGGCTCTGCTAGTGCTTTGAAGCTGGCGCTCATCGCCGCATTGTGGGCGGCTGTCCTGGGCTTTTTCATGGTGGTGCGCTACCGCCGTGAGGCCGCGGAATCGGCCGCGCTGCTGGAATCTGAGCGCGCCCGCAAGGTCGAGCCAACCCAGGGCGATTCCGACATTATGGAGGAAATTCGGCGGGAGCTGGCTTCCATCCGCGCCCAGATTGAGGAGCTGTCTGGCCGCGAGTTCACCTATGAGCCAGCCGCGCTGCACGCAGAGGCACGCCGCATCATGGAGCTTGAGGAAAAGACCCGCGAGCCTGAGGTCGACTTCACCCAGGCTTCCAAGGGTGCGCCAACTGCCGACGCCGTCGCCGGCCGTCTCGGCTCCCAGCCCAGCGCCCGCACCCCGCAGCACAACCCGCTGGATGACATCATCTCCCAAAAGGTCCAGCAGCGCGGCCAGCAGGCCCAGCAGGCCCAGCAGGCGCAGCAGCGCGTTCAGCAGCCGGCGCAGGCGCAGTCCCAGCAGGCGCAGCGCCAGGCCCAGGAGCGCGCCCGCCAGAACTTCGGCCGTCCGACCTTCCCAGCGCAAGGTGGGGCACAGCCGCAACGCCAGCAGGCGTCTGCCCAGCAGCAGCCGCAGGCGAAGCCGGCCTCCGCAAAGCCGAGCCAGCACTTCCCAGGCGGCCAGCCGCAGAAGTCCCCGCAGTCGACTTTCGACACCGCTTCCTTCCAGACCGTGCGCTGGGATGGCCAGCAGTCCTCCCACTCCAAGCCGGCAGAGACCAAGTCCGCGCAGGCTAGCGGCCACCACGCTGCCAACGCCGCGCAGTCTGCTGGCGCACAGCAGGGCCAACAGGCGCAGCCGCAGCCGCAGCCGGCAAGGGCGGCGCAGCACGCTAGCCATAAGCACCGCGCGCCGGAGCAGGAAGGCTCCCGCGGCCGTCGCCGTAGCGACGAGCCACGCGAGGGCTCTGTCTCAGTGGCCGAGCTCATGGCCGCAATGAAAAAGAAGAAGTAAATGCGCGCACCGCGGATGCGCGTCGCGCTCTTCGGAAACTCGCAAGCCGGCCAGCTTCTCGCTGAGGAGATGCGTATGGTCGGCCACACCGTGGAGCCGCTCACAGAACTAACCGAGCTACAGGACTATCAAGCGCTCATCATCGCGCTTGGCGATGCCCGCTTGGAGCAGGCCGTCGACATGCTTGAAACCCACGTGCACGACGGCCTCATCGTGTTTCACACTTGCCTTTCCCGCGGAGTGCAGGTGCTCGATCCCCTAGAGACCCACGGCTGCGTCGTCGCCGCCATCGCGCCGTGTCATGCGCGCCGCTGGGCCACCACGACTATCGATGAGCTTGGCCAAACCATCGCCGAGCTGGTGTTGGGGGAGTTCCAAGCCAGCGGGGCCGCGCTAAGCGATAGCGAAAGGCCCGCGTTTGCCGCCCGCGTGTACTATGCCCAGATGATGACCGAGCTGGCCGTGCGCGCGAACGAGGACGTCTTCAGCGGGACTCTGGTCAAAAGCGCCGAGGCCCTCGAAGCGGCGGAAAGCGCCGAAATCATCGCGGCGTATCGAGGCATCACCGAACCCGGGATGCGCCGCGCCTTCGTCGAAGTGGCCCGGCGGTTCGGCGAGGTCTTTCGCCGCGAGGAACTAGAAATGTGGGCGCTACAGGAGGAGAGCCGATGAACATCGTCGAGGACATCGAACGCATTCGCATGGTGGGCAGCGCCTACCGCAAGACCGGCCGCCGCGTGGTCTTGGTTCCCCTGGGTCGCGGCGTGCACGCGGGGCACCTAGCGCTGGTGCAGGCTGCCCGCCGGATTCGCGGCGCGGTAGTCGTCGTGGCGCTCACCGACCTGCAGGATGCGCAGCTGCTTGGCGAAGTCGACGTCGTCTGGCATGCGCCCCAAGCCCCCGAACGCACGCGGATCGTGCCGCAGTGGCATGGCATGGAGGACATTAGCGCTGAGCTAACGCGCATCATTGGTCTGATTGGTGCGCTTGGGCCAAGCGACGTCGTCATGGGCGAGAAGGATTATGAGCTGCTCGTCGCGACCCAGCAGGCGTGCACCGATTTGCACCTGGGCGTGCGTGTCCAGGGCGTGCCGGCGGTGCGCATGGCTGATGGCGTGGTGATGAGCCTGCGCAATGCGGACGTGGCGCCGGAGGCTCGCGAGCAAGCTAGTGCGTTGTCGGCGGCGCTGACCGCGGGTGCCTATGCGGCCGAATCTGGTGCTGAGAAGGTGCTTGAGGTAACGGGCGAGGTGCTGGCTGCTGCAGGTGTGGAACCGGAGTACTTGGAACTGCGCAGCCGTGACTTGGGCGAGCCGCCGGCTGAGGGCGACGCGCGCCTCTTTGTCGCGGCCACACTTGGCGGGGTGCGGCTAATCGATAGCGTCGGCCTGCCATTGGGTATCGGTTTCCGCAATTTGGAGAACCAAGATAGCTAGTCTGGAATCCATGAAGATTGGATTTCTGGGCGCAGGCGCCATTGGCGGTTACTTTGGCGGCACTCTTTCGCAGGCAGGCCACGAGGTGGGCTACGTAGCCCGCGGCAAAACCCTGGAAGCCCTGCGCTCGGGGCTCACGCTTATCGACGCCTCCGATAACGAAACCTTCATCCCCTCCCCACCGGCGGCGGAAACGTTTGCCGAGCTAATTGAGCAATTGGGCGGACTCGACGTGGCCATTATCGCCACGAAAGCGCTGCCGGGGAATGACACTTTCGGCCCAGACCCAGAATCGCTCACGGGTATTCCCGTGGTGACCACCCATAATTCGGTGGAGATTCCGTACTTGGCTGCAGCGCGATTCGGTGAGGAACATGTGCTGGCTGGTGTTGCTCGCGTCTTCGCGACCCGCCTAGGGCCGGCGAAGATTAAGCGCAACCCCGGTCCGTTGAACTTGGCATTCGGCCCGATGGCGGGCTCGATTCCGGTGGGGCAGCAGTTGGCTGCTGCCTTGAACGAAGCCGGCGCGCGGGGCAAATATCATGCGGAACCATTGGTCGATGTGTGGGCCAAGGCCATGTTCGTAACCACCACGGGCACTTTGGGCGCATTGGTTGACCGGCCGATTGGTTACCTCATCGACGAAATCCCGGGGCAGTTGGAAGCCTTCATGCGCGAGGTCGAGACCGTCGCTCGAGCGTTGGAGGTCGCGCTGCCGAATAACGTGGTGGAGCAGACGATGGGTTTCGCCCGCGAACAGTATCCGCAGGCCACGACATCAATGCAGCGTGATATCAAGGACCGGTTGCCCAACGAGCTCGATGCCCAGGTCGGCGCTATTCGCCGGATGGGGCAGCGCGCTGGAGTTGCGACGCCGCTCTTTGACTTTGCTCAGGACGTGCTGGAGGCTCAGCTGCGCAACTAGCGCGCCCGCCCTCACTGAGCAAACACCCAGGTCTGGAACTGCACCCCTGGAAACCCAGACCTCCTGTTCGCGGTGCGCTGTTACTTTTCGCGGCCGGACTGCGACCTTGAGGTCTTGGTATCCAGGCCTGGGTAAATGGAAAGTGGTGGAGCAGCGGCGAGGTAGTGCGCGCTACAAATACAAATGGTGAGGTCACCCCGTAACCACTGAGGCCTGTGTTGGCCAGTGCGATTATTGTTGGGTGACCTCACCATTTGTTCCTCACCATGTAGTTAGGCAGCAGCCAAATGGTGAGGTGGTGGCCAAATGACTAGGCAGCGGCCAAAGGCGAGCGGCGAAAAGGAGAGCGAGCTAGTTCACGCCAATCTTGCCGTCTTTCCATACTACAACCACGGCCGGGCGCGGGGTGGTCTTGCCACCGTCAGGCCAGTGGGAGGTCGCGGCGTCGAAGGTGGCGTCGTCAGCCTCGCCCGGGTGCTGGACGTTGACCATGACGCGGTCGTCGTCAACGATTGGGCCACAGGTCTCTGCGCCGGCCGGAACTGTGAGGAAGCACTTCAGCTCGCCGCGGGTATCGCCGCTGGTGGTGACCGCATATAGGCCGTCGTTGCTGTCCAGTGCGTTGCCGTCGGTGGTAATCCACAGGTTGCCGTGGTTGTCGAAGGCCAGGTTGTCCGGGCAGGAAATCGGGGAGACCTTGGACTTATCGAAACCGCCGAAGTAGGTGTTGGCTTCATTCGGGTCGCCGCAGACCAGGAAGAGGTTCCAGGTGAAGGACTCGCCGGCGTGGTCATCATCAATTTCCATGACCATGCCGTTCTTGTTCTCCTTGACTGGAGCCCATTCCTTGGCATCTTCCTTGTTCTTCTTGGCGTTCTCGCCGGTAGCGCCGCGGTAGGAGTTATTTGTCAGCGACACGTAGACCTTGTGGGAATCCGGGTGAACCTGGATGTCCTCAGGGCGGTCCATCTTGGTAGCCCCCACCTTGTCAGCGGCCTCACGGGTAAAGATTGCAACCTCTTCCGCGCTGAAGCCATCAACGTGAGATTCAAACTTGTTGTTCTCCGTGTCAGAGGTCAGCAGCTTGACCCACTTGCCCTTGCCGTCGAAGGCGCCGTCCTCAGGCAGAACGCCCGAGCCGTCGATTTCGTCCTCAGGGGAGTTGCCCTCCATCACGGCGACGTACAGGGTGCCGTGGTCCA
This sequence comes from Corynebacterium sp. c25Ua_89, assembly GCF_047459735.1. Lineage (NCBI taxonomy): Bacteria > Bacillati > Actinomycetota > Actinomycetes > Mycobacteriales > Corynebacteriaceae > Corynebacterium > Corynebacterium sp. c25Ua_89. The sequence goes on from NZ_JASBOD010000004.1 coordinate 217,938, forward strand.
GGATGGAGAGGTTGTGCTCGATGTTGCCCTCTTCGTACTTCTTGGTGGAGATGAACTTGTAGATGTATTCGAAGCGGGAGTCATCGCCGGAGTAGCAGACGACGGTGCCGTCATCAGCGATGTGGATGTTGCCTGCCTCGTGCTTGAAGCGGCCCAGCGCAGTGTGCTTGACCGGAGTAGAGGTTGGGTCCAGCGGGTTAATCTCAACGATCCAGCCGAAGCGGTTTGGCTCGTTTGGCTCCTTGGAGCAGTCGAACCGGTCGTCGAAGCGTTCCCACTTGCGGGCGGTTTCCTTGTCCTCAATACCGAAGCGCTCCAGCGACTTCTTTGCCTTCTCGTTCTTGATATCGCCGGCAGCGAAGTACTGGTCAAAGTTCTCCTCGCCAGACAACATGGTGTTCCACGGGGTAACGCCGCCGGAGCAGTTGTTCAGCGTGCCGGTTACGGTCTCACCCTTTGGATCGGCCTTGGTCTTGACCAGGTCGCTGCCCTTGGCAGGGCCAACCAGCTGGAACGGGGTAGTTGCGGTAATGCGGCGGTTCAGCGGGCCGAACTCGCGCTTGAGCTCGCCGGTATCGCCAACCTTGGAGACCTCCAGGATGGTGTGGCCGTGGCCAGCCCAGCCGATCTTGACCTGCTCTTCGGTGGGGTTCTCCGGGTCATAATCCGGGAACATCATCGGCTCAGTGGTGTACTCGTGGGAGCACATGTAGACCAGACGCTCCGGGTTGTCCGGGTGCTCGATGAGGCCCGCGAAGTCATTGTTGAAGCCGAACTGCTTTTCCGCAGCTTCCGCAGTTTGCTTATCGACGTCGAATTCCGGTGCCCCCTCAATCACCGGGTCACCCCAGGCGATGAGCACTGACTGCTCGTAGCCCTTCGGTACAACGACCTCGTCCTTGGTGTTTGGCTGGACCGCATCGAACTGCATGCCCTCTGCAGAGGTGAGCTCGACCTTGGCATCGGTAGTCTTGCCGGCGCCTGCGTTGCCCTCGGAGTCACCCGGGCCCGCGCCGTCGCCAGAGCAGGCGGCCAGGGCTGCCGAACCGCCTACTGCAACCACGCTGAGGCCGCCCGCGCGCAGTGCGGTACGGCGAGAAAGCGGGGTGGTGAAACGGTCACCGAAGTAGGAGTTGTTGGAAGGGTTATCGCATTCGCCCAAGCAGGCGTTGCCGCACTTGTAGGTGCAGGTCAGCGAGGAACGCGAGGAAGTAAAGAGGTTAAGGCCTTTGAGTGCCATTATGTGATGCTCCTGATTTCATGTTTTAAGTCATGAGGTTTTCCGGAGCTTATATAAGCACATCTGCATTTACAGCCTGTGTAATCGGAATGTCATTTGAATGAACACTCGTTAAACGGGTACGAGATCGCACTGTCTTAAGGGGATCGACTACCCTAGACAATCGTGAGCGAGCAGAAGAATACCCCCGAAGTAAACGACGTCCCTGAGCAGCTGCGCATCCGCCGCGAAAAGCGCGAGCGCCTGTTGGCTGAAGGCACCGAGGCATACCCGGTCACCGTTGACCGCACCATTGCCATGAAGGACCTTCGCCACAAGTTCCAGGTCCTGGCAGAAGATCAAGAGCCGGGCCAGGACGCCGACGTAACCTACCTGCACGCAGGGGACGAGACCGAGGTCGAGCACGCCATCGCCGGCCGCCTTATCTTCATGCGCAACACCGGCAAACTTTGCTTTGCCACCCTGCAGGACGGTGACGGCACCCAGGTACAGGCCATGCTTTCTTTGGCCGAGGTCGGCGAAGAGCAGCTGGCTGCCTGGAAGTCCGACGTTGACTTGGGGGACTTCGTCTCCGTGCGCGGCCGCGTCATCGCTTCGCGCCGCGGTGAGCTTTCCATCATGGCCACCAAGTGGACCATGGCGGCGAAGTCCCTGCGCCCGCTGCCCGTTTCCTTCGCGGACATGAATGAAGAGACCCGCGTGCGCCAGCGCTACAACGATCTCATCGTTCGCGAGGAGGCTCGCAAGAACGCGATGACCCGCGTGAAGGTCATGCGCGCGCTGCGTAACTACATGGAGGATCAGGGCTTCGTCGAGATCGAGACCCCGATGCTGCAGACCTTGCACGGTGGCGCGGCAGCTCGCCCGTTCGTGACCCACTCCAACGCTCTCGACATCGATCTTTACCTGCGCATTGCGCCGGAGTTGTACTTGAAGCGCGCCGTCGTTGGCGGCATCGACCGCGTCTTCGAGATAAATCGCAACTTCCGTAACGAGGGCGTCGACCGCTCCCACTCTCCGGAATTCGCCATGCTCGAGACCTACGCGGCCTGGGGCGATTACAACGATTGTGCTCGCACCACTCGCGAGTCCATCCAGGCTGTGGCCGAGGCCGTCTTCGGCTCCCACAAGGTCACCCTGGCTGATGGCACCGAGTATGACTTCGGCGGCGAGGAATGGCCGGAAATCGAGATGTACCCATCCCTGAACGAGGCGCTTGCCCGCAAATTCCCGGGCCAGCCGGAGGTCACCATCGACTCCACCGTGGAAGAGCTCAAGGAGATTGCCAAGGTCATCGGCCTGGACGTTCCAAAGAACGGCGGTTGGGGCCACGGCAAGCTGGTCGAGGAGATTTGGGAAGTCCTGTGCGAGGACCAGCTAGAGGGCCCAATCTTTGTCAAGAACTTCCCGGTTGAGACCTCCCCGCTGACCCGTCAGCACCGCTCCATCCCGGGCGTTACCGAGAAGTGGGATCTCTACGTCCGCGGCTTCGAGTTGGCCACCGGCTACTCCGAGCTGGTGGACCCGGTTATCCAGCGCGAGCGTTTCGAGGATCAGGCCCGCCTGGCCGCCGGCGGCGACGATGAAGCCATGGTCCTCGACGAGGACTTCTTGGCCGCCATGGAGCAGGGCATGCCTCCAACAGCCGGCACCGGCATGGGCATGGACCGCCTGCTCATGGCACTTACCGGCCTGGGCATCCGCGAGACGGTTCTCTTCCCAATCGTGAAACCGGAAAAGTAGACGGCCTTAGCAGGCTGGAATCTCGGCTGCGGATTCCAGCTCGCCCCGATAGAAAATCACAAAATTCGAGTGTTTTCCGTCGGGGTAGAACCCAGTGAGGTCGTCTGCATAAGCCACGACCTCTAATCTGCAGCGATCGCCTTCCTTGCGCGCACTACCCCGCCCAGGGGAGGCTTTTTTGAAATCGCTGCGCGCGTCGGAGGATGCAAATTCCAGCACGCTTATCTGCTGGCGCGGGCTGGAGCAGCTTATCGACGCCTCCATCGGCGCCTCCGCTGCCACCTCCTGCGGGTCGCATTTCAGGCCTTCCCAGCCGGTGCCGCCTTCCTTCTCGCCCACAATCTGGGGATATTCTGCTGCGATTTCCTTTTGCGGTCCGCTCCAGTCGTCTTTGGCTAGGTAACTCCATGCACCGGCCACGCCGATGCCGCAGAGCGCGAGAATCATCGCAGCCGAAAGCCATTTGCGCGCGGTACACTCGCGCCGCGGGGTAGCGGTGGGTGTGGTCAGCTCCTCGATGAACTCCCGTGCGCTGGCATAGCGGCGTGCCGGATTTTCCGCGAGCGCCTTGTGCAGCACCGTGTTGATGTGCTCGGCAAAGCCCTGGTTGCGCGGTCCTACGTCTGCTCCGGTGATTTTCGGAATCAAGCGCGAATGCGCCCATTGTTGCCGGTTGTAGTGCGCGCGCAGATTCTCCAGCGTCAGCATTTCCAGCGCGATGAGCGCCAGCGCGTAGCGGTCGCTTGCCGCGGTAGCCACTGGAGCCTTGTTGCTTAGCGACGTCGGATAGAGCTCCGGTGCCAAATAGGTATCCGTGCCCACGCGCACGCCTTCGGAGGTGATGCGATTATCCTCTTCGTAAAGCGCAATACCGAAGTCTGTCAGGACCGTAGCCGAGGGGCGCGGATCCTCTGGGACCAGGATATTTGCGGGTTTCACATCGCGGTGGACAACCGGCGTGGGAAGGCTGGCTAGGTAGTCTAATGCCTGCGCGATAGGTTCGAGATAGATAGCAACCTCGGCCAAGTCGAAGTGGAGCCCTGCGGCCTTGCGGGCCTTCAGGACGTCGTCAAGCGTGCCGCCCTCCACGTAGCGCATGACAAAATAGGGCAAACCTTCCGTCGTGCCGCCGGTGTAAACCGGAACGATGGCGGAGTGGCTGAGGTGGCTCATGCGCCGCATCTCCGCGCGGAAACGCTCGCGTGCATCGGGGTTGGGGGTGGCCTTGATAACCTTGATGGCTACGTCGCGTTCCAGGTCCTTTTGGCGCGCGTAGTACACGCGCCCCATGCCGCCCTCTGCGATGAGGCGGATGTCGGTGTAGCGCTCGTCGATTCCTCGGCCAGTTCCTTGGTAGAAGGAATCACCACGCGCGGCACGGCGCTGGGATCCTTGAGAAGCGGGCGCGCGAGAGCTTCGAGCACGCGGCGCTGCTCGTAATTGGGCTCGAAAGTATTCCGGGTAAATTCTGCGTTTGGCAGGCTATCTACCTCGGGTTCTGTGACAGGGGTGCCCTGCACGAGCTCTAATTCATAGCGCATCATCTTGGTGGAAAAACGCAAAAGCGAGGAGCCAAGCGGAATGATGGCGGTGGATTGGGGAACAACGCGGATAGGAGAATAAGCGCGGTTGCTGGTCGAAGACATCGTGACAGTCAAGAAATTGCCGATGTTTTTGACCAACCACACACCGTCCGATTCGAAGAAGTGGAGAAAATGGCGGTGTACGGCTAAATCATCTTTCCAACTACATTGCCGCATTCGGGAGAACTCCCCAGATCGCCTTTGAAGTGTCGTTGCTCACAAACGCCTGGTCTTGCTGCAAGATGCGCGCGGGACTGCCCTAATCTCTGTCTTCGTGTCCCAAAATTCTTCTGCTCCTGATTCCCTGTCCCGCGACGTAGTTATTAACCTCACGATTCTGGTCTTGGGCGCCATGATCATGATCCTGAACGAGACCTCGTTGTCGGTGGCATTGCCTGCCGTCATGGCAGACTTTTCCATCCCGGCTACGGCGGCGCAGTGGCTGACCACGGGTTTCATGCTGACCATGGGGGTGGTCATTCCCACCACGGGGTACCTGCTGGAGCGCTTTAGCACCCGGCAGATCTTCTTTGCTTCGACCGGGCTCTTCCTCGCCGGCACCGTGATTGCGGCGCTGGCGCCAGCCTTCTTGCTCTTGCTTGCTGGGCGCGTGGTGCAGGCGGCGGGCACGGCGCTAATGATTCCGACGTTGATGACGGTGGCGATGACCCTGGTCCCGCCGCAGCGCCGTGGATCGGTGATGGGCATCATTTCGATTGTCATTTCGGTGGCTCCCGCCCTGGGCCCCACGGTGGGCGGCGCGATTGTTAATGCTTTGAGCTGGCACTTCATCTTCTGGGCGATGGCTCCGCTGATGGCGTTGCTGGTGGTAGCGGGCATCGCCAAGCTTGTCGACGTCGGGGAAAGCCGTGATACCCCGCTGGACCCATTGTCGGTGGTGCTTTCGGTATTCGCCTTCGGCGGGCTGGTCTACGGGCTTTCTTCCATCGAGAAAATGCTGGAAGGCGACGGCCTGGTGGAAATTGTCGCCACCGTGGTGGGCGCGGTGGCTTTGGTTGTATTTGCTAAGCGACAGCTAGCGTTGGGCAAGGAAAACCGCGCGCTGATGGACTTGCGCCCCTTCCGCGTGCGCAATTACACGATTGCCGTGGTCATCATGCTGGTTTCCTTCGGGCTGATGCTGGGCTCGGTGACGGTTTTGCCGATTTACCTGCAAACCTCCCTGGGCGTTTCCGCCTTGGTTACTGGCCTGGTGGTGATGCCGGGCGGCCTGCTGCAGGGCCTTGTCTCGCCGTTTGTGGGGCGCATCTATGACTCTCATGGCCCGCGCCCGTTGATGATTCCCGGCGCCATCCTGCTGGTGTTGGGGCTTGGCGCGATGGCAACGCTGGGGGAGGGCTCTCCGGTGTGGCTCGTGGTGGTCATGCACGTGACCTTTGCGGTGGGTATTGGCCTTATGATGACTCCGCTTATGACTACGGCTTTGTCCTCGCTGCCGAATGAGCTCTACTCGCATGGCTCGGCAATCATGAACACTCTGCAGCAGCTCGCCGGTGCGATGGGCACGGCCTTCCTAGTGGTCTTCTTGACCCGCGGCACTGTTGCTGGCATGGAGGCGGGCATGGACGAATCCGCCGCCACCGCACAGGGCACGCATTGGGCATTCTTGTTCGCGGCCGTCGCATCGCTTGTGGCACTCGTGCTCGCGCCGATGCTGCGTCCGGTTCCGCAGGATTAGCCTTTAGCTAGCAGGGGGAGAGGAACTCTGCGCGGTTGGACATGATGCGTGGGTTGCCGCCCAGGCGGGAAGCTGCGGAACACAGAGCATCGGTATCGAAGCCATAATCGATGGCCACCGGGTAGACCTTGCCCTCTGCTACCTCGCCGCGCACAGATGGGCAGATACCTGGGTTGTAGTATTCCGCGCCGGGGTAGGCAGCGACTGAGCGCTCAAGCTGTGGAAGGGCCTCTTCCGGGCTGCCGGCCACGACGGAATCGACGATGAGCACGCCGTGGCCGTCGCAAGCCACGGTGGCGGGATTAAATCCAGCGGGCAGGCCCGGGTTGGACTTAGTCGGGGCAGGAGCGGTGTATTGCTGCGTGACCGTCTGTTCGACGGTCTTGGTCAGGGTTGCAGCTTCTGTTACTTTGCTCTTGCTGTTGTCGCTGCTTTTCGGCTCAGCGCTTTCTTGCGCGGTGCTCTCAGTTGCAGGGGCTTCGGCAAGTGGGGCTAGCTGGGACTGCGCATTTTCTTTGGCACCGCCCAGCATTCGCATGGCCAGAACACTGCCGCCTACCAGTGCAATAAGTGCTAGGACTGCGACGGCAATCGCGATGTAGATGGTCTTGTTTTCCTGCGAATTATCCATGGTCGCTGCTCCTTTAGGCGCACAATTGCATTTTTAGGCGCGCGTTCTCCGCGTCTGCACCCCAGATAATGAAGGCGGACTGGGTGCCAGGCACTGCCATGTAATAGGTCGGCTCCTCGGCGTTCGGGGCTTCGAAGCTCTGGACGGTGCACTGACCATTGGAAAGCTCGGTGGGATCAGAAGGCAGGATGGCGTCGCGGGCTTCCACGGATTCGTAGGAGGCGACAGAATAGCTTAGGTCCTCGCCCTCACAGGTGATCTTCGCCAGCTGGCCTTCCTCCGGCTCGCGGTGGTGGCACTTGGTATCGCCATAGCCGGAGGTGCCGCTGCGCGAGCCCAGCAGGCCAGGGTAGGCCTCTGCGAGGTTGCTTTCATCATCGTTCCAGCCCGGGTACTGCTTGAAGAAGAAGATGCCGGCGGCGGCGAGAACGACCACTGCCAGTGCGGTGCACAGCGCGATGAGGCCGGTCTTCTTGCCAGAGCCGGACTTCTTTTCTGCGACCGGTGTAGCAAATTCCGCGCCGTGTGGTTGACCCTGCATCTGCCCCTGCGGTTGGCCTTGTGGGTAGCCTTGCTGGAACCCCTGCTGGTACTGGCCTTGCTGCATCATCGGCTGCTGTTGCGGCATGTACTGCGGTGGCATCTGCTGCTGCGGGGCCTGCTGCGCTGGCTGAGGCTGCGTCTGCGGGTGGGTTTGCTCGCGGGTTGCCGCAGCTCGCGGGCTGGCGAACTGGGAAGCAAAACCTGTACCTGCGGCACCAGCTGCTCCCGCTGCAGCGACGCCCGCTGCAGCGGTACCTGTGGAAGTAGAGGCGTTACGCAGGACGTCGATAACCGAGCCAGCCGTGTGGAACTGGGAATCTGGCTTGAACTCCGGATGCGCAGATTTAATGAGCTCCGCAAAGCGCTGCGTGACCTGCTCAGCGGTAACGTTGCCCACGCCCGGGCCTGCCGCACACAGCACCGCATTGCTGCGCGAACCCGTAACCATGATGCGGCGCGGATGCAGCGCATGCATGGCAAAGCCCGCCTGGTTGTTCTGCAACAGGTAATCCACTGCCTCGGCCAAAGGAGTAAAAACTGAAAGCGCCTCGGTCTTGGTGAGATGCTGCGCGCCTAGGCCAGAACCGGTGAAGGTAGAAAGCGGCTCGCCGGAAAGTGCGGCGCGCACCAGAAAGTCCTGGCCCTTTTCTGTGGTTCCGGTGCCGACGAGCGGGGCGATGGAGCGATGACGGACGTCGGAAAGCGCGGCGGCCTGCTTAACCGCACCGCGGTGGTTGGACTCAAAAAGCTCGACCGTCATTGGCTTATTAGAGGAGTCCACGACACCGAAAAGCGTGGAGACCGGGGATTCGTCCATTACGGAAAGCTGACGAAGTTGATGCTGAGTAGAGAAGAACTCAGGGAGCTTTTTCACAGGGATTCATCCTTTAAAGGCAAGCGGTATAGGGGGACGTTTCTTCATTAAGAGTAACGGCCAAACGGACATCGTTAAGCGAAAAGGGGCGTACAAGTGGCATAAAGTTCCTGTTCGCTACCGGCGTACAGTGGTGTGAGCTGGGAAAATGGGGATATAGATGGGTGGGTTTAAAAAACGGCGAATTGCATGTCCAGTCAGCGCGTTAGAGTGGATGACACATTATTAGCGAAAGCATAGAGGTATAAGGCAATGTTCGAGAGGTTTACTGACCGTGCCCGCCGCGTCATCGTTTTGGCGCAGGAGGAAGCACGCATGCTCAACCACAACTACATCGGCACCGAGCACATCCTGCTCGGCCTCATCCATGAGGGTGAAGGCGTTGCCGCAAAGGCCCTCGAGTCCATGGGCATCTCGCTCGAGGACGTGCGCCGCGAGGTTGAGGAAATCATTGGCCACGGCTCCCAGCCGCACACCGGCCACATTCCGTTTACCCCACGCGCTAAGAAGGTCTTGGAGCTTTCCCTGCGCGAGGGCCTGCAGATGGGCCACAAGTACATCGGCACCGAGTTCCTCCTGCTCGGCCTCATCCGTGAGGGTGAAGGCGTTGCTGCGCAGGTGCTGATCAAGCTCGGCGCTGACCTGCCACGCGTGCGTCAGCAGGTTATCCAGCTGCTTTCTGGTTACGAGGGTGGCAATGGTGAAAATGACGGCCAGTCCCAGGGCGGTCCCGTCGGCGCTGGCGCCGGCGTTGGTTCTGGCGGCCGCACCGCGCCGTCGGGTTCCGGTGAGCGTTCCAACTCCCTGGTGCTGGACCAGTTCGGCCGTAACCTCACCCAGGCAGCCAAGGACGGCAAGCTTGACCCAGTTGTCGGCCGCGAGTCCGAGGTTGAGCGCATCATGCAGGTGCTTTCCCGCCGTACCAAGAACAACCCGGTCCTCATCGGTGAGCCGGGCGTTGGTAAGACCGCCGTCGTTGAGGGCCTGGCACTCGACATCGTCAATGGCAAGGTCCCAGAGACCCTGAAGGATAAGCAGCTTTACTCGCTGGACTTGGGTTCCCTCGTTGCAGGTTCCCGTTACCGCGGTGACTTTGAGGAACGCCTGAAGAAGGTCCTAAAGGAGATTAACCAGCGCGGTGACATCATCCTGTTCATCGATGAGATCCACACCCTCGTTGGTGCAGGTGCCGCAGAGGGTGCTATCGATGCTGCTTCGCTGCTAAAGCCAAAGCTGGCCCGTGGCGAGCTGCAGACCATCGGTGCAACCACGCTCGATGAGTACCGCAAACACATCGAGAAGGATGCCGCACTGGAGCGTCGCTTCCAGCCGGTCAAGGTGGACGAGCCATCCTTGGATGACACCATCCTGATTCTCAAGGGCCTGCGCGATAAATACGAGGCACACCACCGCGTCTCCTACACTGATGAAGCACTGAAGGCTGCGGCATCGTTGTCTGACCGCTACATCAATGACCGCTTCCTGCCGGACAAGGCAGTCGACCTCCTCGACGAGGCCGGCGCCCGCATGCGCATCAAGCGCATGACCGCGCCGGAAGGCCTGCGTGAGGTCGATGAGCGCATCGCCCAGGTGCGCAAGGAAAAGGAAACCGCCATCGATGCTCAAGACTTCGAGAAGGCAGCTGGCCTGCGTGACCAAGAGCGCAAGCTCGGTGAAGAGCGCGCGGAGAAGGAAAAGCAGTGGCGCTCTGGCGACCTTGAGGAGATCGCCGAGGTAGGCGAGGACCAAATCGCAGAGGTTCTGGCGCACTGGACCGGCATCCCTGTGCTCAAGCTGACGGAGAAGGAATCCTCCCGTCTGCTGCACATGGAAGAGGAGCTGCACAAGCGCATTATTGGCCAGGACGATGCCGTCAAGGCCGTCTCCCGTGCTATCCGCCGTACCCGTGCAGGCCTCAAGGACCCACGCCGTCCTTCCGGCTCCTTCATCTTCGCCGGCCCGTCCGGCGTTGGTAAGACGGAGCTTTCCAAGTCCCTGGCTAACTTCCTGTTCGGCTCTGATGATGACCTCATCCAGATCGACATGGGCGAGTTCCACGACCGCTTCACCGCGTCCCGACTCTTCGGTGCTCCTCCGGGATACGTCGGCTACGAAGAGGGCGGCCAGCTCACCGAGAAGGTTCGCCGCAAGCCATTCTCCGTGGTTCTCTTCGATGAGATCGAGAAGGCCCACAAGGAGATTTACAACACCTTGCTGCAGGTCCTCGAGGATGGCCGCCTGACCGACGGGCAGGGTCGCATCGTGGACTTCAAGAACACCGTTCTGATCTTCACCTCGAACCTGGGCACCCAGGACATTTCCAAGGCCGTGGGCTTGGGCTTCACCGGCTCCTCTGAGAACGACTCTGATGCGCAGTACGAGCGCATGAAGAACAAGGTCAACGATGAGCTGAAGAAGCACTTCCGCCCAGAGTTCCTGAACCGCATCGACGAGATCGTGGTCTTCCACCAGCTCACTCAGGAGCAGATCGTCGAGATGGTTGAGCTTCTCATCGGCCGCGTGGAGAAGCAGCTGGCTGAGCGCGACATGGGCATCGAGCTGACCCAGAAGGCAAAGGACCTGCTGGCAAAGCGCGGCTTCGACCCAGTCCTCGGTGCGCGCCCGCTGCGTCGCACCATCCAGCGCGAGATTGAGGATCAGCTCTCTGAGAAGATTCTCTTCGGCGAAATCGGCGCCGGTGAAATCATCACCGTTGACGTGGAGAACTGGGATGGTGAGTCCAAGGACAACTCCAAGGCCACCTTCACCTTCACGCCGCGTCCGCGCCCGTTGCCGGAGGGCACCTTTGAGGATGACCTCGCTGACGCTGAGGTGCGCGAGAACGAGGAAGAGACTACCGCTGTAGATTCCACCGACGCCCCGGATATCCTCTCCAGCGACGTCTTGCCAGAGTCCAATGATGACGACGGCGAGGGCAACCCACCAGCAGCTGGTGCTGGCCAGCCGCTCTAAGGCTCGCCGCTAACTGAAAAGCAAAGGGGCGCCTGCGTACAACATGAGTACGCAGGCGCTCCTTTCGTTTGCCTTCTTCTAGATTCGCTTAGTTTCTGCTCTCTGCTCTACTCTGCAGATTCTGCTTCGGTGCTTAGGGTCTCTTCGAGCCAATCGATTGCTGGTTCATATTGTCCGATAAAACCTGCGATGTGGCCGCCGGCAACGCGGGAGGAGAGTGCACCGCCGCGGTCTTCGAGGGTTTCTACTTCACCGCCGAGCTCTTGCCAGTCGGTGGCTAGCTGCATTGCTTGGGCGTGGTCCACGATGTCGTCGTTGGGTGCGCTGCCCACCAAAACCTTGCCGGCCGGGCGCAGGTTGCCGATGCGTTGTGCTTCCAGCACGGAGCGCACCCGCTCATCCGAGGTGATGAACTCACTCATCGAAACTCCAGTGTCGGTGAGCTCGGACAGATCCGTCATGGACCAGCGCATCGAGGAATCCACGATGCAGGAGCGGGAGTTTTCTTCCAACCAGTGCTTGCCCTTGGCATTGAAGTACTCATCGACCGCGGCGGAAAAATCCTGCGAACGGGCGCTAAATCCTTCAATGGCATAGGCCAAGTTCGGCCCAAGCCGTGGGGAACCGGCGAGCACCTTCACTAGGTCTGCCGGAGGAGCGCCCGCAAAGGTCGCACGCAGGTCTAGCTCCGGCGCATATTCCGGAACGAGCTCAGCCGCGGCGGCTGCGGCACCGCCGCCCTGGGAATAGCCAAAGAACGCGACGGGCCCAGATGCGGCGGCCCGTGCGGCGTCGATAAGCGCGTGCCCTTGCTCAAGGCGGTTGGCATAGGTGTGCACACCTGGGGTACCCAAACCAATGTAATCCGTGATGACCAGGCGCATTCCGCGGTCCAGGAACTTGGAATACAACGGGGATTCATAGTTGACGTTGATGGAAGAACCCAACAACGAGACCGGGCCTAAAAAGCCTTTGCTTCGCGAAGGCGCACAACTATCCGCCATTCCCCGGGTGCCCGGAGCCATCACCACCGTGGGAGCCTCACCCGGGCCTTCCCACTGCTCAGTCGGCTCCATGACGGTGCCCGAAACATAAGTGGGAGTGCCATCTTCAAGCCGGGAGGAATAAAGAATGCGTTCGACCCCGTGCGCTATGTTCTCGCGGCGCAGCACGGTGCCGGGCTCAGCATTGGCGACGCCCTCGGGTTCGTCTTCGTAGAAATCCGCCACGAGGGCGCTGCTGAGCGAGGAACCCGCCATAGAGGAGCCAGAACTCAGCGCAGCCTGAGCCGGCATGCTCGGTGCAAAGAGGAGCAAGCTGGTGACAGTAGGGGTAAGAAGGCGCAGGAAATTCACGGATTCCAGTCTACTGGCATGGGGGATTTTCTCCGGGCTGAGGCGTGCGGTTGCGGCTTTGCCGCCCTAGATGCCAAATCGTGGCCGAATCTGCGGGCGTTGGCCTGTCGATTTGGCATGTAGGCACATTGAGTAGGGCGCTAAGGCGCCGCAATGCGATAGCGCGCTGAGACCGCCGCGCTAAACTGTATAGCCATGGGCATTCAATACCGATCTCGTAAGAAAACCGGCAAGAATAGCTGGATCAACATCTCCGGCTCTGGGGCATCCATGTCCACCAAGGTTGGGCCGGTGACCTTCAACTCCCGCGGCGGCATGTGGATCAATCTGCCTGGCGGGCTGAACTTCCGGGGACGCTGGCGCTAAATTACAAGGCCGCAACCATGGAAGAACCTACGAGTGACTATGTCCGCATGGGCATTGAAGCCGACGTCGTGCTGCGCCTTGGCATGCTGCTTATGGGCGCCGGCACGTCGGGCTATCGTGCGCTGCGCGGAATGAAGCGCGCGGCCCGCGCTCTAGGTTTTTCCCGGTTGGACGCCAACGTAGGCGTTACCCAAATTACGTGCACCTTCCATAAGGGCCGAGCTTTTCGCACCGTGGTGGCGCAGCAGCATTCGCCAGCTGTCGACGCATCTCGTATCGAGGCCCTTGAGGATCTCACCCATAATCGCCTCTACGCCGGCATTACTGCGGAAGAACTCGATGCTTTCCTCGATGACATCGAGTCCCACGTGCGCAAGCGCTGGAATGGTTTTACCTTGGCCACTGCCGCGGGCGTGGCCTGCGCTTCCTTCTCAGTGCTTAACTATTTCCAGTCCTATGTTGTCTTCTTGGTCGCGCTCGCTGCCTTTTGCGGGCAGTTTGTCAGGTGGGCGCTGCATCATAAGCACGTGCACCAGATTGGCTGCATTGTGGCAGGTGGCGCCACGGCGAGCTTGGTCTACTTCCTGAGCACCGAGCTTTTGTCTATTGCTGGCTTAGCCAATCCCACAGACTTCTCCTCGGGCTATGTAGCCGCAGTACTTTTCCTGATTCCCGGCTTCCCGCTGTTTTCCGCGCTGATTGATTTGGCGCGCTTTGACTTTGACGCCGGCATGGCGCGGCTTAGCTACGCACTGACCGTCATCATCGCGGCTACCTTCACGGTGGCCATGGTCAGCTGGTTCACGGAACTTACCCCAATTGCGCCGCCACCTGTGCCCGATGCCAGCTGGTACGCAGCCGCCATCCTAGCTAGCTTCTTAGGCATCGCCGGCTTTGCCTTCCTGTTTAATTCCTCGCGGCGCATGGTGATTGCCGCCGCAATAGTCGGCACCGTAGCCAACATGGTGCGCTTGGGCATCCTAGAGCTGGGAGTGACCAGCTACTTCGCAGCTTTCGTGGGCGGCACGATCATCGGTCTGCTGGGCGGGCGCGTGGCGCGCACCATGCACCTGCCACGTATCACCACCACGGTTCCCGCCGCAGTCATCATGATTCCCGGCGCAGCGATGTTCCGCTCTGTCTATCACTTGAATGCCGGCAACATGGATCAAGCGTTGTCCAATCTCGCCACAGCCTCGATGGTTGTGCTCTCCATCGGCTGCGGCCTCATCTTCGCGCGCCTGCTTACTGATAAAGACTGGTCGCTGGGCCGGCTTATCGATTTCTCGCGCCAACCACACGATTCGCGCTACTAAAACGCCGCCTTAATGGGGCAGGTGGAAAAGGCCCTGGGAATCTTGCTCCGCGAGGCCGTCGTCAAGCAGCGAAGCCAACGCCCGCGAGCGTTGCGCCGCATCGGGCCACACCACATCGATTTTGCTCTTCGGCACTGGGGCATCGGCGCCGCGCAGGACATCCAGAATCAGCCCACGCACCTGGCGGTCGGTGCCTTGGAACTTCTGCACGCGTTTTTTGGCCCTAGAAAGCTCGGCCTCACTAGGCTGCGGGCAGCCCGCTAGCTGCCAGGCACAACCTTCGCGTAGCGGGCACCCTTCACAATTGGGGGCCTTTGCCGTGCAGACCAAAGCACCGAGTTCCATGAGCGCGGCTGAAAAGCGTGGACCATTTTCTGGCGGGAGGAGTTTTTCCACGGCGGAAAGTTCCTTCTTCGAAGGCTGCGGCTGCAGGAAGCGGCCGTCCACGGCGCGCGCGTAAACTCGGCGCACATTGGTATCAACGACCGGCACGTTGCGCTTGTAGTGGAAACAAGCCACCGCCCGCGCCGTGTAATCGCCGATGCCGGGCAGCTTCAGCAGCTTCTCGACGTCGCTTGGCACCGGCTTTTCACCTATGGCCTGCGCACACTCCCACAAGCGCAACGCGCGCCGGGGATAACCCAGCTTGCCCCACGCGCGCAGCACCTCCGCGCGGGAGGCCGCCGCGAAGTCGGCCGGGGTAGGCCACCGCTGCATCCATTCCTCCCACACCGGAGCCACACGTGCGACTGGAGTCTGTTGGCTCATGACCTCACTGAGCAGGACGCCCCACGCGGAGGTGCCGGGGCGGCGCCAGGGGAGGGGACGCTCGGCTGAATCAAACCAGTCCAAAAGAGCAGCGGTGTTAATCATCGGGAAACAGTGTAAGCCAGCCTGCGTTCAGGACTACAGTTGAATCCATGCCACTTTCAAAAGTCCCGAAAGATCCCCAAAAAGTTTGGGAAGCCCTACAAGCTGGAAACGAGCGCCTGGTCAGTGGAAACGCTATCTCCGTCAACACTGAGTCGCGCCTCCGCGCCCGGCTAACCCGGGGCCAAGACCCGCGCGTCATCGTGCTGGCATGCTCCGATTCGCGCGCCCCGATTGAGCACGTATTTAACATCGGTTTCGGCGATGCCTTCGTCATTCGTACCGCCGGGCATATCCTGGACAACGCGGTGCTCGCCTCGCTGGACTATGCCTTGGAGAATCTAAACGCCAACCTTCTCGTGGTGATGGGCCACCAGTCCTGCGGTGCGGTGAGCGCGGCCTCGGCGTTCCTGAACGGCGAGATCAACCTGCCGACCGGGCTGCAGCGACCCATCATTGAGAAGGTCGCGGCTTCGGCGCTGCAGGCCAAGCGACAGGGCCGTGAGACTAGGCCCGATTTCGAGCGCGAGAACACGGCCCAAACGGTCTCTCAGATCATCGCTGATGTGCCGGCGGCGCGGCGGCTTCTCGACGCCGGCACGCTCGGCGTTGTCGGCCTGCGCTACCTGCTGGAAGATTCCAGCGTGGAAACGGTGGTGCGCCACGGCGTGGACTAGGGCCATTTAGGCCTAGACACGCGGCGAGGGCTGGTGCAAGTTTGTCTGTGTCACCCCTTAAAATCGGAAGCGTGACTGATAACCGACGCAAACCCCTGCCCCAAGAGATCTACATGCGCCGCCGCGTTGCTGCGCTGATTGGACTTTTGGTGCTCGTCGGGCTGCTCATCTGGGCAGCGACCAGCATGTTCGGCGGCTCCGATGAGTCGGTGCCTACCGCTGCTACCAGCGCCCGCGGCTCGGAGGCTGCGCCGGAGACCAGCAAGACGAGCGCTGCTCCAACTAGTGACGCGGCATCGAGCAGCGCAAGCGCCGCGCCGAGCGGTGCGGAAAGCAGCGCCGACAGCAGCGCTGCAAACCCAAGCGAGTCCTCGCCCTATCCGGCGCCTAGCGCGGGTGCGGAGCCGGCTAAGAATACCTGCGCCTTGGAGGACTTGGAGATCGTAGGTACTGTCAGCCAACCTAGCTACAGTGAGGGCGAGTACCCAACCTTCTTCATGGAAGTCAAGAATCCTACCGCCGCTGATTGCGTGATTGACCTAGATAAGGACATCCTGCGCTTTGAGGTCTATGACCTTTCCACCAATGAGAAGAAGTGGGCTGATACTGACTGCTTCCCGCCGGTGGATACTGGTGAGGTCACCTTCGAGCCAGGCAAGCAGCGCACCTTCCAGGCTGATTGGTCCCGTAAAATGTCCCAGCCAAACCAGTGCAATGACCGTGCACCGGCCCCGGTGGGTGGCTACTTCATGCACGCAGTTATTGGTAACCACGCCTCGAAGGCAGAGACCTTCAACCTCGATAGCTAGCGCAAAAGGGCGATGGCCTCGCCCAAAGTTCCAGCTTGCAGCACCCGTATCCCGGCGGCATCCACCTTGCCCGCCGGGACGATTGCGTTTTCATAGCCCAAGCGCGCGGCCTCGCTCAAGCGGCGATCCAGGTTGGGCACGCGGCGCAGCTCGCCAGCCAGGCCCACCTCACCGATGACCACCGTCTTGGGCGGTAGCGGCTTTTCATGCAAGGAGGACCAGGTGGCAAGCGCTACGGCAAGATCCGTGGCGGTCTCCTGGATGCGCACGCCGCCCACGGTGGCGACGTAGGCGTCTTTGTCATTAGTGCGCTCTCCTGCGCGTGCCTGCAGAACCGCCAGCACCATGGGCACGCGGTTGGAGTCCAATCCCGTGACCACGCGGCGCGGGTTCTTTGCCACTGGATCCACGGTGAGCGCCTGAACCTCCGCGAGCATGGGGCGTACACCGTCCATGGCAACGGTGACCGCGGAGCCATCCGGCGTGCTCCCGCGGTGGGAGAGGAAGAGCCCAGAAGGATCTGCTACCTCGCGAATGCCGCCGGAAGTCTGCTCGAAACATCCCACTTCATCGGTGGCGCCGAAGCGGTTCTTGATGCCGCGCAGCATGCGTAGGCTGGACTGCCTGTCACCCTCGAAGTTCAACACCACGTCAACCAAGTGCTCGAGTACGCGGGGACCTGCAACGTTGCCGTCCTTGGTCACGTGACCCACAAGCAGCACCGGAATGCCGGTGGACTTTGCCAGGGTGGTTAGCGCCGCAGTGACCGCGCGTGACTGGGCCACGCCGCCCGCTACGCCCTCGACGCCTGCCGCGTGCATGGTCTGTACAGAGTCCACGATGATAAGGCTGGGCTTGAGTTGTTCAACGTGGCCGAAGACTACGTCCAAGTTAGACTCGGCGGCTAGGTAGAGGGTCTCGTGGAGCGCGTCAGTACGCTCGGCACGCGCCCTTACCTGGCCCGCTGACTCCTCTGCGGTGACATATAGCGCCGTGCGTTCGAGCTGCGCCCACCTTGAAGCCACCTCCAGCAGCAACGTTGACTTACCAACGCCGGGCTCGCCGGCCATGAGTACAACCGAGCCTGGAACGATGCCTTTGCCCAAAACACGGTCTAACTCGCCGATACCCGTGTTGATGGTTTTAGTAGCACTCGCCCCAATCTTGGTGATGGGTTGCGCCGGGCTGGAAGGCGTTAGACCCTTGACCATCTGCCCGGTCACCGCAGCCGAGGCAGCCGTGCCCTCAGAAGCAGCCGGGGCGGATTCCTGCAGTGTTCCCCACGAGCCGCAATCTGGGCAGCGGCCTAGCCACTTCGGAGAGACGTAGCCACACTCGGAACAGGTGTGGATTGGACGCGATTTCTTAGCCATGCCAGTAACTCTAAAACACCCGCCGGACACGAGCGCCAACGAGAAACCCCGCACTTAGAAGTGCGGGGTCGAAGGGTTAATTAAAGGGCTTATTTCACCCGGAGGCTTAGTGGTGAGATGCCTCAGGGGACTCGGTGGTAAAGCCCTCGGTGGACTCAACGTCGCGGTTGTACTCACCGGACTTCAGCGGGGAAGCGGCAACAGCTGCGTCCACCTCGATGGTGCCGTTGTTGAAGGTGAAGGTAACCGGGCGGGAGCCGGCGTAGCCAAAGTCCTCATTCTCGAGGGAGGTCTCGACGTACTGAACGTTCTTGTTCTTCTTGTCCTTCTTCAGCTCTTCCAGGTTCTTGGCGGAATCAGCGATGATGGACTGGTCACGGGCCATCGGCTTCGTGGAGCCCAACTCTACGTCCTGGCCATCGACGGAAACGGACTCCAGGGTGACGTCAGAAACGTCGTAGCCCTGGTTGACGGCAACGAACTTCAGGGAAGTCTCACCGGAATCCGGCTCAACCTGGATTGTGACGTCGCGGACTGCGACAGCGCCGTCCTCGGTAGCAGCGGAGGAACCATCGACAGCCGCAACCTTCTGGGAAGTTTGAGTGATGTGGCCTGCCGAGCAGGAAGCCAGAGCCAGCGCAGACAGGGCGGTTACGGAAATGATGGCACCGCGACGAGCGGCGGTCTTCAAGGGCTGCACTTTGAGGGTCCTCCATAGATTGCGATCACAAAGCTTATCAACGCTTTAGCCTAGTACCTTTCCGCCCCAAGTACACAGTTTCCTCTAAACCCGTTGGGTAGGTGGCGGGGTAATACGGGGGTAGACCATGGGCGTCGACAAGCGCAAAAGCTCTACGTGCTAAACTAGTTGCCCTGTATGCGTGCCGCGCGAGGCACGAACATTAAACAAGGAGTGGGAATGGAATTTAAGGTCGGAGAGGTCGTCGTCTACCCGCACCACGGTGCTGCCAGGATTACTGACATTGAGCAGCGTGAGATGGGCGGCGAGACCCTGGAGTTCCTCGTCCTCCAGATCAACCAGTCTGACCTTGTGGTTCGAGTGCCTTCGAAGAACGCCGAGGCCGTCGGTGTGCGTGACGTCGTGGGCAAGGAAGGCCTCGAGCGCGTCTTCTCCGTTTTGCGTGAGCTCGACGTGGAAGAGGCCGGCAACTGGTCCCGCCGTTACAAGGCAAACCAGGAGCGCCTAGCCTCTGGTGACATCAACAAGGTCGCGGAGGTGGTTCGTGACCTGTGGCGCCGTGACCAGGATCGCGGCCTGTCTGCTGGTGAGAAGCGCATGCTTACCAAGGCTCGCCAGATTCTCGTGGGCGAGCTCGCGCTGGCTTCCCCGGTCGATGAAAAGAAGGCCGACACCATGATGGAAGAAATCGATGCCACCATCGAGCGCCACCGCGCTGCCGGCATCGTGGAGGACAAGTCCATCACCACCGATATCGACAACGACATCGATCTCGATGACCTCTCCTTCGACGACGAAGACTAAGGTCTACGGCCTCATCGCGGCCGCAGGCATGGGCACCCGCTTGGGCGCCGAATTGCCGAAGGCTTATGTTGAGCTGGAAGGCCGCACTTTGCTGGAGTGTTCTGCGGCGGCAATGGGGGAGGTCTGTGACGAATTGGTCGTCACCGTCAGCCCCGAGATGGAAGAGCACGCACGCGCCCTGCTGCCCGGCGCTCACTTGGTCCACGGCGGCGGCGAGCGCGCTGACTCCGTATGGGCTGGCCTCCAGCACATCCCCGACGATGCCATCGTCCTCATTCACGACGCCGCCCGCGCGCTGACCCCGCCCGAGATGATCGCACGCGTTGCCGACGCCGTGCGCAGCGCCCCCGCGGTTATCCCGGTGTTGCCGGTCGCGGACACCATCAAGGTCGTCGACGAGCACCGCGTCGTATCCACCCCGGACCGTTCAAAGCTGCGCGCGGTCCAAACCCCGCAGGGCTTCCGCGTGGCTAAGCTGCGCGAAGCGAACGAAGCCTACTTCTCAGGCCAGCAAGAATTCGTGGCCACTGACGATGCCAGCCTCATGGAATGGTTTGGCGTCCCCGTCACGACCGTCGAGGGCGACCCACTAGCTTTCAAAATCACCACGCCCATCGATCTCACGCTGGCCACGGCGATTTTAAACAAGGAGCTCTCATGACCCAGCCCATCATCCCGCGCGTAGGCATTGCCACCGACGCCCACCAGATTGAGGAAGGCAAGCCCTGCTGGATTGCTGGGCTGCTTTTCGACGACGCCGATGGCTGCGAGGGCCACTCCGACGGCGACGTGGTCAGCCACGCGCTTGTCGATGCCCTCTTGTCCGCCTCCAACCTCGGTGACTTGGGCTCGTTCGTGGGTGTGGGGCGCAAAGAATACGACAACGTTTCGGGCGAGCGCCTGCTGCGCGAGTGCCGTGAACTGCTTGAAGAAAATGGCTTCGTGATTGGTAACGCCGCAGCTCAGCTGGTGGGACAAACCCCGAAGATGGGCCCGCGCCGTGAAGAGGCCGAGCGCGTGCTCAGTGAAATTTTAGGCGCTCCCGTTTCCGTCTCCGCTACCACCACCGACCACCTGGGCTTCACCGGCCGCTCCGAAGGCCGCGCCGCGGTGGCGACGGCGGTGGTCTGGAAACAGTAATTCCCGGGTCGCCCCAGCGTGCTCCCGCGCCGCAGTCTCTCCCTTTGGCAAATACCCAGCCCTGGAAATGCAGCTTCCTGGTGAAAAGTGCGGCGTCGGAAAGCGTGAGCGAAAGCGAACAGGAGGTCTTGGTTTCTAGGGCTGGGGAACTGCCGGGAAAGGCGCGCGTGGAAGGCGCATCGCTGTGACTTAAAGCAACCGCAAACAGCCAAGCGCCCATAGCCTAGAATGGTCAGGGTGAGTAACCTACGCATTTATGACACCGCCACCCGTAGCCAACGCGATTTCGTGCCCGTTAAAGAGGGCCACGCCTCGATTTACTTGTGTGGTGCCACCCCGCAGGCACAGCCGCACATCGGCCACCTGCGCTCCGGCGTAGCTTTTGACATTCTGCGCCGCTGGCTCATGGCGCAGGGCCTGGACGTCGCCTTCGTGCGCAACGTCACCGACATCGATGACAAGATTCTCACCAAGGCCGCCGATAATGGCCGTCCCTGGTGGGAGTGGGTTTCCACCTACGAGCGCGAGTTCACCAAGGCCTACAACACCCTGGGCGTCCTGCCGCCATCGGTAGAGCCACGCGCCACGGGATTCGTTACCCAGATGGTGGACTACATGCAGCGGCTTATCGACGCCGGCTTTGCCTACGCGGTATCTGACGATACCGCGGGGGCAGACGGAGCAGGTTCCGTCTACTTCGACGTCCAAGCCTGGGTCGCGGCCGAGGGATCTGACTACGGCTCCCTGTCCGGCAACCGGGTCGAGGAGATGGAGCAGGGCGAAGACCCAGAGGCTCTCAAGCGCGGAAAGCGCGGGCCGCAGGACTTCGCGCTGTGGAAGGCCGCCAAACCCGGCGAGCCTTCTTGGCCTACCCCGTGGGGCCGTGGACGCCCCGGCTGGCATTTGGAGTGCTCGGCTATGTCCACCTACTACTTGGGCGGCGAGTTCGACATTCACTGCGGTGGCCTCGACCTGCAGTTCCCGCACCACGAGAACGAGGTCGCGCAGTCCCATGCCGCCGGCGATAAGTTTGCCAATTACTGGATGCACAACCACTGGGTGACCATGGCCGGCGAGAAGATGTCCAAGTCCTTGGGCAATGTCTTGTCGGTTCCCAACATGCTGGAGCTCGTCCGCCCGGTCGAGCTGCGCTACTACCTGGGCTCCGCGCACTACCGCTCCGTGCTGGAATACTCTGAGGCGGCTCTCACCGAGGCCGCTGCCGGCTACCGCCGCATCGAGGACTTCGTGAACAAGTTCGACGACCTCGTTGTAGGAGACTGGACCCCGGCCTTCGAGGACGCCATGAACGACGATATCGCCGTTCCGAAGGCACTGGCTGAGATTCACACCAACGTGCGCGCAGGCAACAAGGCCCTGGGCGCTGGCGATGAGGCTCAGGCACGGCAAATTGCCGAATCGGTTCGTGCTATGGCCGCAGTGCTGGGCTTTGATCCTTTGGCTGAACAGTGGAAAGATGGGGCGTCGACAAGCACTGCGGATACAGCGCTGGACGCACTCGTCCAAGCAGAACTGGAGCGCCGCACTCAAGCCCGCGCGGAGAAGGACTGGGCCACTGCGGACGCCGTCCGCGACCGCCTCGCCGCAGCTGGCATCACCATCACTGACACTGCCGACGGCCCCACCTGGTCGCTGGCCTAAGGAGAATTCATGGCACGTACGCACGGCCGCGGCGGCGCGGGCATCCGCAAGACAAACAAGAAGGGCGCCACTAAGGGCAGTGGTGGCCAGGTAAAGAAGGGCCTTGAGGGCAAGGGTCCAACGCCTAAGGCAGAGGATCGCGTCTACCACGCGAAGCACAAGGCCAAGCTGGAGCGCGAGCGCCGCAACTCGGGCCGCCACCAGAAGGAGACGGCGGAGATGGTCGTCGGCCGTAACCCGGTTGTCGAGTGTCTGCACGCGAAGGTGCCTGCTACCTCGCTGTACATCGTGCAGGGCACCCGCAACGATGCGCGCCTGTCGGAGGCCGTGGCCATTGCGAATTCCCGCAACATTCCTATCCTTGAGATTCAGCGTCACGAGATGGATCGCATGACCGGCAACGGTTTGCACCAGGGCATTGGCCTGCAGATTCCGCCTTATAAGTACGCGGACTTCCATGACCTGATGGACCGCGCGAAGGACGCTGGCGAGCCGGGCATGTTTGTCATTCTGGATAACATCACCGACCCGCGTAACTTGGGCGCGGTTATCCGCTCCGTTGCGGCGTTCGGCGGCCACGGCGTCATCATTCCGGAGCGTCGCTCCGCGTCGGTGACTGCAGTGGCGTGGCGTACTTCCGCGGGTACCGCAGCACGCTTGCCCGTCGCGCGCGTGACCAACGTGACCCGCACCGTGCAGGAATTCCAGAAAGCCGGCTACCAGGTCGTTGGCCTAGACGCCGGCGGCGAGCACACGCTCGACACCTACACGGGTGGCAAGGATCCCGTGGTCATCGTCATCGGCTCTGAAGGAAAGGGCATCTCCCGCTTGGTCCGCGAGAACTGCGATGTCATCATGTCCATCCCGATGACCGCCTGGGTTGAGTCCTTAAACGCATCCGTTGCTGCGGGTGCAGTGCTTTCGGAGTTTGCTCGGCAGCGTCGCGCTGCGAAGTAACACGTAAATTGGAAGGCGTCGCGTTGTGCGGCGCCTTTTTGCTGTTTTACTCGGCCTGGTTTTAGCTTTTGGGCAGGGCTAAGTAGCAAAATGTGTGTCCGCTACGGCGTGTCGTGGGTACGTATCTCCAGGTATAAAGCCTCCTAGGGGCTACGTGGCTTCCATCATTGTGAGCACAAGGTGTGCGCCTCGGACATCGCACATACCAGTTTGTGTGCGCCTCGTTTGAGGCGTCGTAGAGGGCCGGTATGAAGCCTTTAAGCGTTCTACCTGCAATGCGCTGCAGGTAGCTAATCTAAACCGTTGCATTCCGCTCTGATGAACCCCCGCGACAATGAAGTTGTATTCACGGCTTCTAAGAGTCGGATGCTGTGGACTACCACAGACTCACATCGAAAGCGGTATTTCGCTATCTAACCTGGCTTATTTCGTATTCGATGAAACAAACCAAGCATTTATATATTCTGGCCAGCACCAATGCTTGGAATCAGACACACTTTTTGCTACTTAGCCCTTTGGGCAAATACCCAGGCCTGGAAAACCAGACCTCCT